>NZ_JAEAGP010000001.1:1212500-1818750 GCF_015999305.1 Erythrobacter sp. YJ-T3-07 | reverse complement strand
GCAACAGAAGGAAGCAATTTCGTGAAACGTCTCAAGGCAGGCATCGCCGCATTTGGTGTCCTTGCATTCTCGCTCCAGGTCGGCGCCGCCGTGCCAGCCCTCGCCGCCGAAGAGGCGGACGCAGGTGCTCCACAGGTCGGCAAGCCCGCGCTCTGGAAGATCGCCGACGAGGATACCACCATCTATCTTTTCGGTACGGTGCACGCCCTGCCCGAAGGTACGCAGTGGTCTGAGGGCCCGATCGAGGCCGCGCTCGCCGGGGCCGACCAGCTGGTCACCGAAATCCCGATGGACGCCGCCAAGGACCCCGCAGCGCAGCAGATGGTCATGGGCAAGGCCATGCTGACGGATGGGACGACGCTGCGCGACCGGCTCGGCGAAGAGGACCGCGCCAGCTACGAAGCCGCGCTGGAGACACTCGGCATGCCGACCGCGACGTTCGACCGCTTCGAGCCGTGGTTCGCAGGAATGAACATGGCGATGATCCCCTTGATGAAGGAGGGGTATTCCATGGAGAGCGGCGTCGAACTGGCGGTGGAGGAGCTTGCCGCCGACGACGCGATCCGCACCGGGCTCGAAACGCTCGACCAGCAGATCGACATGTTCGATTCGCTGCCCGAGCAGTCGCAGATCTCGTTCCTGATGGCTTCTGCCGACAATATCGATCAGATCGCGCCGCTGATGAAGCGGATGACCAGCGCTTGGCTCGAAGGCGATTCCGACAAGCTGGCCGAGCTGATGAATTTGGGCCTCGATGATGAGCGCCTGGCGAACGCACTCCTCTACAACCGCAATGCCAAGTGGGCCGCGTGGGTGGGTGATCGCATGGCTCGACCCGGCACCGTATTCATTGCGGTGGGCGCAGGACACCTGGCGGGCGCCCGTAGCGTCCAGGATTTCCTTGGCGAACGCGGGTTCACCGTCACCCGCGTCCAGTAGAGACCATAAGCTCGAGAGCAGAGGGGAGGTGCGGAAACGCGCCTCCCTTTTTCGTTTTTGCGACCTGCGATGCGCGGCACGGCGAATGCCTCATGTCACGATCTCACGTCCTTATGTCAGGTAGTGTTGACAAGGCCGGCGAATCGATCCACATAGTCAGCACAACCTGACATACCGGAAGGTTGGCATGACCATTGGACCCAATATCCAAAAAGGAATGAACTGATGAAAACCCGTATTCTGACCGCCGTCCTGTTCGCCGCTGCCCTCGTCCCCGTGAGCGCATCTGCGCACTCCCGCTCGATCGACATCGACACCGGCGATCTCAACCTGTCGACGCAAGCCGGTCGCGAGATGCTCGATGCGCGGATCGACGGCGCGGTGCGCAAGGTCTGCCGCAGCGGCCAGCGCGGCATTGCCGGACGCCTCGAAATGCAGGCCTGTGCGGCGGACGTCCGCAGCGCGGTGCAGCCGCAGATCGAACTGGCCATGGCCGACGCACGCGGCGCGCACCTTGCCGGCCTGACCGTCGATCCGGAAGCGTGAGGCGCATCGGGCGGAGCAGACGCCCCAAAGTCTGCTCCGCCCCCCTTTTCGACAAGCGTACTTTCAGCTCTGCGCCGACATTGAGGATTTCGAGATGACCGATACCCTGACCAAACCGCGGCATCCGATGCGGAAGCGCATCGCCGCTACCGCATTCGTCGTGCTCGCCGGCTATGGTGCAGGCAATATCGCGGCAAAGATCGCGATGTTCGCCGGGAGCGCCGCATGACCCGGGACAAGCGCACGCGCCTGTATCTCACCGCCGCGTCGATGGGTTTTGTCGCGACCATCCTGATGGTGGTCTCCCAGATCCTCGACTGGCCCGACTTCGTTGCCGGGCTGAGTGTCGGCGTATTGCTGGTCAGCCTTGTGCTGCTGCTGCTGCGCCGGTTTCGCGACGAATATATCGAGCAGCTGTGGAACAGCGGCACCGGCTTCGCCTTCGTGGCGGTGGTGGTGACCTTCGCGTTCTCGCCCTTCCTCGAAGGGGTTGTTGATGGCTTCAACGGCTCGGCCCGCGACCAGATGATCAGCCCCGAGTTCGTCGGCCCGGTTGCCCTGCTCGCCTTCTTCGTCGGCTTCCACCTCAAATGGTTGAGGAGCAACTTATGAAAAACCGCCTGAAAGTCCTGCGTGCAGAACGCGACTGGAGCCAGGCGGAGCTGGCCGGGAGGCTCGACGTGTCGCGTCAGGCGGTCAACGCCATCGAGACCGGCAAGCACGACCCCTCGCTGGGCCTCGCCTTCAAGATCTCGCGCGTGTTCGACATGCCGATCGAAACCATTTTCCTCGAAGAGGAGGACTGACAATGGATCACGAACTCAACGATACCCGCAATCCGGGTGAGGCGCGCAACCGCGCCCGCCAGCGGCGCAAGTGGGCTTTCCTGATCTTCGCCGGGCTGGTCGGCGCGGTGATCGGCGCGCTGCTGTCCGGGCTCGAGAACGGGGAAGGAAACTTCCTGGTCGGCCAGATCGAAACGCTGACCATGCCTGCATGGGCGGCCATCGCGATGGCGGCGGCGTTTTTCTTCGCCTTCGCGGTGCTGCCGGTCTGGGGGTTCACCCAGATCGACGACTACCAGATGCGCCAGAACCTGATCGGCTATGCCGGTGGTTGCATTGGCGCGATTGCCGGATACCCCATCTGGGCGGTGCTCGCGATGGGTGGATTGGTGCCACACCCCACTGCTTTCGGAATCTTCGTAATAGCCTTTACCGTGACGATACTGACATTTCTCGTCGCCAAACTGCGTGGCTAGGACGGGCATTGCTGCCCCACCCTCGCCCATGCCCTCTCACAGGAGCACACAACATGCTTGCCAGAGTTACCCGCAATACCCTGATTGGCCTTGCCGCCGCATTCTCCCTCACCACCGGCGCACTGGCGCAGGATGCACCCGCCCTGTGGCGCGTGGCGGATGAGGATACGACGATCTACCTCTTCGGCACGATCCATGCCCTGCCCGCCGACGTCGACTGGTACAGCGGCCCGGTGAAGACCGCGCTGGACGAGAGCAGCACCCTCGTCACCGAAATCGACATGAGCCCCGAAGCGCTGGCCGAGATCGGCCCGATGATCCAGCAGATCGCGATCCTGCCGCAGGGTACGACCCTGCGCGGCATGATGAGTGAGGAGCAGCGCGAAACCTATGAGGCAGCGATGGGCTCGCTGGGCGTACCGCCAGAGGCGTTCGACAATCTCGAACCCTGGTTCGCGGCCCTGCAGCTAAGCAATATTGCCTTCGCGAAGGCTGGCTTCCAGCCCCAGAACGGCACCGAAACCGTGCTCGAAGCGACGGTGGGCGACACCAAGGGGCGCGATGCGCTGGAAACGCCGCGCTACCAGTTCTCGATCTTCGACGAACTGCCGATGGACGCACAGCTCGATTACCTGGTCGAAGCCGCGGCGGAGATCGACACGCTCGGGCCGATGCTCGACCAGATGATCGACGAATGGGCTGAAGGCGATGTCGAGGCGCTTGGCCACCTGCTCAACGACGCGCTCGAATCCGACCCCGTGCTTGCCGAGCGGCTGCTCTATGCCCGTAACGCCAATTGGGCGGTGTGGATCGACGACCGGCTCGATACGCCGGGCACGATCTTCATCGCGGTCGGCGCCGGGCACCTTGCCGGGACCAACAAGCTGCAGGATCTGCTGGCCGAGCGCGGCATCCAGGCAGTGCGGGTGCAGTGACCATGCGCGCCGCGATCCTCGCGCTGCTGGCGCTGCTGGTCGCGGCTTGCGGCCAGCCTGACAAACAGCCCCCGGTTGGCCCGGACGAACCAAACCCGCTGCTGTGGGAGATCGCCCGGGCCGACGGAACCAGTGCGGGCTGGCTGATCGGCACCATCCATGCCCTGCCAGATGGCGTCGAATGGCGCACGCCTGCCCTCGACAATGCGGTTGCGCAGGCGGGCGTGCTCGCTGTGGAGATCGCCGAGCTGGACGATGGGCGGGCGGTGGCGAGCGCGTTCAAGCCGCTCGCTTATTCGCCCGGCCAGCCTCCCCTGCTCTCCCGCGTGCCGCCGGACCAGCGCGAAAGCCTCACCGCGCTGGTCGCCGACACGCCCTATGGTCTCGACGACTTCCGCGGGATCGAAAGCTGGGGCGCGGCGCTGATCCTCGCCCAGTCGATCGACACCGGGGCGGACGCTACCAATGGGATCGACCGCGCGCTGATCCGCGATTTCGCCGGTCGCCGGGTGGTCGAGCTGGAAGGCGCGGTGCGCCAGTTCGCGGTGTTCGACGGTCTTTCCGAACGGGCCCAGCGCGCGATGCTGGGCGCGATCGTGGAAGAGGCCGATGCCGACAAGGACCAGCGCCAGCGCTCGATGCGGCTGTATCTCCAAGGCGACGAGGCGGGGCTGACCGCGCTCACCCGCGAAGGCCTGCTGGCGGACGACGAAATTCGCGAAGCGCTGCTGGAACGGCGCAATGCGGCATGGATGCCGCGCATTGCCCGCTTGCTGGAGAGCGACAGCCACCCGCTGATTGCGGTGGGGGCAGCGCACATGGTCGGCAAGGGCGGGCTCGTCGCCCTGATTGAGGCCAAGGGCTACACCGTGCGCCGGGTGCGCTAAGGCGGGTTGCTTTCCCGCGACTTTGCCCGTAACAGCCCGCGCTTCGGCGCCATGTGCATCCCTGGAGGCGTGGCGAGACCGAGCAAATATCAGCATTTCGAAAGGTAGTATACGATGAGCGACGCTCTGACCCTGCCGGCCGAGACGCGCGACCGGGCGGGCAAGGGAGCCTCCCGGGCACTGCGTCGCGAAGGCCGTGTCCCCGCCGTGATCTATGGCGGCAAGGAAGAACCCACCCCGATCCACATCGAGGAACGTCTGCTGGTCCGCCAGCTCGACACCGGTCACTTCATGAACTCGATCATCGAGATCGAGCTCGACGGCAAGACCGTGCGCACCCTGCCCAAGGATGTTGCGCTGCACCCCGTCACCGATCGTCCCGAGCACGTGGATTTCCTGCGTCTGACCAAGGGCGCAAAGGTGGATGTGAGCGTCCCCGTCGTGTTCGTCGACGAAGAGCTTTCGCCCGGCCTCAAGAAGGGTGGCGTGCTCAACGTCGTCCGTCACGAGCTGGAACTGGTCTGCGAAGCGGACAAGATCCCCGGCGAGATCACGATCAGCGTCAAGGGCAAGGAAGTCGGCGACTCGATCCATATCAGCGAAGTCGAGCTGCCCGAGGGTAGCGAATCCGCGATCACCGATCGCGACTTCACCATCGCCACCTTCGTCGCTCCGTCGGCGCTCAAGAAGGCCGAAGGCGAAGGCTCCGATGAGGTCACCGAGACCGAAGTCATCGAGCAGCACGCCGAAACCGTTGAAGGCGAAGACGACCAGGTCGTCGACGGCGAATAAGCCGAGCTTCACGAACAATGCGAACGCCGGGCATCCTTCAGGGGATGTCCGGCGTTTTGCTGTGTGAAGTCGGAAAGGCGAAATCCGGCGTTCATTTTGCGCCTGCCATGATGCCGACGAAACATCGGGGGAGTGGTGCGATGCGCGTTTTCGGGAAGGCAATCTGTCTCGCGGCAATCTCTGCGATGTCTCTGGGAAACACGCAATTTGGGCCAGACGACCTGCGCGCGGCAATGCTGGAGACGAGCATAGACAGGGCGCAACTGGTGATCACAGACCAGCTGAAAGCGATCTACGCTGCCAAGGCGGAAATTCATCACGATTACCGCTTCGGCCGCGATCATTATCTCCACAACGTGCGCCAGATCGGCTTTGTCCGCCGCTGCACGCTGCTGATCCGCACGGGGAAGTCGTTGCTGCCAGGGACGCAGGCCAGCACCGACCCGAATTCCGAATATGACCTGGGCGGTGGCATCCGGTTCGAACAAGACGGCACACAGGTGAAGCTGGCATCACCCACCACGTTCCGCAGCTATTCGAGTGTCCTGATCTTCCCGAACGAGACCGAGGCGGTCAAATTCAGCGCGGCGATGAACCCGCTGGCCAGCGACTGCCGCGAACTGGCGGCGCTGGGCTAGATCGTCGGCGTCGAGTCTTTCGCAATGAAAATCACCAGCAGCGAGAGGGCGACCACCGCACAGCCGAAGAGCATGAAGCCGACCTTGGCAAGGCGGCTCGCCTTGCGGATATCGTGAACGCCGAAGAGTCGCTCCAACCGGACCCCGCCGATGAACGCCAGCACCGCCATCGGCAGCATGACGAACAGCATGAGCGCCCAAAAGGGTAGCCGAAAAATGCCCAAGCCGGTGAGGCGTTCGAACACGAAGATGGCCGCGATGCCCGCCATCGCGCTGGCGAATCCGCCCATTCGCGCGATCGCCCACTCCTGATCCTGATAGCGGGATATCGACCTCCCGCGTTCGTCGCGCCAACCCATCGGTAATGTCTCCACCCGCGCTTCCTGCCGCGTATCGTGATCCGGGCGCAAGTTAAGTTTGCGCATCGCCGCCCTCTCCCGCTAGGCGGGCGCGATGCAGATCTGGACCGGCCTCGGCAATCCTGGACCGCGCTATGCGCTCCACCGGCACAATATCGGCTTCATGGCGTGCGACGTCATCGCCGAAACGCACGATTTCGGCCCGGTGCAGAAGAAGTTCCAGGGCTGGGTGCAGGAAGGCCGGATCGGCAACCAGAAGGTCCTGCTGCTCAAGCCCGCGACCTTCATGAATGAGAGCGGCCGCGCGGTCGCCGAGGCGCTGCGGTTCTACAAGCTGGAGCCCGAAGCGCTGACCGTGTTTCATGACGAGCTCGACCTCGCGCCGTTCAAGGTGAAGGTGCGCATGGGCGGCGGGCTTGCGGGGCACAACGGGTTGCGCAGCATCAACCAGCACCTCGGCCCCGATTTCCGCCGGGTGCGGATCGGCATCGGCCATCCCGGGCACAAGGACCGGGTGACCGGCCATGTGCTGGGCAACTACGCCAAGGCGGAGATGGACGATCTGGCCACCATGCTCGGTGCGATGGCAAGCGAGGCGCATTGGCTCGCCGAGGGCGACGATGCGCGCTTCATGAACGACGTCGCGATGCGGATGCAGGACTGAGCCGCGCGATGCCGGGCCGCGCGACCCTGCTGGCGCTGCTGACCGGGCAAACGCTGTTCTTCACCGCAGTCGGCGTCGCCCTGTGGACGCTGTCGGGCCGCCCCGCCCGGTCCTTCGTCACCTTCGGTCAGAACGAATTCCTTATCGGGGCGCTGCTGGCGGGTGTCCTCGTCGTGCTGGCGGCAGCGACATTCTACGGCCTGCCTAAAGTCGCCGAATACCTGATCCGCGCACAGGCGGAAAACTTCGCCTTCCTCGAAAAGCCCATGCCCTTCCCCGCCATCGTGTGGATTTCGCTGGGCGCAGGGATTGGTGAGGAAGCGCTGTTTCGCGCAGGCGTGCAGACGCTGGCGACCGACTATGTCGGCGCGCCGCTGGCCATCGCGCTGGGCGCTGCGCTGTTCGCGGTCGTGCATTTCGCCAAGCCGGCGGTGGCGGCAATCATCCTCGTCATCGGAGTGGTCTTCGGCTGCGTGTACTGGATCACCGGTTCCTTGCTGGCGGTGATGATCGGCCACGCGTTCTACGATGTGTTCGCGCTGTGGTATGTGCAGAAGGAGATGCACCGGCTCGGCGTGTTCGGGCAGGATGAGAAGCCCATATAATCGACGGAGTAAGCCCATGACCGCCCTCACCCGCCGCACCCTGCTTGCCGGAGCAGCCGCCACCGGCGTGCTCACCGCCACCGCCACCCACGCGCAGGGCGACATGGTCTTCTCGAAGCCCGATCTTGCGGGCAAGAGCGTGCTGATCACGGGCTGTTCTTCGGGCTTCGGCCGCCTCGGGGCGGAACACTATGCGAAGCTCGGCGCGAAGGTGTTCGCGACGATGCGCAACCTCCCCCGACCCGAGGCGGACGAATTGCGCGCGCTGGCCGCCGAGAAGAACCTCGACATCACCGTGATCGAAATCGACGTCCTTTCCGACGAGCAGGTTGCCGCCGGCGTTGCCGAGGCGGAGCGGCTCAATGGCGGCGGGATCGACGTGCTGGTCAACAATGCCGGGATCGGCATTTCCGGACCCGTAGAGGTGCAGGACATGGAGGCGACCGAGCTGATCTTCGGCACCAACGTGCTGGGCGCACACCGGATGGCGCGGGCCGTGCTGCCGGGGATGCGCGCGAAGGGCGGCGGGCTGATCGTGCCCATCTCCAGCCAGCTGGGCCGCGTTATCGTGCCTTTCGCAGGGCATTATTCGGCAACCAAGTTTGCGCTCGAGGCGATGAGCGAACAGCTCGCCTACGAACTGGTGCCGCATAATATCGAAGTGTCGATCATCGAGCCCGGTGGCTATCCCACCGAGGTCTGGGTCAACCGCAATATCTATACTGCCGCACTCAGAAGGCGCGCCGAGGACGTCCATACCGAAGGCTACCCCCCGGTGGTCGCCAGCATGGGGACCGAGGACGGATCGGGCCGCAGCGCGGACCCGATGGACGTGCCGCGCGCGATCGCGACAATCATCGCCATGCCGATGGGAACGCGCCCGCTGCGCACCGAAGTGCATCCGGGCACGAAGCCGCAGATGAAGATCAACGAGGTCAGCGCAGCAACTCAGGTCGGCTGGCTCGGCGGATCGGGCTACGGCCCGCTCATCAAGGCGGTGCACAACGTCGACTGACCGGCTACGCCTGTTCCTCCCTCTCGCCAGATTGCCGAACATCGCACTAGGCACGGGCGGGCGTGAGCGTTACGGGCGGGCCAATCTCAATCACATCATCGCGGGCCTGACGCCCGCCTGTCCGGACCAGGGAATATCATGGGTTTCAAATGCGGTATCGTGGGCCTGCCCAATGTCGGCAAGTCGACGCTGTTCAACGCTCTGACGCAGACGCAGGCCGCGCAGGCCGCGAACTATCCGTTCTGCACGATCGAGCCCAACGTGGGCCAGGTCGCGGTGCCCGACGAGCGGTTGGACAAGATCGCCGCGATCGGCGGCAGCGCCAAGATCATCCACACGCAGCTGGCCTTCGTCGACATCGCCGGTCTGGTGAAAGGGGCCAGCAAGGGCGAAGGCCTTGGCAACCAGTTTCTCGCCAATATCCGCGAGGTCGATGCGATCGTCCACGTGCTGCGCTGCTTCGAGGATGACGACATCCAGCACGTGAACAACAAGGTCGATCCGATCGCGGACGCCGAAGTGGTCGAGACCGAGCTGATGCTGGCCGACCTCGAAAGCGTCGAGAAGCGGGTCGAGAATGCGAAGCGCCGCGCAACCAGCGGCGACAAGGAAGCCAAGGCGCTTGCCAGCGTGCTCGGCCAGGCGCTCGATTTCCTCAAGGACGGCAAGCCTGCCCGTCTGGTCGAACCGGGCGACGACGAAGAGGCACGTCTGTTCGAACAGGCGCAGCTGCTGACCGCCAAGCCGGTGCTCTACGTGTGCAACGTGGCCGAGGAAGACGCGGCTGGGGGCAATGCCCTGTCGAAGCTGGTTGCCGAAAAGGCCGAAGCCGAGGGTGCGCAGTCGGTCGTCGTCTCCGCCGCGATCGAATCCGAGCTGGTCGAAATGGAGCCCGAAGACCGCGCCGAATATCTTGGCGAGCTGGGCCTCGAAGAAAGCGGTTTGGCAAAGATCATCCGCGCCGGATACAAGCTGCTCGGCCTGCAGACCTTCTTCACCGTCGGCCCGAAGGAAGCGCGCGCGTGGACCTTCCCCGCAGGCGCCAAGGCCCCGCAGGCGGCGGGCGAGATCCACACCGATTTCGAACGCGGCTTCATCCGCGCCGAGACCATCGCCTACGACGATTACGTGACGCTGGGCGGCGAATCCGGGGCCAAGGAAGCCGGCAAGCTGCGGCAGGAGGGCAAGGAATACCTCGTGCAGGACGGCGACATCATGATGTTCAAATTTAACGTCTGACGCTTTTCGGCACGATCGTGCGTCCCCGCCGTTGGGTCGAAAACAACGGCAAAAACAGGGGCTCACGCAAGATGGTCGATAAATCCGAGAAGTTCAGCTGGCTGGTCCGTGTGGGCTATTTCAGCCGCGCGGTGCTTTATACCGTCGTCGGGCTGATCGCGCTCACCAGCGCGGGACGCATTGCCGAAGGTACGGCGGGCATCTTCAAGGCGATCGAGGATTTCCCGGCGGGCATCGCGATCCTGTGGATCATGGTGTTCGGCCTGTTCGGCTATGCGCTGTTCCGTTTCTGCTCGCCGCTGTTCGATATCGAGAACGAAGGATCGGACGCGAAGGGCTGGGGCAAGCGGATCGGCCATGCGGGCAGCGCGATCGGCCACCTTGCGCTGGCATGGTCCGCGTTCAAGTTTGCGACCAACAGGAATTCCGGCGGCGGCGGCGCGCAAGAGGCCGCTGCGGGCGTCCTCGGGGTAGAATTCGGCGGCATCGTGATCGGCCTGCTGGGTCTCACCTTTTTCATCGCCGCGTTCAGCCAGGCGAAAAAGGGCATCACCGGCAGCTTCATGAACCGCATCAGCCCGCAGGCACCCGACCTCACCCGCTGGCTCGGCGGTGCGGGCTACCTTGCCCGCGCGGTCGTGTTCGTGGTCATCGGCTGGTCGCTGGTTGGGGCCGGGTTCATGTCCAAAGGCAGCGATCAGGTGAAGACGATCGGCGATGCGGTGGCCAGTCTTGCCGATGACGGCATCTGGTTCACGATCACCGCGATCGGGCTGCTGCTGTTCGGCCTCTTCAGCTTCATCCTCGCCCGTTACCGGATCATTCCGGATCTGGGTTCGGACGGCAAGGTGCCCGAATTCCGCGCGGGATAAATCGTCCCCTGGCCCTAAATCCCCACTTAGCATTGTAACACGCCTGCCCTAGCGAACCCGGCATGACCTTCATCGCCAGATTCGCCGGGGCAGCGCTGTATGCGGCGCTCGCCCTCCTCGCCCTTGCCGCGCCCGCTGCGGCACAGCCTGCCGAGCCGGACGAGCAGCGGGTTACCATCCTGATCTCGATCGACGGCTTTCACCCGGACTACCTCACGCGCGGGATCACCCCCGCACTCTCCGCACTGGCGGCGCGTGGCGCGAGTGCGCCGATGAAGCCCTCCTTCCCGACCAAGACCTTCCCCAACCACTATACGCTGGTGACCGGCCTCAGGCCCGACCATCACGGGATCGTCTCCAACAACATCATGGACCCGCGCCGCCCCGCCGTGCGCTTCAGCCTGGGGGATGCCCGGCAGGCACTCGACCCGTTCTGGTGGGACGAGGCCGAGCCGCTGTGGGTCACCGCAGAGCGTGCCGGGGTGCGCACCGCGACGATGTTCTGGCCCGGCAGCGAGGTCGCGATCAATGGCCTGCGCCCATCGGACTGGAACCGGTTCGACGAGAACGTGAGCGACCGCCAGCGCGTCGAGAGCGTACTCGACTGGATGCGCCGCCCAGCAGAAATCCGCCCACGCTTCGTTGCCCTCTATTTCGACATCGTCGACACGCAGGGGCATCGCTTCGGCCCCGATAGCGCGGAGCTTAACGCAGCAGTGGCCGAGGTGGACAGCCAGATCGGCTATCTGATGGACGGTTTGGCCGCGCTGGACCGGCAGGCGGATATTCTGGTCGTTTCCGACCACGGGATGCGTGCGGTGGATGCCGCCCGCACGATCAACCTCGACCAGCTGATCGACCCGAAAAGCTATCTGCTGATCGACAGAGGCCCCTTCGCCGCGATCGAGCCCGCCGCCGCGACCGACCGCAGAGTGCATGACGCGCTGCTCGCCCCGCACGATCACATGACGTGCTGGCAGAAGGACGATATCCCCGCCCGCTTCGGCTATGGCAGCAATCCCCGCGTGGCCGAGATCCTGTGCCTGGCCGAACCGGGCTGGAGCATCATGCAGGGCGCTGCGCCGGAGGAAATGTCCGGCGGCACGCATGGCTGGGATAATGACGACCCGCAGATGCAGGCGCTGTTTATCGCAGCTGGGCCGCGTATCTCCGCAACCACGCCGGTGCGCAATCTCGAGAATGTAGACGTTTACGCGCTGCTCGCCGCGCTGGTCGGGGTAGTTCCCCAGCCCAATGATGGCGACGAGGATGCGCTCGTCCTGTTTGCCACGGCGAAACCGGGGGCTGATAGACCGCTTGAATAATACCCCCCTGGGGTATATTTGATGCGGCATGACAAAGACCGCAAAACTCTATCGCATGGTGATGGACAAGCACGTGTGCCCTTACGGCACCAAGTCCAAATGGCTGCTCGAGAAAGAGGGCTATCACGTCGAGGATCATCACCTCACCACGCGAGAGGAAACCGACGCCTTCAAGGACAAGCACGGGGTCAAGACCACCCCGCAGACCTTCATAGATGGCGACCGGGTCGGCGGGTACGAGGCACTGCGCAAGTTCCTCGGCAAGAAGGTCAAGAATCCGGACGACACCAGCTATCGTCCCGTGCTCGCGGTGTTTGCCGTCGCTGCGGCCTTTGCGATTACGCTCAGCCTCGGCCTGCTCGATGGCTTCAGCATGCGCACGGTCGAATGGTTCGTCGCGCTGTCGATGGGCATGCTCGCCATGCTCAAGCTGCAGGATGTCGAGCAATTCTCCACCATGTTCGTCGGCTACGACCTGCTGGGCCGCCGATGGGTGCCCTACGCATACGCCTATCCCTACCTTGAGGCGACGGCGGCTGTGCTGATGGCCGCGCACCTGCTTCCCTGGCTCTCGATCCCGATTGCGCTGTTCATCGGTACGGTCGGTGCGGTCAGTGTGTTCTACGCGGTCTATGTGCAGAAGCGCGAGATCAAGTGCGCCTGCGTCGGCGGAGGCAGCAACGTGCCCCTGGGCTTCGTTTCACTGACCGAGAACCTCGCGATGATTGCCATGGGAATCTGGATGCTGCTACGCGCGCTCGTCTGACCAGCGGGAAGGTTTGCGCACATGAAGTATTACGAGGATCTGGAAGTCGGCACCAAGGCGTCTTTCGGCCACTACGAAGTGACCCGTGAGGAAGTGCTGGAGTTCGCTTCCAAGTATGATCCGCAGCCCTTCCACCTCGACGACGAGGCCGCCGCGCAGACCTATTTCGGGCGAGTCTCGGCCAGCGGATGGCATACCTGCGCGATGACCATGCGGATGATGGTCGAACAGTTCACGAGCCAGCAGGTCGCCTCGCTCGGTTCGCCGGGTATCGACGAGCTGCGCTGGATCAAGCCGGTCTACCCGGGCGACACGCTGCGGGTGGAGTCCGAACTGATCGAGAAGCGCCGGTCGAAATCGAAGCCGCACATGGGCTTCACCAAGACCCGGCAGACCACCTTCAACCAGCACGGCGAGGCGGTGATGAGCATGATCGGCAACAGCATTATCGGCGTGCGCGACCCCGAAGCTGCGGGCGACTAGGCTATCCCCCGCAGGCGACGCGCCCTTCGCTCATCGCCACTTCGCGGTCATATCCATCGGCCATCATCAGCGTGGCGGGCGCAGCCCAGGATTTGTCGCTCTCGCCTTCCTTCCTGGCCTCGTCGATCTTCACACTCAGCGAATATTCGCGTCCGTCGTACTGCTCGCGCGTGCCGAACGGGCCTTCGCTGGTACCCGCATCGGCGGCGAGCCGCTGGACACTGCCTTCGTATTTCACGAAGCCCACACCATTGGCCAGAATCGCAAACGGGTCTTCCTCGCCGCCGGGGAAGAAAGAGCACCCCGCCCCCTCCATCGCGCTGTTCTCGACGATGTCGTCATAGGTGATCGGCTGGAGCGCGAGTTCGACCGGCGGCGGGGTCTGCTGGGCCAGCACTGCTGCGACGGCCTCCGCATCCGCGCGATCCTGCGCTTCGCTGCTGACGGGCTCTTCACCGCAGCCTGTCAGCGCCGCTCCTGCAATAGCCAGCGCCAACGACCCGACCGCGTGCAACCCAACTCGCATCAATGTCTCCCGAACAGTTTTTCTACTTCTTCCATCGACAGCTTCACCCATGTCGGGCGGCCGTGATTGCACTGGCCCGAACGCGGCGTTCGCTCCATCTCGCGCAGCAGAGCATTCATCTCTTCCACCCGCAAGGTCCGCCCGGCTCGGACCGAGCCATGACAAGCCATTGTTGCCAAAACGTATTCGATCTTCTCGTTGAGCAACAGGGAGCCGCCCTCCCCGTCCACGCCATTGGTCGCCAGATCATCGGCAATATCGCGTAGCAGCGCGTGCGGGTCTGCCTTGGGCAGCGCATGGGGCAGGCTGCGGACCAGCATGGCGGCGGGCCCGAAGCGCTCGATCGCGAGGCCCATCCGGTCGAGATCCGCGGCGATTGCTTCAAGGCGATCGCATTCGGCCTCCGACAATTCGACCACTTCGGGCATCAGCAGCGCCTGGCTGCGCGCGGTCGCGCTGCCCGCGTCGGCGCTGCGCAGCCGTTCGAGCGTGAGACGCTCGTGCGCGGCATGCTGGTCGACCAGCACCAGCCCGTCGGCTGCCTCGGCCACGATATAGGTGTTGGCGATCTGCCCGCGTGCGATGCCGAGGGGGTAGTCGCGGGCCTCCTGCGGCAGCGGCGCGGCTTCCTCGGCCCGGCCGGCCGGAAGCGCGTCGGCAGCTTGCTGCGCGCCCCAGTCCATTCGCGGTTCCTGCAGGCCCGTGGCCGAAGCGCTGCCCCGCGCGAAGCGGTCGAAGGTGGAGGCGGCGGGTGGCTCGGGCGCAACCGGCTCGGCCTGCCACTTCGCCATCGCGGAGGCATCGGGCGCCTGCGCGCTCCGCTTGTCACCGGTGGAAAGCGCTGCGCGCAATCCGCCCACGATCATCCCGCGTACGCCCTGCGGGTCGCGAAAGCGCACCTCGCTTTTGGCAGGATGCACGTTCACATCGACATCCTCGGGCGGCAGGTCGAGGAACAGCGCGAGCACCGCGTGGCGATCGCGCGCGAGCATTTCGGCGTAAGCTCCGCGCACCGCACCGACCAGCAACCGGTCCTTCACCGGGCGGCCGTTGACGAACAGGTACTGATGGTCCGCCACGCCGCGGTTGTAGGTCGGCAGGCCCGCAATCCCCGTCAGCGTCATCTCGCCACGTGCGAGGTCGATTGGCACGCAATTGTCTTTCAGATCGCGCGAGACCAGGCGGACCACACGTTCCGCCAGCGCCTCGCCGCGCTGCAATTGCAGGCTGCGGCGGCCATTATTGGAAAAGGTGAAGCCGATGTCTGGCCGCGCCATCGCGAGCCGTCGGACGATATCCTGACAGGCCGCAAATTCGCTGCGCGGAGTGCGCAGGAACTTGCGCCGCGCGGGCACTTCGCGGAAAAAATCCTCGATCCGGGCGCGGGTGCCGGGAGGAACGGCGGAGGGCTTGTCCTCCACCACCCGGCCATGATCCACCACGCGGCGCCATCCGCTGTCCGCATCGTGCGGGCGGCTTTCGAGCGTGAAGCGCGCGACGCTGGCGATGCTGGGCAGCGCCTCGCCACGGAAGCCGAGCGTCGCGACCTGTTCGAGCGCGTGCCCCTCCCCCACCAGATCCTCTGGCAGTTTCGAAGTTGCATGCCGTTCCAGCGCCAGCGCCATCTCTTCGGGCGACATGCCGCAGCCATCGTCGACCACTTCGATTGCGCCGATACCGCCGTCATCCAGGTTGACCGTGATCCGAGTCGCACCCGAATCGATGGCGTTCTCAACCAGTTCCTTGAGTGCCGCCGCCGGGCGTTCGATCACTTCGCCCGCAGCGATGCGGTTTATAAGGGCTTCGGGAAGGCGTCTGATTGTGGGCATTTGACGCAGAGTAGCCGGGACGGTGGAAAAATTCGACGGCCTGCGGGTAATTACGCCCAATTTCTGGTTAAAGGCATCGCGTTTTTCGCTAGGGGACGCTAGTGGCCGTGCTTCGGCAACCCGGCTCTACGGGCCCGGCTCTACGGGATCGTCCCTTCAACATCAGACAAGGCCGATCGCACAATCGGCACGGAAGCATACTACCTATGGGTTTCTTCTCGAATCTTCTGAAGTTCGGCACTCAGAACATGGCGATCGACCTCGGCACCGCGAACACGCTGGTTTACGTGCCCGATCAGGGGATCATCCTCAACGAACCTTCCGTGGTCGCGATCGAGACCCTCAACGGGATCAAGCGCGTCAAGGCCGTGGGGGATGATGCGAAGATGATGATGGGTAAGACGCCCGACTCGATCGAGGCGATCCGCCCGCTGCGCGACGGCGTCATCGCCGACATCGAAATCGCGGAAGAGATGATCAAGCACTTCATCCGCAAGGTGCACGGCAAGAAGAGCCTGTTCCGCTATCCCGAAATCACGATCTGCGTCCCCTCGGGTTCGACCTCGGTCGAACGCCGCGCGATCCGCGATGCGGCCAGCAATGCGGGCGCGAGCGCGGTCTACCTGATCCTTGAGCCGATGGCGGCCGCGATCGGCGCGGACATGCCGGTGACCGAGCCCGTTGGCTCGATGGTCGTCGACATCGGCGGCGGCACCACCGAAGTCGCGGTCCTCTCGCTGCGCGGCCTCGCCTACACCACCTCGGTCCGCACCGGCGGCGACAAGATGGACGAAGCGATCGTTTCCTACGTCCGCCGACACCACAACCTGCTGATCGGTGAAGCCACTGCGGAGCGGATCAAGAAGGATTACGGCGTGGCCGTGGCGCCCGCGGACGGCATCGGCGAGCAGATCACCATCAAGGGCAGGGATCTCGTCAATGGTGTTCCGAAAGAGATCACCATCAACCAGTCGCATATCGCCGAGGCCCTGAGCGAGCCTATCGGTGCGATCGTCGAGGGTGTGCGAATCGCGCTGGAAAACACTGCGCCCGAGCTCGCCGCCGACATCGTGGACCAGGGCATCGTGCTGACCGGGGGCGGCGCGCTGATCACCGGGCTGGACGAGCATCTGCGTGAGGAAACGGGCCTGCCCGTGAGCATCGCAGAAGATCCGCTGTCCTGCGTTGCGATCGGCACCGGCCGCGCGATGGAAGACCCTGTGTACCGCGGCGTGTTGATGACTGCGTAAAGCAACCGGGATCTCACCGGACGGAGGGAATATGGCCCTGTCAGGGGCGAAGCAGCGAGTTTCGGGCCATTCCAAGAAGGCTCAATACGGGGCCTTTACCGGTTACGTGGTTGCCTTGGCGGGCATCGTGCTCGGCATCGTGCTGATCGTCGTCTCGTTCATCCAGCCAGCCTCTTTCAACGGGCTGCGCGGGCTGTTCGGCGATGCGACCGAGCCTGTCTCCACGGTCAATGCCAGCGCGCGCAGCAGCGGGCGCGGGTTCATCGAATCCGTGCAGGGATATCTCGAAGCCGGCCAGCAGAATGCCGAGCTCAAGAAAGAAGTCGAGATCGCGCGCATCCGGATCGCCGAGGCACGCGCGATCGAGGAAGAGAACGCGCGGCTGAAGGCCCTGCTTGGCCTGAACGAAACCGAGGTGAAGCCGGTCGTGGTCGCGCGCCTGGTCGGCTCCAGCAGTTCCAGCACGCGGCGCTTTGCGTATCTCGGTGCGGGCCGCAAGGCAGGCGTGCGCCCCGGAATGCCGGTGCGCAGCGAACGCGGCATCGTGGGCCGCGTGCTCGAGGCGTCGCGCAACAGCTCGCGCGTGATGCTGATCACCGATACCGAAAGCGTTCTGCCGGTCCGGCGCGCGGGCGACAACACGGTCGCCTTCGCCGAAGGGCGCGGCGACGGGCTGATCAACATCCGGCTCATCAACCTGGGCATCAATCCGCTCAAGCGGGGCGACGTCTTCGTGACCAGCGGCGCGGGCGGGCTTTACCGCCCGGGCATCGCGGTCGCGATCGTGACCCGGCTGACCGACGATGGTGCGGTCGCGCGGATCATCAGCAATCCGGCGGCGACCGATTTCGTCGCGGTCGAGCCGACCTGGCAGCCCGAGGCGCTGCGCGGTGCGCGTACTCCGATCGAGGAATCGATCGGGTCCAACCGCACGGTCGATACCGGCGGTAACAGCGCTCCCGATGCGCAAGCGACGGAGAGCGGGGGCGTCGTCACGCCATGATCGAACGCCGCGCCTACAGCCAGCGCAGCGACCGGCACGGGCGCCAGATCAACCGGGACCACTCCCCCTTCCTGCAGGTCTTCGTCCCCTGGGCGACGATCATGCTTGCATCCTATCTGCAAAGCGTGCCGATCGCGGTGGGCGGGCCGCTGCTGCCGCCGATCGGGTTCCTGTTCCTGCTTGCCTGGCGGCTGCTGCGGCCGGGCGTGCTTCCGATCTGGGCCGGGATCATCTTCGGCATGTGGGACGATCTGTTCAGTGGCCAGCCATTCGGATCTGGTATCCTGCTGTTCTCGGCGACCATGATGGCAATCGAGATCATCGACCTCCGCTTCCCCTGGCGTGGCTTCGCGCAGGACTGGCTGATCGCATCGATCATCGGGGTCATCTACATCGTCGGGGCGATGCTCATTTCCGGCAGCACGCTGGGCCTTCCGCTGTTCGCGGTCGTCGTGCCCCAGCTGCTGCTTTCGGTCATCGCCTACCCGTTCATCGCCTTCATCGTGTCGCGCCTAGACAGACTTCGCCTCATGCGTTTCCGGACCGTTTCCTGATGCCCTTCGGCCTTACCAAGCAAGTGCTCAACGAAAGCACGCTGACCAACAGTTTCGACCGCCGCAGCTTCGTGCTTGGCGTGGGTGGCCTGTCGGTCGGCATCCTGCTGGCCGCGCGGATGGGCTATCTGGCTATCGCCGAGAACGACAAGTACCGGGTCGAGAGCGAGAGCAACCGCGTCAATCTGACGCTGATCCCGCCGCGGCGGGGCTGGATTCTCGACCGCAACGGCGCGCCGTTGGCCTCCAACGAAGCGGACTTCCGCGTCGATATCATCCCCGAGCGCCTTCAGGAGCCCGAGCGTGAGCTGGCGACGCTGGGCCGGCTGTTGAAGCTGGACGATGCGAAGATGCGCGATCTGCGCGCCAAGCTGGACGAGTCGGCCGGCTACGCCCCGATCGAGGTCGCCAGCGGGCTCGACTATGATGCGTTCGCCGCGGTCAGCATCCGCCTACCCGAGCTGCCCGGCGTCGTCCCCCAGCGCGGCTTCTCGCGCTATTACCCCACCGGAACCTCGGTCGGCCACCTGATCGGCTATGTCGGCGCGGCGAGCCGCGAGGAGTTCGAGGAAGATCGCAATCCGCTGCTGATCACGCCGGGTTACAAGATCGGCAAGGACGGGCTCGAAAAGCAGTTCGAGAAGACCCTGCGCGGCAAGCCTGGCGCGCGCCGGGTGGAAGTGACCGCATCGGGCCGGATCGTGCGCGATCTCAGCACCCGGCCCGACGTGCAGGGCGACCCGATCCAGCTGAGCATCGACGGCCCCTTGCAGGACTACGCCGCCCGCCGTCTGGGCCTGGAAAGCGGGTCCGTGGTGGTGATGGACTGCGAGTCGGGCGACCTGCTGTGCATGGCCTCCATGCCCAGTTTCGACCCCAACAGCTTTTCCGACGGTATCGGCAGCGTCGAATATGCGATGCTGAGCGAAAACGATCGGGTGCCGCTGCGCAACAAGGTGCTGAAAGGGCTCTACCCGCCCGGCTCTACGGTCAAGCCGATGCACGCGATGGCCTTCATGCACGAAGGGATCGACCCGAACGAATCGATCATCTGCGGCGGCGGGCGCCGGATCGGCAACCGCTTCTTCAACTGCTGGAGCAACCATGGCCGGGTCGACATGGCCAAGGGCATCTACCAGTCGTGCGACAGCTATTTCTATCACTTCGCGCAGAAGGTCGGGTTCGACAAGGTCGCCGCCTATGCGCGCCAGTTCGGCCTCGGGCAGGAATTCGATTTGCCCGTCGCGAGCCAGTTCTACGGCACCGTGCCCGATCCGGCGTGGAAGCTGAAGAAGTACGACCAGCAATGGCAGCCCTACGACACGGTCAACGCCTCGATCGGTCAGGGCTATTACCTCGCCAACCCGCTGCAGCTGGCAGTGATGGCGACCCGGATCGCGACAGGACGGCATGTCGAGCCGTCGCTGCTCAAGAGCAACCGGACCAAGCCTTTCGCCTCGCTCGACTTCAAGCCCGACCAGATCGCCTATATCCGCAAGGCGATGAGCGACGTGGTCAACGGCCCCGGTACCGCCGGTCGCGCACGCCTGCCGATCGACGACGTGCTGATCGCCGGCAAGACGGGTACCGCGCAGGTCGTCTCGCTGAGCGTGTCCAACGGCAAGAGCGGCCCCTGGAAGTATCGCGACCACGGCCTGTTCGTCTTCTTCGCCCCGTTCGACAATCCGCGCTACGCAGGCGCGGTGGTGATCGAACATGGCGGCGGCTCGGGGGCAGCCTACCCGATCGCGCGCGACGTCATGACCTTCCTGTTCGACCCGCAGAAGGGGATGGACGCGCTGCGCGGCTTCGAAGAGCAGTGGGGCGGCACCGCGCAGCAGCGGCTTCAGCGCCGCTACGCCGAATATGCCCGTGCCGCAGGCGAGGCCGTTCCCGCCAGCCCCCCGCTCGATCGCGAGATCCAGGCGAAGGTGGAGGCCGAGGCCCGGCTCGACGCGCAGCGCAGCGAAGCCTTCGCGCGCGACAATCCGCGCCGCCCCCGCCGGCCCGATGCTGACGTCGCGGCAGATAACCCTGCCAATGGTGGCGCGCAGCCACAGGGGAACGCACAATGAGTTCGATCATCCCCGCCCCCATCGCGCGCCAGCCATGGGCGATGCTGACCCCGCTGATCCTGCTCACCTTCTTCGGCGCGGCGGTGCTCTATTCGGCAGCAGGGGGCAAATTCTCGCCCTTCGCCGACACGCATCTGCTGCGCTTCGCGATCACCATGGTCATGGCCCTGATCATCGCCAGCATGCCGCGCGATTTCGTCAAGCTGATGGCCTATCCGGGCTACATCATAGTTCTGTTGCTGCTGGTCGCGGTGGAGGCGGCCGGGTCGCTGGGCGGCGGTAGCCAGCGCTGGCTGGAACTCGGCCCTATCCGGATTCAGCCCTCGGAGCTGATGAAGCCCGCGGTCGCCCTCGCGCTCGCCCGATTCTACGACACGCTGCCGACCGGGATGATCGGCTCGTGGAGGGCGCTTTTGCCCGCAGGCGTGATCATCGCCTTGCCCGTGCTGCTGGTGCTGATGCAGCCGGATCTAGGGACGGCGCTGGCGATCCTGTTCTCGGGCGCGGTGGTGATGTTCTTGGCAGGCCTGCCGATGAGCTGGTTCCTGAGCGCCGGCGCGCTCGGCGCAGTGGCGGTGCCGCTGGCCTACAGCTTCGCGCTCAAACCCTATCAGCAGCGCCGCGTGACCACCTTCCTCGATCCCGAAAGCGATCCTCTAGGCAGCGGTTACCACATCACCCAGTCGAAGATCGCGATCGGTTCGGGTGGCTTTTCCGGCAAGGGCTTCAACGAAGGCTCGCAAAGCCACCTGCAATACCTGCCAGAGCCGCATACCGACTTCGTCTTTGCCACCATGGCGGAGGAATGGGGCTTCCTCGGCGGCCTGTTCGTGATCGTGTGCTTCGGCCTGATCCTCGCCTGGGGGCTGTCCGTCGCGCGCAATGCGCAGAACCGGTTCGATCGCCTGCTGGCCGCGGGGATGGTCGCAACGATGTTCTTCTACATCGCGATCAACCTGATGATGGTGATGGGCATGGCCCCGGTGGTGGGCATCCCCCTGCCCTTCATGAGCCATGGCGGATCGTCGATGCTGACCAACATGATGTGCCTTGGCGTGCTGATGATGGTCTATCGCTGGAACACGCAGCGGCATGGTGGCGGCCTGCTTTCGAGCTGATTGCGCCGATTGTTTGGGTCGATGTGCAATTGGGGGCTTGCACGTTTCGCCACAGGCCCTATGTGACCGCCTCACGCCGACGAATCGCAAGCGTGATCGACGGCGCGGCCTTCACCAAGCAGGCCGGTGTGGACGCATAGCTCAGTTGGTAGAGCAGCTGACTCTTAATCAGCGGGTCCTTGGTTCGAGCCCAAGTGCGTCCACCATTTTTCCTCCCAGTCCCGGGTGATCCGAACGCGTTTTGCGCGTCTTTGCACTGCGCCTGGCGGCGAGTGCGACAAAGCGTGTAGCGCAGCAAAATGTGCAACAGGACTTTTCCTATCACATTGTGATGTGATAGCGCCCCGCGTCATGAGCGAATCGACCATTACCCGAGTCCGCGAAGCCATCGCCTCCGGCAGCATGACCCGCGCCGCCCTCGCCCGTGCGGCAGGGCTCCACGCCAACACCCTGCGCGATTGCGGGGACGACGATTGGAACCCCACCGCCGAGACGCTGCGCAAGCTCGACGCGTTCCTCGACGCGCAGGATGAGACACCCGTGCTCGTCGGGATCGAGGAGATCATCGAGGAAGCGCGCAACGGCCGCATGTTCGTGCTGGTCGACGACGAGGATCGCGAGAACGAGGGCGACCTCGTCATCCCCGCGCAGATGGCGACGCCCGATGCGGTCAATTTCATGGCCACGCACGGCCGCGGCCTGATCTGCCTGACTTTGCAGCGCCAGCGGGTCGAAGCGCTCGGCCTCGAATTGATGAGCCGCAGCAATGGCAGCCGCCACGAAACCGCGTTCACCGTCAGCATCGAAGCGCGCGAGGGTGTGACCACCGGGATCAGCGCCGCCGACCGTGCGCGGACCATTGCGGTGGCGATCGATCCGACCCGCGGCACGCAGGATATCGTCACCCCGGGCCATGTCTTCCCGCTGATCGCGCGCGATGGCGGCGTGCTTGTCCGCGCCGGCCATACCGAAGCCGCGGTCGACATCTCGCGCCTCGCCGGGCTGAACCCCAGCGGCGTGATCTGCGAGATCATGAACGAAGATGGCACGATGGCCCGGCTCGACAACCTGATCGAGTTCGCGCGTCGTCACCGGCTCAAGATCGGCACGATCCGCGATCTGATCGAATACCGCATGAAGCACGATCATCTGGTCGAACGTGCGGGCGAAAGCACCTTCACCAGTCAGCATGGCGGCGAGTGGCGCGCGATCAATTATCGCAGCACGGTCGACGGCAGCGTTTCCGTGGTGCTCCAGAAGGGCCGCGTGCTGCCCGACAGCCCCACCCTCGTCCGGATGCACCGCATCTCCCTGTTCGACGATGTGCTGGGTCGCGACGGCGACCGCCGCGACACGCTCCAGCGCGCGATGCGCGTGATCGGCGAGGATGGCAGCGGGCTGATCGTGTGCCTGATGCCCGGCCAGCCCGAGCAGCTGCGGCGCGAGGTTGCCGGCACGCCGGGCGATGGCGAGACCCTGCGCGAATACGGCATCGGTGCGCAGATCCTTGCCGATCTCAGCGTATCCGAAATGACCCTGCTGACCAATTCCCACCGCAATGTGATCGGCCTCGAAGGCTATGGCATCACCGTGGTGGGCGAACGCCCTATTCCGGAGTAATTTGATGGCCCGTTTCTTGATCGTCGAAGCGCGTTTCTACGCAGAGCTGAATGACAAGCTGATCGAAGGCGCGCGTGCTGCGCTGGAAGATGCCGGACACCAGGCCGACGTGCTGACCGTGCCCGGCGCGCTCGAAATCCCCGGCGCCATCGCGCTCGCGGCGGAGAGCGGCCAGTACGATGGTTTCGTGGCCATCGGCGTGGTCATCCGGGGTGAGACCTATCACTTCGAAATCGTCGCGGGCGAGAGCGCGCGCGCGATCATGGCGCTGACGATGGACGGTATCGCCATCGGCAACGGCATCATCACGGTCCAGAACGAGATCCAGGCCCAGGTTCGCGCGGATCCGGCGCAGAAGAACAAGGGCGGCGAAGCGGCCAAGGCAGCCATCGCGCTGCTCGATATCGCAGGCAGGTTCGCGGACCGAAGCTAACCTTCCCTAATTGCGGGGCGTGGCTGGCGCCTCGCGAATTGGTGCGGTCATGAACGGACCGCTCGAATGGATCGCCGCGATCGGCACGATGATCGCCGCAGGACTGATTGCCGCCGACCTCGGTCGCAAGGCAACCGGCTGGGGCTTCGTGCTGTTCTGCGCGGTTGCGGTGACGTGGGTTGCCTCAGGCCTGATCGAGAATGCCATCCCCATCGCGGCGATGAACGCGATCCTGCTGCTGATCAACGCATGGGGCGTGTGGCAGTACCTGCTCAGCCCGAAGAGCCGGAAGAAGATCGAGAAACTCGAACAGCTCGAGCAAGAGGCCGAAGAGGACGTCGAGGCGGAGGAGAGTGAGGAACCCTCCCCCGCCTGATCGCTGTTACCAGACCTTCACGCGCTTCTCGGGCGGCAAGTACAGCTTGTCGCCTTCCTTCACGTCGAACGCCTTGTACCAGGCATCCATGTTGCGCACGGTCAGCGCACGGTACTGGCCCGGCGCGTGCCCGTCGGTCGCGATCCGCTGGCGCAGCGCGGCTTCGCGCATCTTGGTCGCCCAGGTCTGCGCGTAGGCGATGAAGAAGCGCTGATCGCCGGTGAAGCCGTCGATCACGGGCGCTTCCTTGCCGCCGAGCGAAGCGTGGTAGGCATCATAGGCCGCCTGAAGCCCTGCAATGTCGGCGATGTTTTCGCCCAGCGTCAGCTCGCCCTTCACGTTGAGGCCGGGGAACGGCTCGTACGTATCGTACTGGTCGGCCAGAGCCTTGCCCGCTTCCTCGAACTTCTTGCGGTCGGCATCGGTCCACCAGTCGCGCATCGCGCCGGTGGAATCGAATTCCGCGCCGTTATTGTCGAAGCTGTGGCTGATCTCGTGGCCGATGACCGCACCGATCGCGCCGTAGTTGTAGGCCGGGTCCGCCTTGGGATCGAAGAACGGGGGCTGAAGGATCGCGGCGGGGAAGTTCAGCGCGTTCTGGACCGGCAGGTTCACCGCGTTGACCAGCTGCGCGTTCATCCACCACTCACCCTTGTCGAGCGGCTTGCCCACCTTGGCCAGCTGCTGACGGTAACGCAGCTTTTCCGCCGCCTGCACATCCGCATAGGCATCGCCTTCCTTGATCGTCAGACTGTCGTAGTCGGTCCATTCGTCGGGATAGCCGACGCCGACTTCCATGGTCTCGACCTTCTTCTTGGCCTCGGCCTTGGTCGCGGGCGCCATCCAGTCGACCGCTTCGATGCGGTTGGCGAAGGCGGTCTTGATATTGTCGACCATGCCCTTGATCTCGGCCTTGGCCGAGGCGGGGAAGTACTTCTCGACGTAGAGCTTGCCCAGCGCATCGCCCATGTAGGTGTTGACCGCGGCCAGCGCGCGCTTGTCGCGCGGGCGCTGCTGCTCGGTGCCCGACAGGGTCTTGCCGTAGAAGTCGAAGCTCATCTGGTCGAGCTTGGTCGGCAACACGGCGGTGTTGGCGTTGATCTGGTGGAACACCAGCCAATCTTTCCACGCCTCCAGCGGCTCGCTCTCGACCAGCTTGGAAAGCCCGGTGATCGCGCTCGGGTGGTAGGCGTCGAAGGTCTTGAAGCCATCGAGCTGTGCCGCCTTGAAGAAGGCGTCCCAGTCCATACCCGGCGCCTTTGCCTCGAAGTCCTTCTGCGACCACAGCGAGCTGGCGGTGGCCCAGTCGTCGCTATCCTCGCGGCTGACATGCGCCTTGGCGATCTTCATCTCCAGATCGTAGATCCGCTTCGCCTTGGCGTCGGCATCGTCGATATCCGCCGCTTTCAGCAGGTTGGCGATGTAGGTCTGATAATCGCCGCGCAGCCCGGCCATCTTGGCGTCGGAGGAGAGGTAATATTCACGCTCGGGCAGACCGAGGCCGCCCTGCAGGATGTAGGGGACGACTTCGCCACCCTTGAGCGCCTGCGTCACGAACACGCCGAACAGATTCTCGGTCTCGAAATCGGTCGCGTTGAGCGGGTCGACATCGGCGCGGACCTGGCTGCCGAGCACCTTGGCGAGCTGCTGCTTGTCCGAAATGCCCTCGAAGCGGTTCAGGTCCGCCTGGATCGGCTTCATGCCCGCAGCATCGATCGCCTTGGTGTCGAGGAAGGCCTGGTAGAATTTCTTGACCTTGGCCGCGTCGGTGCCGGGCTCTGGATCGGAACTCACGATCTCCTTGATCAGCGCGGCGATGTTCTTCTCGGTCTGCTGGTCGGCGATGAAGAACCCGCCCACGCTCGACCGGTCTGCCGGGATTTCCGTCTCATCGTACCACTTGCCGTCGGCATAGCGGAAGAAGTCGTCGCCCGGATTGGCCGAGGTATCCATCCAGTCGGGCCGGATGCCCAGCTCGGTGCCGGGGGTGGAGGCGACTTGCTCGCTCGCGTCGGGGCTGTTGCAGGCGACAGGGCCAAGCGTGGCGACAGCGGTGCCGAGCATGAGCGCGGCGATGAGACGTGTTTTCATAGGGGAATCCTCGCGGCCCGGCAGAGCGTCGGGTCTTCTGCGAGGGCCGATCTAGGCCCCTGATTCGGCTGCTGCAATCGCGGCTCGTCGAAAGAATGGCGGGTTTGGTCGAAAAACCGCCCCCCCTTCCCCGATTAGCGCGCCAGGCGACCGAGACAGGCGTGGCCCGCGTAATGCGCGCTGTCGCCCAGCTCTTCCTCGATCCGGATCAGCTGGTTGTACTTGGCGAGCCGGTCCGACCGGGCGAGGCTGCCGGTCTTGATCTGCCCGCAGTTCGTGGCGACCGCGAGGTCGGCGATGGTGGAGTCCTCGGTTTCGCCCGAACGGTGGCTCATCACCGCCGTGTAGCCCGCGCGGTGCGCGATATCGACCGCGTCGAGGGTTTCCGAAAGCGTGCCGATCTGGTTGACCTTGACCAGCAGGGAGTTGGCAAGGCCGCGCGAAATCCCGTCGCGCAGGCGCGCGGGGTTGGTCACGAACAGATCGTCGCCGACCAGCTGGACTGTGTTGCCGATCTTGTCGGTCAGCGCCTTCCAGCCTTCGAAATCGTCTTCGGCCATGCCGTCTTCGATCGAGCGGATCGGGTAGTCGTTGCACAGCGCGGCAAGGTAGTCCGCCATCTCGACGCCCGAGAGCGTCGCGTCTTCGCCTGCCAGCACATACTTGCCGTCCTTGAAGAACTCGGTCGATGCGCAGTCGAGCGCCAGCACGATGTCGCTGCCCGGTGCGAACCCGGCCTTCTCGATCGACTGCATGATCAGGTCGAGCGCATCGCGCGTGCTGCCGATATTGGGGGCGAAGCCGCCCTCGTCGCCCACCGAGGTGGACAGGCCCTTGGCGCTCAGTTCCTTCTTCAGCGTGTGGAACACCTCGGCACCCCACCGCACCGCTTCGGCGAGCGTGGGCGCGCCGACCGGCATGATCATGAATTCCTGGATGTCGATCGGGTTGTCGGCATGTTCGCCGCCATTGATGATGTTCATCATCGGCACCGGCAGGATATGCGCGGACACACCGCCAACATAGCTGTAGAGCGGCAGGCCGCGCGCATTGGCACCGGCCTTTGCCACCGCTAGGCTGGTGCCCAGCAGCGCGTTGGCACCCAGGCGGCTCTTGTTCTCGGTCCCGTCGAGCGCGATCAGCATCGTGTCGATGTCGCGCTGGTCCTCCGCGTCCACGCCCAGCAGCGCATCGGCAATGTCGTTGTTGACCGCGTCGATCGCCTTGGTGACGCCCTTGCCCAGATAGCGATCCTTGTCGCCATCGCGCAGTTCCACCGCTTCGTGCGCGCCGGTCGACGCGCCAGAGGGCACCGCGGCGCGGCCGAAGCTGCCGTCTTCCAGCAGGCAATCCACTTCGACGGTCGGATTACCCCGGCTGTCGAGAATTTCGCGCGCGTGCAGGTCGATAATGGCAGTCATTGGGCCTCCGGTCTCAGTCATGCTATCCAGGCCGGATAATAAGGGCCGACCTTGGTTTCGGCGCGGCTTATGCGGTGGAACGAACCCATGCAAGCTGCGTTGCAACATACGAGGACGGAGCCGGGTTCGGCCTGTCGAATACGAATTGCAATAAGAGGGAAACACCCATGGCTACTGACGACAAGATCAACGATACCAGTGCGGTTCCGCTGACCACAGATGCCGCGGGTGCCCCCGTCGGCGCAGCAGCTGCCGAAGGAACGCTCGGCGGCAAGGAAGAAGCCAAGTCGCGCTTCAACTCCGCGCTCGACGAAGCCAAGGCCGGTGCACAGGCGCTGCGCGGCGAAGCCAGCCAGCGCGCGCAGGTGTACAAGGAACAGGCCGCCGCCAAGGGCAGCGAATACAAGGATCAGGCGCTGGCCAAGGGCGGCGAACTGGCCGTCGAAGGCAAGCACAAGGCGAGCGAAGCGCTCACCTCGCTGAGCAGGCTGGTGGCCGAGAACGCGGCCAAGATCGACGACAATTTCGGCCCCAAATACGGCGACCACGCCCGCAACGCCGCCCGCGGCCTGCAGGATGCGGCGAGCCATATCGACACCAAGTCGTACGACGAGCTGGGTGACGAAGCGCGCCAGTTCGTGCGCAAGAACCCCGGCCTGTCCGTTGGCCTTGCGGCCTTCGGCGGCTACGTCCTCGCCCGCATGTTCCGCCGCTGAGCGGAGCCGGCGAGGAGGGGCTGTGCCGGATCGAAACGATCATCACCACCAGCCTGCCGCGTCTCGCGATGCGGCAGGCTCCCTTAACCCGAACCTGAACCCCGAGGCACCGCATCCAGAGACGACCCGCGCTCACGAAGAGCCGCTGGGTTCGCTGTTCGACGATGCCTACGCGCTCTACGAAGACGGCAAGACCTATCTGGAAGCCGAAGTCGCCTTCCAGAAGTCGCGGGCGAGCTATGCCTCGCGCGAGACCGGGTCGGGCATCGTCTTCGCGCTGGGTGCGCTGGCATTCCTGCACCTTGCCCTCATCGGGCTGGTCGTGGGGCTGATCATCGCGCTTGCGCCGATCATCGGGCCATTCGTCGCGGTCGCCGCGGTGGTCGGCACCCTGCTGGTGCTGATGATCATCGTCGGGCTGGTCGCACGTTCGCGCTTCAAGCGGGTCAGCCAGGCCTTCAAGGGGGACCGCGCATGAAGCCGCACAAGGCCCGGATGGAAGAAGACCGCGCGCTGCGCGATGCGGCGCGCGCGCTGGTGATGGACGATATCGACCATCTGAAGGGCGATGTGGAGGAAAAGGGCATCGTCGCCCGGATCGCCAGTTCTGCCCTGCTCGGCGCGACCGACATCTTCGAAGAAGGCAAGGAGCTGGCCGAGAAGCACAAACCGGCCTCCTACGGCATCGGCGCGGTGATCGCGGCGGTGATCGGCTGGTGGGCACTCGGCAGTGGCCGGTCCGACAAATCGGACGATGAGGACTATGCGTGGGACGAAATCGACTGACAGCCGGGCCCAACCCGGAACTCTCGCGCCATCCCAGCGCTTTACAATCAAAGCACACTTTCAAGGCTGGAGACCAAGCATGAGCACCCAGGAACAGCGCGACGAATTGCGCCGCAAGATCGAACAGAGCGAACGCCGCAACGGAGAGCGCAGCCTTGCCGATATGGCGCGCGATGCGACGGACAGCGCGACCGAATTCGTCAAGGAACACCCGATCCTCACCGTCAGCGCGGTCGCGCTGATCGGCCTCGCACTCGGCTCGCGCACCTCGAAGGGTCGCGAGCTTACCGGTCGTGCGGTCGGCTTTGCCGATCATCTGGCCGATCTGGGCATGGCCTACGCCAGCGGCATGGCCAGCAAGGTCGGCGATGCCACCCGACATGGCGGCGATCGTCTGGTCGACTTCGGTGACGATGTCGCCTTCGGCAGCCGTGCAGCCCGTCGTAACGCGGCCTATTATGCCGATCGCCAGAAGGACGCCGCGCGTCACGCCGGTCGCCGTGCGGCGCGCAAGGCCGGTCGCGGCTATCGCGATCTCAGATCCGCGCTTCCCTTCTAATCACTTCATGCAAGTTTGGAGGCGCTAACCCTGCCCCGCTTGTTGTTTTTGGGCCCGCGCGCGTTAAGGCGTGCGGGCCCTTTTCATATCCATTTCAAACTCAGCGGAAGGCCCCCCGATGTCGCAAAACTCGGACCATAATGTTCAGGAAACCACCTCCCCCCAGCTGCTCCATCTGGTGATGGGCGGCCGGGTGAAAGACCCGCGCTCGGTCGAGTTTCAGGACCCGGAAAGCATCCACGTCGTCGGCGTGTTCAGCAGCTACGAACAGGCCGAGGAAGCCTGGCGTGCCAATGCGCAGCGCACGGTCGACGATGCGGAGATGAAATACGTGATCGTCCACATCCACAAGCTGCTCGAACCCGCAGCCTGAGCGCTATCGCCCTCGCATGAGCTATCGCATCCGCCTTTTCCGCGAGGATGACGCGGATGCGCTGGCGACCATCGCGGTGCGCGCGATCGAGCTGATCGGTCCGCGCGCCTATTCGCGCGATCAGGTGGCGGCGTGGGCCGCGCGCCATGGCGACGACCGCTACTTTATCGAGCGGGTGCGTGATGGCCAGACGATTTTCATCGCTGCGCACGAAGGCGACCACCCCTGCGCCTACACGCTTCTTGAAGTTCCGGAGGCGGACGGCTGCCACGTCGACCATCTCTACTGCGATCCCGACCACACCCGACGCGGGCTGGCTGCGCAGCTGCTTGCCCGCGCCGAACAGTTCGCGCGGGGTACGCGCGCAACGCGGCTCTACACCGAAGCAAGTGAACTGGCCCGCCCTGCGTTCGAGCGGGCGGGCTATCGCGTCGAGCACAGACGCGACTTTACGATCGAACACGCGGGCCGCAGCGTGCCGATCCATAATTATGCGATGGAGAAGGCCCTGGCCTGACACCGCAGTTCAAGCGGGTCAGGCCGGCAGGCTCAGATGAATTCGATCTTCTCGACGAGGTAGAACTTGTCGCCCGACGGAACCGTCACCTCGACCTCTTCACCCACCTTCTTCCCGATCAGCGCGCGCGCCAAGGGCGAATTGTAGGAGATGCGGGCTGACTTTGCGTCCGCTTCGGTCTGGCCGACGATCTGGTATTTGATCGGCTTGTCGTTTTCGTCGAGCAGGGTCACGGTCGCCCCGAACACCACCTTGTCGCCCGACAGGGTCGAGGGATCGATGATCTGCGCGCGGGTCACCCGGTCCTCGATCTCGGCGATCTGCGCCTCGACCTGGCCCTGCCGCTCCTTCGCGGCGTGATATTCGGCGTTTTCCGAAAGATCGCCATGTGCACGCGCTTCTTCAATCGCGTCGACGATCTTCGGACGTTCCGCGCGCAGGGCTTTCAGATCGGCCGTAAGCCGCTCGTAGCCTTCTGCCAGCATCGGAACTTTTTCCATGGGTACCCCCGATCTATCCTAAATGGTCTGCACGCCCGCCGCATCTTTTCCGAAAGTCCCGCCCGCGCCGCGCCCGGATCGGGGCGGTAGAGGCAGAGAGCGGTTTTCGGGGAGAAGAGCGGACGTCAGGTCCCGGAATAATAGGATTGCAGAGAGCGAACTTCAAGCGGTTGAGACGTAAGCGCGGTAATCGCCTCCACAGCTGCGCGACCCGCAGATGCGGTGGTGAAATACGGCACCTTGTGTTCCAGCGCGCTCGCACGGATCGACTGGCTGTCGCGCAGGCTCTGCCAGCCTTCGGTCGTGTTCAGGATCAGGTCGATTTCGTGGTCGATGATCCGGTCGACGATATGCGGGCGGCCCTGCGCAACCTTGTTGACCAGCGTGACCGGGAGGCCCTGATCGGCGAGGTAGGCGTGGGTGCCACCGGTCGCGACGATCTCGAACCCGTCCTCCACCAGCTCGCGCACCGCATCGACGATTGCCGGCTTGTCGCTATCCTTCACGGACACGAACGCCCTGCCCCCGCGCGGCAGGATCATCCCTGCGCCCAGCTGTGCCTTGGCGAAGGCCATCGCGAATTCGCGATCGAGCCCCATCACCTCGCCGGTGGACTTCATCTCCGGCGACAGGACCGGGTCCACACCGGGGAAGCGACCCCAGGGGAACACGGCTTCCTTGACCGCGACATAGTCCAGCTCGCGGTTGATCGGCGGCAGGTCGGCGAGCTTTTCGCCCGCCATGATCCGCGCGGCATATTTGGCGATCGGCTGCCCGATGGTCTTGGCGACGAAGGGCACCGTGCGGCTTGCGCGCGGGTTGACCTCGATCAGGTAGATCTCCCCTTCCTTGACCGCGAACTGCGCGTTCATCAGGCCCACCACCTTGAGCTCGCGCGCCAGCGCTTCGGACTGGCGCTCGATCTCCTCGACCACTTCCGCGCTCAGCGAATAGGGCGGCAGGGTGCAGGCGCTGTCGCCCGAGTGTACGCCCGCTTCCTCGACATGCTGCATTACGCCGGCGACGACGATATCGGTCCCGTCGCACAGCACGTCGACATCGCATTCGATCGCATCGCGCAGATACTGGTCGACCAGCACCGGGCTGTCGCCCGACACCTTCACCGCGCTGGCGATGTAGTCGTCCAGCTGGGCCTCGGAATCGACCACCTGCATCGCGCTTCCGCCCAGCACGTAGGACGGGCGCAGCAGCACGGGATAGCCGATCTTGCGCGCAGCGGCGGCGGCTTCATCGCGGCTCTTGGCGATGCCATTGTCGGGCTGCATCAGCTTCAGCTTGTTGACCAGCTTGGCAAACCGCTCGCGGTCCTCGGCCAGGTCGATCGCGTCGGGGCTGGTGCCGAGGATCGGGATCCCCTCGTCCTCCAGCGCCTGCGCCAGCTTGAGCGGGGTCTGCCCGCCGAACTGGACGATCACGCCGACCAGCTCCCCCTTCACCATCTCGCGCGCGAGAATCTCGAGCACGTCTTCAGCCGTCAGCGGTTCGAAGTAGAGGCGATCGGAGGTGTCGTAATCGGTCGAGACCGTTTCCGGGTTGCAGTTGACCATGATCGTCTCGAACCCGGCTTCGCTCAGCGCGAAACAGGCGTGGACGCAGCAATAGTCGAACTCGATGCCCTGCCCGATACGGTTGGGGCCACCGCCCAGAATGACGATCTTCCTGCGATCCGACGGATCGGATTCGTCCGCCGGGGCACCGAAGGCCGGGGCCTCGTAGGTCGAATACATATAGGGCGTGACCGCCTCGAACTCGGCGGCGCAGCTGTCGATCCGCTTGTAGACCGGCAGCACGCCAAGCTTGTGGCGCAGCTTGCGCACTTCCTCGGCACTGGTCGCGCCCGCCATCGCCTGCATCGCATCGTGCAGCAGGCCCGAACGGGCAGCCTGCGCACCCGGTGCCGCGCCGACCGACTGGACCGCAAGCCGTGCGAGCTGGGCATCGGAAAAGCCCATCGCCTTCAGCTTGCGCAGCTCAGCCGCATCGCGCGGCAGTCCGTTTTCGGCGACCTGCTTCTCCGCCTCCACGATGGCTTCGATCTGGCGCAGGAACCACGGATCATAGGTGGTCGTCTCGCGGATCGTTTCGAACGGCAGACCGGCGCGGAACGCCTGCCCGATGCCGAGCAGGCGCGAGGGCGTGCGGCGGCTGATCGCAGCGAGGATCTGGTCGTGCGAGGCGTCTTCCAGCTCCTCGACCGGGTCGAGCCCGTCCAGCCCGGTTTCCAGACCGCGCAGTGCCTTCTGCAGGCTTTCCGGGAAGGAGCGGCCGATTGCCATCACCTCGCCGACAGACTTCATCGCGGTGGAGAGCACCGGTTCCGCGCCCTTGAACTTCTCGAACGCGAAGCGGGGGATCTTGGTGACGACATAGTCAATCGTCGGCTCGAAGCTGGCGGGCGTCGCGCCGGTGATCTCGTTGGTGATCTCATCCAGCGTGTAGCCCACCGCCAGCTTCGCCGCGACGCGCGCGATGGGGAAGCCGGTCGCCTTCGATGCCAGCGCGGAAGAGCGCGAGACGCGCGGATTCATCTCGATGACGATCAGGCGGCCGTTTTCCGGGTTCACGGCGAACTGCACGTTCGATCCACCCGTCTCCACGCCGATCTCGCGCAGCACCGCGATGCTGGCGCTGCGCATGATCTGGTATTCCTTGTCGGTCAGCGTCAGCGCGGGCGCGACGGTGATCGAATCGCCGGTGTGCACGCCCATCGGATCGACATTCTCGATCGAGCAGATGATGATGCAGTTGTCCTTGTGGTCGCGGACAACCTCCATCTCGTATTCTTTCCACCCGAGCAGCGATTCCTCGATCAGCACCTCGGTCGTCGGGCTCGCGTCGAGGCCTTCGCGCACGATCCGCTCGAATTCAGCCTTGTTGTAGGCAATCCCGCCGCCGGTCCCGCCCAGAGTAAAGCTGGGACGGATGATCGAGGGCAAGCCCGTCCGCTCGAGCACCTCGAACGCCTGCTCGACCGTGGTGGCGACGCCGCTGACCGCGCTTTCCAGCCCGATCTTGTCCATCGCCTCGCGGAAGCGCTGGCGGTTCTCCGCCTTGTCGATCGCATCGGCATCCGCGCCGATCATCTGCACCCCGTGCCGCTCCAGCGCGCCGCTCTCGAACAGCTTGAGCGCACAGTTCAGCGCGGTCTGCCCGCCCATCGTGGGCAGCAGCGCGTCGGGCTTTTCCTTGGCAATTATCTTCTCGACCACCTCGGGCGTGATCGGTTCGATATAGGTCGCGTCGGCGAACTCGGGATCGGTCATGATCGTCGCCGGGTTCGAATTGACGAGGATGACGCGATAGCCCTCCTCCTTCAGCGCCTTGATCGCCTGCGTGCCCGAATAATCGAACTCGCACGCCTGCCCGATGATGATGGGGCCTGCGCCGATGACGAGGATGGAGGAAATGTCGGTACGTTTGGGCATCAGGACTCCGAGGGGGTTTGAGGCGCGGCGATGCGCAGGCCGGTATAGCGATTGACGTAGGCGAGATAGTCGACCGTGCCGACCTCATAGCCATGGACGAAGGAACAATTGCGGCGAATCTGGACCAGCTGCGTGTCGCGCTTGATCGCGATGTAGCTCAGCACGTGGTGATCGTGCGGCTTGCGGCGGCGGGTGATGATGTCGAGCTCGCGCACATCGCCGTCATAGGCGCGCGCGCGGTCTTCCTCGACATGCCCCTCGCGCTTGCGCCGGTCTTCTTCCGCTTCGTAGGTCGCTTCGAGATCGAAGGCGGCGTCGCTGTAGCCTTGCGTGGCGGCGACCACGCGGCAATCCATCCGCCCGCCGACGGGGTATTTGCTCTCTTCACGAAAGAGCACCGGCCGCCAGAAGTTGACCACCGGCACCCCGCCCGGCCCCGCCTCGACCTCGACCGAGCCATCGGCGGCGAAGACCACGCCGGGCGCGAGTTCGACCGCGGGCCATTCCTGCGCGGGCGCAGGGGCTTGGGCGAGCGCGGGGCTGGCGAGGCTTGCGAGCGCCAAGGCGATGGCGCACCAGAGCCGCTTCCCTTGAAGGGTCTCACGGAGGGTGCGCAGCGCCAACGGGTAGCTTATGGGTGTACGGCGATGGTGGAGAAGCGATTGACCGGCGTGGCGCGCGAATTGCGCAACTGTCCTACCGATGCCGAACAGCGCCTGTGGACGCACCTTCGCAGCAGCCAGCTCCGCGGCGCGAAGTTCGTCCGCCAGCACCAGATCGGAGATTTCATCGTGGACTTCGCTTGCCGATCGCTTCGCATCGCAATCGAATGCGACGGCGGCCAGCACTCCGCACAGGCCGACGCCCCGCGCACCGCGCATATCGAGGCGCACGGCTACCGCATCATCCGCTTCTGGAACCACGACGTCCTTGAGAACACCGACGGCGTTCTCGCGACTATCGGGCGCGAGATAGAAATCGCACGCAACGCCTGACCTCCCCTTCCCTTGAGGGAAGGGGCCGGGGGATGGGTGTGCCACGTTCGAGGTGAAGCACCCGGCCATCAACGCCGAACCCCCACCCCCAACCCCTCCCCACGGGGAGGGGAGTTGCAGTCCGGAAGGAAAAAAAATGTCAGTGCACTTCGGCATTTATGATCCAGGCTTTAACAACGCGGCGATCGAAACGAAGAGGGCCGCGAGTGCGATCCAATTCGACCATCCAACAGATTTTACGCGACCGATAATGGAAGCCTCATCCATCTGCTTCACTGCCGTGACTGCATCGTCGTTCAGTGCGAAGTGCACAGAGCGCCGGCCATTTTCGGACTGCTCTATCATTGTCCCTAAGCCATACTTCTGCCAATCCCTTCCTACTTTGGTCAGGGCTTGCAAAGATCTCTTCGGTTCAAGCTTCGTCAATGAGGGAATGTGATAACGATTTCTGAGCGACCACCGTACAGCCCGCTTGAGAAGTTTTCTCTCTGGATAGCTTGGTGGGAATTCGATCACCCCAGCATCCCCACAAACTTCTCGAACAGGTAGAAGCTGTCCTGCGGCCCGGGGCTCGCCTCGGGGTGATACTGCACCCCGAACGCCCGCTTGCCCTTGATCGCGATGCCGCAATTGGTGCCGTCGAACAGGGAGACGTGCGTCTGCTCGACATTCGCGGGCAGCGTGTCGCCGTCGACTGCGAAGCCGTGGTTCATGCTGGTGATCTCGACCAGGCCGGTCGCATCGCCCCAGCCCTCGCCGACGCGCTGGACGGGGTGGTTGGCGCCGCGGTGGCCCTGGAACATCTTGGCGGTCTTTGCGCCCGCCGCGAGGCCGAGCAGCTGGTGACCCAGACAAATGCCGAAGATCGGCACATCACGCTCCAGCAGGCCCTGAATCACCGGAACCGCGTAGGCGCCGGTCGCGGCAGGGTCGCCCGGGCCGTTGGAGAGGAACACGCCGTCGGGCTCGTACGCCAGCACATCTTCCAGCGAGGTTTCTGCGGGCACCACCGTCACCCGCGCGCCCGCGCGGACCAGCTGGCGGAAGATATTGTCCTTCGCGCCATAGTCGATCGCGACCACGTGCGGCTTACTCACCGCGCTTTCGCCATAGCCCTTGCCTAGCTCCCACGCGCCGCCGCGCCAGCCTTCGTGCGCCTTGCGCGACACGCGGCGGGCGAGGTCCATGCCTTCGAGCCCGGGCCACTCGCGCGCTTTCTGCAAGAGCGCGTCGAGGTCGAACACGCCTTCAGCGCTGTGCGCGATCACCGCATTGGGTGCGCCGTTCAGGCGGATGAGGCGGGTCAGCGCGCGGGTGTCGACGCCCGCGAGGCCGATCTTGCCCTCGTCCTTAAGCCAGGTGTCGAGATCCAGCGTCGATCGGAAATTGCTCGGGCCGGTCGGAATTTCGCGCATGATGCAGCCAAGCGCGCTCTCCACCTTGCTCTCGATGTCTTCCGGATTCGCGCCGACATTGCCGATGTGCGGGAAGGTGAAGGTGACGATCTGCCCGGCATAGCTCGGGTCGGTCATCACTTCCTGATAGCCGGTCATCGAGGTGTTGAAACACACCTCCCCAACGGCGCTTCCCTCGGCTCCGCAGCCGACACCCCACAGGGCCGTACCATCGGCAAGAAGCAACAGGCCCGTCGCGCCTTCAGGCTGCGCAGGAGTGATCTCGGCTGAAGCCATGGGCTTGTCCGTTCCTTTAAATTTGTCCGGCGATGTGTGCTAAGCCATCCGGCTAGGCGTGCACTCCGCGCCCGTCAAGCGCGCGAAGCGTCTCCCACCCACAGGAACATTTGTTATAGGCGCTCGTCTGAAGAGATAAGAGATAAGGGCAAACCGGAAACCATGATTCGCGATACCATCAAGCAGGAAACGATCGCCGCAATGAAGGGCGGCAACAAGGAGCGGACGGCCGCGCTCCGCCTCATCCAGGCCAAGATCAAGGATCGCGATATCGAGCAGCGCACCGCCAAGGGCGAGGTCAACGACGACGAGCTGGTGACCGACGTGCTGATGAAGATGGCCAAGCAGCGCAAGGAATCGATCGCGATGTACCGCGATGGCGGGCGCGAAGAGCTTGCCGCACAGGAAGAGGCCGAACTGGCCGTGATCGAGGAATTCCTCCCCAAGCAGATGGACGAGGCCGAGACTCGCGCCGCGATCGACCAGGTGAAGACCGATCTGGGTGCAGCCGATATCAAGTCGATGGGCAAGGTCATGGCGGAACTGAAGGCGCGCCACGGCGCGACGCTGGACATGACGCGCACCTCGGGCTGGGTGAAAGAGGCGTTGCAGTGATTTCACGCTTCGTCTGCTGTGCCGCGCTGCTGGCATTGGCCGCCTGTTCGGGCGGATCGGAAGAGGCGGAGCCCGCCCCTGCCCCCTCGCCCACGCTGACCAGCGATGCTCCATCGGAACCGCGCAGTCTGGTCGCATCCGATTTCGGCGAGCTCAAAATCGGGCCGAAGATCGAAGGGGCCGTGGGGCCGGAAGTCGAGGCTTCGATCGTCGCGGGCGGGCGGTCGATCGGCGATATCGTCAGCTACGTTGCGTGCCCCGAAGAATATGACACCTGCGACCCCGAGGATATGCCCGAGGGGACTGTCTATACCTATGTCCACATCGTCACCCCGGGAACGGACGCGCCCAATGATCCGCCCTTCACCCGGCCCGTGGGGCTGGACGAGGTCGCGGCGGCGACGGTGTTCGGCACGGTGCGCGAGGCGTATGGCTTCACCGGCGCGATCGGTTACGACCGCAAGCAGGCGGCCAAGGCACTCGGCCCCGATGGCGTGATTCGGGTCGAGGACGACAACGGCACGCTGGTGTGGCGCGCGGTCGGTGGCAACAACTGGGGCACGGGCGAGCCGATCACCTTCTTCTGGCAGAGCACCCTGCCGCCCGAAGGCCCGGCAGAAGCCTACACGCTGCGCGCGGACGAAAAGATCGCGCTGGCAACCGGCCCCTTCCCGCCCAAGGTTGAAGAGCAGGACGACACCGCGCCCTGATCCGGCAAGCCGTTCGTATCTCGACTTCGCCGGGTGCGAACGGCTAGAACGCATCCAATGGCGCTCTCTCCACAATGGCTCGATCAGCTGCGCACGCGGGTGACGCTTTCCAGCGTCATCATGCGGACGACCAAGCTGCAGCGCGCAGGGCGCGAGTGGAAGGCGTGCTGCCCGTTTCATGACGAAAAGACGCCCAGCTTCACGGTCAACGACCAGAAGGGCTTCTACCACTGTTTCGGCTGCGGCGCGCATGGCGATGTGATCCGCTGGATGACCGACCAGCGCGGCCTCACCTTCATGGATGCGGTCAAGGAACTGGCGGTGACCGCGGGGATGGAAATGCCCGCACCCGACCCGCGAGAGGCGCAAAAGGCAAAGCGCCGCGCCGGACTGCACGATGCGATGGGCGCCGCGCAGGAATTCTTCGTGCGCGAACTGGCCGGTCCGCGGGGCAACGCAGCGCGCGATTATCTGGACAGGCGCGGCTTCTCCCAGGCGACGATGCGCGAGTTCGGCTTCGGCTACGCGCCGGACGAGCGGCAGGCACTCGCCACCGCTCTCGGCACGCTACCGCCGCAACTTCTGGTCGAAGGCGGACTTCGGATCGCGATCGACGGCAAGGACCCGTACGACCGTTTCCGCGACCGGCTGATGCTGCCGATCCATGATGTGCGTGGGAGGGTGATCGCGTTCGGCGGGCGTATCCTGACGGCGAAGGACGGCGCGCCCAAATATCTCAACTCGCCCGAGACGCCTTTGTTCGACAAGGGGCGCACGCTCTACAACATCCACCGCGCCAGCCCGGCCGCGCGCAAGAGCGACCGGATCGTGGTCGTCGAAGGCTATATGGATGTCATCGCGCTCGCCAATGCGGGGATTGCCGAAGGCGTCGCCCCGCTCGGCACCGCGCTGACCGAGAATCACATTGAGGAGCTATGGCGCCACGTGTCATGCCCGATCCTGTGCTTCGATGGCGATGCCGCAGGCCAGCGCGCGGTGCGCCGCGCGATCGAGCGGGCGCTGCCGCTTTTGAAGCCGGGGCACTCGCTCAAGATCGCATGGCTGCCCGCCGGGCTCGACCCGGACGACCTCATAAAGAAAAAAGGTGTTGCAGCTTTCGAACAGGTGCTGGGCAGCGCGCAGTCGCTGCTGGAGGCATTGTGGACGCTCGAAATGCAGGCCGCGCCGCTCGATACGCCGGAGGCGAAGGCTGGGCTGAAGGCGCGTCTGATGGCCCATATCGAGTCCATCGAAGAGCCCGACGTCCGCTCGCTCTACCGCCGCGACCTGCTCGACAAGTTTTCCGCCTTCGCCTTCCCGCGCCGCGAAAAAGCGCCGTTTCAGCCGCGCAAGCAATGGCGCCGCGATCAGCCGGAGCCGCTTTCGCCCGAGCTTGCCAAGCGGCTCGCCAACCTCTCGCAAGGCGGCCAGCGGCAGCGCCTGCTGGCCGATGTGGTGGGCCAGCTCGCGCAGTTTCCCGAGCTGGTCGAGAGCCACCGCGAGGCGCTTACCGAGTTGGGTCAGATCGACCCTGCGACATTTTCTTTGTTCGATCCTGTGCTCGAACGCGCAGAAACGCTTGAAGCCGACGGTAAAAAGGCCATATTCCACGAGCGCTGGGGCTCCCGGTCCGCTGAACAATCCGTATCTGGCTTGCCTAGAGAAGCCCACGATGCAGCGACCGCGCGCGAGGACCTAGCCGAAGCCATCGAGTTGCTGGTCGAAGGGCCGGCGCTTGAAAAGGCGCTGGCTGCTGCGACGGAGCGTTTCGAACACGATCCCGAAGGCGCGTTCGCCGAACAGCAGCGTCTGCTGAAGCGGAAGCTGGCGTTCGACGCTCGCTTGGGCCAGATGGCGACGAGACGGATCGCGCGAGCGACACCGATACGAGATTCAAAAGCCGCTGCTGTTCCTGACGAAAACGGGGAACACATCGGCAAGGAAACGGATTTTCAATAGCCCATGGCATCCGAAGCGAAGACCAAAGACACCGAAGATGCTCCTCTGATCGACCTCAACGAGGCGTCGATCAAGAAGCTCATCGCAAAGGCGAAAAAGCGCGGCTACGTCACCTATGACGAGCTTAACGAAGCGCTGCCGCAAGGCGAAATGAGCTCCGACCAGATCGAGGACATCCAAGCCGCGATTTCGGAAATGGGCGTCCAGATCGTCGAATCGGACGACGAGGTCGAGGCGGAGAAGGACGAGGTCGAGGAGATCGCGGCCGATTCGGACACCAAGAAGGCCGACAAGCCCGCTGCCGCCGCTGCCAAGAAGACGGTCGACGCGCGCACCGATGACCCTGTGCGCATGTACCTGCGCGAGATGGGTGCGGTCGAACTGCTCAGCCGCGAGGGCGAAATCGCCATCGCCAAGCGGATCGAGGCAGGTCGCGACACGATGATCATCGGGCTGTGCGAAAGCCCGATCACCTTCCACGCGATCATCCAGTGGTCTGACGCGCTCAACGAAGGCGAGATGCAGCTGCGCGAGATCCTCGATCTCGATGCGATGCTGTCCAAGGAACCTCCCGTCGACAAGATGGAGGAGGAGAACGAGGACGACAGCGGCGAAATCTCCGAAGAGACCGCCGGCCCGTCCATCCGCGAGGATGACGACGACGATGACGAGACCGCCGAAGGCGACGAAGACGGCGATGGCGAAAGCAAGCGCCGCGACGACGACGACGAAGAAGACAACACGATGTCGCTGGCCCAGATGGAGGCCGCGCTCAAGCCCGACGCGCTGGAGCGCTTCGCGCGCATCACCGACCTGTTCAAGAAGTTCGAGAAGCTTCAGGCGGAACGCGTCGACGTGCTCGGCCGGGGCGACGCCTTCCCGGCCGCCAAGGAAAAGAAGTACGAGGACCTGCGCGAACAGCTGACGGCGGAAGTCGAAAGCGTGCAGTTCCACGCGACCAAGATCGAATTCCTGGTCGACAACCTCTACGCCTTTAACCGCCGCCTGACCGCGCTGGGCGGCCAGATGCTGCGGCTTGCCGAACGCCACAAGATCAAGCGGATCGACTTCCTCGACGCCTATCTCGGCAACGAGTTGGACGACGAGTGGCTGACCAGTCGCACCAAGGACAAGAAGTGGGCCGCCTTCGCCGAGAAGGAAGCCGAGTCTATCGAACGCATCCGTACCGAAATTTCTGACATCGCCAGCCAGACCGGCATGGCGCTGGAAGAATTCCGCCGGATCGTGAACATGGTCCAGAAGGGCGAGCGCGAGGCACGCATCGCCAAGAAGGAAATGGTCGAGGCGAACCTGCGCCTCGTGATTTCCATCGCCAAGAAATACACCAACCGCGGGCTGCAGTTCCTCGACCTGATCCAGGAAGGGAACATCGGCCTGATGAAGGCGGTCGACAAGTTCGAGTACCGCCGCGGTTACAAGTTCAGCACCTACGCGACGTGGTGGATCCGGCAGGCGATCACCCGCTCGATCGCCGACCAGGCGCGCACGATCCGCATCCCGGTCCACATGATCGAGACGATCAACAAGCTGGTCCGCACGAGCCGCCAGTTCCTCCACGAGCAGGGCCGCGAGCCCACGCCCGAGGAAATGGCCGAGCGTCTTTCGATGCCGCTCGAAAAGGTGCGCAAGGTGATGAAGATCGCCAAGGAGCCGATCAGCCTCGAAACGCCGATCGGCGACGAGGAAGATTCGCACCTCGGCGATTTCATCGAGGACAAGAACGCGATCATCCCCGTCGATGCCGCGATCCAGAGCAACCTCAAGGAAACCGTCACCCGCGTGCTCGCCAGCCTGACGCCGCGCGAAGAACGCGTGCTGCGCATGCGCTTCGGCATCGGGATGAACACCGATCACACGCTGGAGGAAGTCGGCCAGCAGTTCTCGGTCACCCGCGAACGTATCCGCCAGATCGAGGCCAAGGCGCTGCGCAAGCTCAAGCACCCGAGCCGTTCGCGCAAGATGCGCAGCTTCCTGGATCAGTAGAGCTGACGACGATGATGCTGTCGAAGATCCGCATCGCTGCCGGAGCGCTTGCCTTGGCCCTGGCGGGGGTTTCCGTTCCGGCATTGTCGCAGGATTCCGAACCGGACCGGGTCGCGCTGGCGGAGCAGATTGTCGAGTCCGCCTATCCTGTCGAGGTTCGCGAACAGATGTTCATGGCGGTCGTCGATCAGATGGAAGCGCAGACGCTCCAGACGGTGAAAAGCCAGATGGGTCTCGATGCCGATGCCATCGCAGTGCTCGAACGGTGGCAGGCTGATGTCTCGCGCGAACAGCGCGTCATTCTTCGCAAGCACATTCCAATGCTGATAGACGCCTGGGCGAAGTCCTACGCGACGATCTTCAGCAAGGAAGAGCTCGAGGACATCCTCGCCTTCGTTCGCACCGACACGGGCAAGTCCTTCATGCTCCGGTCGACCGACCTTCTTTCGGAGCCCGCTTTTGCCGCAGCAAATCAGGCTTACATGGATGAAGCCATGGCGGTGACCTTCGAGCATATGCCTGATTTGATGGATGATTTGATTGCCGGCCATGAGGAAGAGCAGGCGGGCGAGTAGCGGGCCTTCGCCCGATTTACCGGCTTGGGCATAAGGGTGCACCGACCGGATTGGTTTCGTCCGGACCAAACGAGCATGCAGTTCGTGGATGTGTGCCGAGTTGCGGGTAGCGCCTGGGCGCACCAGCGACTATGTGCCCCCCATGCGTATCGCGATAGCTTCAGACCATGCCGCGCTCGAAATGAAGGCGGCGCTTCACGAATGGCTCGTCGAGAAGGGGCATGAGGTCGCCGACCTTGGCCCGCACACTCCCGACAGCGTCGATTATCCCGACTATGGCTACAAGCTCGCCAGCGTGGTTGCCGATGGCACCGCGATGCGCGGCATTGCCCTGTGCGGCAGCGGTATCGGCATCTCGATGGCGGTGAACCGGAACCCGCAGGTGCGCTGCGCGCTCGTATCCGAACAGCTATCGGCCAAACTCGCCCGCGAGCATAACGACGCGAACGTCATCGCGATGGGTGCCCGGCTCATCGGGATCGAACAGGCCAAGGCCTGTGTCCAGACCTTCCTCGAAACCGCATTTGCGGGTGACCGGCACCAGCGCCGCGTCGACAAGCTCTCCAACCCCACCGCTACCGAAGGCGCCTGACACCATGGCCACACAGACCGCCCCCACCAGCGATTCGCGCACCCCGGAAGATCGCTTCTGGCACGATACCCTCGCCGATGCCGATCCCGAGATCCACGCGGCGATTCGCAGCGAGCTCAACCGCCAGCGCGACAAGATCGAGCTGATCGCGAGCGAGAACATCGCCAGCACTGCAGTGCTGGAAGCCGCCGGCAGCGTGTTCACCAACAAGTATGCCGAAGGCTATCCGGGCAAGCGCTATTATGGCGGCTGCGAATATGCCGACGTCGTCGAAACGCTCGCGATCGACCGCGCGAAGCAGCTGTTCGGCTGCGAATTCGCCAATGTGCAGCCCAACTCGGGCAGCCAGATGAACCAGGCCGTGTTCCTCGCGCTGCTGCAGCCGGGCGACACCTTTATGGGGCTCGACCTCAATTCGGGCGGGCACCTGACCCACGGGTCGCCGGTCAACATGAGCGGCAAGTGGTTCACCCCGGTGCCCTACGGCGTGCGCGAAGGCGACGAGCTGATCGACATGGACGCAGTTGCCGCGACCGCGCGCGAGCACAAGCCCAAGCTCATCATCTGCGGCGGCACCGCCTATTCGCGCGTCTGGGACTTCGAGGCGTTCCGCAAGATCGCCGACGAAGTGGGCGCGATCCTGCTGTGCGACATGAGCCATATCTCGGGTCTCGTCGCGGGCGGCGCCCACCCCTCCCCCTTCCCGCATTGCGACATCGTCACCACCACGACGCACAAAAGCCTGCGCGGTCCGCGCTCGGGCGTGATCCTGTGGAATGACGAGAAGTACTCCAAGCCGCTCAACATGGCGGTGTTCCCGGGCATGCAGGGCGGCCCGCTGATGCACATCGTGGCCGCCAAGGCAGTCGCCTTCCGCGAAGCGCTGCGCCCCGAGTTCAAGGAATACGCGAGCCGCGTGGTCGACAACGCCCGCGCGCTCGCCGCCAGCCTCGAAGCGCACGGGCTGCGGATCGTTTCCGGCGGGACGGACAACCACTCGATGCTGGTCGACCTGACTGCCAAGGACGTGACCGGCAAGGACGCCGAGAAGGGGCTCGATCGGGCCTATCTCACCTGCAACAAGAACGGCATTCCGTTCGACAAGCGCAGCCCCTTCATCACCAGCGGGCTGCGGCTTGGCAGCCCGGCGGGCACCACGCGCGGCTTCGGCACCGACGAGTTCACCAAGATCGGCGAACTGATCGCACGCGTGGTCGAAGGCCTCGCCAAGAACGGGCCGGAGGGCGATGCCCAGATCGAACAGGCCGTGCGCGCCGAAGTCGGCGAATTGTGCGCCGCCTTCCCCGTCTACCCCGGGAGGTAAGCAATGGACGAAAAAGAACCCGGCAACGGCCAGGACTGGGTCGAGGACGCCCGCGCCGAACTCAGCGGGATGATGAAACAGGGGATGGATCATCCCTCCACCAAGCCCGTGCTGACCGGCGCGGCGGTCGGCGTGGTAGGCGCGGCGCTGCTGCCCGTCATCACCTGGCCGGTCGGCCTCGTGGCAGGGGCCGGCTACATGCTCTATCGCCGGATCAAGCGCTGAGCGAGAAACCCGTCATCGTTCTCGTCCGCCCGCAGCTGGGCGAGAATATCGGCAAGGCGGCGCGTGCGATGGCCAATTTCGGCCTTGGCGAGATGCGGCTCGTCACCCCGCGCGATGGCTGGCCCAACCCTTCGGCGGGGCCCGCTGCGGCGGGTGCGGACTTCATTCTCGACAAGGCGCAGGTGTTTGAGACGACCGCCGATGCGGTGGCCGACTGCGCACATGTCTTCGCCACTACGGTGCGCAAGCGCGGCGTGACCAAGCCGGTGGTTACGCCCGAGCAGGCCGCCGATGCGATCCACGCCGAACCCGGGCGCAGCGCGTTCCTGTTCGGGCCGGAGCGCTCTGGGCTGGAGACGGAAGATGTCGCGCTTGCCCGCACCATCGTGACCGTGCCGATCGATCCCGATTTCGGATCGCTCAACCTCGCGCAGGCGGTTATCCTGTGCGCGTACGAATGGTCCAAGCGGAAGGGACTGGCGCAGCCGCCCAAGGAAGATCTGCTGCCACCTGCCCCGCAGGATGAGCTCGAAGGGCTGATCGCGCATCTCGAGCGGATGCTGGAGCCCAAGGGCTATTTCCTCCCCGAGTCGAGGACCGAAGCCACCCGGCGCACGCTGCGCGGCGTGCTGACCAAGCCGGGCTGGAACCACCTGGAGGTGCGCACCTTGCGCGGTGTTCTTTCCTCGCTGGAGCGCGATCCGCGAGAGCCCTAAGTTCCGGCCGAACCGCTAATCGACGCGGGTATTCGTGCAGTCATGCAGAGAATTCGGTCCACTTCGAGGCGACGTCGTAAGTGGTCTGTGAGAAATAGTGTTCATCTGCGGTCGATTGTGGTAACAAACCGAATACCTTGATCGCTCGGAGAACAAGAATGTATCTTTCACTTCTGGTAATGGCGCTCGCCTCCCAGGCCCCCGGCCAGGCGGAGGGACAGGTTGCTGCGCAGGTTTCCGAGCAGCAGGACACCGAGGCGACTGCAGACGTCGCGGACGATCCGGTAATCTGCAAGCGGGGTGAGGCGGTCACCGGCTCGCGCATCCGCAAGAGCCGAGAGTTGTGCTACACAAAGTCGCGCTGGGCTGAGATCGAGGCACACTCGAAAGAACTTGCGCGCGAAATGATCGAGGGGAATATCAACCCCGAAGCTGGCAAGCCCCACGTCAGCGCTGCTGGCGGCAGCTGAGCCGTTCTTCGACGACCTCCACCAATCCGAGGTTTGGGGGTTACGCCCGTAGGTTTTCCCACTCGATCATTTCATACGCGATCGAGGACTCCACGAGTGCGTCCCATATAGCGCCGAGCGCCTCTTCGGGCAGTTGTTCGCGCCGGGCGTCCTCGCGGACATTGGCGATGACCTCCGCCTTGCGCGCCTCGTCGCGGACATGCCCCTTCTCGGGCTTGATTCGCGCGGCGGCGCGCATGTAACCGAAACGCACTGCGATCAGGCGCATCAGTTCACGGTCGAGCACGTCGACACCGGCGCGTACTTCGGCCATGGTTTCGCACTCTTCGGGGGTCTTTACGGTTTCGCTCATCGCGATTGCCTCTGCCCTGACCCGGCCATCCTGTCGAGACCTTGACCCGCGCACGAATATTGCTATGTGCGCGCTTCGCTTCGCGAGCTTTCCTTAAAAGCCTCACGAGATTGGCCCCGCACCCCGGTGAAGCGGTGGCCGCGACGTGGATTTACTCCCGTCGGTGCGATGCCGGGTTCGATGCTCGCCATTGGGGCGGGTCAGCAAATTGAAGGAATGGATTATGTCGAAGCGCAAGAGCGCCAAGTACAAGCTCGATCGCCGGATGGGCGAGAACATCTGGGGTCGCCCGAATTCGCCGGTCAACAAGCGCTCCTACGGCCCCGGCCAGCACGGCCAGCGCCGCAAGGGCAAGATGTCCGACTTCGGCCTGCAGCTGCGCGCGAAGCAGAAGCTGAAGGGCTATTACGGCGACGTCACCGAAAAGCAGTTCAAGCGCACCTACCAGGAAGCCGCCCGTCTGAAGGGCGATACCGGTCAGAACCTGATCGGCCTGCTCGAACAGCGCCTGGACATGGTCGTCTACCGCGCCAAGTTCGCGCCGACGATCTTCGCCGCGCGCCAGCTGGTCAACCACGGCCACATCACCGTCAATGGCGGCAAGTGCAACATCCCGAGCCGCCGCGTCGTCGTCGGTGACGTGATCGGCCTGGGTGCCAAGGCCAAGGACATGGCGCTGGTCATCGAAGCGCAGAGCCTGCCCGAGCGTGACATCCCCGACTACGTCTCGCCCGACGGCACCGACAAGGTGACCTTCACCCGCGTGCCCAAGCTGGACGAGGTGCCCTACCCGGTCACCATGGAGCCGAACCTGATCGTCGAATTCTATTCGCGCTGATCGGTTCGCCAATCGGACAACAAGAGGCGGCCTTTCGGGGCCGCCTTTTTTGTGCGTTGGCTCTGCCGTCTACGCGCGACGGATCGCGGCGTTTCGGGCGCGAACGATTTCATAAGGGTTTGCGATTATCGCGGGCGTATGGTTCCGCCCGATCCCGATCAGCCGCGCGATGAGGGCCAACGCCTCCACGCGTTGGCGGAGCTGGCGGTTCTCGACACCCCGGTCGAGACGGAATTCGACGATCTGACCGCGCTGGCAGCTTCTTCGCTGGGCATGGAAAGTGCTGCGATCAGCCTGATCGATCACGACCGGCAATGGTTCAAATCGCGGGTCAATCTTCCATTTGTCGAAACGCCGCGCGACATCGCGTTCTGCCATTACACGGTCGAGCAGCGCGACCTGCTGGTGGTGCAGGATGCGACACGCGATCCCCGCTTTTGCGACAATCCGCTGGTCACTGCCGATGGCGGCATCCGCTTTTATGCCGGGGCCCCGCTGATCCTGGAGGACGGCTCGTGCGTGGGCAGCCTGTGCATCATCGATCCCAGACCGCGTGACGAGTTCGACCAAAAGAGTGCCGACCTGCTGAAGGGGCTCGCGCGCCTCGTCTCACGCATGCTGATCGCACGTCGAAACCGGCTTCGGGGGGAGATCGCGACCAAGGTCATCAATGCGACGAGCGATGCGATCGTGGCCGCAGATCGGGAAGGCAAGATCGTCCTCCTGAACGGCGGGGCGGAAGATCTCTTCGGCCGCCCGGCGGCCGAGATGCTGGGCGAAAGCATCGAAGTCCTGATGCCGGAGCGCTATCGCGACGGACATCAGAGCAGACTTGAACGCGTCAAAGCCCTAGGCCCGACGGGCGAACTGAGAAATTTTGCGGAATTGCCCGTCCAGACGGCGGACGGCGAGGAATTGCTTACCGACATGTCGCTCGCCCGCTGGGGAGATCGCGGCGGTGTCGGCGGCTTCGCAGCCATTTTCCGCGATATCCGCGACAGAAAGGCCCTGGAGACAGACCGCAACAACACGCGCAACCAGCTCGATGCGATCGTCGCGAACCTGCCCTCGTTGCTGTTCGTAAAGGATCTTTCGACCAGGAAATACGTCCTGGTCAACGACAAGGCCTGCGACGTTATGGGCTTGCCGGAGAGTGAAATCATCGGTCGATCCGACCGTGAACTGTTCGGCTCCATCGGCGAAGAATTCGAGCAGCGCGACCAGAAGGCGGCGCAGATCAAGCGGCCGTTCCGCTACGAGAGTACCTTTATCAGCAAGGATGGCCGATCCTTCGATATCCGGACGACGCGCATCGTGATGGATGGCCCCGATCGTCCCGGGCAATACGTTCTCGGCGTTGGCGAAGACATGACGGATTTTCGCCGCACCGAAGCCGAGAAGACGTGGCTCGCGCGGTACGATGACCTGACCGGACTGCTCAATCGCACAAGCCTTTCGGAACTGCTTGCGGATTATGTCGGCGAAGGCACGCCCTTCGCGATGCTGTGCGTCAACCTCGACCGTTTCAAGGCAGTCAACGAACAGTTCGGCCAGTCGGCCGGCGATGCGGTGCTGCAGGAGATCGGTACGCGGCTGCAGATCCTTTGCGGCGCGCAGGGGACGATCGCGCGGGTCGGTGGGGACGAGTTCATCGTGCTCCTGAAGGGCGACCGGCTGGAGATGCGGACCGTGCAGCTGGCCCAGAAGATCGTCAGCATCGCGGCCGCGCCCGTCGTGGCCAGCGGGACCTTCTGTCATATTGGTGCATCGGTGGGCGTGGCATTCTTCCCCGAAGATGGCGGCTTCCCCCAAGCCTTGCGCGACAGGGTCGAACTGGCTCTGCACCGTGCCAAGAAGGAAGGCGGCGGAAGGATCTGTCTGTTCGACGCGACGCTGGACGCTCAGGTCCGCGATCGCCGGATGCTGGAAAGCGATCTGCGCACGGCAATCAATCGGGGCGATATCGTGCTGCACTATCAGCCCGTGATGTCCGCGCGGACCGGAATGGTCAGCAGCGTAGAGGCACTGGCCCGGTGGGAGCACGAAACACGCGGCCCGATCAGTCCCGAAATGTTCATCGCTCTGGCAGAGGACTGCGGCCTGATCGACGATTTGGGCCGCAAACTCATCTTCCGGGCATGTAGCGACATGATCGCGATGCCCGAAACGATGCGGGTTGCCGTCAATCTTTCACCCCAGCAGTTCAAATCGGGCGAATTGCTGGCGACCGTCCGAGACGCCCTGAAGCGCACGGGTCTGGCCCCCCATCGGCTCCAGCTTGAAGTCACCGAACGCCTGGTGATCGAGAACACGCAGGAAACCTTCGCCCAGCTGGAGGAACTGCGTAGCCTCGGCATCCAGATCCTGATGGACGACTTCGGCGTCGGCCATTCCTCGCTCAGCTATTTCCAGATGTTCCCGTTCGACAAGGTGAAGATCGACAAGTCCTTCATCGCCGACATCGAAACCTCGAAGACCGCACGGGCGATCGTCGAAGCGGTGATCGGCCTCGGGCGGCAGCTATCGATGGGGATCGTCGCCGAGGGCGTCGAGTGCCAAGAACAGAACGCCGTGCTGAGCGAGCTGGGCTGCACGCATCTGCAAGGCTATTTCTTCAGCAGGCCGATGCCGCTGGAAGAGATCGCACAGTTCGTCGCCAAGAATGCGCACGCCGTCCCCCTGCCCGTCGCGCCGCCGCGCAGCGCCCGCGGGTTCAGCGGCGAAATGCGTAGCGCAGGCTCCACCACAGGATAGCAATGTTGATCGCGCTGAGCACGATCGCCCAGAACCAGTAGGACAGGCCGAGCGCGGCGGAGATCGCCCCCGTGTCCGAAATCTGCGGCATGCCGCCCAGCATTCCGCCTTGGGTGAACAGATATCCCGACTGCGCCCACACGCTGATCACTGCCTGCACGCCCAGCAGCTGGATCGCGAAGCGCTGCTGGTCCGCATTGGCGTTGCGGGCGATGGCGAGGATGGCGATCCCGGCGATCGGCAGGACCAGCCAGCCCGTCACGCTGCGGACCCAGATCGCGGTCGTCAGCAACAGCGCCGCCCCCAGCACCGCAAGTGCGATGCGCGTGCCCTTCAGCGTGCGAGACGAAGCGATCAGCGCCGCGCCTGCCAGCGCCGGGCCGATCGGTCCGCCCGCCGCGATGATCGCATCCTGCAGCGCGGTGCGATCGGGCGAGACCAGCGACATCGCGACGCCCGATCCGTCCGGATAGATCACCAGCGAATCGAACCGCTCGCCCATCAGTATGGCGGACAGGCCATGGCCCATCTCGTGGAACCAGGTAGACAGGATGGTGAACGGATACAGCAGCAGCGCGCCGAAGGGCGCATGCCAGATCATCAGCGATCCCAGACCGAGAATGACGAGCAGCGTGATCCGCTGCTGCCGGTCCTGTTCTGCGAGGTAGCTCATCCTGTCCGAAGATAGGTATCGCGAAAGCCGCGCGCAAAGGCGGCGAAGCGATCCTGCGCGATCGCATCGCGCATCGCCTGCATCAGCTGCTGGTAGAAGCCGATATTGTGCTCGGTCAGCAGCATCGCGCCCAGCATCTCGCCCGACTTGATCAGGTGATGCAGATAGGCGCGGCTGTAGGTCGCGCAGGTGGGGCAGGCGCATTTGCTGTCGAGCGGATCGGTATCTTCCGCGAAGCGCGCATTGCGAAGGTTCATCGGGCCATCCCAGGTGAATGCCTGCCCGTTGCGGCCCGAGCGGGTCGGCAGCACGCAGTCGAACATATCGACCCCGCGCTCCACCGCGCCGACCAGATCGTCCGGCTTGCCCACCCCCATCAGGTAGCGCGGTGCATTATCGGGCAGCTGGCCGGGCGCGAAGTCGAGCGTGGCGAACATCGCCTCCTGCCCTTCCCCGACGGCGAGCCCGCCGATCGCGTAGCCGTCGAAGCCGATCTCGCTCAGCGCCTCGGCGGAGCGGCGGCGAAGGCCCTCGTCCAGCGCACCCTGCTGGATGCCGAACAGCGCCGCGCGGGCGGCGTGCTCGCCGCCTGCATCGAAAGCATCGCGGCTGCGCTTCGCCCAGCGCATCGACATTTCCATGCTCGCCTCGATCTCGGCCAGCGGGCGGTCCGCGCGGGGGCATTCGTCGAACGCCATCACGATATCGCTGCCCAGCAGGCGCTGGATCTCCATGCTGCGTTCGGGCGTGAGCATGTGTTTCGAGCCGTCGAGATGGCTGCGGAACTCCACGCCTTCCTCGGTCAGCTTGTTGAGATCGGACAGGCTCATCACCTGATAGCCGCCGCTGTCGGTCAGGATCGGGCGGTCCCAGTTCATGAATTTGTGCAGCCCGCCCAGCCTCGCGACCCGCTCCGCCCCGGGGCGCAGCATGAGGTGGTACGTGTTGCCGAGGATGATGTCCGCGCCCGCCGCGCACACGCTTTCGGGCTTCATCCCCTTGACCGTGGCGGCCGTGCCGACTGGCATGAAGGCGGGCGTGCGGATCTCTCCGCGCATCATCTGGATCGTGCCGGTGCGGGCCGCACCGCTGCGGGCGGAAATATCGAACTGGAAACGGGTGCTCATCGCGATCCTCCGCTAATGCAGCGCGGCGGCGCTGTCGATCCGCCAGCGCATTCACCTTTTGCTCAGTGCCCGCACTGCAACGCAGGCCGACCGACCAGCATGGAACCCTTGCGCCCTATGATCCGCCACCTTGCCCCCCTCGCCTGCCTGCTCGCCGCGAGCACCACTGCCGCCGCGCAAACCCCTGCGCGCCCGTGCATCTCGCCTGGGGAGAACGAGGCGCTGGTCGCCTATGTCATGCCCGAGCTTGTCGGCGCGCTCGAGCAGCGGTGCGCGGGTGCCCTGCCCGCCCAGCCTTTCCTCGGCACACGCTCGGCTTCGCTCAAGACCAGGCTCGCCCCGCAGGCGGAGCGTGCATGGCCGCGTGCACGCAAGGTCGCGCAGCGGCTGGCAGGTTCGCGCCTGCCAGTCGACGGGCCTTTCGAAGGCGTCGCCAAGGCTGCGTTGGCACCCGCCGCTGCGACCATGATCGCGCGTGGGTTCGATGGGGAACGATGCCGGATCGCCGACCGCCTGCTGGCAGAACTCGCCCCGCTGCCGCCCGAAAACCTCGCCCGCGTGATGGCGCTGTTTCTCGAGGTGGGTAGCGCCGAGCGCGACGAGGTGCCGTTCCGCGTGTGCCCCGCGAACTAGCTTCCGTCAGAAACCGTAGACCAGCGTGAAGCGGGTCAGCGTATCGGTGCTGCTCTGGTCGGCAGGGACATTGCTGTTGTATTCCAGCTGATAGGAAAGGCGCGAGCGCAGCCGGTCGCTGACCTTGAAATCGATCCCACTGAGCAGATTGAGCGTCGTGTTCGCACTGTCCACGATCAGCAGCGCTTCCGCCCCGGTCTCCGCCACGGCGTTGGCATCCTGTGTGAAGGTGATGCGGTCGGAAAGCTCCCAGTCGAAGTCCATCCCGAACAGCCCGGCGATCCGGTCGACGCTGGTGCCGTCGGTACGCTGCGTCACGCGATAGGCCGGGCCTGCCTTGATCGAGAGCGTCGCGGAATCGCTATCGAGCAGGGTGTAACCGACCCCGCCCGAAACCGCGTAGCGATGGTCGAAGCCCTGGAACTTGTCATGCTCGTACTGAGCAAGACCATAGGCGAACAGGTTCTCGCCCATCTGGAAGCGCGGCTCGTAGGCAACCAGATACCGCTCCCGGCTCGTCACCCCGTTGGAGCGCTGGTAATCTGCGCTGGCACGCAGCGCATGGGTCCAGTCGATCCCCTCGCGCTTGAGGTTGAGCGCGACCGAGAGTCCGGCATCCTCGCTGTTGCCTGTCGACAGGAAGGCACCAACCTGCCCTTCGCCGGACCACAGGTCCAGCATTCCGGCCTGGCGGATCTCTTCCTGCTTGTGCTGTTCGGCGAGCCGCTTGGCCTCTTCCTGATCGGCGCGCCAGACGACCGCCAGTGCCTCGATCTCCTCGGCGTGGTCGGGCTGGGTCTGCTTGGCCAGGTCGAACACGGTTTCCACCTTCGCCTTGTCGCCGGTGGCGATGGCGGCGTCGATCATCGCCTGCACATCGGGCGGGACTTCGGCGAAGGCGGGCGTTGCAAACAGGCCGCATAGTGCTGCGGCAGCAATCGTTCTGGTCGGCATGGCGAGCCGCTTAACGCGTCAGTTGCGCAACCGCCACCCGGTACGGAAGATGTATGCGATGACCGCTGTACAGATCACGAGGAAGGCCAGCGTCAGCGACAGCGAGAGCCAGATACTGACATCGGCGGAGCCGTAAAATGTCCAGCGCAGCCCGCTGACGAGGTAGACGATCGGATTGGCCAGCGCGACCGTGTTCCACGGCGCGGGCAGGTCCGCGATCGAATAGAACGTGCCACCCAGGAAGGTCAGCGGGGTCAGGATCAGCATCGGGATGATGCCCAGCTTTTCGAAACTGTCCGCCCAGATGCCAAGGATAAAGCCGAACAGGCTGAAACTGGCCGCGACCAGCAGGATGAACACGAAGGCGAACACCGGATGCGCGATGTCGTAAGGCACGAATATCCGCGCGGTCAGGAGGATGATCGCCGCCAGAATCAGGCTCTTGGTCGCAGCCGCACCGACGAAGCCGGCCAGTGTCTCCGCCACGCCCACGGGCGCGCTCAGCAGTTCGTAGATCGTGCCGGTGAAGCGCGGCATGTATATGCCGAAGCTCGAATTGCTGGTCGTCTCGCCCAGCAGGGTCAGCATCAGCAGGCCGGGAATGATGAACGCGCCGTAATCGACCGAGCCCACGTCAGGCATCCGGTCGCCGATCGCGCTGCCGAAGACGAGGATATAGAGCGATGTGGTGAGCACCGGTGCAAGAACGGACTGGAACGCCGTGCGCAGGAAGCGCCACAGCTCACGCCGATAGATCGACCATGCGGAACGCGCGTTGAAGCTCATGCCGCCTTCTCCTCTTCATCGCCCAGCAGCGAGACGAAGATGTCCTCCAGGCTGCTTTCGCGCACATCGATGCCGACATAGTCGATCCCGCTCGCGATCAGCGCCTTGGTCAGCTCGGCCACTTCCTCGCGGCCCTTGCCCGTGCCGTCGCCGCCGCGATAGCAGATCGAACGTCCGCCCTCCTCCAGCTCTACCGGGAAGGCCGCGATTGCGGGCGGCAGCGTGTCGAGCGGCTGTGCGAGCATCACATGCGCCTCGGTCCGCCCGAGCCGGGCCATCATCGCGTCCTTCTGGTCCACCATCAGGATCTTGCCGCCGCGGATGATGCCGACCCGGTCAGCCATTTCCTCGGCTTCCTCGATATAATGCGTGGTCAGGATCACAGTCACACCGCGCGCGCGCATCGCGTCGATCTGGTGCCACATGTCCTTGCGCAGTTCGACATCGACGCCTGCGGTCGGCTCGTCGAGAAACAGCAGGTCCGGCTCGTGCGCCATCGCCTTGGCGATCAGCACGCGCCGCTTCATCCCGCCGGAAAGCTCCATGATGCGGTTGTTGCGCTTGTCCCACAGGCTCAGCGAGCGCAGGATTTCCTCGATCCGCGCGGGATCGGGGGCGAGGCCGAAGAGGCCGCGCGAATATTCGACCGCGTGCAGCACAGGCTCGAACATGTCGGTCGAGAGTTCCTGCGGGACCAGTCCGATGCGCGCGCGGGCCTGCCGCCAGTCGCTTTTGGTATCCTGACCGAAAGCGCAGATCGTACCCGATGTCGGCCGCACCAAGCCGCAAACCGCGCCGATCAGCGTGGTCTTGCCCGCGCCGTTGGGGCCGAGCAGCGCGAAAATCTCGCCGCGGTTGATGGTCAGATCGACATTGTCGAGCGCCTTGAACCCTCCGGGAAACACTTTTGTGAGGCCGGCAAGCTCTAGGATCGGTTCAGGCATGCGCGACTATTTGGCGCAAGGCGCAGGTATTACAAGAGAGCCCGGCGACGAATTGGTCGCCTATTCGTCGATCCCTGCCCGCTCGGCACGTTCGCGCAATTGCGCCAGTCCGCGTAACACCTTGGCGCGATTGGTGGATGCCTTCATCCAGCGCGGCAGCTTAGCCATCATGGTGAGGCCGGGCTGCGGGCCACGCTCGCGCACCTTTGCGCCAAGCCAGTCCTCCAGCGCTTCGAGATGGACGAGATTGTTCACCCACAGCGTTTCGCCGCCGACCTGTGTCTCGAGGTACCGGCGGAGCAGGCGGTAGGGTCGACTGGCTGCCGGGTCGGAGCCGGGCGATGCGGGATAATCCTCCGTCTCGTCGCAATGATCGCAGCGGATGCTCACGAACAGCTTGCCGTCCTTGTGACGCGCGGTCGGGCGGTCACGCCTGTCTAGGGGATTGCCGCAATGGCCGCAGCGCGGGTTGGAAGAGGTCGGATAGGCCCACTTGTCGCTGTACGGCTTCAGGCTCGGAATAGTGGCGTATCCGCAATGGGCGCAGGACACGCTGCTGCCCGTGCTTTTCGCGGCGTGGTCGCATTCGGGGCAATGGACCCAGGTCACGCTACCGAAGCTCCAGACCCTTCCACCCGGATCGGTGGCGCGGTGATGGATGGGGAGCTCTCTTTCGGGCATGGTCACGGCAATAGCAGCGAGGAATCCCCGTAGGAATAGAAGCGGTATTCGTGCGCGATGGCGTACGCATATACCCCCATCATCCGTTCCCGCCCCATCAGCGCGCTGACCAGCATCATCAGGGTCGATTTGGGCAGGTGGAAATTGGTCATCAGCCCGTCCACCGCGCGAAACTCATATCCCGGCGTGATGAAGATGTCGGTGTCGCCGGCGAATGGCTGGATCGTGTGGTTCTGGTCCGCCGCGCTTTCGAGCAGGCGCAGGCTGGTTGTGCCGACCGCAATCACCCGGCGGCCCTCGGCGCGCGCGGCGTTTAGGCGTGCGGCTGCCTCCACGGTGATCTCTCCCCACTCGGCGTGCATCTTGTGCTGCGCGGTGTCATCCGCCTTCACCGGCAGGAAGGTGCCCGCGCCGACATGCAGCGTCAGCGTTTCGCGCACGATCCCCGCCGCATCGAGCCGCTCGACCAGTTCGGGCGTGAAATGGAGCGCGGCGGTGGGTGCAGCGACGGCACCCGCCTTGTCCGCAAACAGGGTCTGATAGTCCTGCGCGTCACGCTCGTCCGCAGCGCGGCGCTGCGCGATGTAGGGCGGCAGGGGCATCGCGCCCGCCCGGGCGAGCAGTTGCTCGACCGGTTCATCACCCGCGAAGGCCAGCGTCCAGCTGCCATCCTCGGCCCGCGCTTCGGCGGTTACCGACACGCCATCGGGAAACCTGATCGTGTCGCCTTCTCGCAGCCGCTTGGCATTGCGGACGAAGGCCTGCCAGCGGCGTGCGTCGATCCGCTTGTGTAGCGTCGCTCCGATCGCCGCGCCCGATGCGCCTTCGCGAATGCGCTCGCCTTCTAGCTGGGCGGGAATCACGCGGGTATCGTTGAACACCAGCACGTCGCCTGCGCGCAGCAGGTCGGGCAGGTCGCACACCTGCCGGTCGGCAAACGGCGCAGCGCCATCCACCACCAGCATCTTCGCCGCGTCGCGCGGGGCAACCGGGCGCAGGGCAATCCTCTCCTGCGGGAGGTCGAAATCGAAAAGGTCAACGCGCATGGGGGGTGCCGCTAGCGCGTCAAAGCGATCGGGTCACTCCCCGATCGGGGCGTTCAGTTCATCGACCCTCATCGTGCGCGCATCGGCATTCGCGGGCGCGGCCAGCTGCGCAGGGCTCGGCGCGGGGCGGTTGTCCGCGGCGATCGAAGCCTGCACGATCCGGGTCGGGTTTGCAGGCGGCTCGCCGCGCGTGATCGCGTCGACCGCATCCATCCCCGCGATCACGCGGCCGAAATTGGTGTATTTCCTGTCCAGCTTGAAGCGCGGGTAGAACACGATGAAGAACTGGCTGTTGGCGCTGTTCTCGTCCTGCGCGCGGGCCATCGAGACCGTGCCGCGCACGTGCGGCATCGGGTTGAATTCCTCTTGCAGGTCGGGAAGCTCCGACCCGCCCTGCCCGGTGCCGGTCGGATCGCCGGTCTGCGCCATGAACCCTTCGATCACGCGGTGGAAGATCACCCCGTCGTAGAAGCCTTCGCGCGCCAGCGTCTTGATCCGCTCGACATGGTGCGGCGCCCAGTCCGGCATCAGCCGGATCGCGACACGCTGGCCGTTCGACAGGTCGAGGAACAGGATATTCTCCCGGTCTTCCTGCAGGTTGTAGTCGATCGTCGCGTAGTCGGAGATCGCCCGCTCAGCCGGCGGCGCTTCTGCCTCCACATCCTGGGCGGCCAGCGGAGTGACGGCCAGCGCGGAAAGGGCAACGGCGGAAAGAAAAGTCTTGAACATGTGTCTCACAAACGAATTGTGGAGGAATGGCGCGGCGATACTAAGCGCGCGCTGTCGGTGCAATGAACGAATGCGGCGGCGCGGCGGCTCTCAATAGTCACCCTTGAGGCCGATCTTCTCGACCCGAGCGACCACATCGTCGCGCACGGTCGGGCTGACGAAGTTGGAAATGTCGCCGCCATACAGCGCGATCTCCTTGACCAGCTTGGACGCGATCGGCTGCAGAGAGACGTCTGCCATCAGGAACACGGTCTCGATCTCGTCGTCGAGCTGCTGGTTCATGCCAGCCATCTGATATTCGTATTCGAAGTCCGCTACCGCGCGCAGGCCGCGCACGATCATGCTGGCCCCCTGCGCCTCGGCAAACTTCATCAGCAGCGCGTTGAACCCGATCACCTCGACATTGGCGAGGTTCATGTTCGCGACCTCGCGCTTGACCATCGCCAGGCGCTCCTCGGTGTCGAACATCGGGTTCTTGGATGGGTTGGTGGTGACCCCGATGATCAGCCGGTCGACCAGACGCGCCGCGCGGCGGATGATATCCGCATGTCCGCGCGTGATCGGGTCGAACGTGCCGGGGTAGATGCCTATACGCTCACTCAACGATCCCGCTCCACAATATACCTGGCCAGGTCGCAGAGCACGCCCGCATCCTCGCCGTAATGCGCCAAATGTCCGCAGGCCTGCTCGACCAGCGCCTTCGCCTGCGCGCGTGCCGCGTCGGCGCCCATCAGCGAAACGAAGGTCTGTTTGCCCTGTTCGTCGTCCTTGCGCAGCGCCTTGCCCGCCTTGTTCTCGTCACCCTCGTGATCGAGCAGATCGTCGGCGATCTGGAAGGCGAGGCCGATGTCGCGCGCATAGGCGATCAGGTGCCCGCGCGCATCGTGCGGTACACGGGCAAGGATCGCACCCATCTCCACGCTCGCGGTCAGCAGGGCGCCGGTCTTCAGCTGTTGCAGGCGGGTGATCGTGGGCAGATCGTAGGTCGCGCTGTCGGCGGCCATGTCCATCGCCTGCCCGCCGGCCATGCCGCTCATCCCGCTCGCCTGCGCAAGGCAGCGGACCAGTTCGGCCTGGATGAAGGGATCGCTGCTCACCGAACTGTCGGTCAGGACGTCGAACGCGAGCGCATGCAGCGCGTCGCCGGCCAGCACCGCGGTCGCTTCGTCGAACGCCTTGTGCACGGTCGGCTTGCCGCGGCGCATGTCGTCATCGTCCATGCACGGCAGATCGTCGTGGATCAGCGAATAGACGTGGATCGATTCGACCGCAGTTCCCGCCAGCACCGCCGCTTCGCGCGACACGCCGAGCATCGTCGCGGTCGCGACCAGCAGCAGCGGGCGCACCCGCTTTCCGCCACCGATTGCGGCATGGCGCATCGCCTCCACCAGCGGCGCGCGGGTATCGCCCGGCACCGGAAGCAAAGCGTCGAACGCATCGTCCACATCCGTGCGGATCGTGGCGAGTGCCATCTTGAGCCGGGCGCCGTGCGTATCCTCGAAATCCATCTCGGAAGCCTGCGTCATTCGGAGCCGTCGAACGGCTTCGTCCCGCTCGGCTGGCCCTTCGCATCGAGCACGATCGCCTCGATCCGGGCTTGCGCCGCGTCGAGCCGTGCCTGACACGCCGCGCGCAGTTTCTCGCCCCGTTCGTACAGCGCGATCGACTGGTCGAGCGGCACCTCTCCGTCTTCCAACTGGCGCACGACCTGCTGGAGAGCCCTGAGAGCTTCCTCGAAGCTCATGTCGGAAATGTTCTGTGGATCCTCTGCCATCGCGGGCGAGCATTGACGCCCCGCCGAAGCCGGGTCAAGCAAGCGCACGCGGGGTTTGGGGAAGAAAGCACATGTTCATCGGTCATTTCGCGCCTGCATTCGTGGCGGCGGCGCTGACGCCGAAGCGGCCCCGGCTGGCGCTGTATTTCATCGCGGCGCAGGCGGTCGACTGGGCGTTCTTCGCTTTCCTGCTGCTGGGTATCGAGGACATGCGGGTCTCCCCCGGCATCACCGCGATGAACCCGATGGACCTCTACCACATGCCCTATACGCACAGCCTGCTGGGCAGCGCGGGGTTTGCAGTGGCCTTTGCTCTGCTCGCATGGCTGGTCACGCGCGACCGGTCGGCGGGCTTTCTGTCGGGCTGCGTGGTGCTGTCGCACTGGCTGCTCGATCTGCTCGTGCACCGTCCCGATCTGACGCTGGCGGGCCATCCGCCCAAGCTGGGCCTCGGCCTGTGGAATTATCCGGCGGTCGAAATGCCGCTGGAACTGGCGCTGACCTTCGGCGCGCTGGCATTTTTCCTCTCACGCACGCGCGGCCCCGCGGTGCCTGCGATCGTGCTCGGCGTGCTGCTGCTGGGATTGCAGGCGGTCAACTGGTTCGGGCCGGAGCCGGAGGCGGTGACGCCCGCGATCTCGATCACCGCGTTCTTCGCCTACGCGCTTGCCACGCTCGGCGCATGGTGGCTGGGCCACACGCGGCGTGCGAAACGATAGCGTAGGACTGGCGCTGGCACGCGGAGCGGTTTAAGCGCGCGTCCCATGACTACTACCACATCCGAGATCACCCCCGAAGTCGTCGAACAGCACGGGCTGAGCCCCGAGGAATACGAGCGCGTATTGAACGCGCTTGGGCGTGAGCCCAACCTGCTCGAACTCGGCATATTCTCGGTCATGTGGAGCGAGCATTGCTCGTACAAATCCTCGCGCCTGCATCTCAAGAAGCTTCCTACCGAGGCCGAGTGGGTGATCTGCGGCCCGGGCGAGAATGCGGGCGTGATCGATATCGGGGACGGTCAGGCTGCGATCTTCAAAATGGAGTCGCACAACCACCCTTCGTACATCGAACCCTATCAGGGTGCGGCGACCGGCGTGGGCGGCATCCTGCGCGACGTCTTCACCATGGGCGCGCGACCGGTAGCGAACGCCAACGCGCTGCGCTTCGGGCGGCCCGATCACCCGAAGATGAAGCATCTGGTGCAGGGCGTGGTCGCGGGCATCGGCGGCTACGGCAATTGCGTGGGTGTGCCGACCGTGGCGGGCGAGACCAATTTCGACCCGGCCTATGATGGCAATATCCTCGTCAACGCGATGACCGTGGGCGTCGCGGATAGCGACAAGATCTTCTATTCTGCCGCGACCGGCGTGGGCAATCCCATCGTCTATGTTGGCTCCAAGACCGGGCGCGACGGCATCCACGGCGCTACCATGGCGAGCGCGGATTTCGAGGAAGACGCCGAGACCAAGCGCCCCACCGTGCAGGTCGGCGACCCCTTCACCGAAAAACTGCTGATCGAGGCGTGCCTCGAACTGATGGCGACCGACGCGATCGTCGCGATTCAGGATATGGGCGCGGCGGGGCTCACCTCCTCTAGCGTCGAAATGGCGTCGAATGGCGGCGTCGGCATTCGCCTGAAGATGGACGACGTACCCCAGCGCGAAGAGGGGATGACCCCCTACGAAATGATGCTGAGCGAGAGCCAGGAGCGGATGCTCATGGTGCTCAAGCCCGGCCGCGAGGCGGAAGCCCGCGCCATCTTCGAGAAGTGGGAGCTGGACTTCGCGGTGATCGGCGAAGTCACCGATACCGGCCGCATGGTCCTCGACTTCGAAGGCGAGACCGTGTGCGACATTCCGCTCGGGCCGCTGGCGGACGATGCGCCGCTGTATGATCGCCCCTACCTGAGCCGTGAGGAATACGGCGAGTGGGCGAAGATCACGCCGATGAAGAACGTGCCCGACAGCGCGGATGTCGGCGCGGACCTGCTCAAGCTGATGGGCAGCCCCGCCCTCGCCTCGCGGCGGTGGATTTTCGAGCAATATGACCGTCAGGTGGGTGCGGATACGCTCCAGACCGGCGGCGACGCGGGCGTGGTGCGCGTGCACGGCACGAAGAAGGCGCTCGCGATCAGCACCGATTGCACCCCGCGCTACGTCCATGCCGATCCTTACGAAGGCGGCAAGCAGGCGGTGGCGGAGGCCTACCGCAACCTGTGCACGGTCGGCGCGAAGCCGCTCGCGATCACCAACTGCCTCAACTTCGCCAACCCGCAGCGGCCCGAGATCATGGCGCAGATCGTCCACGCTCTGGACGGCATGGGCGAAGCGTGCCGCACGCTCGACTTCCCCGTGGTGAGCGGCAACGTGTCGCTCTACAACGAGAGCAAAGCGACCGGCGGTGGCTCGGCCATCCTCCCCACGCCTGCCATCGGCGGGGTCGGGCTGGTCGCGGATTACGACAAGCTCGCCAGCATCGGCTTCAAGGGCGAAGGCGATGCGATCTACCTGATCGCGCCCGAATTCTGGGCCAAGCCCGATCCGGTCCGCTCGCACCTCGGCAAGTCTCTGTGGCTCAAGGAAGTGCACGGCCGAGACGAAGGGCGCGCGCCGCCGGTCGACCTGCTGGCCGAACGCGGCGCGGGCGAGATCGTGCTGCGGCTGATCGACGAAGGCCTGCTGAGCGCGGTGCACGACTGCTCCGACGGCGGGCTCGCCGTGACGCTGGCAGAAATGGCGCTGGCGGGCAACATCGGCGCGGAAGTGACCGCGAACGATGCCTACACCGCCGCACAGTGGTGGTTCGGCGAGGACCAGAGCCGCTACGTCGTCACCGTCAGCCCGGACAAGGTCGAAGCGTTCAACGCGATCGTCGCCGAAGGACCCGAGAGCGAGGCCGCCGCACTGGTCGGCTTCCGCCGTCTGGGCACGGTCGGCGGAGACAGCCTGCTGGGCGTGAAGATCGACGAGCTGCGTGCGGCGAACGAGGCGTTCTTCCAGGAGTGGATGGAAGGCTAGGCATGCCCGCAGGCTACTCCGAAACGCCGCTGGCGAAAAAGCTCAACCTGCGCGACGATCAGCGGGTGTGGTTCCACGCCATGCCCGAGAGCGTGCAGGACGAGATCGGCGAATATGCGCTGGACCTGATCTTCGTCGCCGATCCGGCAGAAGGGATCGACGCTGCGCATATCTTCGTGACCACGCGCGAAGAGCTGGACAGCCTGCTCGCCACGTTGCGCAACCAGATCGCCGCCGACGGCCATATCTGGGTCAGCTGGCCGAAGCAGGCATCCAAGGTGCCCACCGATGTCACCGAAGACACGATCCGCGAGGTCGCCCTGCCGATCGGGCTGGTCGATACGAAAGTGTGCGCGGTGGACGAGACATGGTCGGGCCTCAAGCTGGTGATCCGCAAGGATTTGCGGTGACGCGCAGGCCGGATCGGCTTCCCGGTCGATCTGCCCGCTGCTAGATACAGGCCCGGGTCGCCTCGATTTGGAGGGGATTCGATCTATGAAACACTGGGCAATGCTAGCCGGGCTGGCAGGCAGCATGGCGCTTTGTGCGCCCGCGCTGGCGCAGGACGAGGTGCTGTCGGTCACCAACCGCACCGGCTACACCATTTCCGAAATCTACATCTCGCCCACCGGCACCGACGACTGGGAAGAAGACCTGCTCGGCTTCGATGTGCTGGAGGACGACGCCGTCCTCAACATCGACTTCTCCCGCTCTGCCGATACCTGCTGGTGGGACATTCTGGTGGTCTACGAGGTCGATGGCGAACAGGTCGCCTGGCCGGAAATCAACTTCTGCGAGATGCAGGGCCAGGTCGCGCTGTATTATGACGGCTCCACCGGAGAGACCACGGCGCGGATGCGTTGAGCCTTTCGACACGCAGGGGCGGCGCGGATAAGGAGGGGCGATGAGCGAGCGCCATCCCCCCTTCCCCGCACTGCCCCACCTCACCGACGAAGAGCGGATCGCGCGCGCCCGCGCCGCGTACGATCGCCTGAAGACCCGCCACTCCTGCCGCAGCTTTGCCGACACGCCCGTACCGCGCGAAGTGATCGAGGCGGCGATCCTCGCGGCAGGTACCGCGCCCAATGGCGCGAACCACCAGCCATGGCATTTCGCCGTCGTCGGCTCGCCCGAGAAAAAGCGCGCGATCCGTGAGGCGGCGGAGGCAGAGGAGCGCGCCTTCTATGCCGGCAAGGCGGGTGAGCAATGGCTCGATGCTCTTGCCCCGCTGGGTACGGACGCGGACAAGCCGTTCCTGGAGACCGCGCCGTGGCTGATCGTGTGCTTCGCGCAGCGCAAAGGCGGGATCGCCGAGGATGGCACCACGCAGAACTACTACGTCACCGAAAGTGTCGGGATTGCGTGTGGAATGCTGCTTGCGACACTGCACGAGGCAGGGCTGGCGACGCTGACACATACGCCCTCGCCAATGGGTTTCCTGCGGGAGGTTTGCGGCCGGCCCGAGTGGGAGAAGCCGCTTATGATCGTGGTCGCGGGGCATCCGGCAGCCGATGCCACCGTACCCGAGCATGCGCTCGACAAGAAGCCGCTCAGCCGGATTGCCAGCTGGCTCTAGCGGGTCAGGCTGCGGCGGGCGTGCCCTGCGGCTCTGTGCCGAGCAGGTCGTAAGGGTCGATCCCCTCTTCCTTCCACACCCGATGGCATTCGCGATACCAGTGCGGTTCGGGAATGTTAAGCATCGCCCGCGCTTCGTCCAGCGGCATGGCCAGCAGCTCGCGGATCGACATGCCGACCAGCGCGGGGCACGCGGTGCCGGTGCGCTGCGCCTGACGGGCGGCCTTGTACACCGGCGCCTTGCTGCGCCCGGTCATCTTCTTGATGTTCCACGCCCCGGCATAGCCGATCAGCAGGTGGCCGTGGCTGGGCTGCTGGCCGTGGGTGAACAGCAGCACGCATTGTTCGCCCAGCGCATCGCGGCCATAGCCGGTCAGCACATGCATCAGGTCGTGCGTGTCGCGGCTGCGGAAGCCGAACCATTCGACCAGGTCGCCGAACCTTTGCCGCCCGAGCTTGTCCGCCTCGGCCACCAGCCCGGCGGCAGACAACCCTTCGCGCTCCATGAAGTCGCAATAGGCATGCGCGACGGTGCCCTGCGGCAGCTTGCGCAGGGTTTCGTGATCGTCGAGGATCGGAGGCAGGTAAGGCTCTTCGGCGCGCAGCCGCTCACCCTGCTCGCTCAGCGTGAGTTCGCGCACGCGCGGCATGAAGCTCTTGTGCGGCAATGCCTCGAAAATGCGGAAGACGTGACTGGTGTCTTCCTTGTCCTTCAGCAGCTCGCGGAAATGATGGATCGCGGTCAGCGGGCGGTATTTGGGCACCGGACGCGCCGGATCGCGCAGCGGCGTACCGTCGCGCGCACATTCGACTGCGGAGGCTGCGGGATCAACAGAGCTGGCTTCAGTCATGCGATTTTCCTTACTGACACAAATGTCAATAAGGCCTCGCCACGCCATAATCAAGCGCTTTTTCGCGCACGCGCGCTCAGCGGCGGACCCAGCTCTTGCGGTCGATCCCCAGCAGCAGCAGCAGCGCGGTCATATCCTCGCAATCGATCCACCCGTTCGCCGCCGCGCGGGTCGCGGGCTTGGCGCGGTAGGCGATGCCGTAATCGGCCGCGCGCAGCATCGGCGTGTCGTTCGCCCCGTCGCCGAGCGCGAGCGTGCGCGCCCCGTCGCCCAGCTCGGCGGCTTCCTCGCGCAAGGTCCGCTCCTTCGTGGCGCTGTCGCAGATCGGCTTCTGGACCTTGCCCGAAAGCTTGCCATCCTCGATCAGCAGGCGATTGCCGACCACCCGATCGAACCCGAGCCGCTCCGCAATCGGGTCGGCAAAGCGGTGGAACCCGCCGGTCACCAGCACGCAGCGCGCGCCGTGGGCGGAGAGCGTGGCAATCACCGTGCCCGCGCCGCGCGTGGGCGAAATCCGCTGAGCCAGGCACTGCTCGATCGCGGTTTCCTCCAACCCCTCTAGCAGGGCGACGCGCTCGTCCAGCGCGCCCGCAAAGTCCAGCTCGCCGCGCATCGCGCGCTCGGTAATCTCGGCGACCTGCGCCTTGACCCCCAGAAAATCGGCCAGCTCGTCGATGCATTCCTGCCCGATCATGGTCGAATCCATGTCGCTCACCAGCAGGCGCGGGATCGCGATCGTATCGTCGGCGAACAGCGCGGCGACGGGCGCGAGATGCTTCTCCACCAGCGGGGCGACGACATCTCGCGTGCCCTCGGGAATGGAGATTTCCAGCACCTCGCCGCAATGTTCCAGCATCATCGCTTCGGCAAAGGGCTGTCCGGCGGCGGATAATGCGGCCTCCAGCGATTGCAGGCTTGCCTCGGAGGGCACGGGCTCTGCTAGGACACGGGCGATGAGCACGAACGAGATCTCCGGAAAAGCGGTGCAAGGGCCTCTGACGCTCATCGCAGGGCCGACCGCCAGCGGCAAGAGCGCGCTGGCGCTCGACCTGGCGGAGCGGCTGAAGAACGAGGGCCGCAAGGGCGTGATCGTCAATGCGGACAGCGCGCAGGTCTACGCCGATCTTCAGGTGCTGAGCGCGCGCCCCTCGGCAGAAGAGATCGCGCGGGCAGAGCATCGCCTGTATGGCGCGTGGGACGGGGCGGAGGCCTGCTCCGCCGCGCAATGGGCCGAGGCTGCGAAGCGCGAGATTGCCGATATCCACGCCCACGGCGATGTGCCGATCCTGGTCGGCGGCACGGGCCTCTATATCCGCACGCTGATGGAGGGGATCGCGCCCGTCCCCGCGATCCCTGCCGATGTCCGCGACGCAGTGCGCGCCCTGCCCACGCCCGATGCCTTTGCCGAGCTCGCGACGGCAGACCCGGCGAGTCACGCACGGCTCGATCCGGGCGACACGCAGCGCATCGCCCGCGCGCTGGAGGTGGTCCGCGCGACCGGGCTGACGCTGGGCGAGTGGCAACAGCGCAAGGAAGGCGGGATAGCGAACCGGGTCGCGCTGTCGCCGGTCATCCTGCTGCCGGAGCGCGAGTGGCTCTACGCCCGCTGCGATGCGCGGTTCTTGGCGATGCTGGAAGAGGGCGCGGTGGCGGAGGTGGAGGCGCTGCTGGCGCGCGAGCTCGACCCCGATCTGCCGGTGATGCGCGCGATCGGCGTGCGCGAGATTGCGGGCTGGCTGCGCGGCGAATGCTCGCGCGACGAGATGATCGAGAAGGGCCAGCGCGCCACCCGCAACTACGCCAAGCGGCAATATACCTGGCTGCGGCACCAGCCTCCGCAAGAATGGCCGCGCGTGGAGAGCGCCGAAGATGCGCTGGCCGCGCTGGCCTAAGGGGCCTTTCCTACGCCGCCCGGTTGCGGCAGGCTGCGCCACATGGATCTACTTCACACAGAAGAGACCGGAGAGAGGATGCAGACGAGGCTTCGCCCGACAAATGCGAAAGGTGACACTGCGCGCGCCGCAGTGCCGCCCATGCGATTGATCGCAAGGCGAAATCCCTTCGAAACCGGTTTTGCAGCCACCCCCGGTCCCTGTGCCACCCGGACCAAGGAGAGCGCATGACCCAACCCGAAGCGATCATCGAACCCGACCTGCCGATCATCGACCCGCACCATCATCTGTGGGACTTGCGCGCGCTGATCGGCGCGTTTCCCGAACCGCTTCATCCGTTTCTCGAAACGGTCGGCCTCTCCGCCCACTACACCTTCGACCAGTTCATGGCCGACACCGCCAGCGGCCATCGGATCATCGGCACCGTGTTCATGGAATGCGGGGCGTTCTACGATGTCTCCCGGCCCGAGGCGCTGAAGGTCGTCGGTGAGGTCGAGTACGCGCGCGGAGTCGCTGCGCAGGGTGCCAGCGGCCTCTACGGGGATACCCGGCCATGCGCCGGGATCGTCGGCCATGCGGACCTGCGGCATGGAGCCGGGGCTGGCGAAGTGCTCGATGCGCTGTCTCAGGCTGGCGGCGCACGTTTCAAGGGCATCCGTCACGCGGGCGCATGGGATGCCGACCCCAGCGTGCTCGGCCCCGCATTCCACCATCCCGAAGGACTCTACCGCGATGCCGCCTTCCGGGAAGGCTTTGCCGAACTGGGCAAGCGCGGGATGACCTTCGATGCTTGGGTGCTCGAACCCCAGCTGGGCGACGTGATCGACCTTGCGCGGGCCTTCCCCGACCAGACCATCGTGCTCGACCATTGCGGCACACCGCTGGGCAGCGCGGCTTACGCGGGCAAGCTGGACGAGAACTTCGAGCGCTGGCGTGGCTCGATCCGCGAGCTTGCCGAGTGCCAGAACGTGGTCGTGAAGCTGGGCGGTTTCGCAATGCAGTTCTGCGGAATGCCCGCCGAAGGCCCGACCGAAAGCGTATCATCCGAAGAGCTCGCGCGGATGTGGCGGCCCTATGTCGATACCTGCATCGAGGCGTTCGGGACGGACCGCGCGATGTTCGAAAGCAACTACCCGGTGGACAAGTGGGCGGGCAGCTACGCCACGCTGTGGAACGCGTTGAAACGGCTCGCTTCAGGCGCCTCGGATGAAGAGAAGCGCGTACTGTTCGCGGGGAACGCGGCGCGGGTCTATGACATCGAGCATCTGCTTGAGTTGACGTAACGGCAATCTCGACACCGCCGGAACCGGCGCATAGACCCCACCGCAAACACCAGTCCGGAGAGACCATCAATGCCCCTTCCCGCCCCGTTCGATCGGCTCCGTCTGCCCGTTATCGGCTCGCCCCTGTTCATCGTATCCGGCCCCGATCTGGTCATTGCACAGTGCAAGGCGGGGATCGTCGGCAGCTTCCCGGCGCTGAACGCGCGGCCTTCGGGCGTGCTCGACGAATGGCTCCATCGAATCACCGAGGAACTGGCCGCGCATAACCGCGACAACCCGGACCGGCCCGCCGCACCCTTCGCGGTCAACCAGATCGTCCACCGCTCCAATGCGCGCCTCGAAGAGGATATGCAGGTGTGCGAGAAGTGGCAGGTGCCGCTGGTCATCACCTCGCTCGGCGCGCGTGAAGAGGTGTTCCAGGCGGTCAAAAACTGGGGCGGCATCACGCTGCACGATGTCATCAACAACCGCTTCGCGCACAAGGCGATCGAGAAGGGCGCAACCGGCCTGATCCCGGTCGCTGCCGGTGCAGGCGGCCACGCGGGCACGCAGTCGCCCTTCGCGTTGATGCAGGAAATCCGCGAATGGTTCGACGGGCTGGTCGCTCTGTCGGGTTCGATCGCGACCGGACGTTCGGTGCTGGCCGCGCAGGCGATGGGTGCCGATTTCGGCTATATCGGCAGCGCCTTCATCGCGACCGAGGAAGCCAACGCGGATCAGGAATACAAGCAGGGCGTGGTCGATGGCAGCGCGGAAGGCATCGTCTACACCAACCTGTTCACCGGCGTGCACGGCAACTACCTGCGCAGCTCGATCGAGAAGGCCGGGCTGGACCCCGACAACCTGCCCCAAAGCGATCCGTCGAAGATGAACTTCGGCAGCGGCGGCAATTCCAAGGCCAAGGCGTGGAAGGATATCTGGGGCTCGGGCCAGGGCGTCGGCGCAGTGAAGTCAGTCGCGACGGTGGCCGAGATGGTCGACCGGCTGGAGCGCGAGTACAAGGCGGCCAAGGCCGCGCTCGACGAGGCCTCGGCCCCTTACTAGCGGCTCACTCGCGGCTTAGCCCGGCCACACGCGGATCGAATGGCCGTCTGCCGAGGTCTCGATCCGCAGCGGGTGCCCATCGGGCGTCGACAGGTGCCCGGTTTCGGATTGCGGCCCGGCATAGACCAGATGCCGGAACAGCAGCCGGGCGAGCGTGTCGACCTGCTGGGTTCCGCCGACCAGCTGGGGTTCGATGCGGAACTCCTGCCCGGTGAAGAAGGCGAGCCCGCTGCTCTGCACCGCCCCGTCGAGCGTGGGGTGGAAGCTGGCGAGCAGCGTCACGGGCAGCTCACCGCGCGCAGTCCATGCCTGCAGGTTGCGGGCAAGCAGCGCGGGGCCGAGCGCAAGGCCTGCCGGGGTCCAGACGATGCCTGGTGCGCCCAGCGCATCGGCCAGAGCGGCGGCAAGCGCGAACCACTCGCGCAGGATCGCAAGATTGCCCCGCCCCGCCTCGATATGCGGGCCGAGCCGCAGCGATACAGCGGCGATGCTGGCCGGCGCGAAGTCGTCCGGCAGCTCGCGCGAGGACAGCGGGTGCGGCACGGGAAGCGGCACTCCGGGGGCGAGACCGGCAAGGTCGAAGCCCAGCCCGGCGCGCTGCAACGCGATGGTCCCGCCTGCAGTGCCGCCAAGCTCAGGCCCGGCATGGTCGACCCATGGCGCATCCCGGGCGACCTGCGTGATCGCGTCGGCAGTAGGCCGCGCCTCGCGCGGGACCAGGATCAGCAGATCGTCGGCCGGTTCGGGTCGCGCAGGATCGTCAGAGTGAGCGGACATGCAGATCCCCTAGCCCGGCGCATCACCGCCGGAAACGCCCGGGTACATCCCTTGCGGATAACAGCGCGGTACGTCGAGTGCCGCGGCGCAGGATTGCTCCGAAGTCGAACAGGTTGAGAAAGGTCAGAACACGCCCATCCGCAGCCCTTCGGCCATTGCCTCGCCCAGCGCCTCGCACTCTGCCAGGCGATCGTCGGGGACGGTCTTCTGCGCCAGAATCTCCTCGGGCGTTTGCGCCTGCATGTTCACGATAATGCGATCCGCCACGCGTTTCAGCCGCCAGCCCTGCGCAATCCGGTCGATCTGCGCCTGCGCGCCCTCCCCGTCGGACCCGGCGGAGATGATCGTCGCGAACGCCCGCCCCTCGATTCGCCCAAGCACCGGGTAATAGCAGCGATCGAACATCTCTTTCATCATCCCGCTCATCGTCGCGAGGTTTTCCGGGCAGACGAACAGGTACCCGCTTGCGTCCAGCAGGTCTTCAGGCATCACCTCATGCGCGGCGAGCAAGCGCGCCGCATCCCCTGCCCCGTTGGCGGCGGCACGCGCCATCGCCTCGCTCGCGCCGGTGCGGCTGTGCCATGCGATCAGAAGAGTGGGATCGGCCATCGTGTCTACCCTCCGCCCGCCCTGTCGAAAGTCAACGGGGACGCGCTTTGTTCTACCCGCAAGGCGCGCTAGGAAGCCCCATGGCCACCACTGCTCCAAATTCCAACGCCACCCTCGTCTGCGGTGTCGAGCGCTCGCTCGGCGGCCGCAGCTGGCGCTGGCGCGGAGGGCCGAACCAGTACGATGGCCCGGCCGCCGGCCTTGGCGACGACATCCTGACCCAGCTGCTCCTCGCACGGGGTGTCACCCGCGACGATCTGGAACGCCAGCGCGAACCAAAACTGGCAGCCTTTCTGCCCGATCCGGCAATCTTCCAGGACATGGAGGTCGCCGCAGAGCGTCTGGCGCAGGCGATCCTGACGCGCGAGAAAGTGACGATCTACGGCGATTACGACGTCGATGGCGCAACTTCGGCTGCGCTGCTGATCCGCCTGTTTGGCATGCTGGGGCACGAAGCGGACTACTACATCCCCGACCGCCTGCTGGAAGGCTACGGTCCCAGCGGAGAGGCGCTGGTCAAGCTGGGCGAACAGGGATCGAGCCTGGTGGTCACGGTCGATTGCGGCGCGATGGCGCACGAGGCACTGGCCGCCGCGCGCGATTCGGGCGTGGAGGTGATCGTGATCGACCACCACAAATGCTCGCCCGAGCGCCCGCCCGCCCTCGCCCTCGTCAATCCCAACCGGCTCGACGAGGCAGACGAAGCGGCGGCCCACGGCCATCTCGCGGCGGTCGGCGTCGCCTTCCTGGTCGCGATCGCGCTAGTCAGGAAGCTGCGAACGCACGGCTATTTCAAGGACCGCAAGGAGCCGGACCTGCGCGGCCTGCTCGATCTGGTGGCGCTGGGCACGGTTGCCGATGTCGCGGCGCTCCACGGCCTCAACCGGGCGTTCGTGTCGCAGGGTCTCAAGGTGATGGCCAAGCGCGCCAATATCGGAATGAGCGCGCTGATCGATGCGAGCCGGCTGACCCGCGCGCCGATCTCGTCCGATCTGGGCTTTGCCTTGGGCCCGCGAATCAATGCTGGCGGGCGCGTGGGCGAATCGACGCTCGGCGTGCGGCTGCTGACGACCGAAGACCCGGAAGAGGCCGCGCAGATCGCTGCCCAGCTATCGCAGCTGAACGAGGAACGGCGCGCGATCGAGGCCGAGGTGCAGGAAGCGGGCGAGGCGCAGCTTGCCGGGCAAGGCAACCGGGCGGTGCGAATCGTCCATGGCGATGGCTGGCACCCGGGTGTGATCGGGATCGTTGCGGGGCGGATCAAGGAAAAGACCGGGCGGCCCTCGCTGGTGATCGCGCGCGACAGTCAGACCGGGCTCGGCAAGGGATCGGGCCGCTCGATTCCCGGCGTCGATCTGGGCGCGGCGATCATGGCCGCGCGCGAGGAAGGCCTGCTGGAGGCGGGCGGCGGACACGCGATGGCCGCCGGGCTGACCGTGCATGAGGACAAGATCGAGGCGTTTGCAGACTGGCTCGAATCGCGGCTCGAACGACAGGTCGCTGCCGCGAGCGCGGAGGCCTCGCTCGGTTTCGACCTTTCGCTCGGCCCGCGTGGGCTGACGGTCGAACTGGTCGAGACGCTGGAGCGCGGCGGGCCCTACGGCATGGGCTGGCCCGGTCCGCGAATCGCGATCGGCCCGGTACATCTGGTAAAAGTTGACCGGGTTGGGAGTGATCACGTGCGCCTGGTTGCGGGATCGCGCGATGGCGGTTCGATCAAGGCGATCGCTTTTCGCGCAGCAGACAGCGACTGGGGCCAGGCCTTGCTCGCCGCGCATCCGGGCACGCGGATGTGGCTCGCCGGGCGCGCAAAGGTCGATACCTGGGCCAATACGCCGCGTGCGGAATTGCACCTCGAGGACGCAGCTTTCATCGAACCGTAAAATACCTGCACAATTGCGAATGACGGGGCTTGACCGCTTCAAACGACGCCCCTAGATGCGCGGCTCGCTTCGGCGGTCCCGGCTTTTTCGCCGCTCCGCCAGAAGCAGTTCCGGATGTGGCCCCTTCGTCTAGCGGTTAGGACGCGGCCCTTTCACGGCTGAAACACGGGTTCGATTCCCGTAGGGGTCACCATCCGGATGCTGGCACGATGGCCGGCGATTTTGCTCCCGATGATATGCAAACTTTCCTTCCCCTTCAGGGGCCAGGCGAGGCTGTGTGCTGTGCGCCTGCGGCAGTTCTCTTGCATGTCGCGAACCGAATTTTCCCCAAGTCGACTCCGCGTCCGTGCCCGCGCTCTGGCGCAGGCCGGCAAATCACCCTAGGCAGGCCGCCATGCACAAGCCGCTCACATTCCCTTGGGCCGGTGTAATCATCGCCACCTGCAGCGTCTTCCTGCTGATGCTGGCGGGGATCGGCGTTGGCTACGCTCTGGCGGTCTGGCTGGTCTGGACGCTGACCCTGTGGATCACACAGCCCGACGAACAACGCGCCGAACCCGATCCGCGACCGGAGGGGATTTCGCGCGCCCGGCTCGCGGAGATGATCGAGAACGCCTATTCCCCGCTGCTGCTGGTCGACCGCAAGCGCGTGGTGATTGCCAATGGCTCGGCCCGCAAGCTGCTCGGCCATCATGTCGTCGGGCAGGATATCCGGGTCGCGCTGCGTCACCCGCGCGCGATCGCGCTGCTCGATTCCGACGAGCATGGCGAGGCGATCGTCACCGGGCTCGTCCGCCGCAAGGATGTGTGGCGGGTGAGCCGCTATGCGATCGACGACCGATCGAGCGTGGTCGAGCTGGTCTCCAAGACCGCCGAATCCGATATCAGCCGCGCGCACACCGATTTCGTCGCGAATGCCAGCCATGAACTGCGCACCCCGCTCTCCTCGATCATCGGCTATGTCGAAACGCTGAGCGAAAACCCTGAGGACATCGACCAGGCGACCGCGCGCAAGTTCCTCGACACCATCCACCGCGAGGCGCAGCGACTGCAGAATCTCGTCAGCGACCTGATGTCCCTGTCGCGCGTGGAAGCGGAAAAGCACGACCGCCCCGAGCAGCCCGTGCCGCTCAACTCGCTGGTCGAACGCGCCGCACGCGAGGGTGCGGGGCCCAACCGAATCGAGCGACTCGCTTTCGAGGCGAGCGAGGACTTCGAAGTCCTTGGCGATCCGCAGCAGCTGGAGCAGCTGGTCCGCAATCTGGTCGACAACGCGCTCAAATACGGGCGCGAGGGTACGCCGGTCACCGTCCGGTTGAGCGAATCGGCGCTGGGCGAAGCCAAGATCGAGGTGGAGGATCGCGGCGACGGGATCGAGGCGGAGCACCTGCCGCATCTGACGCGCCGCTTCTATCGTACCGATCCGGGGCGAAGCCGCCAGTCCGGCGGCACCGGGCTGGGCCTCGCCATCGTCAAGCACATCGTCGAACGCCATCACGGGCGGCTCGACATCGATAGCGAAGTGGGCCGCGGCACCATCGTCACCGTGCGCCTGCCGCGGCTTGGCAGGAGCCGCCCGGCGCCCGATGCGGTGCTGGAACGGTTTGCCCGAACGGCACAGCCGGACTCAATTCCAGACGAACCGGACAAACTGTCATAACCCTGCCACATAGTTTCAACAACGCGAGCCACGGCCTGCCTGACAGGCGGCATTTCACTCGATACTGATTCTCAAAAAAGGGGATGATCGCGCTGGCGGCGGCATCTCCGAACACCACGCAAGGGGCCGCCAACCGCATGTCACCCGTCTTTCTCTTCCTGCTTGCGATCGGTCTCGGGCTGGCCGGCTGGCTTGCGGGGCGCGCGAAGGCCCGAGCCTTCAGCCGCGACAAGGATGCGCCGCGGATCGTCTCGCGGCCCGGCTATCACGCGTGGTACGTGGCGATCTGGGTGGCGGCGCCGCTCGCGCTGTTCGCTGTCTTCTGGAGCATCCTCTCACCTATTCTGGTCGACCAGTGGGTGCTGGCGACGCCGGCGGGCCAGAGCCTGCCCACCTTCGGTTTCCAGCGCCAGTCGATGCTCGCCGAAGCCCGCGCGGTCGCTTACGGCCACGCCACGGGCGTGTTCAATCCCGACGCTGCCGCTCTGGTCGAGCCGTTTCGTGAGGCTTCGCGCTTCTACACGCTGGTCGGCTTCGGCTTCGCGCTGGCGCTGGCGGTCATTCTGGGACTGTGGGCGTTCACTCGGGTCAGGCCCGCCTTCACCGCCCGGGTGAAGGTGGAGCGCGCCGTCATGGGCGTCCTGCTGCTTGCCTCGCTGGTCGCAATCCTGACCACCTTCGGTATCCTTGCCAGCCTGGTATTCGAGACGATCCGCTTCTTCGGCATGGTCTCCCCGATCGATTTCCTGTTCGGGCTGAGCTGGAACCCGGATCCCATGTCCAATCCGGCGGCACCGCAGGGCGACCGCTATGGGGCGATCCCGCTGTTCTGGGGCACGATCTTCATCGGCGCGATCATCGCCATGATCGTGGCCATTCCGCTGGGCATGATGAGCGCGATCTACCTGACCCAGTATGCCAGCTCTCGCTGGCGCAAGATCATCAAGCCCGCTCTCGAAATTCTCGCGGGCGTGCCGACCGTGGTCTACGGCTATTTCGCCGCGTTGACGGTCGCCCCGGCGATCCGCGACGCAGCGCAGGCGGTGGGAATTCAAAACGCATCCTCTGAAAGCGCGCTCGCCGCCGGGCTGGTGATGGGGGTGATGATTATCCCCTTCGTGTCGTCGATGGCGGATGACAGTATCGCGGCCGTGCCCGGATCGATGCGCGATGGCAGCCTGGCCATGGGCGCGACCAAGTCCGAAACGATCAAGAAGGTCCTCATCCCCGCCGCGCTGCCGGGCATTGTCGGCGGCGTCATGCTGGCCGTCAGCCGCGCGATCGGTGAGACCATGATCGTGGTGATGGCTGCTTCCACCGCCGCCAATTTTACCGCCAATCCGCTGGAAGCGATGACCACCGTGACGGTGCAGATTGTCGCCCTGCTGACCGGCGAAGGCAGTTTCGACCACCCAGCAACGCTCAGCGCCTTCGCGCTCGGCTTCGTGCTGTTCATGGTCACCCTGCTGCTCAACTTCATCGCCCTGCGCGTCGTGAAGCGCTTCCGGGAGGCGTACGAATAATGACCAGTCCCGCAGATACCGAAGCGCGCCGGCCGACCCGCAGCGCGGCGTTCGAAAAGCGCCTGAAGCAGCGCTACGCGCAGGAACGGCGGTTCAAGCTGTTCGGCCTGTTCGCGATCATCGTGTCGATCGCGATCCTGTTCGTGCTGCTCGGCAACATGACCATCAACGGCGTTGGCGGCTTCCAGCGCGCCGAGTTGCAGGTGCCGATCAACTTTGCCGAATCGGGCCTCGCCGGAGACGCCGCCTCGCTCAGCCAGCCCGGCGCGGTGCAGACGCTGGAAATGCAGGGCCTGCCAGAGATCGTCTCCTTCGCCGCCGAACAGCGCATGGGCGCAGCGGGTGCCGAACAGCTTAGCCAGGACGCCTGGCGCGAGGTTGCCGAAGATCTGCGCGCCGACCCGGGCATGCTGCGTGGGCAGCAGACCTTCTGGCTGCCCGCCAGCGGCGATCTGGCAAGCGGGATGGACGGCGAAGGCTCGCCCGAAATGCAGGCGCTGGCCGCCCAGCTTGAACGCGAGGGCTATCTGGAAAAGCGCTTCGACTGGGGCTTTCTGACCCGCTCCGACGCGACCGACCCACAGCAGGTGGGCGTGTGGGGCGCGCTCAAGGGATCGATCCTGACCATGATCGTGACGCTCGCGCTGGCCTTTCCGATCGGCGTACTCTCCGCGCTCTATCTGGAAGAATACGCGCCCAAGAACCGCTGGACCGACATTATCGAGGTTTCGATCAACAACCTCGCGGCGGTCCCGTCGATCATCTTCGGCCTGCTCGGCCTCGCGGTGTTCCTGTGGATCTTCCCCAATATGCGTTCCGCCCCGCTGGTCGGCGGGATGACGCTGGCGCTGATGACGATGCCGGTGATCGTCATCTCGGGCCGCAACGCGATCAAGGCCGTGCCGCCCTCGATCCGCGACGGCGCGCTGGCGGTCGGCGCAAGCCCCGTGCAGGTGGTGTTCCACCACGTGCTGCCGCTCGCCCTGCCCGGCATTCTCACCGGCACCATCATCGGCATGGCGCGTGCGCTGGGCGAGACCGCGCCGCTGCTGCTGATCGGCATGCGCGCCTTCGTCGCCACGCCGCCCGATGGCTTCACCTCGCCCGCCACGGTGCTGCCGGTGCAAATCTTCCTGTGGTCGGATGAGATCGACCGCGGCTTCATCGAAAGGACCAGCGCGGCGATTATCGTGCTATTGCTGTTCCTGCTGGTGATGAACGCCCTCGCCATTTATCTGCGCAACAAGTTCGAGAAAACCTGGTGACCGTAATCCACGACATGGACGACAAGGCCGAGCCCAAGATGCGCGCAAGCGACGTCTCGGTCTTCTATGGCGACAAGAAAGCGATCGACGATGTGTCGATCGACATTCCGACGAAGTTCGTCACCGCCTTTATCGGCCCCTCGGGTTGCGGCAAGTCGACCTTCCTGCGCACACTGAACCGCATGAACGACACGATCCCTTCGGCCCGCGTCGAGGGTCAGATCGAGCTCGACGGCGAAGATATCTATTCCAGCGGCATGGATGTGGTTCAGCTGCGTGCCCGGGTGGGGATGGTGTTCCAGAAGCCCAACCCCTTCCCCAAGTCGATTTACGAGAACATCGCCTACGGCCCGAAGATTCACGGCCTGGCGGAGAGTAAGGGCGAGCTGGACGAGATCGTCGAACGATCGCTGCAGCGCGCCGGCCTGTGGAACGAGGTGAAGGATCGCCTTGGTGAATCGGGTACCGCGCTGTCCGGTGGCCAGCAGCAGCGCCTGTGCATCGCGCGCGCGATCGCGGTCGATCCTGAAGTGATCCTGATGGACGAACCGGCCTCCGCGCTGGACCCGATCGCGACCGCCAAGATCGAGGAGCTGATCGACGATCTGGCCGGTCGCTACGCGATCGTCATCGTAACCCACTCGATGCAACAGGCGGCGCGCGTTTCGCAGCGGACCGCCTTTTTCCACCTCGGCAAGATGGTAGAATATGGTCCGACGGACCAAATCTTTACCAATCCGCTCGAAGAACGAACCAAAGACTATATCACCGGACGCTACGGATGATCTCGGAACACACAGTCAAAGCCTTCGATGAGGACATCACCCGGCTGCGCGGGCTCATCACGGAGATGGGCGGCCTCGCCGAAACCGCGCTGGAAGGCGCGCTCGACGCGCTGATCCGCGGGGACGAGGTCCTTGCCGAGAGGATCGTCGCGGACGACCGCAAGCTGGACGCGCTGGAAAGCGAGGTCGACCGGCTCGCGGTCAAGATCATCGCCCTGCGCGCGCCGATGGCGGACGATTTGCGCGAAGTGATCGCCGCGCTGAAGATCGCCGGGGTGGTCGAGCGGATCGGCGACTATGCCAAGAACATCGCCAAGCGCGTCGGGCGGATCGAAGGTCGTACGCGGTTCGAACCGCTCACGCTGCTGCCCGCGATGGCCGATGTTGCGGCGGAGATGGTGCACGACGTGCTGACCGCCTATGCCGCGCGCGATGCCGCGCTGGCCCGCGAAGTGATCGCGCAGGACAAGAAGGTCGACGCCTTCTACAATTCCATTTTCCGCAATCTTGTCAGCCACATGGTTGAAAATCCTGCGACCATTTCGAGCGCGGCGCAGCTGCTGTTCGTGGCCCGCAATATAGAGCGCATCGGTGACCACGCGACCAACGTGGCTGAGATGGTCTATTTCGCGGCGACCGGCGATTACCCGCTCGACGAAGACGAGAATTGACCCGCGGCTGATCCGCCATAACAGGCAAATCAGCCTCATATTAGCGAGATACCCGTGCCTTCTGCCAAGCTGATCCTTGTCGAAGACGACCCGGCACTTGCCGAGCTGCTCGAATTCCGGTTCGCCAACGAGGGCTATCAGGTCCGTGTAACCGCCGATGGCGACGAAGCGCTGCTTATGGCGAGCGAGGACGTGCCCGACCTGATCATCCTGGACTGGATGATCGAGGGGACCAGCGGAATCGAGGTCTGTCGCCGCCTGCGCAGGGACAAGGCCACCGCGCACGTTCCGATCATCATGCTGACCGCGCGCGAGGCGGAGGATGACCGGGTCCGCGGGCTGGAAACCGGCGCCGACGATTACCTGACCAAGCCGTTCAGCCCCCGCGAACTGCTCGCCCGGGTGGCTGCGGTGATGCGCCGCATCCGCCCCGCCCTCGCGGGAGAGACGATCGAGGTGGGCGATATCCGGCTCGACCCCGTCGCGCACAAGGTCGAACGGCGCGGACGCAACCTGCAATTGGGGCCGACCGAGTACCGTCTGCTCAAGTTCTTCATGGAGAGCCCGGGCCGCGTGTTCAGCCGCGGCCAGCTGCTCGACGGCGTATGGGGCACCGGCAGCGATATCGAACTGCGCACGGTCGATGTGCATATCCGGCGGCTGCGCAAGGCGCTGGAGCTTGAAGGCGCAAGCGATCCGATCCGTACGGTCCGTTCGGCCGGATACGCGCTCGAAGCGGTGTAACGCCCGGCGCCGCCTGGACAGCGGCACCCGCAACCGATCCGCGTCGGCCTTCCCCTGACACACCTGACACACTGTCCAGAGACTGAAAAACCACCCGCACGGCAGGCGCTGATCGATAGCGCACCGGCGCGAATGGGAGCGGTCCTGCATCGTTCAAGTCTGGCATGACCGGCAGTATGTAGGACAGGCAAAACGCCCCCAGACCCGCTAGCGACACACACCGCCTAACCCGCGCGCCGCCTGATCGAGGTGGAAATGGTCGCGGTGGGCTTCGTTGTAATCGGGTGAGAGAACGGTGCCGAAGGTCCGGCACGCGCCATCGCGGACCTGGCGGAGAAAGCGGGCCTTGTCGCCCTCCCCCTGCCAGTCGTTGACCACCGCGATCCGCGTCCCATCCGCCAGCACGAAGCCCGCGATGTCGATCGCATTGGCGGTGGCATGCTCGCTCCACGGGCCTTCGTCGCGCCCGTACATCCGCCGACAGCTGAAACTGCCGAAATGCTCAATCCGCGCAACCTCCTGCCCGAAGATCTCTCGCGCGGCGGGCTGCACGGCGTCACGCCGCCAGATTTCCAGCGCGGCGGCGGTCGCACAGGTCGTGTCGGGCCGCTCGCCAGCGTAAGGGAATTCGTCGAGCTGCGTGCGATTGTCGCGAAGGCATGGCGCCTCGCCCAGCGGCTCCAGCGCGGTAAATGCCACCGCGCTACGCTCCAGCACCGCGCGGCATTGCGCCGGGTCGTCGCGCAGCGCCGCGATCTTGGAGCGGGTCGCCCAGCCCGGTTCGTCGCGCAGGTCGAGCGGCGCCCACGGGTCGCTGCCCGGGTTCTCCGCAAGCCATGCCCGCCCGCCGACGAACAGCGCCAGCAGGATCAGGATCGCGAGCACGCGCCGGTCTTTGCCGAGGCTGGCGAGCGGCCTCAGCACGCGGACGACGCCACGCAGCCATCGGAAATGTCGGTTGCCCTCGCTCATCCTCAATGAAAGTCGCGCGACTTGGGAATGATCCGGACATTGCGTGGATGGCCGCCGGTGCCGGGCAATTCGTCGATCAGATCGCGGGGGCGAATTGGGGGTCGGATCGCGTTTTCAGTGCCCTCATCGCGCAGGTTGTCGCGCGGATTGATCTTCCCGCTCGGCAGCGGGCTGTTCACATGGTCTGCGCGCGCTAGCTCATAGCGCAGCGCATCGTCGGACAGGTGCGAGAGCATGTGCGTCGCGTCGGTCATGTGATGGGCGATGACGTGGATCACCTCGTCGTCGTACTCCACCCGCCCGCGCACCTCCATCAGCCGTGCGCCCATCACGACCTTGCGTTGCTTTTCCTTCAAGTCCGGCCACACGACCAGATTCACCACCCCCGTCTCGTCCTCCAGCGTGATGAAGCACACGCCCTTGGCACTGCCCGGCCGCTGGCGGATCAGCACCACGCCCGCGACCTGGACCATGGAGCGGAACTTGCGCTCGCGCAGGTCGCAGGCGCGCACGAAGCCGCGCTGCGCCAAGTCGGCGCGCAGGAAGGCCATCGGGTGCGCCTTTAGGCTGAGCCGGGTGGTCTGGTAATCGGCGACGACCTCTTCGCTGAGCGGCATGACGGGCAGCGCGGTACGGGCTTTCTCCGCCCCCTCGTCACGCTCGGCCGCCGCGCGGAACAGCGGCAGGTCGGGCGCGGCGATCAGGCTGCGCGCGTCCCACAGAGCCTGCCGGCGCGGCAGGTCGAGCGACTGGAAGGCATCGGCAGATGCGAGCCGCTCGACATGAGAGGGAGCAAGTCCCGCACGGTCGCGCAACTCCGCGACATCGCGGTAAGGGCCATTTTCCACCCGCTCCGCCACCAGTTTGGCCGCGACATGCTCGGGGAAACCGTCGATCTGACGCAGGCCGAGGCGCAGGGCCATGGGCCCCATGTCCTCCCCCGAGAGGGGAGGAATAACCTCCAACGTACAATCCCAGTCCGACCCATTCACATCCGCCGGCAGCACCGCGACCCCATGCTCCGCCGCATCGCGCACGATCTGTGCGGGTGCGTAAAAGCCCATCGGCTGCGAATTGAGCAGCGCGCAGGCGAAAGCCGCCGGATAGTGGCACTTGAGCCAGCTGGAGACGTAGACGAGGTGCGCGAAGCTGGCCGCGTGGCTCTCCGGGAACCCGTATTCCCCGAAACCCTTGATCTGGTCGAAGCAGCGCTGGGAGAAGTCGGGGTCGTAGCCGCGCTCTATCATCCTCCCGACCATCATTTCCTCATGCGCGTGAACCATTCCCCGGCTACGGAAGGTGGCCATCGCCCGGCGCAGGCGGTTGGCCTCTGCCGGAGAAAACTTGGCCGCATCGATGGCGATTTTCATCGCCTGTTCCTGAAAGATCGGCACTCCGAAAGTGCGCCCCAGGATCGAGGACAGCTCGTCCGGCGGACCATGCTCGGGCGCAGGCGCAGGAAGCTGGAAATCGGTCTTTCCCGCACGCGCCAACCGCCGCTGCTTGAGATAGGGGTGGACCATATCGCCCTGAATCGGGCCGGGACGCACGATCGCGACCTGAACCACCAGATCATAGAATTGGCGCGGTTGCAGGCGCGGCAGCATGTTCATCTGTGCCCTGCTCTCGACCTGGAATACGCCGAGCGAGTCTCCCTTGCACAGCATGTCGTACACGGCCGGATCTTCCTGCGGGATGGTGGCGAGCGTCAGCGGCCGGTCGTAATGATCTTCCAGCAGATCGAGGCCCTTGCGAATGCAGGTCAGCATCCCGAGCGCGAGCACATCCACCTTGAAGATGCCAAGATCGTCGATGTCGTCCTTGTCCCATTCGATGAAACTGCGATCGGGCATTGCGCCATTGCCGATCGGCACGGTCTCGGTGAGCAATCCGTCTGTGAGGATGAAACCACCGACATGCTGACTAAGATGCCGTGGCATTCCAATCATTTGGCTGGTGAGCGTGAGAACCCGCCTCAAATGCGGATCGGTGATATCCATGCCCGTTTCCGCCACATGATCCTCACCGATCTCGCGCCCCCAGCCACCCCACACGGTGCGTGCGAGCGATGCGGTGACGTCTTCCGACAGGCCCATCGCCTTGCCCACCTCCCGGATGGCCATGCGCGGGCGATAGTGAATCACCGTGGCGCACAATCCGGCGCGATCCCGTCCATACTCCTTGTAAATGTGCTGGATGACTTCCTCTCGCCGCTCATGCTCGAAATCGACATCGATATCGGGCGGCTCGCTGCGCTCTTCGGAGAGAAACCGGTCGAACAGCAACTGGTGCTCGGCAGGGTCGACGCTGGTGATGCCGAGGCAGAAGCACACGGCAGAATTGGCCGCGCTGCCGCGCCCCTGACACAGGATCGGGGGCGTCTGGCTGCGCGCGAAATCGACGATTTCCTTGATGGTAAGGAAATAGGGAGCGAGATCGAGCTTGCAGATCAGCTCCAGCTCATACTCAAGCGTGGTTTTAACTTTGGCAGGTATAGCATTGGAATAACGCCATTTCGCACCCTCCCACGTCTGCTGTTCCAGATATTGCTGCGGGGTCATGCCATCGGGATAGGCGCGCTTCGGGTACTCGTACTTCAGATCTTCCAGGCTGAAGGTGCAGGCATCCGCGATTTCGCGTGACGCCATGATGGCATGGGGCCAGCGCGCGAACAGACGCGTCATTTCTTCGGGCGATTTGAGGGGCCGCTCGGAATTGGGATGGAGCAGGTGTCCGGCGGCTTCGACGGTCGTCTTGTGGCGGATTGCCGTCATGACGTCATTGAGCGGCCGCCGCTCGGGAATGTGGTAATGCACGTCGTTGGTGGCGAGCAGCGACAGACCGTGCTCGTGCGCTACGGCGTCGAGCCGGTCGATCCGGGCGATATCGTCACCACGGTAGAGGTAGGCGGCGGCGAGGTGGCGCAGTGTGGGGAGTTGCGCAGTCAGGTGGGGAAGGACCTTGGGGAATGGCGCGGTGAGTTCCACCTTGTCGTCACCCCGGACCTGATCCGGGAGCTTGCTTCCTGTCTGTCGCCCCGAAGAAGGATGGCGGAAGGGGATCACATTGCTCGGCACCGCGATCGTGAACCGTGCATCGAGATCGTCCGGCGGTAGCAGGGTCAGCTGCACATCCTCAGCATGGTCGGCGAGCATCGCGAGGTCGATCTCGCACACACCCTTCTCCTGCCACTTTCCCGAAAGCGTCTGCATCCGGCCTTGGCTGATCAGGCGGCACAGGCACCCGTAAGCCGCGCGATCCTTCGGATACGCGAGAAAGGCGAGGCCCTCGACTGTCTCGATCCGGCAGCCGATCACGGGCCGCAGCTTCAGCGTCTTCGCCTCGGTGTGAATACGGACCACGCCCGCCATGCTGTTGGCATCGGCAATGCCGAGCGCGTCGTAGCCGAGCGCGCGCGCGGTCAGCACCAGATCGACCGCGTCCGAACTGCCGCGCAGGAAGCTGAAGCACGAGACGAGGCCGAGCTCGACGAAAGGCGCGCGCGGTGGCGGATCGATCCCCTCGGGGTCGAGATCGATCCGGCGCTTGTCGGGAGTGAGCGGAGCCTCAGGCACTGTCGCACCCTAACGTCATCCCTGCGCAGGCAGGAATCCATCCACCCCCACCGATCGGCGAAAGGTTAGCTGGACCCCCGCCTTCGCGGGGGTGACGAAAGAGAAGGGGTTTTTCATTGCCCGGCCAGCTCCGCTAACCGCTCGCGCACCGCCGCGAGGTCGGCATCGAACAGCGCGGCCTGCTTCTCGCGCGCCTCGCCATCGAGCCGCAGCAGGTAGGACGGGTGCGCGGTGACCCATAGTTCGCTGCCGTCGTCGAGCGGGATCGGCTCACCACGAACCTTCGAGATGCTGACCGTCTTGCCCAGCATTCCGCGTGCTGCGCTAGCGCCCATGGCAAGCACCAGCTTGGGCCTCACAAGTTCGCGCTCACCTTCGATCCACCAGCGGCAGGTGTCGATCTCCTTGGCGGTGGGCGACTGGTGCAGCCGCCGCTTGCCCCTCATCGTGAACTTGAAGTGCTTGACCGCATTGGTGACGTAGGCTGCGTCGCGATCGATCCCGGCACGCTCCAGATGCACGTCGAGCAACTGTCCGGCGGGGCCGACAAAGGGCCGGCGCTCCTGATCCTCGTGATCGCCCGGTTGCTCGCCGACGATCATCAGCGTCGCATCGGACGGCCCCTCACCCATCACCGCGCGGTTCTCCAGACAGCCAATCGGGCACTTGCGGCATGCCTGTATCGCCTCGCCAATCGCCGCCAAGCTCTCGGGACGGACACCGTCATCGCGTTCCCCTGCCGCGACCATCTCGCTCTCCCGCTTCTGCGCACCCGCGATCAGCTCCGGAATGAGCTCCGCCTCAGGCAGGTTCTTCCAGTATTTGCGCGGCATCTCAGAAAGCATCGCCCCCACCTTCAGGCGCGCGGGATTGAAGATCGACGCGTAATAGGTGCGCCACAGATCCTCGACCGGGTCGCCCTGCGGCGCGTCGGCTTTCTGCGCGGGCGGGCCTTCGCGCATCGTCTCGCGATCCCAGTGGAGCGTGCCCTGCGGGGTCAGGATCGACCAGCGCATGCTCGCAAAGCGGCGCTGGAAGAAGCCCGCATTGGCGCGCAGGATGTGATGCTCGGGCTCGAACCAGGCGACGTAATGCTCCGCCCCATCGGCCTCCTCGACCTGTCGGAAACGGACAAAAGCGTGCATCTTGTGGCTGTCGCGCCGGACGTTCTTGTCGAGTTCTTCTACGCGCCGGACATCGGGATCGGCCTTGTCCTCCATCAGGCGCGGATTGGCCTGCAACCGCCACAGCAGGCGATAGAGCAGCGCGAAACGCGCCGGATCGCGGTGCAGCGCGGCGTTTGCGGCAAGGCTGAGGTAGCGCTTGCTCGCGCGGACCGGAGGGGCATCGGCGGGCGGCTCTGGCAGGCGCATGCCGCCGCTCGCGAACAGATCGCCGCTGCCACCCGGTTCGACCCATGCGACCTTGTCGGGCGGGATGTCGCACTGGATCAGCGCGCGCGCGCTCTCGCGCCAGAAGGCGAAGTCGTCGCTGCGTGGCAGCTGGACGGTGTAGTGCGCGTGGGATTTGACGTGTTGGAGCGCGGTCATGACGCGTGTCTCATAAAATCGTCGCCCTCGCGCAGGTGGGGGTCCAGATGACAGAAGTTGCTCATGCCACAGCCATTAGCTGGATCCCCGCCTGCGCGGGGATGACGAGGGAGGATGGTCATGCCGCAAACAGCTCCAGCTGTTCCTGCTTGGGCGCGAGCAGCTTGCGCAGGTCGGCGCGGTCGGTCAGCATCGTCGGGCGCCAGTCCACCGTGCAGATAAAGGGCCGCACCTTGGTCAGCGACACGGTCAGCCGCGCCACATCGTCGAGCCTGAGTGTTCGGTGACGGCGCGAGGCGAGAATGCGATGCACCGCCTTCACCCCCAGCCCCGGCACACGCCGCAGGTCTTCCCGGCTCGCGCGGTTCACGTCGACCGGGAAACGCTCGCGAAACTTCAAAGCCCAGGCCAGCTTGGGATCGATGTCGAGCGGAAGGTTGCCGTCAGCCTCGGTCGCCTGCATGATTTCCTGCGGGCGGTAATCGTAGAACCTCATCAGCCAGTCCGACTGGTAGAGGCGGTGCTCGCGGATCAGCGGCGGGCGCTTGAGCGGCAGCACGGCCGAGGCATCGGGGATCGGCGAGAAGGCGCTATAATAGACCCGGCGGAGGCCGAAACTGTCGTACAACCGGCTCGCCCGCCCTACGATATCCGCATCGCTCGCCGCGTCCGCGCCGATGATCATCTGCGTCGACTGGCCCGCGGGCGCGAAGCGCGGTGCATGCTTGAACCGCTTCTTCGCGTCCTTTGCTTCGATAATATCGCTGCTGGTCTTGCCCAGCGCGCCTTCGATCTGGCGCGCGTTCTTGTCCGGCGCCAACCGCGTCAGACCGGCATCGGTCGGAAGCTCGACATTGATCGAGACGCGATCGGCGTAGAACCCGGCGCGGTGGATGATCTCCGGGTCCGCCTCGGGGATCGTCTTCAAGTGAATATAGCCGCGAAAATCGTACTCCTCGCGCAGGATCCGCGCGGCCTCCACGATCATTTCCATCGTGTGATCGCTGCTCTTGATGATGCCGGAGGAGAGGAACAGCCCTTCGATATAATTGCGGCGATAGAAGCTGATCGTCAAATCCGCGACCTCCTGCGGCGTGAAGCGCGCTCGCTGCACATTCGAACTCTTGCGGTTGATGCAGTAGTGGCAATCGAAGATGCAGTGATTGGTCAGCAGAATTTTCAGCAGCGAGATGCACCGGCCGTCGGGCGCATAGGCGTGGCAGATGCCCATGCCTTCGGTCGAGCCGATCCCGCCCTTGGTGCTGTTGCGCTTCGCCGTGCCGGACGAGGCGCAGGACGCATCATACTTGGCCGCATCGGCAAGAATCTTCAGCCGGTCGAGGATCGGTGCAACGCCCATATGTTCTTTATATGTTCCATACTGTCTCCTGCCTAGCCCCTACCCGCATCTTCCAGCTTTATTTTTCTTCTCAATCGGTTGGGAGGTTGCCCACAGGGTGCGAAAGCATCTTGCAGGATGGAGGGGCTTCACGCATGATCGGGTCAGGAGGAGAGACGGTATGGATGATCTTTCGATCACGTCGGGTATCGCGAACCGCATCTGGCGTATGGCCTTGTGGGGTTCCTTTCTCGCCATCCTCATCGCCCCGCTGGTGGCGATGCAATTCACCGGTGAGGTGCACTGGACCCCGTTTGATTTCGTCATCGCCGCCGCTCTGCTGGGCGCGACCGCGCTGGCGATCGAGTTCGCAATCCGCACCATCGGGCGCCCTGTCTGGTGCGTGGCCGCCGTGCTCGGCATCCTCGCCGTGCTGCTGCTGGTGTGGGCCGAACTGGCGGTGGGCGTGTTCGGGACGCCTTTCTCGGGCAGCTGATCTTTCCGGGTAGCCGACAGGGCCGCGATCGCATCAGGCATACAGGCCCTGCAGGAACCATTCGGGCACGCCGCCGCGCCCGTCGCCTGCAATACCGTAGCGATAGATCCAGTAACGGCGCCCGGTATCGTCCTCTATCCGGTAATAGTCGCGCAGCCGCGCGTTGCCGCGTTCGCGCCACCATTCGGGTGCGATCCGTTCCGGCCCCTCGACCCGTGATATTTCATGCACTTCCCCGCGCCAGCGAAACCTTTGCGGAAAACCGTCGGGCGTCGCGTAGAGCACCGCGATCGGCTCCGCCCTGTCGAGCAGTTTGAGCGGGCGCGCATGGAAGCGAAAAGCCTCCTGCTCGGGCGGTTCGGGGGATAGTGGTGGCTGCCAGGCTTGCGAGCGTTCAGGCACATGACTTCCCTTCAGCACCGGGCGGCGCACCGCCTTGGGGCCGAGACGCGTGGTCAGTCGGTCGACGAAAGCGGATAGCGAGGTGCCATGCCGCTCGGCAGAAGCCTCGATATCGTCCTGCCTGGCGGGCAGCGCCTCCGCCCAGCTGGCGCGCAGGCGGACCAGCTCGATCCCGAAGCCCGCATCGACATCGCCCAGCTTCTCGCCAAACAGCCGCACGATATGGGCCGCATCGCGCGTCGCTGCGGCCAGTTCGAGCGTTCTGACGACCACCTCTCCGTCGACGCGCCACAGCCCGAGGTCGAGGCGACGCGCGCCCTGCCCTGCGCCTTCCAGTTCGCGGACAATGTCGCCCGCCAGATCGCCCAGTACGGTGTCGAGCAGCGTGCGGTGGCGGATCGGCTCCATCAATCTGCGCTGCACCAGCGGCATCTGCTGCGGGACGACCGGCAGCAACGGTTCGGGCACGCGGCCGAGCAGCTGGTCCATCCGCACCAGCGGGTTGGCGGCAGGCGACTTGCGGTTGCGGAAACGGCGATGGAGTGCGTCGCGGCCCACCGTGCCCAGTTCGCCGAGCCGTTTGAGCCCGAGCCGCCGCAGCACGGTGAGCACGTCGTCGTCGAGCCGCAGCGCGGCCACGGGAAGGTCGGAAAGGCGCGCTTCCATATCGTCTTGTGAGGCGAGAATGCTGCGATCCGGCCCGTAATGCGCAAGCGCCCATGCCGCACCAGCGGTAGGCGCGATCGCAGCACGCATGACGAAGCCGCGCGCGGCGAAAGCATGATGGACATCCGCCAGCAACTTTGCCTCGCCGCCGAACAGGTGCGCCACGGCGGTCACATCGACCAGCAGGCCGTTGGGCGGATCGAGCGCGGACCACGGGCCCCAGCGCATGGCCCACGCGGCCAGCTTTTCCAGCTCGGCAAGATCGCCCGCCGGGTCACCGGGCACCGCGACGATGGAGGGGCAAAGCGTGCGCGCATCGGCGAGCATGGTGCCGATCCGCGCGCCTGCGTTTCGCGCTGCGCTGTTCGTCGCCTGGATGCGCGGGCCGTGCGCGGTCTCGGCAATCAGGACCAGCGGCTGCGCATCGGCACCTTCACCGCGCGCGCAGCCTTCGGCGAGACGCCAGCGGTCGATCGCAAATGTCGCGAGCCAGATCGAGAGGATGCGGCGGGGCGCCATGCTCAACCAAGAACCCTCTCCCCGTCGGGGGATAGGATAGCGACGCTTGCTCCGAAGGAGCTAGCAGAGCATGGAGAGGGGGACTTGCCATTTGGAACCTTAGTTCGCCCCTCTCCAACTCCGGCTATGTCGCTTCGCGACCGAGCCTTCGTATCCTCTCCCCGCACGGGGAGAGGGATATATCGCTCCGCCACTAACGCCCCCGCGTCCTCGCTCAATCGCCACAGGCCCGGCGGGTGCTTGCGCGCGCGGAACAGCTCGGCCTGCCACGCAGGCACGCCCGGAGCCTGACGGTTCCATTGCGGCCTTGCCGAGGGTGCGGCCTGCACCGCCCAGCGCTGTCGTGCAGAGGAGAGGTCGCGCGTCCCGTCGAGCCGCACCAGCGTCAGCGGGACGCCATGTCGCTCCGCCGCCAGCGTCAGCCGGCGCGAGGCGGTGAAGTCGAGCGCGCGGGGGCTGCCCACGATCTCGCCGATCACGAAGGCGATATCGCGGCAGCGCACCGCCTCTTCCAGCGCAAACAGCGCATCCTCGTCCTTCTCGGCGAGCACGTGGATCAGGCGGTGGCGGATTTCCTGCGGCAGGCCTGCCCGGAACGGGCGCCCACCCCGCTTCACCGCGGCGCGGGTCTGCACCCACACCACTGCGCGGCAATCCTCCGCCTCATCCCCCTCTTCGCGCACCCGGTGTCGCCACGCGTCGAGCGCCAGAGCAAGTGCCGCGCCCGCCCCGCTGCCCTCTCGCCCGGAGGCGAAGATTTCGCTTTGCGCGACGGCATCCAGCCCGGGCTGCCAGCGCTGTGAGGTGGCATCGGATGCAAGCTGAGCGGCGGTGGGAAGGCTGTCTTGGATCATGGCGGAACGACTCATATGTTCCGCTTATGTTCCATTTTATTCCGGACGGCAAGCATTCGACGAAGGCCGTCTCCGTCGGGGGCTCGAAACCATCTCCCCTCCTCGCCGTTGGAGAAACAAAGGAGATCACAATGAGATATAATGAAGGCAAGGCCGACGAACTGCGCGAGAAATTCTGGAAGGCGCTGGCGGACAGCCCCTACCTGTTCCTCCAGCTCGACACCGATCCGAAGAGCGCGGTGCCGATGTCGCCGCAGCTCGACAAGGATGCCAACAGCTCGATCTGGTTCTTCACCCATACCAAGAGCGATTTCGCCAAGCTGGGCGCGGCGACCGCCACGTTCGAAGGTGAAGACCACAAGATGTTCGCGCGCTTCCACGGCACGCTGATCAAGGAGACGAGCCAGGAACGCTTCGACCAGTTCTGGAACAATTTCGTCGAGGCCTGGTACGATGGCGGCAAGGACGATCCCGATATCCTGTTCCTGCGCATGGACCTGGGCGATGCCGAAATCTGGAACGGCGACATGGGCCTGCTCGACGTCGCCAAGATGGCACTCGGCATGAACGTCCACGAGGACGCTAAGGACAAGCACGTCAAGGAAACGTCGCTCTAAGCGAGCATTTCCAACTTATGAAAAGGGGCGCATCCGCGAGGATTGCGCCCCTTTCCATGCGTCAGGCAGGCGGCGGCTCGATCGGCACCATCGTCTCTTCACCCGCGACATCGTCCACCACTTCCACGATCCCGCGCCCCAGATGACTGCGCGAACGGCTGTAGGCGAAGTAGATCACGATCCCGAGCAGCCCCCAGCCGGGCAGGAACAGCATCGCCTCGTATGGCAGGTTGAGGAACAGGAACACGCAGCCCACAATAGTCAGCGGCGCGATCAGCCACGCCACCGGCACCCGGAACGCCCGTTTGCGCGACGGATCACGCCTGCGCAGGACCAGCAGCGCGATCGCCACCATCATGAAGGCGTAGAGCGTGCCCGCGTTGGAAATGTCCGCCAGTTTGCCGACCGGGAAGAAGGCTGCACCCAAGGCCACCGCGCCGCCGGTGAGCATGGTCACGATATGCGGCGTCTTGAACTTCGGGTGCACCCGGCTGAGGCTCTCGGGCAACAACCCGTCGCGCGCCATCACGAAGAAGATGCGCGTCTGGCCGTAGATCAGCACCAGGATGACCGATGGCAGCGCAAGGAACGCGGCTATGCCCAGCAGGTTGCCGATGCCCGACCAGCCGATCTGCCGCAGCACATGCGCCAGCGCCTCGTTCGAGCAGACCAGCGGCAGCTGGTCGGCCGCATAGGTCGCGCACTGGCGCGCAAGCTCTTCCGATCCGGTGGGGAACGGAACGCCGTTCGGCCCCATGATCGGCTGCCCGCCGATCGTTCCGATCGCGCCCGCCGCGACGAGGATGTAGAACACGGTGCAGAACAGTAGCGATCCGACCAGCCCGATCGGCACGTTCTTCTGCGGGTTCTTGGTCTCCTCCGCTGCGGTGGAGACCGCATCGAAGCCTACATAGGCGAAGAAGATCGTAGCCGCCGCGCCGACCGCGCCCAGCCCCGAGCCGAAGCCGCCGAACACGCCGGCAGGCAGGAACGGGTTGAAGTGGCTCGCGTCGAAATCCGGGCTGGTGAAGGTCAGCGCAATGAACGCGGTCAGCGCGGTGACCTTGACGAGGACCAGCACGGCATTGACCTTGGCGCTCTCGCTAGTCCCAACGATCAGCAGCCCGGTCACCAGCAGCGCGATGATCAGCGCGGGCAGGTTGATCAGCCCGCCGGGTGCGCCGCCCAAGACCAGCGGACCGGCGGCAAGCCAAGCTGGCAGCTGCACGCCGAGAATCTCGTTGAGGAAAGTCCCGCTGAAATAGCCCGACCAGCCGACCGACACGGCAGCGGCGGCGATCGCGTATTCCATGATCAGCGCCCAGCCCACGGTCCACGCGAGCAGTTCGCCCACGCTGGCGTAGCTATAGGTATAGGCAGAGCCCGCGACGGGAATCATCGAGGCAATCTCTGCATAGCAGAGTGCCGCGATGATGCAGACCGCGCCGGCGATGGCGAAAGCGAGCATCAGGCCGGGTCCGGCCTTCTGCGCGCCTGCCGCCGTCAGAACGAAAATCCCCGTGCCGATCACGCAGCCGATGCCGAACAGCATCAACTGGAACCAACCGAGAGTGCGATGGAGAGACTTCTTCTCCGCCGTCGCCAGAATGGCGTCGAGCGGCTTAACGCGGCCGAAAATCATTGGCGCAGATCCACGGTCCGGAAGCGAGCCCTCCCCGCCCTGCCGACCGCGTCTGCGCCAATATTACAACTCTTTGACCTCGGGAAGCCGGATTCTTGTCTCAGCCCAACAGGCTGGGGAACAATCCGGTGACCAGGATGGTCGCCACCGCCAGCGGGCACAGCCACGCGAGGAGGAAACGCCACAATGCGAACACCGGAGCGGACAGCTGGGTGGTCGTCTCCAGTAGCCGCCGGTCCGCCCGCCAGCCGATGAAGATCGAGGTCAGCAGTGCGCCCAGCGGCAGCATGATCTTGCCGGTGAACCCGTCGACCGTGTCGAGAATGTCGGTATCCGCGAAGATCGGCCAGAACGACAGCGGGCGCACATCGGACCACACGTTGTAGCCCAGCAGGCAGGCGATGCCGATCAGGAAGGCGCCCCCGCCGAAGACCAGCGCGGAAGTCGTCCGGCTCCAGCCCAGTTCGCCGATCCCGTAAGCAGTCGGCACTTCGAGCAGCGAGATCGAGCTGGTGATCGCCGCGACCAGCACCAGGATGAAGAACAGCAGCCCGATAAGCGAGCCTGCGGGCATCGCCTCGAATGCGAAGGGCAGCGTCTGGAACACCAGCGTCGGCCCGGCTGCGGGGTCGAGCCCCACGGCGAACACGATGGGGAAGATCATGAGCCCCGCGATCAGCGCCACCGCGGTGTCGGCGATCGCGATCATGACCGCAGTCGATCCCAGCGGCGTGCCTTCGCGGATATAGGAGCCATAGGTAATGATCCCCGCCACGCCGAGAGACAGCGAGAACAACGCCTGACCCAACGCGGAATTCATCACTTCAGGGGTCAACCGCGACCAGTCGGGCGTGAACAGGAAGGCTGCCGCCTCGCTGACATCACCGACGACGGCGCCGTAGATGGTGATCCCGATCAGCAGCACGAAGAAGGCGGGCATCAGCCACGTCGCCGCCTTCTCGATCCCGCCCGATACGCCGCGCGCCACGATGAACAGGGTGCCGCCCATAAAGGCGAAGTGCATCCCCAGCAGCAGGCTGGGGCTGGCGAACAGGTCCGTCAGGCGGTTGGCGATCTCGTCCTGGCTCTGCCCTTCCAGCGCGCCCCGGAAGGGATCGCCTGCGGCAATGGCCGACCCGAAATCGACCGCGAAGACGCCCGCGTAGTAGAGCACCCAGCCCGCGACGACCGAATAGAAGGAGACGATCAGGAACGCCGCCAGCGCACCGATTGCGCCGAAGGAAACCCAGCCTTTGGAGACGTTCGATTCCTCGGCGACGCGGCGAATGGAGCCGATCGCATCGGTCTGCCCTGCCCGGCCGATGAAGATTTCCGCGAGCAGCAGTGGCAGGCCCAGCAGGAACACGCAGCCGATATAGAAGATCACGAAGGCCCCGCCCCCGCTCTCGCCAGCCAGTGTCGGGAACCGCCAGAGATTGCCCAGCCCCACCGCTGCGCCGATCGCGGCGAGCACGAATGCCGAGCGCGAGGACCAGCCCTCAGCCGAGGTTGTCTCCGTGGTTGTCGATGTGGCGACCATTAAAATTTTCTCCCTGCCGCACCTCTCGGGCGCGGTTTACCCTTTGCATTGGCCGGGCTTTTGCAATGTTTCTTCCGCCACGTCGAGTGCTGTGCTTTGCGTTTGTCCCGTCGAGGGGCTAGCACGCGCTCCATGTCGACAACCTTCCAGATCGATACGGCGACCAGCCGCGCGACCCCCACCCCGCAGCCGATGAAGCGGCTGACGGTCCCCAAGATCCAGAACCGCAAGGCGGATGGCGAGACCAAAGAGCCGCTGGTGATGCTGACTGCCTACACCGCGCGCCAGGCCCAGCTGCTCGACGAGCATTGCGATCTGCTGCTGGTGGGCGATTCGCTCGGCCAGGTGATCTACGGCCTGCCCTCCACCCTTCAGGTCACGCTCGACATGATGTGCGCGCACGGCGCTGCGGTCGTGCGGGGCAGCTATCACTCGGTGGTCGTGGTCGACATGCCATTCGGCGCGTATGAGAGCAGCCCGCAGCAGGCCTTCGAAAGCGCGAGCCGGATCATGGCCGAAACCGGCTGCGCGGCGGTCAAGCTGGAAGGCGGCGAGGCGATGGCGGAGACCATCTCGTTCCTCTCCCAGCGCGGCATCCCCGTGATGGCGCATATCGGCCTCACCCCGCAGGCGGTGAATGCACTGGGCGGCTATGGCGCGCGGGGGCGCAGCCAGGAAGAACACGCCAAGATCATCTCAGACGGTAAGGCGGTGCAGGAGGCAGGTGCCTTCGCGGTCGTCGTCGAAGGCGTGGTCGAACCGATCGCCGTGGCGCTGACCCAGTCGCTCGAAATTCCGGTGATCGGAATCGGTGCTTCGGCCCAGTGCGACGGGCAGGTGCTGGTGGTGGACGACATGCTCGGCATGTTCGAACGCGTGCCCCGCTTCGTGAAGAAATACGGCAACCTCGCCGAAGAGATCACCGACAAGGTGCAGCAATACGCCAGCGAAGTGCGCGCGCGCAGCTTCCCGACCGAAGACCAGACCTACCAGCCCAAGAGCTAGTCTCCCCCTCAACCGACCGGATCGCCCCGGCGCCGCACGGACACGTCCTTAGTGAACACGCTTCTACGACATTACTGGGGCTCGCTCCTCTTCACGCTTTTGTGCCTGATCGCAGCGGCATTCTACGCCTGGAATGCCAGCGGCACTCTGGAGGGCGTTGCGCATGTGCTGTGGATCGTGGTGGTCCTCTCGATCCTCGAGATCTCGCTCAGCTTCGACAATGCGGTCGTCAACGCGACCGTGCTGCGCGAGATGGACGAGAAGTGGCAGCGCCGCTTCCTGACCTGGGGCATCCTGATTGCGGTGTTCGGGATGCGGATCGTCTTCCCGCTCGCCATCGTGGCGGTCGCTGCAAAGCTCGATCCGCTGTCGGCAATCGACCTCTCGCTCAACGATCCGGAGCGCTACGAGGCGATCGTATCATCGGCGCATGTCGGTATCGCAGGCTTCGGCGGAGCCTTCCTGACCATGGTCGGGCTGAATTTCTTCTTCGACGGCGACAAGGATGTGGACTGGATCCGCGGGCTGGAGCTGGCGTTGCGCCGCTTCTCCGAAATCCGCGCGGCGGAGATCGGCATCCTGCTGCTGATGCTCTACGGCATTTCGACCATGCTGCCCGAGGGTGAGGCGATGGTGTTCCTGACCGCCGGCATTCTGGGCCTGGTCACCTACATCGCGGTCGATGCAATCGGCACGGTGCTGGACAAGGTGGAACGCCGCAAGATGGCCGAGGGCGCAGTGCGATCGGGTCTGGGCGGGTTCCTCTACCTCGAAGTGCTCGACGCGAGCTTTTCCTTCGACGGGGTGATCGGTGCCTTCGCGCTGTCCAACAACATGCTGATTATCGCGCTGGGGCTGAGCATCGGGGCGCTGTTCGTTCGTTCGATGACGGTCCACCTGGTGCGCGCGGGCACGCTGACCAAGTACCGCTTCCTCGAACATGGCGCGTTCTGGGCGATCATCGCGCTGGGCCTGATCATGCTGCTGTCAGCGAAATTCCACATTTCGGAGAGCATCACCGGTCTGATCGGCGCGGTGCTGATCGGCATCTCGCTGCTGTGGTCGATGCGCTACAACCGCAAGTACGGGGCCGAGCGTGAGACCGCCTAGTTCTGCAGATCGTACTGCTTGAGCAGATCGTACAGCGTCGGCCGCGACACGCCGAGCAGCTTTGCGCTGCCCGAGATATTGCCTTCCGTGCGCGCCAGCGCCTTGCGGATCACCTGCCGGTCGACCTGCTCGCGAGCACCCTTGAGGTTGAGCGGCGCAGCGTCGTCCATATCCGGTGATGCTAGGTCGAGGTCTTCTGCGCTGACCAGCTTGCCGTCGGCCATGATCACCGCGCGTTTCACCCGGTTCTCCAGCTCGCGGACATTGCCCGGCCACTTGTGCGCGTCGAGCGCGGCGAGCGCATCGGGCGCGAAGCCCTTCACCGCCGGGTTCATCTCCTGCGCGAAGCGGTTGAGGAAGGCCTTGGCCAGCAGCGCGGCATCGCCTGCCCGTTCGCTGAGCGAGGGGATGCGCACGACGATCTCCGCCATGCGGTAATAGAGATCCTCGCGGAACGTCTCTTCGCCGATCATCGCGTCGAGATCGCGGTGGGTCGCGCACACGATCCGGGTGTCGACCGCAATCGCCTTGCGCCCGCCGATCCGCTCGATCGTACGTTCCTGCAAAAAGCGCAGCAGTTTGACCTGAAGGGCCAGCGGAATGTCGCCCACCTCGTCGAGGAACAGCGTGCCACCATGCGCGGCTTCGATCTTGCCCTCGGTGGTCTTGACCGCCCCGGTAAACGCGCCCTTCTCGTGCCCGAACAGCTCGCTTTCGAGCAGGTTTTCTGGGATCGCCGCGCAGTTGATCGCAACGAAGGCCCCGGCGCGGCGCGGGCTTGCGTCGTGAAGGCCGCGGGCGAGCAGTTCCTTGCCCGTCCCGCTCGCGCCCAGCAGCATCACGGAAGCGTCGGTATTCGCCACCCGCTCGATCGTGCGGGCGACTTTCACCATCTCGGGCGCGCCGGTGATCAGCGTGCCGAGCACGGTCTTGGTCTTGCCGACCTTCTCCGCGAGGCGACGGTTCTCCGCCTCGATCCGGTGGAGGTTGAGCGCACGCGATACGATCAGTTCGAGCGCCGCGATATCGACCGGCTTGTGGTAGAAATCATAGGCTCCCGCCGCGATGGCATCGAGCACGCTTTCATGCGCGCCGTGCCCGCTGGCGATAATCACCTTGGTCGCGGGCGCCTGTGCCATGATCGCGTCGAGCACGGCGAAGCCCTCGCTCGTACCGTCCGGATCGGGCGGCAGGCCGAGGTCGAGTGTGACCACCGGCGGTGCCTCCGCGCGCAGGATCGCCAGCGCATCCTCACGCGTACCGGCCACGAACACCTGATAGCCTTCGAAGGCCCATTTGAGCTGCGTCTGGAGGCCCTCGTCGTCTTCGACGATCAGCAGCTTGGGTTTGGGATCGCTCATCAGGCTGCCTCGCGGGAGAGTTTCTTGTCGACCGGTTCGCTTGCAACCCCGGCCAGTTCGATGGTGAAGCGGGTGCCCAGGCCGACCCGCGACTGGACCAGCAGCCGCCCGCCCATCGCACGGATCAGTTCACGCGCTTCCAGAGCGCCGATGCCGAAGCCATCGGCTTTGGAGCTGACGAAGGGCGCGTACAGCTTCTCGCGCAGGAAGGCCGGGTCCATCCCCTCGCCGACATCCACGATATCGATGCTGGCGCCGATATGATCCCCGTGGATTGCCACGCAGACCGGCGCGTTCGCGGGGCTTGCATCGAAGGCGTTCTGGATCAGGTGGACCAGCGCCTGCTCCAGCCCCTCACGATCGGCCATCGCGGCACCTTCTCCCGTGATCGAAACGCGGGCTTGCGACGAAGGCCCGAAGCGGGTCGCAACATCGCCTACCAGGCGCGCGAGCTCGACCCGCTCCACCTCGGGCGCGCGCTGGTTGCCATAACGGCCAAGGCGCTGGATGAGTCCGTTGAGCTTGGCGGTGCTGGTGCCCAGCGTCTTAAGCATATCCTCGCGAAACGCGGGATTGTCCGCATGGCGCTGCGCATTGTGCGACAGCAACGAGAGCTGGCTGGCGAGGTTCTTTATATCGTGGAGGACGAAGGCCATCCGCCGATTGAACTCGTCGAACCGCGCCGCTTCCATCAGCGCGTGCTGCCCCGCCTGTTCGGCAAGATAGCTGGCCAGCTGACGCCCCACGACCTTGAGCAGGTCGAAATCCTCCCAGTCGAGCTGACGATCGATTAGCGGCCGGGCAAGCAGCACCGCGCCCTGCAACCGGTCGAAATGGCGCAAGGGCACGATCGCCCAGCTCGCGCTCTCTGCGTCCAGCCACGCTGGCAGCGGATTAACCTCGCCCGCCGCGGACTTTCCCGAGCGCCATTGCTCGAGGTCGATCACGTAGTCGTTTTGCAAGAGGAAACCGGCCAGCTGATCCGGCAGGCTCACCACATCATCGGCCAGCGTGGGCCAGCGCCAGGTCTCGGCCAAGACAAGCGTGCCTTCGGGATCGGGCAGGAACAGCGCGGCAGAGGGGCTCTCGGTAATATCGGCCATCGCCTTGGGCACACGCAGATGCAGCGCATCGCCAGCCTCTCCGCCACGTCCGATCGTGTCGGCAAGCCGCAGCCACTCGGCCCGGTAATCGTAGCGGTGGCTGAACAGATGCTTCTGTGTGGTGACCTTCAGCCAAGCGCGAAACCGTTCGGACGGCAGCCACAGCGTCATCACGGTCAGCAGCGCGACCAGGAAGCCGACCTGCGCAAGCCGCGCTCCATCCGCCTCCATCAGGTTCAGCACCCGCGCGAGACCCGCCATCGCCAGAAGATAGCCGCCGATCAGCAGCAGCGAGAGCGAACGGAACGCCACCTTGCGCGAAGCACGAAAGCGCAGGGCACTCACATCCGCGCCCAGCGCCATCGCCAGCGGCACGAACGCGATTGCGACCACGACCCCGCGCAGCGCTGCGATCTGGTCAGGAAATTCGCCCGACAGCCACGTCGCGGCGTAGTAGTTCAATTCGAACAGCCACAGCGCAGACAGCGAGATCGCGACCCACCGCGTGCTCGCCCGGTCGCGATGCGAGGCACCGACATAGAGATTGTGCAGCAGCACCAGCGCGCCGATCGCGAGGAGCATGTGGAAGAGGGATGATACGCGCAGTGCCGACGCGGCAAATTCCGGCCCTGCATCAATCAGAGCGTTTGCTGCAAGCACCGCCCCCTGCAACAGCTCGACAAACACCAGGCTCACGATCACGAAGCGCACCTTGCGCGCGCTCTCCTGATCCACCCCGCCCGCGAACAGCGCGTGGATCAGTGCCAGCCAACTGAGGTTGCGCAGCACCTCCGCCCCCGCAGTGACGAGCGCCGCCGGTCCGAGCGCGGCGAGCACGCCGGCCCACACGCCCGTCAGGCACAGCGCGACCAGCCCCGCGATCCGCTCACGCCGCCAGGGCAGCGCCCTGCGGCATAGCCAGATCGCGGCCAGCGCGCAGGCCGCGGCGCATACGGTATGGCTGGTCAGCGCGATCACATGCCACAATCCCGCGTCGGCCATCAGCGCGCGCCCTCGGGATAAAGAATCACCCGCAGCGTCTGCAGCAGGATCAGCAGGTCGAGAAAGGGTGTGTAGTTCTTGGCGTAGTAGAGGTCATATTCCAGCTTGTGCCGCGCATCCTCGATGCTGGCGCCGTAGGGATAGTTGATCTGCGCCCACCCGGTAATGCCCGGCTTTACCATGTGACGTTCGGCATAGAAGGGCAGCTGGTCTTCGAGGTCGTTGACGAAACAGGGCACTTCCGGCCGCGGGCCGACGAAGCTCATCTCGCCCTTCAGCACGCTCCAGGTCTGGGGCAGCTCGTCGATCCGGACCTTGCGGATGAAGCGGCCGAGGCGGGTTACTCGCGGATCGCCAACAGTCGCCCACTGCGCGCCGTCCTTCTCCGCATCGGTGCGCATGCTGCGCAGCTTGAGCAGGACGAAGGGCCGCCCGTGGAGACCGACCCTCTGCTGCCGGAAGAAGGCAGGGCCCTTGCTGTCCAGCTTCACCAGAATGGCGAACAGCGCGATCACCGGCAGGGTGATGGTCAGCACGATCAGGCTGGCGACGATGTCCACGGTTCGCTTGGTGATGCTCGACCAGCGCCGTCCGGCGGAAAACCCGTCCGAAAAGATCAACCAGCTGGGGTTGAGCGTGTCGAGATCGACCCGCCCCGTCTCGCGTTCGAGGAAGCTGGAGACCTCGTGCACCGGCACGCCTTTCGTGCGCACCCGCACCAGATCCGCCAGCGGCAGCGCGTTACGACGCTCTTCGAGCGCCAGCACCACTTCGGTCGCGCGCACACGTTCGACGAAGGCACCCAGATCGCCCAGTTCGTCGCGACCGACTGCCTCTTCCAGAATCCTGTGGGGTTCGTTCATCGCCACGAAGCCGACGATCTTGAAGCCGCTGTCGCCGCACTCCTGCAGCGCCTTGAGCCTCGCCGCACGGGTGCCTGCGCCCAGCACGACCACCCGCCGTTTGATATTCTCGCGGTCCACCGCATGGCTCAGCGCAAGGCGGGTCAGCCCGATCAGCACCAGCGCCAGTCCCAGCGCGTAGAGCAGGGTCGAGCGCCAGAACCCGACGGTCGGCAGCACGAAGTCGAGCACCGCCAGCGCCACCCCGGCGAGCGACAGCGCCACCAGCGAACGGGCAAAGGCATAGCGCGGGCTGCGCAGCGCTTCGGGGCTGTAGAGGCCCAGTGCAACCAGCGACAGCGAGCAAACGACGGTGAACCCGATGATCGGCGGCAGTCGCTCGCTCCACGGGCCAACCTCGATCCCGATCTGCATGGCACGCAGGTGCCACGCCAGATCGCCAGCGAGCAGCAGAAGAACGAGATCGCAGAAGCCGTAAAGCAATACGGCTCGCGGGATATAGTGCTTGAACAGCCTGATCATCGCGCCCTGCCGAAATCCTTCTCCGCGTCGTTCTGCGGAGGTTCGGCTTAGGGGCGAGTGATGAAATGTCGGTAAATTTTACACCCTGCCGAAAACCTCCGGCAGGGTGCTGCAATTATTCGGACGGGGCGACCCGGTCCGCCGCATTCTCGATCGCGTCGCCGGCCTGGTTGGCAGCGTCGCCCACCTGGTTCGCCGCGTTCTCGACCGCGTTGTCCTTCGCGACTTCGGCATTGCTCATGTTGGAGAACAGATAGATGGCCGCGACGACGGCGATCAGGGCCACGATCAGCAGCACGATGGTCGTCCCGCCGCTCTTTCTACGCTCCCCATCGCTGACGATGGTGTGCGTGGTGTGGGTGTGGCCGTCCTGATCGGTGTGTTCGGTAATACGTTCTTCAGTCATGGCGAGTGCGCCCCTTACGGTTTTTCTGACTTGCACAAAGCGCAAGACGCCTTGCGGTTCCTTGCAAGGTCAGGCGACCGCCGTCTGGATTGGCCCGCGCAGCGAGCGCGCGGGGCACCCGATCCGGCGGCAGGTGCGGCAGCCGGGACCGATCGGCGTCGCATCATCCTCCTTCAGCGAGACACCGCGACCGATCGCGGTGGCATCGGCAAACTTCGCCTCCAGCCCCAGCAGCAGAACGTCGGTACGCGGTTCGTCGGCATAGGGCGGCGCGGCGATATGCGCGACCAGCCAGTGTTCCGGTCCCAATGCACCGCTTTCCATTATAATCGCCCGCGAATGCCATTCGGGACGCCGCTCCAGCCCCAGACGCGGGCAGCCGGGCCGGCGGTCGAGCAGGCTGGTCCCGCTCGCGCCCAGCAGCCGCTCGAACAATTGCACCGACCCGTCGATCCGCCCGACGAAAAAGGGCAGGCCGCGCTGGCCGACCCGCTGAAGGGTGGTGAACCGGCGGGCGACCTCGCCCACATCGGTGGCGAAACGGCGGGCAAGCACCTGCGGCTCGTAGGCGGTTGCCTCGCACGCGCGCAGGAACCGGCCATAGGGCATCACCAGCGCACGCGCGTAATAGGCGCGCAGGTAGCGGGCGAAGGCATCGCGCCCCTCGCGGTGGTCGAACGACGCGCCATCGGCGATGTCCGCGATCAGCTCGCGCTGCTCGAGTTCTGCGACCTGCTTGGCCATCTCGATATTGCGCGCAGCGGGGGAGAGCATTTCGGAAAGCTGGACTTGCCGCGCATGCAGATCGAGCCGCCGGTTCGCCTCCGGCAGCACGGCGCGCGGGAGATATCGAATGGCGAGATCGTGCCGCTCGCGCAGGTGATCGGTCAGCGCCGCACCGATATCGGCGCGGGCAAGCCGGAGTTCGTCGGCCAGATTCTCCGCCGCCTCGTCCAGATCGGCGAAGTGGTTGCGCCAGCGCTCGATCGCGCGCCACACCTCTTCCTCGAACGGGCGGGTCTGCGCGGCGGCCCTGCCCCGCTCGTCGAACAGACGGGCGAAGGCGGCGGCGGCCTGCGGTGCGGCGGCGAGGAATTCGGTCACTTCGGCGCGGTCGATCCCCAGATCGGCGAAGCGATCATCGCCCAGACGCCTTGCGAGGCCGTCGACCCCGCCGATCGCACTGCTTTCCTGCAGGGAGCGCGGATCGTAATCGAACTGGTCGACCAGTTCGAGCACCACCCGCGCGGTAACCGGGCGCTGGTTGCGTTCGATCAGGTTGAGATAGCTGGGCGAGATCGACAGACGCTGGGCCATGCTCGCCTGTGTCAGACCTTCGCGACGGCGCAGGCGGCGCAGCGCGGCACCGGCATAGAGGGACGGTTCGCTCATGAGTCGCTCCTAACCCAAATTTGTAAAGATCATGACAGATACACAAGGGATCACTAGCGAAAACGGCGCGCAAGACAAGATAGTCTGTAACAAACCCTGTCCGCAGGGCCTGGTGAGGGCTATTTGCTGAGTCACGAACACAGCTTTTTACGGAGTCCCCCATGACGAAGTCGAACTACGCAAGCGAAACCGAGCACCTGAAGACCCGCATCGGCCAGGGCGGAGACGCCTGGGCCGCGATCGATGCGGAAAGCGCGGCGCGCATGCGCCTGCAGAACCGCTTCCGCACCGGGCTCGACATCGCCAAGTACACCGCGAAGATCATGCGCGAAGATATGGATGCCTACGACGCCGATCCGGCGAACTACACCCAGTCGTTGGGCGCATGGCACGGCTTCATCGGCCAGCAGCAGATGATCGCGATCAAGAAGCACTTCGGCAGCACCAAACGCCGCTACCTCTACCTGTCGGGCTGGATGGTTGCCGCGCTGCGCAGCGAATTCGGCCCCCTTCCCGACCAGTCGATGCACGAGAAGACCGCGGTGCCCGAGCTGATCGAGGAGATCTACACCTTCCTCAAGCAGGCCGACGCCCGCGAACTGGGCGGCATGTTCCGCGACCTCGACGCAGCGCGCGAAGCAGGCAACGAGACGGAAGCCAAGCGGCTTGAGAACGCGATCGACAACTACGAAACCCACGTGGTTCCGATCATCGCCGACATCGACGCAGGTTTCGGTAATGCCGAAGCCACCTACCTGCTCGCCAAGCAGATGATCGAAGCGGGTGCCTGCGCGCTGCAGATCGAAAACCAGGTCTCGGACGAAAAGCAGTGCGGCCACCAGGACGGCAAGGTCACCGTGCCGCACGAGGACTTCCTCCAGAAAATCCGCGCGATCCGCTACGCCTTCCTCGAACTGGGCGTCGAAGACGGCATCATCGTCGCGCGCACCGACAGCCTGGGTGCGGGCCTGACCAAGCAGATTGCCTACTCTACCGAGCCGGGCGATCTGGGCGACCAGTACAACAGCTTCCTCGATGCAGAAGAGGTCGATCCGGCCAACATCTCCAACGGCCAGGTCTTCATCAGCCGCGACGGCAAGCTGCTGGCGCCCAAGCGTCTGCCGAGCAACCTCTACCAGTTCCGCCCCGGAACGGGTGTGGACCGGGTTGTGCTCGACTGCATCACCTCGCTCCAGCACGGCGCGGACCTGCTGTGGATCGAGACCGAGAAACCGCATGTCGAGCAGATCGCCGAGATGGTCGACAAGATTCGCGAGACGGTGCCCAATGCGAAGCTGGTCTACAACAACTCGCCCAGCTTCAACTGGACGCTGAACTTCCGCCAGCAAGTGTTTGATGCGTGGGAAGAAAGCGGCAAGGATGTCAGCGCCTATGATCGCGCCAAGCTGATGAGCGTGGACTACGACGGCACCCATCTGGCGATCGAGGCGGATGCGAAGATCCAGAGCTTCCAGGCCGACGGCGCGAAGCGTGCGGGCATCTTCCACCACCTGATCACGCTGCCGACCTACCACACGGCCGCGCTCAGCACGGACAACCTCGCCAAGCGCTACTTCGGCGAAGAGGCGATGCTGGGCTACGTCAAGAACGTCCAGCGCGAGGAAATCCGCCAGCAGATCGCCTGCGTGAAGCACCAGAACATGGCCGGGTCCGACATCGGCGATGACCACAAGGAGTACTTCGCCGGCGAAGCGGCCCTCAAGGCCGGCGGCAAGGACAACACCATGAATCAGTTCGCCGCCTAGGCGATAACGGGTTCGGGACTTGTCACCGGGTCGCGGGGTCGGCATTGCTGGCCCCACGACCCGGGCGACGTCCGGATAAACCCACGGAGCGGATTCAACTATGACCGACGAGACCGACACCCCCAAAGAGCCCGGTCGCGCCCGCGCCCTGCTCTCCACCGCTGACTTCCGCCTGCTGCGCGCCGCTCTGGCGAGCCATGCGCGGACCACGGAAGACCGCGAGGAACTGGCCAAGATCAACGCGCTGCATCACCGGCTTGGGACCTACGTTCCCGACGCCGAATAGGCAGCCGCGCTGGCACTATCCGGGCGCGCGAGGTCACCATGGCCTCGCGCGCCCGCTTGCATTCGGGCGATGACCGGCTAGACCCCGCGCACTTTACTAACTGCAGATCGAGAATAGCGTGGCCATTCCCCGTTTCGCCCCCGGCGTGCTGAAATTCCAGCGAGATGTCTTCCCCGCGCGGAAGGACTTCTTCGAGAAATTGAGCCAGGGCCAGTCGCCCGAGGCGCTGTTCATCACCTGCTCGGATTCGCGAATCGAAACCGGGATGATGACGCAAACCGATCCGGGTGAGCTGTTCATCTGCCGCAACGCGGGCAATATCGTGCCCCCGCACACCAACCAGACCGGCGGGATGACCGCCAGCATCGAGTTCGCCAGCGCGGTGCTCGAAGTCCCGCACATCATCGTGTGCGGGCATACCGAATGCGGCGCGATGAAGAGCGCGATGCAGCTACACGACGATTCCAGCTCACTCGATACCCTGCCCCATGTCCGCGAATGGCTGGGCTACAGCCGCGCCGCGGTCGACATTGCCGATGCGCTGGGCAACGGGAAGAGCGACAAGGATCGGATGCGGCTGCTGCTGGAGCAGAACGTGGTGCTGCAATTGCAGCACCTGCGCACCCATCCGACCGTCGCCCTGCGGCTCGCCCAGGGCGAGCTGGAGCTGCATGGCTGGGTCTACGACATCGCGACCGGCATGGTCGACGTCTATGACGAGGCGCAGAACCGCTTCGTCCCGATCGACGAGCGCTACAGCCTGTAGCGCTCAGCCGCCCTTGGCGGGCATCAGGTCGATCGCAGCGGAGGCCAGCGCCTCCGCCCCGGTCTCGATCACCTTCTCGGCATCGGGTGCCCAGAACGGGCTGTGGAGCGAGGGCAGCGTGCCCTCCCCAGCCTGCGCCGCCTGCCATTCGTCCTCAGGCACCCCGCCGATCCAGAAGATCAGCGATTCGACGCCATCGGGGTCGGCCCGGCGGTACTGGCTGAAATCCTCGCCACCCATCACGCTGGGCACCTGCATCACTCGCTCTTCGCCGAAGCGGGTGCGGAAGCCCGTCATCACGGTTTCGGTGAACTCGGGATCGTTGAAGGTGGAGGGCGTGTAGGGATCGGCCACGGTCACCACCGGCAGCTGATCCTCCGCAATACCCGCCGCAATCGCCTCGCCCCGCGCGATCCGCGCAATCCCGTCGAGCAGCAGCTTGCGCGCTTCGTCGGTGTAACTGCGCACGGTCAGCTGCAGCTTCGCCTCGTCGGAGATGATGTTGTGCTTCGAGCCGGCGCGGAAGCTGCCCACGGTCACCACGCCCGGCTCCAGCGGAGACAGCTCGCGGCTGACCAGCGTTTGCAGCTTCATCACGATCGAACTCGCCAGCACGACCGGGTCCTTGGTCGATTGCGGATAGGCACCGTGCCCGCCGACACCCTTCACGGTGATGTCGACGCTGTCGACATTGGCCAGCGCATAGCCCGGCGAATAGCCGATCGTCCCGGCGGGGAACTGGGCCGCATCGTGGAAGGCGATCGCGTAGTCGGGCTTGGGAAAGCGGGTGAACAGACCGTCTTCCAGCATCGCCAGCGCGCCCTCGCCCACCTCTTCGGCGGGTTGCAGGATCATCACCAGCGTGCCGCTCCATTCGTTCTTGTGATCGACCAGCTGCTGCGCCGCGCCGATCCACGCGGTCATGTGCGTGTCGTGCCCGCAGGCGTGCATCACGCCGGTTTCCACGCCGGTCGCGGGTGTCGCCTTGACGGTGGAGGCGAACGGCAGCCCGGTCTGTTCGACCACCGGCAGCCCGTCCATGTCCGCGCGGATCAGGACGGTCGGGCCCTCGCCGTTCTCCATCACCGCGACCACACCGGTCTTGCCGACGCCTTCGGTCACTTCGAAGCCCAGCTTGCGCATCCGCACGGCCAGCTTCGCCGCAGTCTCGTCTTCTTCGAAGCTGAGTTCGGGATTGGCGTGGAGATCGCGGTACAGCTCCATCAGCTCGGGCAGATCTTCCTGCACACCCGCGCGCAGGCCATCATCCTGCGCGAAGGCCGCGGTGGAGCACAGCAGCGCGCCCGCCGCCATCAGTGCCGCGCGCGTCATCCGAACCTGCTTGTGCATACCCAGTACTCCCCTTTGGCCCGATTTGCCTGACACACCTGACACACAGTCCAGGCGTTCAATTCCATTCGATATGTCGCCGCCCTTTGATCGATCTGGTCGATGAAAGGCTGGCTGCGCGCAATGTCATAACCGATCCATCGCAGATTTGCAGGGGGTAGGAAATGCTAGAGGCGATAGGTCAGCACCAGCAGGACCGAGAGCGTCGTCACCATAAGCAGCACCAGCGGCACGCCGGTGCGGATGTAATCCGAGAACTCGTAGGAGCCCTCGCCCATGATCAGCATGTTCGTCTGATAGGCGATCGGGGTCGCGTAACACAGGTTGCAGCCGAACAGCACCGCCAGCACCAGCGGCTCGGGCGGCAGGCCCAGCTCGGTCGCGATGCTGAAGGCGATCGGCGTGCCCACCGTGGCGGCGGTCGCGTTGGAGGCGAAATTGGTCAGCGTGGTCACGAACAGCATGATCGCGCCCAGCACCAGCGCGGGGGGCAGCGATGACAGCCCCAGCGACAGCGCCATGCCCAGCCACGCGGCTGCGCCGCTCGCCTCGACGATGGAGCCCACCGCAATGCTCGCCGCGACCAGCACGATCACCTTGGCAGACAGCGCACGCCCGACCCGGTCGAACTTCACGCAGCCGGTCAGGAACATCAGGATTGCACCCGCCAGCGCGGAAATCGCGATCGGGAACAGCCCGATGGATGCGGTGAACACCGCCCCGAACATGATAACCGCCGAAAGCACGGCCTTGGATCGACGCGGCAGTTCACGCATCCCTTCCAGCATCAGCAGGCTGTCGCCCCGGGCGAACTCTTCCAGATCCGCGCGCAGGCCGGTCACCATCAGCACGTCGCCTTCGGCAAAGCGCATGTCGCCGGCGGAATAATCGCTGAATTCGTCGGTCATGCCCGTCCAGCGTTCGGGACGATGTACGCCGAGCACGGCGACCCCATACAGATCGGCAACGCCGGAGCTGGGCAGCGTGCGGCCGATCAGGCGCGAATCTGCGGTGATCGCCATCTCGACGACGATCACGTCCTCGTTCTGCGCGCTCGCCTTGCGCTTGATCTTCGACAGCACCCAGTCGGGCGCTGCCTCGCCGCGCAACGTGCGCATCGCCTCTTCCACCGCCTCCTGCGGGCCGGAGATCAGCAGGCGCTGTTGCGGCTGCAGCTTGCCGTCAGGCGCATCGTGCACGGTGACGCTGTCGGGCAAGCGCGGCAGGATGTCGGACAGGGGCTCTCCGGTCAGCGGGCCATCCTCGCTCACCCTCAGCCGCGCCTGGAAATGGCGGCGGGGGCGCGTGTCTTCCTGACGGTTGTCCCCCAGCAGCCGAGGCATCACCAGCCACAGATAGGGCAGCGCGACGGCCGCAGCGACCAGCACGATCGGCGTGTAATGGAACACGCTCATTTCCGGCATCCCCAGATCGCTCGCGATCGAGACGACCAGGATATTGGTCGAGGTGCCGATGGTGGTCGCCATCCCGCCGATCAGGACCGCCGCGTTGAGCGGGATCAGCGTCTTGGATGCCGGCATCGCGCCGCGTGCGGCAAGACTGACGAAGATCGGCAGCAGCAGGACCAGCACCGGCGTATCATTGACCGCCATCGACAGCGCCATCGCCGCGACCAGCGAGACCAGCAGGCCGATCTGCAGGTTCCACTTGAACAGCCGCTCCAGCAGCTGCGCCGCCGGCTCCAGCGCGCCGGTCACCACCAGCCCGCGGCCCATGATCATGAGCGCGCAGATCGTGATCAGCGCGTAGTGGCCGAAGCCGGAGAAGGCGAGCGAGAGGCCATCGGTCGGGCGCGTGTCGGGCAGTGGGAAGAAATAGAGGAACACCGCGATCACCGCGATGGTCATCAGCGAAACGATCTCGGTCGACGGCCTGCTGCGCGCAAAGCCGATGAACATCGCGATCGTGACCACCATTGCGGCAATCGCGTGAAAGGAAGGGGCTTCGAGCATTGCTGGACCCAGCGATAGCGGGGCGAGGCCCTGCTAGGCAATCGGGGACGCGCAGATAGCGTGCGATCATGCACCGATCATTGCGAGCGACAAAGGTGTGGTGCCCCTGGCCCGACTCGAACGGGCACTCCGTAAGGAACTCGATTTTGAGTCGAGCGCGTCTACCAATTCCACCACAGGGGCCCTGCGCGAAGGCCCGGTTCTCTAGCCAAGCGAATGGCTTCCATCAACGGCAAAGCGGCCCGGACTAGAATTCCAGATCGATCTTGAGCCGCATCTGCCATCCGGGCGCGGCTTCTGTAAGCGGGGCGAATACGCCCAGTTCCACCGCAGGCCCATCTTCTGCCAGGAAGAGGCCCAGCACCGGACCGGCAAAATGACTGGAACGCCCCTCACCTGCAATCCCGCCGCCCAGCTCCAGCCCGATGGCGACCCATTGCGACAACCGGCGGTCGCCGCGCGCTGCATAGGAGAGACTGACCTCATCGAAATTTCCAGGCTCGGTCTGAAAGACGAGATTGCCGACCATGGCGTAATCGGGGCGTCTATGCTCCGCGATCAGGAACACTTCGGTGCCGATACCTTCGCCGTGCGTGTCGATTTCAGCGCTGGCCTGCAGACCGATCCCAACCTGTGCGGACGACGGATCGATGAATATGATCTTGGCCTGCGGGGCGATGCTTTCGACGATCAGCGCTTCACCATCTTCGGATTGCGCCTCGATCTCGAACCCGATCTGGATCCAATCGCTGAGCCCGTATTCTATCGTGGTGTTCAGCAGGCGGGCATCTTCGTCCCCGGTCGCGACGAACTGCATCTCCAGTTCGAGCGTCTCCGCCTCGATCTCCAGCGCTTCGACCTGATCGACACGCCCCTCCTCCGCAAGGGCGGGGACTGCCAGCATGAGCGATGCGGCCGCGCCTGAACGACGCGCCCACATCCCTGGACTCACGCAGCTTCCCCGATATCCCGGCCGCAGGCATTCTCTTCGGCTTCGGTCCGTAGGGCTGCGGTGCCAGGTGATGGCCTGCCATAAAGGAACCCCTGGCCGATGTCGCACCCGAAATCGCGCACGCTCTTCTCGCTGGCATCATCTTCGATGCCTTCCACGGTCACCTTCAGGCCAAGGTGGTGCGCCATCGACGTCACGGCCTGCACGATTGTCTGGCTATCGGCATTGGTCGCGATATCGGCGATGAAGGACCGGTCGATCTTCAGCTTGTCGAAGGCCAGTTCGCTCAGATGCCGCAGCGACGAATAGCCGGTGCCGAAATCGTCGAGCGAGACCTGGATGCCCTGGCTCTTGAAGCTCGCGATGACCGTGCGGGCGGTTTCGAGTTCGGACACCAGCGCGCTTTCGGTGATCTCGACCTCCAGACGCGAGGGCGGAAGGCCGGCGCGCTGGAGCGTCTGCAAGGTGCGCTCAACCAGCCCGGGGTCGTCGAATTGCAGGGGAGAGAGATTGATGGAGAGGGTCGTCCCCTCGTCCCACTCACGTGCCTCGCGCGCGGCCTTGGCCAGGAGCGAGAAATAGAGATCGCCGATAATGCCGCATTCTTCGGCGATCGGAATGAATTCGTCCGGGCTGCGGGCGGTTCCATCTTCCTGCGGCCAGCGGGCAAGCGCCTCGTAGCCAAGAACCTTTCCGGTCGAAAGATCGATCAGCGGCTGGAAGAAGGGTTCGATCGCATCGGCGGCGATCGCCTCGCGCAAGGCCCGCTCGGTCCGCGCGCGCTGTTCGATCGCCTTGTCCATGCCCAGTTCGAAGAAGCAGTACGACTGTTTGGCGGATGCCTTGGCGCGGTACATTGCGGCATCGGCCTGGGTGATGATCTGGTCGATCCCCATTCCTGACTGATTTACCAGCGTCACGCCCACGCTGGCGCCGACGGTGACGATGCTGTTGTCGGCGGATGGCAGGGTAATCGGCTCGCCGAACGCTTCGACGATTTCCTCGGCACGGTGGAGAAGGGATTCGCTGGACTCGAAATCGTTGAGCAAAACGACGAACTCATCCCCGCCGAGCCGCGCGACGAGATCGCCTTCGCGCACATGCCCACGCAGGTTCTCGGCAGCCGCCAGCAGGACTTCGTCCCCCGCGATATGCCCGTACTGATCGTTGATCGCCTTGAACCGGTCGAGATCGATCACCGCGAGCGCGAAAGGCCGCGTCGCCGCGTCGCGGATAGCCGCACCGATCACCTGGTACGCCTTGCGGCGGTTGGGCAGCCCCGTCAGCGGATCATGGAAAGCGAGCGCGCTCGCCTCCTTCTCCGCGGCGATGCGTCGCCTGAATTCCCGCCGCAGTTCGATCATCCGGCGCACCGCATAGATCGCGAAAGCCAGCGACATGGCCATCAGCGTGGTCAGGATCTCGTCGAGTTCCCACGATTCGTGGGACTCCGAGAAACGGACCAGACGTTCGAAGCCCTCGACCACAATCGAGATCGTCAGCAGCGCACCGAAAAACCCGAAGATGATCAAACCTTCGATCCGCGCCGAGCGGCTCAGGAATGTCCTCGAACCGAGCATCTTCGTATCTTTCTCTCAACGACCGATAAGCTTGACTGCCGGTCGTTAAGAAAATGTTGATACGAAGCGGATCAGTCGCCCGTTTTTCGCAGCGCGCCAGCGACGACCTTGTGCATCTTGGAATGCAGGCCGTCATTGCCCGCCAGCACCTGTTCGTGATGGACCGGCTGGCTGCGCCCGCGATAATCGGTGACGAATCCGCCCGCTTCGCGCACCAGCAGGCAGCCTGCGGCGGTGTCCCACGGTTGCAGGTCGCTTTCCCAGAACCCGTCGAAGCGTCCTGCGGCAACCCATGCGAGGTCGAGCGAGGCGGCACCGAAACGGCGAATCCCTGCGACTTCGGGGCCGAGCGCGCCGTAGATCCGGCTCCATTCGGCAATATTGCCGTGGCCCTGGAACGGCATGCCGGTCGCGATCAGCGCCTCGTTCAAGCGAGCGCGCGAGGAGACCCGCAGACGCCCGTCGTGCAGCCATGCGCCGCGCGTCTTTTCCGCCCAGAAGGTTTCGTCGGTGATCGGCTGATAGACCACTGCCGCGGTCACATCGCCCCAGCCCGATCCATCCAGCTTGCGCTCCTGCACCGCGATCGAGATCGCGAAATGCGGGATGCCGTGGAGGAAGTTGCTCGTGCCATCCAGCGGATCGATCACCCAGCGCGGCTGGCCATCCTCGCCTTTGATCTCGCCCGCTTCTTCCAGCAGGAAACCCCAGTTGGGGCGCGCCTGCAACAGGTCGTCGTACAGCGAGCGTTCGGCCCGCATATCCGCCTTGCTGACGAAGTCGGCCGGGCCCTTGCGGCTGACCTGGAGGTGTTCGATTTCGCCGAAGTCGCGCCGCAGGCGGTTGCCCGCGCGGCGCGCGGCGCGTTCCATAACGCGGATCAGGCCGGTGATTGCTGCCATGTCTTGGTCCGGTCCGTACTAGCGCGTTGCCGGGTCGGCAGACGGGTCGGTCGCACCGTCAGCCGCCGGAGCACCCGCCTCACGCGCGCCGCACACGATCGCTGCGACGAGGTAGACATTGGTCGGGTCGCTGGCATCGATCTGCGGATTTTCGGCCAGCGCCTTGCCGGTCGCCTCGCTGATCGTCTTGAGCGTGTTGGAATAGAGGCAACCGATCAGGGCGTCCTTTTCATCTTCCGCGATATTTTCCAGGTCCATCGCCTTGGCGAACAGGCTGAAGATGGTGCCCGCGCGCGACATGGTCTGCTGTTCCTGCTCCGCAACCGGTGCAGGCGCGGCAGGCGCGGTCTGCGCCGCGACGGGCGCGGTGGCGAGGCCGAGGCTCGCGGCGAGGATGATGCTATTCCTGAACGGCATGATCAGCCGGCCTTTCCGACATAAGTCTGTTCGTACACATCGACGATGATCCGCGTGCCGCTTTCGATATGCGGCGGGACCATGATGCGCACGCCATTGTCGAGGATCGCGGGCTTGTAGCTGGACGAGGCGGTCTGCCCCTTCACCACCGCGTCGGCCTCGACGATCTGCGCCTCGACCTGTTCCGGCAGCGCGACCGAGATCGGCTTTTCTTCCCACAGTTCCAGCGTCACCGTCATCCCGTCCTGAAGGAACGCGCGCGCATCGCCGAGCAGGTCGCTCGGCAGGTTGATCTGTTCGTAGGTGTCGGTGTCCATGAACACCAGCTGGTCGCCATCCTCGTACAGGAACTGATAGTCCTTGGTGTCGAGGCGGACCTTCTCGACCGTGTCGGCACTGCGAAAGCGCACGTTGGTCTTGCGGCCATCCTGCAGGTTCTTCATCTCGACCTGCATGTAGGCCCCGCCCTTGCCGGGCTGGGTGTGCTGGATCTTGGCGACCTTCCAGATGCCGCCTTCATATTCGATGATATTGCCGGGACGAATATCGACGCCGCTGATCTTCATGGGGATACCTTGGGTTTAGCGAAACGGGGGCTGCCGATCGGGGCCGAAACCTGCGCCGCGGCTGCAAAGCGCGCGCCTTAGCCGAGCGCTCATGGTCAGGCAAGGCAAGCAACGCTATATGGCCGCACATGGACAGGACTTCTTGCTTCACCCGCGCGCTTCGCGCCGCCTCCTCGCTCGCCCTTCCCGCGCTCGCTGCCACGCCGCTGATGGCGCAGGCCGGGCCGATCGACACCTTGCCGCTGGGCAAATATGAATGCACGCTTCCCGGCGATGCCGGCGGCGCCGCGTGGCACCGCATTCCGGGCCGCGATTTCACGATTCTCAACGCCTCCAGCTACGAGGCGGGCGGGGAACGCGGGGTTTACCTGCTGCGCGGCGCGCAGGTCACCTTCACACGCGGTCCGCTCAAGGGAATGATGCTGGAACGCTCGGGCCAGCGGATTTTGCGCGAGCGCGACGAGAAGGGCGAACTGGGCCCGATGCGCTGCGTGCTGACCTCCCCGCTCCGCTGATCGCGGCCCGGCTCAGCGCTCCACGCGCGAGAGGTAGGGATACGGGTTGATCGCGTTGGTCGGCTCCCACCATTCGGCATCGTCGGTGGTGCGCATGATCGCGAAGTGCAGGTGCGGAGCATCGGGTGCGGCATTGCCGGTCGTCCCCACCGTGCCGAGTCGCTGGCCCCGACGGACCTTCTGCCCTTCCTTCAGCCCCGGCGCATACTGGTCGAGATGCGCGTAGTAAAAGATCGTCTCGCGGTCGGGCGAGCGCACGTAGAGCGAATTGCCGCCGGTTTCGGACTGATAGATCCGCTCGATCGTGCCCGGCGCGGCGGCGATGACCGAGGTGCCCTTGGGCGCCATGATGTCGATCGCCTCGTGAAACCGCTCTCCGCCGTCACGCTCGGCCAGGAAGCTGTCGGACAGCTCGTCCGGCCGCACGTTGAGCACAGGGATAACCATCTGAGACAATTGTCGCATCTGCGGGCGGGTTGCGGTGGCGCGATCGTTCGAAGCGACATTGCGCGCGCGATCGGCTGTGGAGGCCTGGGATGCGCCGGCCGCGCGCCCGGCGGCAGCCACGGTTTCCTGCGTCAGCGGCCGCGCGGCCTCGCTTGCCGAGGCACCCGGGCGGGCCTTGTCTTTCTGACTGTCCGCACTGGACATTTCGATCAGACTGCCGCCCGCCACGATCCACACCATCGAGGTGATCGTCGCGGTGACGAGGATGGTGACGATGCGATCGACGGTGCCCATGGCCTTGCGTTTAGCAGATTTAAGCCCGTCGAGCATCCGGCTACCCCTCTATCGCCTTTACGAAGGCCTTAACGGCGGCAACCTCGTCACCGTTCCACACCGCGCCCGACACCGCGAGGAAGTCTGCCCCCGCAGCGATCAGCGGCGCGCAGTTATCGGGCGTGATCCCGCCGATCGCAACGCTGGGAAGCTCGAATATCTGCGACCACCATTCGAGGATTTCGGGCTTGGGCCGCTCGGCATCGCCCTTGTCCTTGGTGGTGCTGGGATAGAACGCGCCGAAGGCGACGTAATCCGCGCCCGCCTCGCCCGCTTCCATCGCCAGATGGCGACTGGCGTGGCAGGTGACGCCGATCTGCGCCTGCATCCCCAGCGCATCGCGCGCCTCTGCCACGGTGCCGTCTTCCTGCCCGAGATGGACCCCGTCCGCCTTGAGCCGCTTGGCGAGTGCGATGTCATCGTTGATGATGAAGGCGACTTCCCGTTCGGCACATATCTCGCGCAGAGGTGCCGCCAGCGCCGCCGCCTCGTGCTGGCCGGCCGACCCTTCGAAGCCCTTCACCCGGAACTGGAACGCGGTGACGTGGTCGGGCGCCGCGTCGATCGCGCGGGCAAGCCGCTCGGGAAAATCGCCGCCGACGTCGAGCGGGGAGATCAGGTAAAGCTGGGTCGGAATGTGCGGAATCGCGGAATTGCTAGTGCTCATGACCGCCGCACCTAGCGCTCGCGAGGCCGCCAGTCGATCTTTTGCAGCCGATCTTGCCGCAGGGCCATTCAGCTATTCGCAAGCGGACTACGCGCTAGAGCCGCAAGGATGATGAAAAAGCCCCTCCTGTTCGCCACGCTCCTGCCCGGAGCGATCCTGTCCCTCGCCGCCTGCGCGGTGGTCCCAAACGCCGGACCGGTGGTCGATTCGCCGCGCGAGGTGGCGCAGCAGGGCAGCGTGGTGCCGCTGTTGCAGCCGGTCCAGCTGGGCCGCATGGTTGTGGTGACGCCGATGCGCGTGACCGAAGACAGCCGCTGCCCCGTCGGCGTGCAGTGCATCCAGGCCGGCCGGGTGGTGGTGGAAACGCGGATCGACGGGCCTGGCTGGCGCCAGACGCAGCCGCTGACGCTGGGTGAGCCGCACACCGTGCGCGGCGTCACCGTAACGCTGGTTTCGGTGACGCCCGAGCAGCGGGCCGATTCGCAGGTCAAATCGGCCGAGTACCGCTTCGCGTTCGAGGGCGGTTAGGGTCGCAGCGTAGGGGTACCCCGCCTCGGCACTGAGCCTCAGCGGGTGCCCCTCCACCACTCCGTGGTCCCCCTCCCCGTTTCGGGGAGGATCGTTAGCCCGCCACGCTCGCGGCGTAGATCTCGTCGATCGCGGTTTCGAGCGCGTTGTCGAACTTCTGATCGTCCATCTGCGCGCGCAGCTCTTCCAGCAGCGCGCGGCTGAAGCTGGCGATCATGCCGCGGTTCTTGGCCAGTTCGCGGCAGGCCTCGTCCCGCTCGTAACCGCCCGACAGCGCGACCAGGCGCAGCACCTTGGGGTGCTCGACCAGCGGCAGGTACAGGTTCGGCTCGCTCGGGATGGTCAGCTTGAGCATGACCTGCTGCCCCTCGGGCACCCGCTCCAGCTGGTCGAGGAAGGCGGCGAGAAGGTGCGCTTCGGCAGTGCCGCGCGTTTCCGACTTCAGGCTGACTTCGGGTTCGAGGATCGGCATCAGCCCGTGGCTCAGAATTTCGAGGCCGAAATCCATCTGCTGGCGGACGGCATCAGCGATGCCCTGCTGATTCGCCTCGTGCACTACGGAACGCATCTTGGTACCGAACACGCCCAGTTCCTTGGCGCGGGCACACTGCTGCGCCAGCTCGGGCATGTCCTTCATCAGCTGCACGCCGTTTTCGGTATCGTGCATCCCCTTGTCGACCTTCAGGAAGGGCACGATGCCCTTGCCCGCAAGCCGTTCGGGGATCGGCATGCCGTCCGGGTTGCAGCCTTCCATGGTCTTTTCGAACAAAATCGCGCCGACCACCTTGTCTCCGGTGAAAGCCGGGCTTTCCACGATGCGGCAGCGCATTTCGTGGATTTTGGCGAACATCTCGTCTTCGCCCGAATATTCGTCTTCGCCGACGCCGTACCCGGCAAGCGCCTTGGGCGTGGAGCCGCCCGACTGGTCCAGCGCCGCGATAAAGCCGTTACCTTCGGCGATCTTCGCCTTCATCTGTTCGAAATTCATGGGAGAGTTCGCCTTCCTCACATTCGTATGCGTTGCGGGGCGCTTAGCCAGCCCGAACCGGGCTCGCAAGCCGTGCACGGCCCCAATAGCGGGGCCGATGGTCAGCGGCTGCCGCGCACCTTGCGGATGATCCCGTCGAAGCGCAGCACGGGGTTGCCGTCCGCCTTCACGATCCCTGCGACGAAGATCGTCTTGCCGCCTGCGCGCACGACTTCGCCGGTCGCCTCGATCAGCTGGCCTTCGCGCGCCGGGTCGAGGAAATCGCCGGTCAACGTCAGCGTCACGCCGTGGCTGCCTTCCATCGCGTCGCGCGCGATCGTGAACAGCGCCGAGTCGGCGAAGGTCATCAGGCAGCCGCCATGCATGAAGCCCGCACCATTCATGTGGCGCGCCTCGGCGCGAAAGGCGGTCAGCATGGTGCCGTCGTCCTTCCGCCGCTCGTAGAACGGCCCGGCGCGCTGCTCGAACGCATCGGACTGCCACACCTGCCAGCCCGAGAACTCACCTTCGTGCACATCGACGAGGCCGTTGCCGCTCTCGCCCACTCCCTGATTTTCGCTCATTGGGAAGCCTTCAGTGCCGCGACGCCGGGCAGCGTCTTGCCTTCCATCCATTCGAGGAACGCGCCTCCGGCGGTGGAAACATAGGAGAAATCGTCGGCCACGCCCGCGGCGTTGAGCGCGGCGACCGTGTCGCCCCCGCCCGCGACGGAGACCAGCGATCCTTCCTTGGTCAGCGCGGCGGCGGTACGCGCCAGGCTGACGGTCGCCTGGTCGAACGGCTCGGTCTCGAACGCGCCCAGCGGGCCGTTCCACACCAGCGTCTTGCAGGTCTTGAGGACGTCGGCGAGCGCCTCGGTCGCCTGCGGGCCGATGTCGAGAATCATCTCGTCCGCCGCGACCTCGTGCACGTTGCTGGTGCGCAGGGACGGCGGGTTGGCGGCGAATTCGGTGGCCACGACCACGTCGTAGGGCAGGTGCACGGTGCAGCCCGCGTGGTCCGCCTCGTCCATGATCGCGTTGGCCTTGTCGACCAGATCGTGCTCGCACAGCGACTTGCCGACATCGGCTCCGCGCGCGGCGAGGAAGGTGTTGGCCATCCCGCCGCCGATGATCAGGTGCTGGACCTTGCCGACGAGGTTTTGCAGCACGTCGAGCTTGGTCGAAACCTTGGCACCGCCCACAACCGCCGCAACCGGTGTTTCCGGGTTGCCGAGCGCCGAATCCAGCGCTTTCAGCTCGGCCTCCATCGCGCGGCCGGCATAGGCGGGCAGCAGGTGGGCGAGGCCTTCGGTGCTGGCATGCGCGCGGTGCGCGGCGGAGAAGGCGTCGTTGACGTAGAAATCGCCATGCGCGGCGATTGCCTTGGCGAAATCGGGGTCGTTGGCTTCCTCGCCCGCCCAGAAGCGGGTGTTTTCCAGCAGGCCGATATCGCCGTCGCGCAGGATGCCGATCGACTGGTCGACCGTGGGGCCGGAGACCTCGGAAATGAACATCAGTTCCTTGCCCAGCACACCGGCCACGTCACCCTGGACGTAGCTGGTGCTCATGGTCGAGTTGCGCTCTCCCTTGGGCCGTCCGAAATGGGCGAGCAGCAGCACTTTCGCACCACGATCGCACAGTTCGAGGATGGTCGGCCTGACCGCCTCGACCCGGGTCACGTCGGTGGCCGAGCCATCCTTCATCGGCAGGTTGAGATCGACGCGCACCAGCGCGACCTTGCCGGAAAGATCGGCAGGCAGATCGTCGAGGGTTTTGAAGTTGGCCAATGTAACATCCCCTCCTCTCCCTTGACGGGAGAGGGATACGAAGCCTTGCGAGCTTGTCTCGCCCGGCGGAGTTGGGAGAGGGTGACGAGCGCAGCATCCCCTCTCCAAGCTACGCTAGCCGCCTGCGCGGCAAGCTGCGCTATCCTCTCCCGAAAAAGGGAGAGGATAGGTACGCGTCAGATCAGCTTCGCCATCACGCCGGCGGTGTCGATCATGCGGTTGGAGAAGCCCCACTCGTTGTCGTACCAGCTGACCACGCGGGCGAGCTTGCCTTCGAGCACCGCGGTTTCGAGGCTGTCGACCGTCGAGCTGGCGGGCTGGTGGTTGAAGTCGCTGCTGACCAGCGGCTTGTCGGTGAAGTCGAGCACGCCCTTCATCGCGCCATTCGCGGCGGACTTCAGCGCTTCGTTCAGCTCTTCAGCACTCGTGTCGCGGCCCGGGGTGAACACCAGGTCGATCAGCGAGACGTTGGGCGTCGGCACGCGGACGCTCGAACCGTCCAGCTTGCCGTTGAGTTCGGGCAGCACCAGGCCGACCGCGCGGGCAGCGCCGGTGGTGGTCGGGATCATGTTCTGCGCGCCGCCACGTGCACGCCGCATGTCGGAGTGCATCTGGTCGAGCATGCGCTGGTCGTTGGTGTAGGAGTGGATCGTGGTCATGAAGCCACGCTCGATCCCCACCAGATCGTTCAGCACCTTGGCGACCGGCGCGAGGCAGTTGGTGGTGCAGCTGGCGTTGGAGACGATCAGGTCGTCGCTCGTCAGTACATCGTGGTTCACGCCGAAGACGACAGTCTTCAAGTCGCCCTTCGCGGGGGCCGAAATCAGCACGCGCTTGGCACCGGCATCGAGGTGCGGCTTGGCGGCGTCGACCGACTGGAAGAAGCCGGTGCATTCCAGCACGATGTCCACGCCCATCTCGCCGTGCGGCAGCTTGCCCGGCTCACGCTCGCTCGTGACGGCGATTGTCTTGCCGTTCACGACCAGCGCATTGCCGTCGACATCGACCGAGCCGGGGAAGCGACCATGGGTCGAATCGAACTGGAACAGCAGCGCATTGGCGCTCGCGTCGGCCAGATCGTTGATCGCCACCAGTTCGAGGTCGTGATCGGTCCGCTCCAGAATCGCGCGCGCGACAAGCCGCCCGATGCGCCCGAAACCGTTGATTGCAACCTTGGTCGCCATGATGTCGTGTACTCCTGATCTACTCTTCGAGCTTGGCGACGACCTTGCGGATAATCGCCTCGCTGGTGAAACCGAACTTCTCGAACGCATCCTCAGCCGGGGCCGAGGTGCCGAAGCTGTCGATGCCGATCCGCAACCCGTTCGCCATCGTGTAGCGTTCCCACCCGAAGGTGGTGCCCGCCTCGATGCTGACCCGCAGGATCTCTTCGGGGCCGACATTGGGCAGGATGTTGTCGCGATAGGCCGGGCTCTGTTCGTCGAACAGTTCGGAACAGGGCATGGAAACCACGTCCGCACCAATGCCGCGCGCCTCGAGGTCCTTCGCGCAATCCAGCGCGAGGCCGACTTCCGAGCCCGTGGCAATCAGGATCACCCGGCGATCCGCCTCGGCATCCTTGATCCGGTAGGCACCGCGCGCCGAGCGGTTCTCTTCCGCTTCCTCGGTCCGGAACTGCGCCAGCCCCTGCCGCGAGAGCGCGAGTACGGTCGGGCGCTTCTTCTGCTGAAGCGCGATTTCCCAGCACTCCGCAGTCTCGACCGCGTCGCCCGGGCGCATCACCAGCAGGTTGGGAATCACCCGCAGCGATTGCAGATGCTCGACCGGCTGGTGGGTCGGCCCGTCTTCGCCCAGCCCGATCGAATCATGCGTCATCACATAGATCACCCGCGCCTCTTGCAGCGCGGACAGGCGGATTGCGGGGCGGCAGTAATCGCTGAACACCAGGAAGGTGCCGCCATAGGGGATCACCCCGCCGTGCAGCGCCATGCCATTCATCGCGGCGGACATGCCGAATTCGCGAATCCCGTAATAGACGTAGCGGCCCGAGCGATCATCGGCGGAGAAGATGTTCTGATCGGCGGTCTTGGTGTTGTTCGATCCGGTCAGATCGGCGGAGCCGCCGACGGTCTCCGGCAGCCGCGCATTGATCGCCGCGAGCGCATTCTCGCTCGCCTTGCGGGTCGCGACCTTGGCCGGTTCGCGGATCAGGCCGCTGATGAATTCCTTGAGGTCGAAGCCTTCGGGCAGGTCGCCCGCCATCCGGCGTTCGAATTCCGCCTTGCGCTCGCTGTTGTCGAGCCGGGTGCCCCAATCGCTGCGGATCTCGTGGCCGCGCGATCCGGCGGAGCGCCATTCCTCGCGCACCTGATCGGGGATCTGGAACGGCTCGGACTGCCAGTTGAGCTCTTCGCGCGCTGCGGCAACCTCTTCTGCACCCAGCGGGGCGCCGTGCGTCGCCGCCGTGCCCTGCTTGTTGGGCGCGCCGCGACCGATCATCGTGCGGCAGGCGATCAGTGCGGGCCGGTTGGCTTCCAGCGCCTCGTCGATCGCGCGGGCGATGTCGGCATAGTCGTGCCCGTCGCACGAATTGACGAACCATCCGGTCGCCTCGAACCGGGCGCGCACGTTCTCACTCGTCGAAAGATCGGTGCTGCCGTCGATGGTGATCTGGTTGTCGTCCCAGAACACGACCAGACGGCTGAGGTTGAGGTGCCCGGCAAGGCCGATCGCCTCGTGGTTGATGCCTTCCATCAGGCAGCCGTCGCCTGCGATCACCCAGGTGCGGTGGTCGACCAGCTCGTCACCGAATTCGGCATTCAGATGCCGCTCGGCCATCGCCATGCCGACGGCCATCGCAAGGCCCTGGCCCAGCGGGCCGGTGGTGCATTCGACGCCGGGCAGCAGGAAGTTTTCGGGATGGCCCGCGGTCGGGCTGCCCAGCTGGCGGAAATTCTCGATCTCCTCCATCGTCGGATGCGCGTAGCCCGACAGGTGGAGCAGCGAGTAGATCAGCATCGATCCATGGCCCGCGCTCAGCACGAAACGGTCGCGATCCGCCCAGTGCGGCGCCGCGGAATCATACTTGAGGTAGTTGGACCACAACACGGTCGCCACGTCGGCCATGCCCATCGGCATGCCGGGGTGACCGCTCTGCGCTTTCTGCACCGCGTCCATGGAAAGGGCCCGGATGGCATTGGCCATCGGGATCATGCGGGCGGGGTCGAGACTCATGCGGGGTTTACTCCTGCGCGGCGCGTCCGGGCCGCGATTCGTTTGCCGGGATGCCTTTGCCGCGCGGGGCGCGAAGGTCAAGGCGGGCGGCGGCGCGGATGCCCGCCCCCGGCCCTCTGTCGCTTGTGCGGGAGGCCGCGCCTGCCGGTGCCGCGATGCGCAAACTGTCCAAAAACGCGAGCGCGCTCTTGGGGATATGGCCGCAGGCGATTACAGCTTTGTGGATGAGGGACCGACGGCTCGAACAGACGATCCAGCGGATCGAGCGGGCGCTGGCGCGGATCGGCGCGGCAGCCGATGCCGCCGCGAGTGGGAGCAAACCCACGCACGACCTGGCCGACCGGCACGAGGCGATGCGCAGCAAGGTGCGCGCCGAGCTCGACCGGCTGGACCGGGTAATCGGCGAACTGGAACAGTGAGACGATTCGCGTGAGTACGGTGGAAATCACGATCGGCGGACGCGAATTCCCGATCTCCTGCGGGCCGGGGGACGAGGCACGCGTGCGCGCTCTCGCCGAGGCGATCGACGGGCATTATCAGCCGCGCAGCCCCCGCTTCTCGCAGAACCTGCTGTTCGCCTGCCTGCTGGCGGCGGACGAGGTGTTCGACAAGGCGGGCGTGTCGCCGGGCGAAGACCCGGAGCTGGCCCAGCTGCGCGAACGGCTCGACGAAGTGGAGCGCGAACGCGACCTGCTGGAGACCGCGCTGTCATCGGCTACCGACGCGCGCGGGCGGCTGGAGCGCGATCTGCGTGCGGCACGCGAAGAAGCGGATAGCCGCAGCAATGCGGAAGCCAGCGCCCAGGCAGAACGGATCGCCACGCTGGAGAAACGCTGCGCCGACCTGCAGCACAGGCTGGAAGATGCGCAGATGCAGGAGCTGCCGCTGACCGGCGGATCGTTCCGTTCGGCAGGGGAAGAGCTGCTGCCTGCGCTGGAGCGTTTCGCAGGCCTGCTCGAATCCTGCGCAGACAAGCTTGAGGGTGGCCCCGGGAACGCCTAGATAGGGGTTGGCGGGACTGCCCGGCACGAGCCGTAGAACATCCCTGAGGCTATAAGTTTATCCTAGGGAGCTGTCCCTGTCCTGGTCCACCAGTTCGGCTGTGGGACCGGGGTATACGGCGCCCACCTGGCCTTTTGCGTCAGAGGATTTCCCAGGCACCGACCCATGGTGGTTCCGCCACTCCATCGGTCGAGTACCAATTCCCATTTTCGTCATTGTCAGAATAGCGAAGCATTCAATGGATCACGCCACGATCAAGTCGCAGCTTCGCAAGGATATGCGTGCCGCGCGCAAGGCGGCCGCCGCCGCGCTGCCCGAGGCGGTGCGCACGCTGGTGTTCTCGCGCCCGCCCGCGCCGGTGCTGGCCCGCATTCCCGGAGGCGCGACGATCGGCCTGTATCGCGCGGAAGGGTCCGAAGCGCCCGCCGCGCGCTATGCGCAGTATTTCATGGAGAGCGGCCACGCGATCGCCCTCCCCCGCCTCTCGGGCGAAGACGGGGCGATGCAGTTCGCCGCGCACACCGATCCGTTAGGGGAAAGCGATCTGGAGGCGGGCCCTCACGATCTGATGCAACCGGGCGAAGATGCCGCGCTGCTGGTGCCCGACGTGGTGTTCGTCCCTCTGCTCGCCTTCGACGAGGATGGCGGGAGGCTCGGCCAGGGCGGCGGATATTACGACCGCTGGATCGCCGCGAACCCTGACGCACTGCGGATCGGGCTCGCCTGGGATGCGCAAAAGGTCGATCGCGTTCCGATGGAGGAGCACGATCGCAAACTGCACATGGTCGTCACCCCGCAACGCGTGTACGAGATGGCCGCATGAGCCACGAACCCAATTGGCGCATCCCCGTGGGAATGCTGATCCTGCTTGCAGGGCTGTCGGTCTATGCGATCCTGATCGCGCGCTACATGCCCGGCCTGATCGGCGGCTGGCACGTCGTCTTCCAGACCGTGATCTACCTCGTGCTGGGGCTGATCTGGCTGCTGCCGCTCAAGCGTTTCCTGATCTGGATGGAAAGCGGTCGGCGCAGCTGACCGGAACCGCCTGAGCACAGGCACCGTTCTGGGTTCATGCCGGAACTGCCCGAAGCCGAAGCCAATCGTCTGCGCGTGGAGCGCGACTGCCTCCATCGCACGATCGAGGCGGCGGAGCCGGGCGATGACACCACCTATATCGAACTGCCCGGCGATAACGAGCGCGGTCGGCTGGTCGGCCACCAGTTCACCCGCACTCACCGCCACGGCAAGCTGATCTTCGCCGGCAGCGAGAGCGGGCCGTGGATCTGCGTCCACCTCGGCATGAGCGGATCGCTGCGCCCGTTCGACGAGGGCGAGGACAGGCCCGACTACATCAAGTTTCTGATCCGCTTCGAAGGCGATCGCCGCCTCGCCTTCCGCTGCCCCCGCAAGCTCGGCTGGGTGCGCGTGGTCGATAGTCCGGAGGCGGAGATTGCGCGGATCGGCTTCGGCCCGGATGCGCTGGAGATCGGGAGGGACGCCTTCGCCGAGGTGATCGGCGAATCGCGCGGGGCGATAAAGTCGGCGCTGATCGAGCAGAAGAAGCTCGCCGGAGTGGGCAACCTGTGGTCGGACGAGATCCTGTACCGCACCGGTATCGATCCGCAGCGCAAGGGCACCGATCTCTCCGACAGCCGGCTAGGCGAGGTTTACGACGCGATGCGCGACATCCTGCACGCGGTGGTCAAGACGGAAGCGGACTACAGCAAGCTGCCCGACGACTGGTTGATCCACACCCGCGACGAAGGTGCCGAATGTCCGCAATGCGGTGGCGAGATCGTCAGGACCAAGGTGGGCGGACGCAGCGCTTTTCACTGCACCCGCCACCAGGAATAGGCTCTAGAAGCTGAACACGCCTAGAAGCTGAACACAAACGTCTCGCGCCCATCCTTCTCCATCGCGCGCTGGAAGGATGGCGTCTCGCGCATCTGCTTCATCCAGCGCTGGCAGTTGGGCCGTCCCTCCAGCTTGCCCTGCGCATCGGCGGAGGCGATCGAGTAGCACATGGAGATGTCCGCCGCGGTCAGCCGGTCGCCCGCCAGCCAGTTGTGGCGCGCGAGATCGCTCTCCAGCTTGTCGAAGATCACCTTCAGGCGCGGCGCGACCAGCATTTCACGCACCTTGTCGGTCGCGAGGCCGATGACCGAGCGGACCAGCGCAGGGCTGCGGGCCTTCATCATCGTCAGCAGTCCGTTGAAGAACTGCATCGGCATCAGGCTGCCCACCCCGGCGTGGAACCAGAACAGGTAGTCCACGCGGGCTGCCTCACCAGGCGCGGGACGCAGCGGGCTCTCGGGATGCATATCAAGGATGTAGTCGATCACCGCGTTGCTCTCGGCCAGCACAAGCCCGTGCTCGTCGGTGATGACCGGCGCGGTGCCCAGCGGAGAGAGCGCCTTGTACTCGGCAGGCGCAAGCCGCGTCTCGGCATCGCGCTTGTAGACCTTCAGCTCATACGGCGCGCCGATTTCCTCCAGCAGCCAGAGGATGCGGAAGCTTTGCGAATATTCGAGGTGGTGAAGCGTGATCATGGCCGGGTCTCCTGACGGTCGATTGCCTGTCAGGTGCCCAATGGCACGCATGGGCGCAAGCCGACCCCGACCGAAATCGGGGGGCGATGCACCATTCCAAGAAAAGGAAATGGCGCGAGTGACGGGACTCGAACCCGCGACCTCCGGCGTGACAGGCCGGCGCTCTAACCAACTGAGCTACACCCGCGCATTCACGTGGGAGAGAGTGTCTCCGCTGCGTGGGAGGGGCGCGATTAGGCCAGCATTCGCAGGGTGTCAATCGATTCGCGCACCCCTTTTTCACATCTGTCGAGAAAAGATGGTTAGGAGCGTTTTAACCGCATTTTGAGCTTTCCCTGCGAGCACCCCCAGAGCCCTGAAAATCGGCACGGGGAGCCGTTTCATGCGTATCGGATTGCTGACTGGAAGTGTGGCCCTGTGCGTGGCGCTGTGCGCCTCCACCATCGCCTCTGCCCAATCGCTGGTCGAGATCGACCGCGAGGTTTTCGTGGAGCGCTCTCACGAGCAGGGTGGACGCACGCAGCGCATTCTCGCCCCTGCCGACACGCTGGAGCGTGGGGACACGGTGGTGCTGATGCTCGCCTGGAGCACGCCGCACGACAGGCCCTTCACCATTTCGAGCAGGGTGCCCCGCACCCTCGCCTTCCGCGCCAGCGGCGGAGATGCGCCGCAGGTATCGGTCGACGGAGGGCGCACCTGGGGCACGCTGGAGACCTTGCGTGTCGAAGGACGCAAGGCGACCTCCGCCGACGTGACCCATGTGCGCTGGGATGTCGCCAACCCGCGCGCCGCGAGGGGACGCGGCGTGTTTACCTACAGCGCGGTGGTCCGCTGATCAGTTCGCGAGAATGGTCGCGGGCGCTTCGAGCCGACGCTTGAGCGCCTGAATGAAGCTCGCCGCATCCCAGCCATCCACCACGCGGTGATCGCAGCTGATCGAGATATTCATCAGCAGGCGCTTCTCGACCCGCTCGACACCATCGGCACCCTTCACGAACATCGGACGCTCGACGATCTTGTTCGGGCCGATGATCGCGACTTCGGGCCGGTTGATCACCGGCGTGGTCGCGATCCCGCCAAGCGGGCCGAGCGAGGTGACGGTCAGCGTGCCGCCCTGCATCTCGTCCGACTTCGCCTTGCCGGTCCGCGCAGCCTCGGCCAGACGGCCGATCTCGCGGGCGAGCTGCCACAGGTTCTGGCTCTGCGCGTCCTTGATCACCGGCACCATCAGCCCGGCATCGGTCTGCGCGGCCATGCCCATGTTGACCGAGCCGTGGCGCGTCACCACGCCTTCCTCGTCATCATAGGTGGCGTTGATCATCGGGAATTCGGGAATCGACTGGCAGATCGCGGTGATCAGCAGCGGCAGGATGGTCAGCTTGGGCCGGTCGCCGCGATTTTCGTTGAGCTGCGCGCGCATCGCTTCGAGATCGGTCACGTCGACCTCGTCCACATAGGTGAAGTGCGGGATGTTGCGCTTCGACGCGCTCATGTTCTGGGCGATCCGGCGGCGCATCCCGATGACCTTGACGGTCTCGTCCGAACGCGGGCCGGTCGCCGGCGAATAGCCGCCCGAATAGGCGAGGAACTGGTCGAGATCGCCATGGCGGATGCGGCCATCCTCGGCCGGTTTCACCTGCGCCAGGTCGATGCCAAGATCCTTGGCACGCTTGCGCACCGCCGGGCTGGCGAGCACCTTGGTTTCGGCTGCTGCGGGCGCGCTCTTTTCGATCGGCTGCTTGGGCGCAGGCTCGGGATCGGCTTCATGCGCGTCGTCGGCATCGCTGGCGTCGGGGTTCTCGACCTCGATCCGTTCCTCGACCGCGTCGTCCTTCGGCGCAGGAGCGGGCGCGGGAGCGGGCTCCGCATCGGGGGCAGCGGCGTTTTCTTCCGCGACATCGTCCGGAATTTCGCCTTCGACTTCGATGGTGACGAGCATCGACCCGATCGCGATGGTGTCGCCCACCTCGCCCGCGACTTCGATAATCTTGCCCGCGACCGGGCTTTCCATTTCGACGGTCGCCTTGTCGGTCATCATGTCGGCGATCTGCTGGTCTTCCTCGACCATGTCGCCAACGCTCACATGCCAGGCGACGATCTCCGCCTCGGCGATGCCTTCGCCGATGTCGGGCAGGTTGAAGGTGAATTTCGCCATGTCGGTGTTACTCGCTCAGAAGCTTGTCGAGGGCCGCGCCGATGCGCACCGGGCCGGGGAAGTAGGCCCATTCGAGACTGTGGGGATAGGGCGTGTCGAAGCCGGTCACGCGTTCGATCGGGGCTTCGAGATGATAGAAGCTGCGTTCCTGCACCAGCGCGGAAAGCTCCGCACCAAAGCCTGAGGTGCGGGTCGCCTCGTGAATGATGAGGCATTTCCCCGTCTTCTTCACAGACTTTTCCACAGCCTCGATGTCGAGCGGGACCAGCGTGCGCAGGTCGAGGATGTCGGCTTCGACGCCCTTCTCCTCCATCACCGCCTTGGCGACGTGGACCATGGTGCCATAGGTCAGCACGGTCAGCTGCTCGCCCTCGGTCACCAGCCGCGCCTTGCCCAGCGGAATCGCATAATGCCCCTCGGGCACCACGCTGTCGGGGTGCGACTTCCAGTTCTTCACCGGACGGTCGAAGAAGCCGTCGAACGGGCCGTTGTAGATCCGCTTGGGCTCGAAGAAGATGACCGGGTCGTTATCCTCGATCGCGGCGATCAGCAGGCCCTTCGCGTCGTAGGGCGTCGCCGGAATGACCGTCTTGATGCCCGATGCATGGGTGAACAGCGATTCGGGGCTCTGGCTGTGCGTCTGCCCGCCGAAGATGCCGCCACCGAAGGGAGAGCGGATCGTGATCGGCGCGCTGAATTCGCCCGCGCTGCGATAGCGCAAGCGCGCCGCCTCGCTGATGATCTGGTCGTAACCGGGGTAGATATAGTCGGCGAACTGGATCTCGGGGACCGGGCGCAGGCCATAGGCCCCCATCCCGATAGCCGTCGCGATGATCCCGCATTCGGAGATTGGCGTATCGAACGCGCGGGTCTTGCCGTATTTTTCCTGCAGCCCCGCGGTGCAGCGGAAGACCCCGCCGAAATAGCCGGCATCCTCGCCGAACACGACCACGTTGTCGTCGCGGCCCATCGCCACGTCGAGCGCGTCGTTGATCGCCTCGATCATGTTGAGGCGGCGATCGTCGCCGGTCGCGTCGCGGCCCTGCTTGGGCTTTTCTTTCGTCTCGCTCATCAGTGCGGCACCCCGTCCGGATATTTCTTGTCGCGTTCTGCCTGCGACTGCGCGTTCTGTTCCTTGAGGTGCCAGGGCTCTTCCTCGAACACGTCTTCGAACATGGTGTGGAAGGGCTGGTGCATGCCGTGGCCCAGGATGCCGTTCTTCTCGGCTTCCTTGGTGTCGGCCTTGACCTTTTCGGCCGCCTTCAGGTCCATCTCGGCCTGCCGGTCCTCGTCCCACTCGCCCAGTTCGATCAGGTGGTTCTTGAGCCGGACCACAGGATCGCCAAGCGGCCAGGCATCGCGTTCCTGCGCGCTGCGATAGCCGCTGGGATCGTCCGAGGTGGAGTGCCCTTCGGCGCGGTAGGTGAAGAACTCGATCAGCGTCGGCCCGCTATTGGTGCGCGCGCGGTTCGCCGCCCAGCGCTCTGCCGCATAGCAGGCGAGCGGATCATTACCGTCGACCCTGAGGCCTGCGAGGCCGTAGCCGATCGCGCGGCTGGCGAAGGTCGCCCGCTCGCTGCCCGCAAAGCCGGAGAAGCTGGAAATCGCCCACTGGTTGTTGATCACGTTGAGGATCACCGGCGCGTTATAGACGCTGGCAAAGGTGCACGCGGCGTGGAAGTCGCCTTCCGCCGTGCTCCCCTCGCCCACCCAGCTCGCGGCAATGCGCGTGTCATGCTTGATCGCGCTCGCCATCGCCCAGCCCACCGCCTGCGGAACCTGCGTGGCGAGGTTGCCCGAGATGCTGAAGAAGCTGTGCTCGCGGCTCGAATACATGATCGGCAGCTGGCGGCCCTTCAGCTTGTCGCCGCTGTTCGAGTAGATCTGGTTGATCATCTCGAGCAGCGGATAGCCCCGCGCGATCAGCACGCCCTGCTGGCGATAGCTGGGGAACACCATGTCGTCCTGCTGGAGCGCCATCGAGGTGGAGATGCTGGTCGCCTCTTCCCCGGTGCACTTCATGTAAAAGCTGGTCTTGCCCTGCCGCTGCCCGCGGAACATGCGTTCGTCGAACGCGCGCACCAGCGAAAAGTGGTGCAGCATTTCGCGCAAGGTATCGGGGTCCAGCTTGGGGTCCCACGGACCGTGCGCCCGGTTATCCTCGCCCAGCACCCGGATCAGGTCCGTGCACAGACCGTGGGTTTCGGTCGGGTCGCAGGCCTCGTCGGGGCGCGGCTGGGCGCCAGCCTCGGGGATTTCGATGGCGGAAAAGTCCACCTCGTCCGCCCCGGGACGATAGTTGGGCTCAGGAATATGCAGCGAAAGCTGCGGCTTGTTGTCGGTTCGCTCGGGCCGATCGGCCATGCGTCTCTCTCCCGCGCCTCCGTTTGCCGAGACGCAATCTTTCACATCGGCGACCGGATATTGCGCAAGGCCCGAAGGGTCAAGCGCCCAGACCTTCCCCCGCGACCGCTCAGACCGCCACCGGTGCCTTGATCGGCGGATGGGGATCGTAGCCGCTGACCGAGAAATCCTCGATTGCGTAGTCGAAGATGCCCGGCGGACGCCTTGTAATCTCAAGCCTCGGGGCCCCGCGCGGTTCCCGGTCGAGCTGTTCCTCGATCAGGTGAGCGTGGTTGAGATAGAGGTGCGTGTCGCCACCCATCCACACCAGTTCGCCCGGCTCCAGATCGGTCTGCTGCGCGATCATCCGCGTCAGCAGCGCCGCGCCGAACAGGTTGAACGGCAGGCCCAGCGCGACATCGCAGCTGCGCTGATAGAGCAGGCAGTTGAGCTGCGTACCATTCGCGCCGACGTGGAACTGATAGGTCTTGTGGCACGGCGGCAGCGCCATCCGGTCCAGCTCGGCGACGTTCCAGCCTTCGATGATGTGGCGGCGGCTGCCCGGATTGGTGCACAGCGAATCGATCACCTGGCTGACCTGATCGATCCCCTCCCCCTTCTCGTACAGGCCATCGGGGCGATAGCGGTAGGTCGGCCAGTCGACCCACTGCTTGCCATAGATCGGACCCAGATCGCCCCAGCGCGCGGCGAAGGACTCGTCATCGGCGATTCGCCGGACGAACTCGTCGAGTGGCAGATCATCGCCCGTCTCCTTGACGTAGCGCGCATGCGGCCACTCGTTCCAGATCTTGACCCCCTGCAGCACCAGCGGGCGGATATTGGTCTCTCCGGTCAGGAACCACAGCATCTCGCGCGCGGCGGTTTTCCAGTAGACTCGCTTGGTGGTCAGCAGCGGCACGGCATTATCCGCAAGGCTGCACCGCAGCTGCGCGCCGAATACCGAGCGCGTGCCGATACCGGTGCGGTCCACCCGCTCGTCGCCCTCGCGCCAGATGCGCGCCATCAGGTCCAGATACTGCTGTTCGTAGTGCGATTCGGTCACGGTGATCGGCCTAATCCTTTCGGCGATCAGCGATAGGGCAAACTTGTCTGCAATGTCCGCTTGCGTGTCCGGTGATCCACACCTATAGGGCCGCCTCTGCCTCGCGGGGTCCGCCCCGCAAGCATCGGTCGGGGAGTAGCTCAGCCTGGTAGAGCACTGTCTTCGGGAGGCAGGGGCCGGAGGTTCGAATCCTCTCTCCCCGACCAATTTTTCTACCGACGCCTAGGATGAAATCGCACGCCGCGTCCCTGTACCGGGGCGCCGGACGTCTTCGGACGACAGCGGTTCGCGCGATGGTCTCGTCCTTTGGCGCGCTTACAGGTTCCGATCCGGCCCACTCGCGGCCATCGCCAGGGCGACCGGAATGCAGTAAGCATGCGCCATGGCAGTCGAGCACGAAGACTCCGTCGAGAAGGTCCTGCACTCTTCTTCTAGCGCCGCGCAATCCTTTGTCGCGGCCAGCTGGTGTCGCTCGGGCCTCAAGCACGGACTCGATGCAGGCGCCGACCAGGCGCGCGAGCTGGTTCCCGGCAGCGAGCTGACGCAGCGCCGTGAACGTCACGGCCTGATGCTCGAAGTGGCGCGGCCGCTGCTCGACCAGCTGTTCCAGACCGTCGCCGCCACCGGCTGCGCGGTCATGCTGTCGGACAAGGATGGCGTCATCCTCGAATCGCGAAGCCAGACGGGCGACCGCGCAATGTTCGACCAGGTCGGGCTGACCCCGGGCGGCGTGTGGAGCGAAAGCCGCGAAGGGACCAACGGGATCGGCACCTGTCTTGTCGAAGGCCGGCCGGTCACCATCCACCGCGACGAACATTTCGCCTCCCGCAACATCGGTATCAGCTGCATGGACGCGCCGGTGCGCGATGCGGCGGGGCGGCTTGTAGCCGCGCTCGACATCTCCAATTGCCGCGACGATCACAGCGCGGCGATGGGCGCGCTGGTCCAGAAGATCGTGCAGGACGCGGCGCGCAGGATCGAAAGCGGCGTGTTCCGCAAGTTCTTCGAAGGGCACCGGATCATCGATGCCAACCTGCCGGGTGGCGAAGCGGCGCTGCTGGCAGTGGACCGGGACGATCTGGTGATCGGCGCAACCTACGCCGCACGCCATCGCCTCAACCTGTCCGACGACTGCCTGACCGGCTCGCGCAGCGCTTCGGAAATCCTCGGCGGAGAGGATGCCGCATCGTTCCGCGACTCGGAGCGCGCGGTGCTGCGGCGCGCGCTGGCGCAGGCCGATGGCAACGCCACTCGGGCGGCAAAGGCGCTCGGGATCGGGCGTGCAACGCTCTATCGGCGGATGGAAAAGGTCGGGCTGGCACGCGGCTGACACGGCATGCGCCAGAACTGTCTCGATAGCGAGACAGTTGCACCGACGATCCGCCCGCCCGCCCTTTTCAGCACAGGCTTTTCGCGGAACCATCATCCTCGCGACCGGGAGCACCCGGCAATTTCGAGAGGATCAACTGATGGACATGCAAACCAGCCCCGCCGCATCGATGACCGCCCCGTTTGCGGGGCGTTACGACAACTTCATCGGCGGCCAATGGGTCGCGCCCAAAGACGGGCGCTATTTCGACAATATCTCCTCGATCACCGGCAAGTCGGTCGGCAATGTCGCGCGCAGCCAGGCGGCGGATATCGAAGCCGCGCTCGACGCAGCGCATGCCGCGAAGGACGCCTGGGGCCGCACCAGCGCGGGCGAGCGGGCGCTGATTCTCAATCGCATCGCCGACCGGATGGAGGAGAACCTCGAAAAGATCGCCATCGCGGAGACCTGGGACAACGGCAAACCGCTGCGCGAGACCATGGCCGCCGACATCCCGCTCGCGATCGACCACTTTCGCTATTTCGCGGGCTGCATCCGCGCGCAGGAAGGCGGCATTTCGGAAATCGACCACGATACGGTCGCTTACCATTTCCACGAGCCGCTGGGCGTGGTCGGCCAGATCATTCCGTGGAACTTCCCGATCCTGATGGCGGTGTGGAAGCTGGCGCCTGCGCTGGCGGCGGGCAATTGCGTGGTGCTGAAGCCCGCCGAACAGACCCCGGCCTCGATCATGGTGCTGATGGAGCTGATCGGCGACCTGCTGCCCGCCGGCGTGGTCAACGTCGTCAACGGTTTCGGTGTCGAAGCGGGCAAGCCGCTCGCCAGCAGCAAGCGCATCGCCAAGATTGCCTTTACCGGCGAGACGACGACGGGCCGCCTGATCATGCAATATGCCAGCGAGAACCTGATCCCGGTGACGCTGGAACTCGGCGGCAAGAGCCCGAACATCTTCTTCGAGGATGTGTTCCGCGACGATGACGATTATTTCGACAAGGCGATCGAAGGCTTTGTGATGTTCGCGCTCAACCAGGGCGAGGTGTGCACCTGCCCCAGCCGGGCGCTGGTTCACGAAGGCATCTACGACCGTTTCATGGAGCGCGCGATTGCCCGCGTCGAAGCGATCAAGGCGGGCAACCCGCTCGACATGGAAACCATGATCGGCGCGCAGGCCTCGTCCGAACAGCAGCAGAAGATCCTCTCCTACATCGACATCGGCAAGCAGGAAGGCGCCGAGCTGCTGACCGGCGGCGAGGCCGCGCGGTTCAAGGGCGAGATTGCAGGCGGTTACTACGTCAAGCCGACGGTGTTCCGCGGCAACAACCGGATGCGCATCTTCCAGGAGGAGATCTTCGGCCCCGTCCTCTCGGTCACGACCTTCAAGGATCAGGACGAGGCGTTGGAGATCGCCAACGACACACTCTATGGCCTGGGAGCGGGCGTGTGGAGCCGCGATGCCAACACCTGCTACCGCTTCGGCCGGGCGATCAAGGCCGGGCGCGTGTGGACCAATTGCTACCACGCCTATCCCGCGCATGCGGCCTTCGGCGGCTACAAGCAGTCGGGCATCGGGCGCGAAAACCACCGCATGATGCTCGACCACTATCAGCAGACCAAGAACATGCTGGTCAGCTACAGCGCGAAGAAGCTCGGCTTCTTCTGAGGCGATGGCCCGATGCGGTGCGGCGGATGTCGCCGTACCGCACCGACAAAACGAAATTCAGGAGCGATGTCATGAGCAAGACCATGAAAGCCGCGGTCGTCCGCGCATTCGGCGAGCCGCTGCGGATCGAGGAAGTGCCCGTCCCCGAAGTCGGCCCCGGCATGATTCAGGTGGCGATCCAGGCCTCGGGCGTGTGTCATACCGATCTGCACGCAGCGGAAGGCGACTGGCCGGTCAAGCCCGAGCCGCCCTTCATCCCGGGCCATGAAGGCGTGGGTTTCGTCTCCGCCGTGGGCAAGGGCGTCACGCATGTGAAGGAAGGCGACCGGGTCGGGGTGCCCTGGCTCTACACCGCCTGCGGCCATTGCACCCACTGCCTCGGCGGCTGGGAAACGCTGTGCGAGAGCCAGCTCAACACCGGCTATTCGGTCAATGGCGGGTTTGCCGACTATGTGTTGGCCGACCCCAACTATGTCGGCCACCTGCCCGACAATGTCGGCTTCAACGAGATCGCGCCGGTGCTGTGCGCAGGCGTCACGGTCTACAAGGGCCTGAAGATGACCGACACCAAGCCGGGCGATGCAGTGGTCATCTCCGGCATCGGCGGGCTGGGCCACATGGCGGTGCAATATGCGGTGGCCATGGGGCTTAACGTGGTCGCGGTGGATGTCGACGACGCAAAGCTCGACCTTGCCCGCAGGCTCGGCGCGGTGGAAACGGTCAATGCCCGCACCGAGAGCGATCCCGCAGCGGTGGTCAAGCGGCTGACCGGCGGCGGCGCGCGCGGCGCGCTGGTTACGGCGGTGAGCGAGAAAGCGTTCGAGCAGGCCGTGGGCATGATCGGGCGCGGCGCCACCGTGGCGCTCAATGGACTGCCGCCGGGCGATTTCCCGCTCAACATCTTCGGCATGGTGCTGAACGGCATCACCGTGCGCGGCTCCATCGTGGGCACGCGGCTGGACCTTCAGGAATCGCTCGACTTCGCCGCCGATGGCAAGGTCAAGGCGACGATCTCCACCGCCGGTCTGGACGACATCAATGGGGTGTTCGACCGGATGCGGCAGGGCAAGATCGAAGGGCGCGTCGTCCTCGACATGACCCAATGACGAGCAGTGCCGCGCCGGAGGGCCGCGTGGTCCACCGCGTGATCGCCACCGACGCGGCCACGGCCCTGCTGGGCCAGATCATCGAACGTCACGGCCCCGTGCTGATCCACCAGTCGGGCGGGTGCTGTGACGGCTCAAGCCCGATGGTCTATCCGCGCAGTGAGTTCCGGCTCGGCGGGTCTGACGTGCTGTTGGGCACGATCGGCACCACACCGGTCTATATCGGCGCGGCACAATTCGCGGCGTGGAAACACACGCAGCTGATCCTTGATGTGGTGGAAGGGCGAGGCGGCATGTTTAGCCTCGATAACGGAACTGGCCGACGCTTCCTCGTTAGAAGCCGGGCCTATGGGGAGAGAGAAATCGCCATGTTGCACAAGGCAGACAGGCTTCGCGCCATGCAGGCATCGATCGACGGCGATGCGGACAGCTTCTGGCTTGCCGAAGCGCACCGGCTCGACTGGAGCGTCTTTCCGACGAAGGCGGACGAGAGCAGCTTCGACAAGGCCGATTTCGGAATTCGCTGGTTTGCCGACGGCGAACTGAACGTCTCGGTCAATTGTCTCGACCGCCATCTCGAGACGCGCGGCGACCAGCCGGCGATCTTGTTCGAAGGCGACGAGCCGGGCGAAGGACGCACGCTCACCTATCGCGAGCTGCATGGGCAAGTCTGCCGCTTCGCCAACGTCCTGAAAGCCAACGGGATCGGCAAGGGCGACCTGGTGATCCTCTACATGCCGATGGTGCCCGAAGCGGCGATTGCCATGCTCGCCTGCGCCCGGATCGGCGCGGTCCATTCGGTCGTCTTCGGCGGCTTCTCGCCCGACAGCCTGGCCGACCGGATCGACGACTGCGGTGCGACGGTGGTCGTCACCGCCGACGAAGGGACGCGCGGTGGCAAGCGTATTCCGCTGAAAGCCAATGTCGATAGCGCGCTGGAGCGCGCGAGCGGGGTCGAGACGGTCATCGTCATGCGGCAGACGGGTGGCGACATCACGATGCGCGAGGAGCGCGACATCTGGTGGGAAGAGGCCTGCGCGGATGCCTCCAGCGAATGCCCGCCCGAAACGATGAACGCGGAAGATCCGCTGTTCATCCTCTACACCTCCGGATCGACCGGCAAGCCCAAGGGCGTGCTGCACACCACCGGCGGCTATCTCCTGTGGTCGACGCTGACCTACGATCTGCTGTTCGGCCCTGAGGAGGGCAAGGATATCGCCGACGATCTGTTCTGGTGCACCGCCGATGTCGGCTGGATCACCGGGCACACCTATGTTGTCTATGGCCCACTCTCCAACGGCGCGCGCACGGTCATGTTTGACGGTGTGCCCAACTACCCCGACCCGGGGCGTTTGTGGGAGACCAGCCAGCGCCTCGGCGTGACGATCTTCTATACCGCGCCGACCGCGATCCGCGCGCTGATGCGGCAGGGTGATCGGTGGGTGTTGCAGCACGACCTGTCGTCGATACGCCTGCTGGGCACGGTGGGCGAACCGATCAATCACGAGGCATGGGAATGGTATCATGACGTCGTCGGTCGCGGAGAGTGCCCCATCGTGGATACCTGGTGGCAGACCGAAACGGGCGGCGCGCTGATTGCGCCCGTCCCCGGCGCGACCGAGACCAAGCCCGGCAGTGCGACCCTGCCCCTCCCCGGCGTCCACCCCGAACTGGTCGATGGCGAAGGGCATGTGCTGGCTGGAGCGACACAGGGCAATCTGGTTCTCACCCGCAGCTGGCCGGGGCAGATGCGCACGATCTTCGGCGACCACGATCGTCTCTTCCAGAGCTATTTCAGCACCTTCCCCGGCACCTATTTCACCGGTGACGGCGCCCGCCGCGACGAGGATGACTATTACTGGATCACCGGCCGGGTCGACGATGTGATCAACGTGTCCGGACACCGTATGGGCACGGCCGAGGTGGAAAACGCGCTCGACGAGCATGTGCTGGTGGCGGAGGCTGCGGTCGTGGGCATGCCGCATGATATCAAGGGCCAGGGCATCCATGCGTTCGTCACGCTGAAGGCCGGCGAAGAAGGCAGCGATGCGCTGCGTCAGGAACTGCGCGATCTGGTGCGCGGCGAGATCGGACCGTTCGCCACGCCCGACGTCATTCAGTTTGCGCCCGACCTGCCCAAGACCCGGTCGGGCAAGATCATGCGCCGGGTGCTTCGGAAAATCGCCGAGGGGCAGCCGGAGCAGATTGGCGACACTTCCACCCTCGCCGATGCGAGTGTCGTCGACGCCCTTCGCGCGAACGCTCCTTTATAGCGCCGGGAATGCAAACCAGGCCGGGATAACTGCCCGTTGCACCTTTGCGCCTTGCCAGCGGTCACTTATTCGTGAGGCATATGAAAGCGCAGATCGAAATTGGCACGGATTCGGCCGGGCAAGGCATTTGCGTCGACGTGGAGGAGCTTCTCGCGACGCGATTGCTCGTCCAGGGCAACTCCGGCTCAGGCAAATCGCACCTGCTGCGCCGCCTGCTCGAACAGACGGCCGGGCTCGTCCAGCAGGTGGTGATCGACCCTGAGGGCGACTTCACCAGCCTGGCCGATGCGTTCGACCACATCGTGATCGACGGCGCGGCGCATTCGGTGCGCGAGATCGAGGCGCTGGCCGGGCGCGTGCGCCAGCACCGCGTCTCGGTCGTGCTCGCGCTCGACGAGCTGGAGGTGGAACAGCAGATTCGCTGCGCCGCATTGTTTCTCACCGCGCTGTTCGATGCCCCGCGCGAGCATTGGTATCCCGTGCTGGTGGTGGTCGACGAGGCGCAGATGTTCGCGCCTGCCGCTGCGGGCGAGCTGGCCGAGGACACGCGCCGGATGACGCTGTCGGCGATGACCAACCTGATGTGCCGCGGCCGCAAGCGCGGTCTGGCGGGAATCGTGGCGACGCAGCGGCTCGCCAAGCTGGCCAAGAATGTCGCGGCGGAAGCCTCCAACTTCCTGATGGGGCGCACCTTCCTCGACATCGACATGCAGCGCGCCGCCGATCTGCTGGGGATGGACCGGCGGCAGGCTGAGCGCATCCGCGATCTGCAGCGCGGCCATTTCCTCGGCCTCGGCCCCGCGATCAGCCGCCGCCCGGTCGCGGTGCATATCGGCGATGTGCGCACCGGCGGCAAGAACGCCGCCGAGGGTCTGATGCCGCTGCCCCAGGCCTCGGGCGAGGATCTGGAGGCGCTGCTCCATTCCGAACTGGCGGAGGAAGCCGCCAAGCCCGCGCCGCCGCCCCCTCCCCCGCCGAAGCCCGCCGATCTGGAGCAGGCGATCACCGCGCGCGCCGCCGAGCAGGCGCAGCGTAGCGAGACCGGCGAGTACACGGCGGGTGATGCATCCTCGCCCGAGGATCAGGCACCAGCCTCACCGCAGGACAAGGAAGCCGCCCTCACCCGGGTCATCGTGGAGCTGGCGGCGGAGGAAGGCGCGACCTTCCAGTCTTCAGCCGCGCTGTTTCGCAATTTCGCGCAGCGCTGCCGCCAGCAGGGCGTGCCGAGCGCGCATGTCGACATGCTCGAATTCCGCCGCTTGTTCGCCTTCGCCGCCGCGGGCCTGCACGAGCTGCCGGAAAAGCTGCGCGAGACGATCGAAGAGCTCTCGCAAGCCGTCCCCGAGGACGTGCTCGCCCCCTATCTCGCGCTGGCGGTGTCGGTCGCGCGGGGTGCGTCCGCGCCCGACGAGGACGAGCTTGCGCGCGTCTACGGCACATCCTCGCCCAGCCGCATCCGCCGCCTGCTGGAGCATATGGAGCGGCAGGGCCTGATCGTGGTGCGCGAAGAGTTTGGCGGCGGGCGTACGATCATCGTGGTCGGGCTGGAAGATCTGGCGGACGCAGCCGCCACGTCGTGAGCTAAGCAGCTCTTTTTGCAAGGCGGCCATTCTGCACATTCGCCCGGAACAGGCAGGTTCAGGCGCGGTTGATCAGGCAAAGGAGAGTTTCTTACATGCCTATCATCATCCTCATCGCCACGATCCTGCTTCCGCCGCTGGGCGTCGCGCTCAAGCACGGGCTCGGCACGCAATTCCTCATCAGTCTCGTCCTGACGCTGATCTTCTATGTGCCCGGCCTGATCTACTCGCTCTACGTGAACTACGCCTAAGGCCATGGCGCGGGAGGATGACGCGAAGGGTCGCCATCGCGCGGTCCCTTCGTCCCGGATCGGAAGACTGAGCGGCTTCGGCCGGCTCGCCGGCGGTGTCGCCGGCGGAATGCTGGCCGAGGGCGCGCGCCGCGTCGCTTCGGGCGAGCGGGTGCGGATGAACGATCTGGTTCTTACTCCCGGGAATATTGGCCGCCTGACCGAGCGCCTGTCGCACCTGCGCGGCGCGGCGATGAAGATGGGGCAGATGCTCTCGATGGACGCGGGCGATGCCCTGCCCCCGGAGCTGTCCGAAATCCTCGCCAAACTGCGCGATAACGCGGACTTCATGCCCCCGCGCCAGCTCGACAAGGTGCTGGCCGAGGAATGGGGCAGCGAGTGGCGCAAGAACTTCCGCCGCTTCGAACCGCGCCCCATCGCCGCGGCGAGCATCGGCCAGGTTCACCGCGCGCTGACCCGCGACGGGCGAACGCTCGCCATCAAGGTGCAATATCCCGGCGTCGCACGGAGCATCGATTCCGACGTCGACAACGTCGCCACTCTGCTGCGCGTAACCGGGCTGCTGCCCAAGGAACTCGACATCGCTCCGCTGCTGGCTGCGGCAAAGGAACAGTTGCACGAGGAAGCCGACTACCGCCGCGAAGGGCGGATGATGCAGCGCTATGGCGAGCTGCTCGCCGGGCACGATGCCTTCGTGGTGCCGACGCTCGACGAAGAGCTGACCCGCGACCGCATTCTGGCGATGAGTTACGAGGAAGGCCGCCCGGTCGAACAGCTTGGCGACCAGCCGCAGGAGGTGCGCGACAGCGTTTTCGCGGAAGTGATCGAACTGGTCGCGCGCGAGCTGTTCGAATGGGGCCTGATGCAGACCGACCCCAATTTCGCCAACTACCGCTACCGTGAGGGCGACCGGAAGATCGTGCTGCTCGATTTCGGAGCGACGCGCGAGGTCGACCGCGAGGTGCAGCAATCCTATCGCAACCTGCTGCGCGCCGGGCTCGACCGCGACCATGCCGGCGTTCGTCAGGCGGCTATCGATGCGCAGTTCATGTCCCCCGCCGTCGTCGACAAGCACGGCGAGGCGATCGACCGGATGATCGACATCATCCTCGGCGAAATGGCCAAGGATGCGCCGTTCGACTTCGGCGACCGCGGCTTCGTGCCCGCGCTGCGCGACGAAGGCTTCGCCATCGCGCAGGACAAGTCGATCTGGCACATCCCGCCCGCCGAGACTTTGTTCGTCCAGCGCAAGGTCAGCGGCACCGCACTGCTCGGCGCGCGGATCGGCGCGGTGGTGAACATCCACGCCATCGTGCGCGACGTACTGGAGCGGACTGCGGACTTGAGCTGAGCGAAGAAACCCCGTTCGTGCTGAGCTTGTCGAAGCGCGAACCGCAACGCCGCGCCCCCGCACGCCCTTCGACAAGCTCAGGACGAGCGGACTTCTGACCACTAGCAATGACGAAGTTTGAGGGTCAGCCCTCCCCCTGCTCCGCGATCCAGCGGTCGATATGCTCTTCCAGCACATCCAGCGGGACCGCGCCGTTTTCCAGCACCGCATCGTGGAAGGCACGCAGGTCGAACCTGTCGCCCAGCGCCTCTTCGGCACGGGCTCGCAGTTCGCGAATCTTCAGCTCGCCGATCTTGTACGCCAGCGCCTGTCCCGGCCAGGTGATGTAACGGTTGACCTCGGCGTCAATATTCGCCGCCGAAAGCGCGGTGTTGTCGGTCATGAAGGTGACCGCTTGGCTCTTGGTCCAGCCCTTGGAGTGGATGCCGGTATCAACCACCAGCCGGGTGGCACGCCACATTTCGTAGCTCAGCCGCCCCATCTGCTTGGCCGGGGTATCGTACAGCCCCATCTCGATCCCGAGCCGTTCGGAATAGAGGCCCCACCCCTCGACGAAGGCGGTGAAGAAGGTGCCGTTGCGGCGCAGCGGATGGAGGTCGAGCTCCTGCTGCAACGCGATCTGCAGGTGATGCCCCGGCACCGCCTCATGCACACCCAGCGCGGGCAGCTCCCACAAGGGGCGCTGGTCCAGCTCGGTCAGGTTGACGCGGTAGATGCCCGCCTGCCCGGTCTCCGCCGAGCCGGGCTCGTAATAGGCGGTGGTATTGCCAGGTGCCTGCGCGGCGGGAATCGGAAGAACGGTATAGGGCAGGCGCGGCAGCGTGCCGAACAGCTTGGGCAGCCAGCCGTCGATGTGCTTGGCGAGCGCGGCGGCGTACCGCAGGTACTCGTCCTCGTCGGTCATGTAGTATTGCGGGTCGGTACGCAGGTGTTCGATGAAGGCCTCGCGGCTGTCGAACCCTGCTTCCTTCGCGACCTCGACCATCTCCGCCCGGATGCGCGCGACTTCGGACAGGCCCAGCTGGTGAATCTGGTCCGGCGTCATGTCGGTCGTGGTGAAGCTGCGGACGCGGTAGGCGTAGTAGTCATCGCCATCGGCGGTTTCGGCGACACCGGGCAGGCCGGTGCGGCATTTTGGCGCGTATTCCTCGGTGTAAAAGCTGAGGAAGTCTTCGTAGGCGGGGAACACCACATCGGTCAGCGCGGCACGGGCGCGGGCCTGCAAGGCTGCCCAGTCGGCTTCCGAGATGGTGGAGGGGCGCTTTTCGAACGGACGCCAGAAGCCCGATTCTTCGGGGCTGTCCGCCATCTGCCCGGTGATCTGGTCCTCGAAGCCCTCCATCGGCCCGCACGCCTGCGTCAGCCCGCGCGCCACCGCCTCGCGACTACGGGCGATCCCGGCTTCGTTCTGCGCGCCATAGGCTTCGAGCCGCGCGACATAGCTTTCGTAATCGGCTTTGGTGAACAGCGGGGAGCTGTAGGGCAGCGACGCGATCCAGCTGAACCAGCCTCCGCGATTGGTGAACAGGACGTAGCGGGTCTGGTCGAACTGCGCGCCCTCGATCCCGTCTTCGAGCGAGGACTTGAGGATCGCGTAGTCCACCCGCAAATCCTCGGGCAGAGCGCTCTCCTCGATGACGTTGAGCCGGGCGAGGAAGGCCCGGTCTTCGGCGACGTTGCGATCATAGGCCGCGATGCTCATGTCGCCCAGCTGCCCGTCGCCGCGCCGGTCGCCCACCGAGGTCGCCAGCGTGGGATTGTCGTCGAGCATGTCCTGCCACACGTCTTCGCGCAGTTCGGTGTAATCCTCGACCGGGCCGGCGGTCAGCGGGCTGGCGACGGTGAGGGCGAGTGCGGTGGCGGCGAGCAGGTGCTTCATGATCGAGTGGTTCCCCTAGTTTGCGGCAATCCCTATTGCGCACCGCGGCGTGCGTCCAGTACGCCAGGGCCATGGAAACACCCGCGATCCTGTTCGTCTGCCTCGGCAATATCTGTCGCTCTCCGCTGGCCGAAGCCGCGTTTCGCGACGCTGCGGACAAGGCCGGGCTTGACGCCGAGGCGGACAGTGCGGGCACGGCGGACTACCACGTCGGCAGCCCGCCCGACCCGCGCAGCGTGGAGGAAGCCTCGCGCCACGGGATCGACATTTCGGGCTATTCCGGACGCCAGCTGGTGGTCGAGGACTTCCACCGCTTCACGCATATCTTCGCGATGGATCACCAGAACCTGCGCAATATCGAGGCGTTGCGGCCCGAGGGATCGCGCGCGCATGTCTCGCTGCTGATGGACCTGGTGCCGGGCCGCGAAGGCGCGGCGATCGCGGACCCGTACCATGATGGCGAGGAGCAGTTCGAGGCGACGTGGGAGGATGTCGACGCGGCTGCGCGGGCGCTGGTGGAGCGGTTGGCAGAACGGGACTGAACTCCTCCCCCTTGAGGGGGAGGTTGGGTGGGCGTGTACGACGCCGATGGCTTGGAGCCCCCACCCCCTCCCCGAGGGGAGGGGAGAAAAGGCTAACCGCCCCGCAGCGTGCGCACGCCCATGTCGCGCTCCATCAGATAGAGCAGCACGCGCGCCGCCTCGCCCCGTTCGCCTTCCAGACCGGCATCGCGGTCCATCAGCAGCTTCGCATCGGCAGTCGCCGGGTCGAGGAAGCGCTGCATCTGTTCGAGCGTGGCGATGCGGAAGGGCGTGTCGCCCGACTGGCGCGTACCGAGCAGTTCGCCGCCGCCGCGCAGCTCCAGATCTTCCTCGGCAATGCGGAACCCGTCCTGCGTCTCGCGCATCAGGGCCAAGCGGCGCTGGCCGGTCTCCGACAGCTGGTTGCCGCGCAGCAGCAGGCAGGTCGATTTCTCGCTCCCCCGCCCCACGCGCCCGCGCAGCTGGTGGAGCTGGGCAAGGCCGAAGCTTTCCGCCTGCTCGATCACGATCAGCGTCGAGGCGGGCACATCCACGCCGACCTCGATCACCGTGGTCGCGACCAGCAGCTTTGCCTGTCCGCTGGCGAAGCGCGCCATTGCGGCGTCCTTCACCTCGGGGTCGAGCTGGCCGTGGACCATCACCACGGCATCGTCATCGAACCGGGCCTTGAGCGCTGCGTAGCGCTGCTCGGCGGCGGCCTTCTCCATGCCCTCTTCATCGCGGACCATCGGGCACACCCAGTAAGCCTGCTGCCCGCTCGCGAGATGGCGCCCGACCGCCTCGACCACTTCGGGCAGGCGATCCATCCCGACCACGCGCGTGTCGATCGCCTGTCGGCCCGGCGGCAGTTCGTCCAGCCGGCTGACCTCCATCTCGCCGTAGTTGGCGAGCGTCAGCGTGCGCGGGATCGGCGTGGCGGTCATCGAAAGCGTGTGCGGCGGACGCCTGCCCTTCCCCGCCATCTGGAGGCGTTGCGAGACCCCGAAGCGGTGCTGTTCGTCCACCACGACCAGCCCGAGGTCGCGATATTGCACCGCCTCCTGAAAGATCGCGTGCGTGCCGACCACGATCTGGATGCTGCCATCCATCAGCCCCATCAGGATGCTCTCGCGCGCCCGGCCCTTGTCGCGCCCCGTCAGCAACGCGACCTCCACGCCGGTGGGCCGCGCCATCTCGCGCAGGGTCTCGAAATGCTGCCGCGCGAGGATCTCGGTCGGGGCGAGCAGCGCGGCCTGCGCGCCCGCCTCCACCGCGACCAGCATCGCGTGCAGCGCCACCACCGTCTTGCCAGCGCCGACATCGCCCTGCAGCAGCCGCAGCATGGGCGCGTCCTGCGCCAGATCGCCCTCGATCTCGCGGATCGAACGCTCCTGCGCGCCGGTCAGCGGAAACGGCAGTTGCAGCTTGTCGCGCAGATGCCCGTCGCCCGCGAGCGCACGCCCCCGCTTGCGCCGGTTATCCGCCCGCACCAGTTGAAGCGCCAGCGCATTGGCGAGCAGTTCGTCATAGGCGAGCCGGTCCTTCGCGGTCTCGTCATCGCGCGCGTGCACGCTGCGCAACGCGTCGGCCCAGGCGGGCCATTTCTGCTGCGCGAACATGCCCGGCTCGATCCATTCGGGCAGGTCGGGCAGTTTCTCCAGCGCCTGCGCGGCGAGGCTCGCCATGCGCGGCTGGGTGAGCCCTTCGGCGAGGCTGTAGACCGGCTCACGCATCTGGCCGAGCGCGGCGTCCTCCATCGTGAGAACATGGTCCGGGTGGACCATCTGGAGCATGTCGCCATACCGCTCCAGCTTGCCCGCCACGCGGCGCTTCTCGCCGACGGGCAGCTGCTTTTTCGCAGTGTAGGAAGCGCGCCCGAAGAAGGTCAGCGCGAGGACGTTGCCCGCGCTGTCGGTCGCCAGCACGCGATAGGGCGCGCGGCGCGAGGCACCGGAGCGATGCTCGGTCACGGTGAGCGCGATGATGATCTGCTCGCCCTCGCCCGCCTCGTCGAGCGTTTCGACCGGGCGGCGGGTCACGAAGCGGTCGGGCCAGTGATAGGCAACGTCGCGCACGCGCGTGCAGCGCAGCTTTTCCAGCGGCTTCTTCAGCTTGGGCCCGACACCGTCGAGCGTGTCGACCTCGGCAAACAGGGGGTTGAGGATTTCGGGCCGCATGGCCGATCCCTACCCCACCTCAAATCTGGTCGTCACCCCTGCGCAGGCAGGGGTCCGGATAAGCTGTCGATATCGCGAGCCACGGGCGTCATCTGGATCCCTGCCTGCGCAGGGATGACGAAGGGAGAGATAATGGCTAGAGCCTCCCCATGACCTCCCCCAGCTTCGAATCCCGCCTCGCCCGTGCCAAGTTCCGCGCCTGGCACCGTGGCACGCGTGAAGCCGATTACATGATCGGCGGCTATTTCGACCGCTACCACGCCGAATGGGGCGAGGAAGACCTCGTCTGGTTCGAAACCCTGCTCGATTACGACGATGTCGAGATCATGGCCTGGGCGCTCAAGACGCAGCCGATCCCGCCGGAAATGCAGGGGGAGCGGATCGCGATCATGCAGAAGCTCGATTACGTCGATATTCCGCGCTGACCTTCTTGCCCCTCCTCTTCAGAGGAGGGGCAGAGAGACTTGGTGAGCGAAGCGAACCTAGTCGCAGCGGGGTGGTGCCGAGGATCGCACCGCGCTAACGCGATTCCACCACCCCCAACCCCCTCCTCTGAAGAGGAGGGGGCAAAATGCGTGTGTCCGGAACAGGCGCGCGCCGGAGCAACTTAGACACCAATGCCCGACCTCTCCCGCATCCTCTCCGCCAAACAACCGCTCACCTTCGCCAATCTTGCGCGGGGGAGCCAGCCGCTGGTGATGGCCGATCTTGCCCGCGCGGCAGACAAGCGCGCGGTGTTCGTCGCGCCCGACGACAGCGCGATGCGCGCGGTCGCGGATGCCGCGCGCTATTTCGCGCCCGAACTCAGCGTGATCGAGTTCCCCGCGTGGGACTGCCTGCCCTACGACCGAGCCAGCCCCGCGCTGTCGATCAGCACCCAGCGCCTTTCCGCGCTGCACCGCCTGCAGGCGGAAAAAGGCGCGCCGCAGCTGCTCGTGACCACCGCCAATGCCGTGGTCCAGCGCATGCTCACCCCGTTCCGCATCCGCGAGGCTGTGCGCGAGCTGAAGCCGGGCGTGCATATCGGGCACGAGAGCCTGACGCAGCTGCTGCAGAAGCAGGGCTACAGCCGCACCGACACCGTGATCGACGCGGGCGAATTCGCGGTGCGCGGGTCGATCTTCGACATCTTCCCCTCCGGCCTCGAACAGGGCCTGCGGCTCGATTTCTTCGGTGACGAGCTGGAAAGCCTGCGCCTGTTCGACCCGAACACGCAGCGCACCACCGGCACGATCGACAGCTTCCTCCTGCTGCCCGCTTCCGAAGTCCTGCTCGAAGATGCGACGATCAAGCGTTTCCGCGCGGGCTATCGCGAGCGGTTTGGCGCGAACGCCACCCAAGACCCGCTCTACGAAGCGGTCAGCGAAGGGCGGCGGCAGGCCGGGATGGAGCACTGGCTGCCTCTGTTCGAGGAGAAGCTGGCGACCCTGTTCGACCATCTGGGCACCAGCGATCCGGTGGTGATCGATGTCGGCGCGCTGGCTGCGTTCGAGGAGCGGCTGGGCGATATCGCCGAATACCGCCGCACCCGCACCGAAACCGCGGGCCAGAAGGCGGGCAGCTATCGCCCGCTCGACCCGCAGGCGCTCTATCTCACCGAAGACGAGATCGGCACCACGCTCGAAACGCGCCCGGTCCACCGCGCAACCGGGTTCGACGAGCCCGAGAGCGACACGGTCATGGATTTCGGCTTCCGCTCTGCCCGCGACTTCGCGCCCGAACGTGCGCGCGGCGACAATGTGTACGAGGCAGCGGCCGAGCACTTCAAGAAGATCGCCAAGGCAGGCAAGCGCCCGCTGCTGGCCGCCTATTCCAAGGGCAGCCGCCAGCGTATCGCCTCGATCCTCGGCGAAGCGGGCACCGAGCTGGCGCTGGCCGAAAGCTGGCAGGAAGCACTGGGCAAGTCCGCGCCCAGGAATGGTGGGGGCAAGCCCACGGCGATGATCCTGCCGCTCGACAGCGGCTTCGCGAGCGAGGATATCGAGCTGGTGACCGAGCAGGATCTGCTCGGCGACCGGCTGGTCCGCCGCCGCAAGAAGCGGCGCGATTCGGATGCCTTCCTCAGCGAGCTACAGGCGCTGTCGCGCGGCGATCTGGTGGTTCACACCGAACACGGCATCGGCAAATATCTCGGCCTCGAACCGGTCACCGTGGGCAAGTCCAAGCACGACTGCGTGATGTTGCAGTACAAGGGCGGCGACAAGCTCTACATTCCGGTCGAAAACCTCGAAGTCCTCTCCCGCTATGGCAGCAGCGAGGATGCAGTCATGCTCGACCGATTGGGCGGCGAGGCATGGCAGAAACGCCGCGCCCAGCTGCGCGAACGCATCCGCGAGATCGCCAGCGAGCTGATGCGCACCGCCGCGCAGCGGGCGCTGAAGAAGGCCCCCGTGCTGGAGGCCGATCACGCGAGCTACAACCAATTCGTCGACCGCTTCCCGTGGGAGGAGACCGAGGATCAGGAGCGCGCAATCGCCGACGTGCTGGGCGATCTGGAAAGCGGCAAGCCGATGGACCGCCTCGTCTGCGGCGATGTCGGCTTCGGCAAGACCGAGGTCGCGCTGCGCGCGGCCTTCGTCGCGGCGATGGGCGGACAACAGGTCGCGGTCGTGGCCCCGACCACCCTGCTCGCGCGCCAGCACTTCCAGCATTTCGCCGAACGCTTCGCCGGTTTCCCGCTCAAGGTCGGGCGGCTCAGCCGGCTCGTCTCCGCCAAGGAAAGCAGCGAGACGCGCGATGCGCTGGCCGATGGCACGATGGATATCGTGGTCGGCACCCACGCGATCCTTTCCAAGTCGACCAAGTTCAAGGATCTGGGCCTCGTGATCGTCGACGAGGAACAGCGTTTCGGCGTGACCCACAAGGAAAAGCTGAAGCAGCTGCGCGCCGACGTGCACATGCTCACGCTCACCGCCACGCCGATCCCGCGCACCCTGCAGATGGCGATGACCGGCCTGCGCGAGCTTTCCACCATCCAGACCCCGCCCGTCGATCGCCTCGCGGTGCGCACCTACGTGATCGAATGGGACGACATGGTGATCCGCGAGGCGCTGCTGCGCGAACATCATCGCGGCGGGCAGAGCTTCATCGTGGTGCCGCGCATTTCCGACATGGACCCGCTGCTCGACTGGCTGCACGAGCATGTGCCCGAGGTGAAGGTCGTCCCCGCGCACGGCCAGATGAGCGCGTCCGAGGTCGAGGACCGGATGAGCGCGTTTTACGAGAAGAAATACGACGTGCTGCTCTCGACCACGATCGTCGAAAGCGGGCTCGATATTTCCAGCGCGAACACGATCATCATCCACCGCGCCGACCGCTTCGGCGTTGCCCAGCTCTACCAGCTGCGCGGGCGCGTGGGCCGCGCGAAGCTGCGCGCCTATGCCTATCTGACCACGCCCGCGGACGAGGCGCTGTCCGAAGTCGCGGAGAAGCGGCTGAAGGTGCTGAGCGATCTCGACAGCCTTGGCGCAGGCTTCCAGCTCGCCAGCCACGACCTCGACATTCGCGGCGCGGGCAACCTGCTGGGCGACGAACAGTCGGGCCATATCCGCGAGGTCGGCTTTGAACTCTACCAGTCGATGCTGGAGGACGCGATCCTGGCGGCCAAGGCGGGTGAGATGGGGCTGGAGAAGCCCGCGGAGGACTTCAGCCCGCAGATCACGGTCGATGCGCCGATCATGATCCCCGAAGATTACGTGCCCGACCTCGCCGTGCGCATGGCGCTCTATCGCCGCCTTAACCAGGCGAGCGACAAGGCGGAGATCGAGGGGCTGGCGGCCGAGATGATCGACCGCTTCGGCGAACTGCCCTCTGCCACGCAGAACCTCGTCCGCCTGATCGAGATCAAGCATCAGGCGATCGAGGCGAATATCGCCAAGATCGACGTCGGCGCGCGCGGCACGCTGGTCACCTTCCACAAGGACGACTTCCCCGATCCGGTGGGCCTGCTCGCCTATGTCGACAAGCGGGCCGAGGCGGTGAAGCTGCGCCCGGACATGAAACTGGTCGTCAACCGCGCTTGGGGCGATCCGCAAAGCCGCCTCAACGGGCTGTTCCAGCTGACCAAGGGCCTCAGCGCGATCGCGAAGCGTGCTGCGAAGAAGGAGAAGGCGCCGGCCTAGACCTGCCCGCTCGCCAGCGCGAGGAACTCCTCGTGCGGCAGCGGGCGTGCGCGCAGAAAGCCCTGGTACGCGCTGCACCCTTCCTCCAGTGCGATCCTGCGCTGCGTCTCGTTCTCGACCCCCTCGGCGATCACCGCCAGCTCCAGCGCGCGGGCCATGGCGATCACCGCACGCAGCACCGCGCGGTCGCGCGCGCTTTCTGCCACCCCATCGAGCATGATCCGGTCGAGCTTGATGAAATCGAGCGGCAGGTATTTGAGGTATCCGAAATTGCAGAACCCCGCGCCGAAATCGTCGAGCGCGATCCGCATCCCCGCATTGCGCAAGCGGCCGAGCGAGCGCGCCGCAAGGTCCAGATCGCCCAGCAGCGCCTGTTCGGTGATCTCCAGCGTCAGCCGCGCGGGGTCGACGCCCCGCTCCTCCACCATCCGCAACAGGTCATCGGGGAAGCGGACCACCGCCAGATCGGCGGCGGTTATGTTGATCGAGCATTTGAGCCCCTCGGGCCAGCCACGCACCGCATCCAGCGCGGCCTCGATCACCTTGCGGGTCAGCTGCGTGGTCAGGTCGGCGCGCGCGGCGATCCGCAGCAGCGCCTCTCCGCCGATATCGCCCAGCAGCGGCTGATCCCACCGCACCAGCGCCTCCGCCCCGATCAGCGCATCGTCGGCGAGCGCGAATTGCGGCTGGAAGCGCAGCGAGATCGCCCCGCGCTCCAGCGAACGCCGCAGCTCCGCCTCGATCTGGCCGACATCGAACCCGGCGGGCGCCAGATCGCGGTCGATCCACACGATCCTGCGCCCGGACTCCCCGCGCAAAGCAATCTGCGCATCGCCGAGCCGGGCGAGAACATTGGTCGGATCATCGCCAGACAGCGCGCGGATCAGCGCGATGTGCGGCCATAACTGCGGCACGCCCAGCGCGCTGCCCGCCATCGGCTGCGCGACACCATCGGCCAGCGTCTCTGCCAGAAACTGCCACCGCTCCCGGCTGCACTTGTCGCGCGTGGCGAGCAGGAACTTGCCGCCGTCGATCCGCGCGACCAGCCATGATGCCCGCGCAAACTCGTCCTGCGCGAAATGCGCCATGCGCCGCCCGACCTCGCCCAAGGCATAGTCGCCCGTTTGCGCCCCATGGGCCAGATTGACGCTATCGAACCGGCCCAGCACCAGCAGCATCGCGTGGACCCGCGCCTCCCCCTCGGCGAGCCACATGCCGAGGATCTCGCGCGCCTCTTCGGTATCAACAAGCCCTGTGGGGCGCTCGCTCGCGGGATGTTCCGTCGGACTCATCGGCGCCTTATCGCAAGGCCCCGCGTTTTGGGGAAGCCTGCAAGCTGCGCTTGTCCCACCAATCGCCAGCTTGCATTGCCAAGCAGGCATCGCCTCCATAGGCAGGCGTACGGGTTTGAGAGAGGGTTTTGATGGCCGGCCAACCGACATACGAGCGGCTCGCGCTCGCGATATCGAACTCCGCGCTGGCGCAGGATACCGCCGCCGCGCTGCGCGATGCGCATGACTGGGTGCCGCAGGAAGAGGCGGAGGCGGTGGTTGCGCTGGGCGGCGACGGATTCATGCTGCAGACCCTGCACAAGATGCTCGACAGCGGGCGCATCCTGCCCGTCTATGGCGTCAACCGCGGCACGATGGGCTTCTTGATGAACAAGCACCGGCCCAAGGGCGCGCTGGTGGAGCGGGTCAATCGCAGCCGCCCGGTTGCGGTCGCGCCGCTGCGGATGGAGGCGGTGACGCAGGATGGCGAGCACCGCATCGAATGCGCGCTCAACGAAGTCTCCCTGCTGCGCGAGACGCGCCAGACCGCGAAGATCGAGATTCTGGTCGACGGCAAGACCCGGATCGAGGAGCTGGTGGCGGACGGCGTGCTGGTGGCGACGCCCGCCGGGTCGACCGCCTACAACCTGTCCGCCAACGGGCCGATCCTGCCGCTCGATTCCCAGCTGCTCGCCCTCACCCCGATCAGCGCCTTCCGCCCCCGCCGCTGGCGCGGTGCGATTCTGCCCGACCGGGCGAAGGTGACCTTCCGCATAAACGAGCCGTCCAAGCGCCCCGTGGCGGCCGTGGCGGACCAGAAGGAAGTGCGCGACGTGGCCGAGGTTCACGTTGAAATCGCAAGAGATTCCGAGCTGACCCTGCTGTTCGACAAGGGCCACGCGCTGGACGACCGGATCGTCGCCGAACAATTCGTCGTATGATTTTGCAGCAGGGGCTTGCGTTAATTTGAGCACCCCCATATAGGCGCGGGCCTGCCGACAAGGCTGCTCCCCGATAGCTCAGCGGTAGAGTAGGTGACTGTTAATCACTTGGTCGTTGGTTCGAATCCAACTCGGGGAGCCATTTTCCACTAAATCGCTGGAAAATTGGCCGCGCGAACTGCGTGCAGGATGAGCTTAATTGGCTGTCCTCACAAATTCGGTCGTCATGTCGCCCGGGCCGTAGCTTTCCTGAAATTCGACGCCATCATCTTTCAATTCGAACGTGGTGGTCAACCCTCGGCCGGACCATGTGCCTGGCCCGGAACCCGGTCCCGCCTCATCGATCATCCTGAAACGGACTATATTGCCCTCGACCCGGCAATCATATCGGAACGCCTTGCTGTCGGCGGCCCGCGTATAACTCGCGCGGACGATATCTTCGCCTTGGCTGGTGACATCTATGCCATCAATGGCACGCGCGCTGCGAAACGCCACACCCGCTTTACAGACCCGAAGAAGGTCCGCTTCGCTTAACTTAGCGACCTCTATGATCGCCTGCCGCGCGACCTCCTCATTCGATCCAGTCTCCGTTTGGCTTCCGCAACTTGCGAGAGCGAGGCTTGCGAATACGAGAGAACTTTTACTCCATAATCTCATTCCGCCTACTCCGATCTCATAGTATTTTCGCCAAGTCTCGAAGTCCCTGAGTAAGGCAAACTACGCCACCTCCCCAACCCTCTCGATCCTCACGCGGTCTTCGGCCATCTCGATCTGTGCCAAGTCATAAGCCGCCTGCATCCGCAACAGGGTCTCCGCCTTGATGCCGAACGCGTCTTCGAACCGCATGGCCATATCGGGCGACAGCGCCGCCTTGCCGTTCAGCAGATTGCTCAGCGCGACGCGGGTGACCTTCAGGTGAGCGGCGGCGGCGGTCACGGTCATGCGATGGGGCTCTATGCAATTGTTCTTGAGCCAGGGGCCGGGGTGAACCCGGATGGATGGATGAATCTTGATCGCCATCAGTGATAATCCTCGATGTTCAGGTTTGCCACGATCCTCTCGCTCGGCGCGGTGAAGGTCAGGCGCCAATTGCGGGTGATCGTCATCGCGTATTCCCCCTCGCGATTCTGCGTCAGGGCGTGAAAGCCGAAATTCGGCACCGTGTTCTTCAGCTCGGTCAGATCGGCGACCGCATCGATCAGCGCGATGATCTCGGCCACGCGGGCTGGCTGCATCACGCCCTTCGCATTTCCGGTCTCGACGAACTTTCTGAGCGCCTTGTGCCGGATGCTCTCGATTTCCATCTCACGTGTATAGCCACACTATACAGTTTCTGTCAAGCGGGGCTTTACACACGGGTCTCGACCCGCCCCATTTTCCTACTCCGCCCCCGCTCGCTAAACCCGCCGCACGATGGCACGTGCGCACCTCTCCCCTGCCCGTCCAGCAAGGCCTCTCGGCATGCATCGCGCGCGGAGGGAGTTTTTCATCCCCTGGACTGTGTGTCAGGTGTGTCAGGGCTCGGCCCCGCAAACGCCTCGGACGGCGCAAATGCGCGCGTTAGCCGCCCGCGAGCAGCCTTACGCCCACGAAGAGCGTCAGCGCGGCTGTCAGCCAGCGGATCAGTTGCGGCTTGAACAGGCGCACCGCGAACAGGCTGCCGATCTGGCCACCGATCACCACCGCGATCATCAGCGGCAGCCCTGTGCCCGCCGCAGCGCCGAGCATGTCCGCGCCGTTCTTGGTCAGTTGCCCGACGAGGCCGAACAGCGAATTGACGAGGATGAACAGGCTGGCGGTCGCCGCGATCGCGCGCGGGCCGTTCCAGCGGACCAGATGGAGCAGCGGGGCGAGGAAGATGCCGCCGCCGATCCCCACCAGCCCGGCAAGATAGCCCAGCGGCGCGGCGGCCAGCAGCATGGCGCGCCTGGCGTGGCGCGGAGCAGGCTCTTCATCCGGTGCGGCGCGCGCGCTGGTCTGGGGGAGGAGCACCAACGCTCCTGCAAGGCACAGGCTGGCGCCCAGCAGCGCCATGAAGGCCTGTTCCCTGATCGGGGTCAGCCCGCCCAGCAAGGCGGCGGGCGCGGCGATGGCGGTCAGGCCCAGCGCGCCGCGCCAGGGGGTGATCCCGGCGCGCGCGAAACGCAGTGTGCCGCCGCTGACGACCACCAGATTGCACAGCAGGGAGACCACCGGCAGCAGCCGGTAGTCCATCCCCGACAGGGCCAGCAAGGCGCTATACGTCGATCCGCCGCCGAAGCCGACCGACGCATAGAGCAGTGCGGTTACGCAGAAGGCGGCGAGGAGGGCGGCGAGGCCGATCCCGCGGCTCCTGCAACAGCCTTGGCCGCGCCGTGGCAGTGCTTGTACTTGTTACCCGAACCGCACGGGCACGGGGCGTTGCGGCTGATCTCCTGCCCCGCCCACGGGTTCTCCGCCGAACCGCCCGGCCCGGCATTGGCGCGGGTCGAACCGGCGAGCGAGCCGAACATCGCGGCGCGGCTTTCCGAACCGTCGCCATCGTTGGAATCGTCCAGCCCGGTCAGCGGGTCGATATGGCCGGTCAGGAAATCGGGCAGGTCGGGCAGCGCACGCTGGGGCGGTGCGATCCGCAGCTCGTTCTTGAGGAGGATGCTGGTCACGTCTTCGCGCAGCGATTCGAGCATCTTCTCGAACAGGCCGAAGGCTTCCTGCTTGTACTCGTTGATCGGCGTCTTCTGGGCATATGCACGCAGGAACACGACCTGCCGCAGCGCGTCGAGCGTGGCGAGGTGTTCCTTCCAGAAGTGGTCGAGCCGTTCGAGCAGGATGCTCTTTTCGACCCGGCGCCACAGCTGCGGATCGTTCTGCGCGACCTTGCGCTCCATCAGCTCGTCGGTCTCGGCGCGCAGGCGTTCCTCGAACAGTTCGGGTTCGACCGCGTCCTCTTCCAGCCAGTCGTCGATCGGCGGCGTCAGGCCGAGCACTTCCTCGACCCGCGCTTTCAGGCCTGCGATATCCCACTGTTCGGGGTACGATCCCGGCGGGCAGGCTTCGGACACGATCGCGGAGATGGTGTCGTGCCGCATGTCGAGAACGACATCGTCGACCGTTTCGGAATCCATGATCTCCGCGCGCTGTTCGTAGATCACCTTGCGCTGGTCGTTCATCACGTCGTCGTATTCGACGACCTGCTTGCGGGTGTCGTAGTTACGCGCCTCGACCTTCTTCTGCGCGGTCTCGATCGCCTTGGAGAGCCACTTGGACCCGATCGCCTCGCCATCCTTGAGGTTGGAGTTCATCATGCGGGAGAACAGCGTGTCCGGCCCGAAGATGCGCAGCAGATCGTCTTCGAGGCACAGGTAGAAGCGCGACAGGCCCGGGTCGCCCTGACGGCCCGAGCGGCCGCGCAGCTGGTTGTCGATCCGGCGGCTTTCGTGGCGTTCGGTGCCGAGCACGAACAGCCCGCCCGCCTCCAGCACCTTGGCCTTGTCCGCTGCGACCTGCGCCTTGATCTTCTCGATCACCCGGTCGCGCTCGGGCCCTTCGGGCATCTCGCCGACTTCGTCTTCGATCAGGAAGTCGAGATTGCCGCCCAGCTGGATGTCGGTCCCGCGGCCGGCCATGTTGGTCGCGATGGTCACCGCGCCCGGGCGGCCCGCCTGCGCAACGATATGCGCCTCACGCTCGTGCTGGCGGGCGTTGAGCACCTCGTGCTTCACGCCTTCCTTGTCGAGGAACTGGCTGAGCAGTTCGGACTTCTCGATGCTGACCGTGCCGACCAGAACCGGCTGGCCGATGTCCGACTTCTCCTTGATCGCCTTGGCGATGGCCTGGAACTTGTCGAGCGTGTTCTTGTAGAACTCGTCGTCCTCGTCGATCCGCTGGACGGGGACATTCGTGGGGATCTCGACCACGTTCATCTTGTAGATGTCCCAGAATTCCGCCGCCTCGGTCGCGGCGGTCCCGGTCATGCCGGAAAGCTTGGGATACATGCGGAAGAAGTTCTGGAAGGTGATCGAGGCCATCGTCTGGTTCTCGGGCTCGATCTTGACGCCTTCCTTGGCCTCGACCGCTTGGTGCAAGCCGTTGGACCAGCGCCGACCATCCATCATGCGGCCGGTGAATTCGTCGATGATGACGACCTTGCCGTCCTTCACGATGTAGTGATCGTCCAGCTTGAACATGAGGTTGGCGCGCAGGCCTTCGTTCATGTGGTGGACGACCTGCGTGTTCTCGACATCGTAGAGGTTGTCGGTTTCGAGGAGGCCCGTCGCAACAAGGCGCTGCTCGATTTCCTCCGCGCCTTCTTCGGTCAGGGAGACGGTGCGGCTCTTCTCGTCGGTGTCGTAGAAGCCGACGCCTTCGCTGGAGCTGTCGGGGATCGCGTTGTGGTCGGCGACGAAGTTCTTAATCACCTGATCGATCGTCACGTAGAGATCGGTTTTGTCCTCGGTCGGGCCGGAGATGATCAGCGGGGTGCGCGCTTCGTCGATCAGGATCGAGTCGACTTCGTCGATGATCGCGTGGTTGAACGGGCGCTGCACCATCTGGCTACGCTCGTGCTTCATGTTGTCGCGCAGGTAGTCGAAGCCGAATTCGTTGTTCGTGCCGTAGGTAATGTCGGCCTCGTAGGCCTCGCGCCGCTCGATCTCGCTGAGATTGGGCACGATCACGCCGACCGACAGGCCGAGCCAGCGATAGAGCTGCCCCATCCACTCGGCATCGCGGCGGGCGAGGTAGTCGTTGACGGTGACGACGTGGACGCCCTTGCCTTCCAGCGCGTTGAGATAGGTCCCCAGCGTGGCGACCAGCGTCTTGCCCTCGCCCGTGCGCATCTCGGCGATCTCGCCGCGGTGGAGCACGATGCCCCCGATCATCTGCACGTCGAAGTGGCGCATCCCGAACACGCGGACCGATGCTTCGCGAACGGTCGCAAAGGCTTCGGGCAGCAGGTCGTCGAGCTTCGCCCCCGCATCCAGCTGGTCGCGCAGCTTGCCGGTCTGCGCGCGCAGCTCGTCATCGGAGAGCGCCTGCATGTCGGGCTCGAGCGCGTTGATCTGCGCGACGATTTTGTGAAGCGATTTGACGTAGCGATCGTTGGAAGAGCCGAAGACGGACTTCATCACGGACTGGAACATGGGAATACGGGCCTTGCGATAATGGGATTATGCTGTGCAGCGCCCTGACACTGCGAGTGCCGGGCGGTCCTGCGAACGCGAAACGAAATGTGGGGTTGGCGCGCTATTCCAGCGCGCGATCGGGGCCGAGCTGTACGGTCGGCACTAAGATCACAGGGTCGCGCGGACGGCAGACCCGCTCCAGCGCAATCCGCCAGTGCCGCACCCGAATCGCGGTGCTGCATTCGCACCGTGCGTCTTCCTTGTCGCTGCTGCAGACCTCGGCAGCCGAACCGGCCACGGAGCTTTCCGCGAACATCGCGCTTGCCGGCGTACCGACGGCAACAAGGCCGCTCAGGAAGGCAAGACAGGTGAGGAGGAGCCGAAGCATGGCGCAAGACATAAGCGCTGTGGTGCGCAACGTCCAGCCGCAAGCGCACAACCGATTGTCGCGCACATCGGCGCGCGCTAGTCGCTGTTCCACTATGGACCTCGCCCGCTCTCCGCTCGCCCTGCCCTTCCCCGCAATCCCGCCCATCGACGGCGTGACGCTGCGCATCGCGCGGGCGCGCTACAAGGAATGGGACCGGTGCGACCTGACCTTCGCTGAACTGGCGGAGGGGACCAGCGTGGCGGGCGTGTTCACGAAGAACGTGTGCTGTTCGAGCGAGGTCGAGATGGGCCGCGAACAGATCAAGGGTGGCAGTGCGCGCGCGCTGATCGTCAACGCGGGCAATTCCAACGCCTTCACCGGCTATCGCGGGCGCGAGGCGGTAGAGCAGATCATGGGACAGGTGGCAGACCACCTCGGCTGTGCAACCAACGAGGTGTTCGTCTCCTCCACCGGCGTGATCGGCGTGCCGCTGCCCAAGGACAAGGCGCGCGCGGGCGTGGAAGCCGTGCTGGATGCCCAGCGGTGCGGCTGGGAGGATGCGGCCAACACCATCGGCACGACCGACACCTTCGCCAAGGGCGCGCATGCCAGTGCGATGATCGGCGATACACGGGTCGAGATCGGGGGAATCGTCAAGGGCAGCGGGATGATCGCGCCCGATATGGCAACCATGCTCGGCTACATCTTCACAGACGCGGCGGTCTCCCCAGCCTTCCTGCAGGAATGCCTGTCCGCCGCGAACCGGCAGACATTCTCCTGCGTCACGGTCGATTCCGACACCTCGACCAGCGACACCGTGCTCGCCTTCGCGACCGGCAAGGCGGGCAATGCCACGCTGACCTCGGTGGACGATCCGGGCGCGGATGCCTTCATGGCTGCGCTGCACGATGTGTGCCGTCAGCTGGCGCATCTCGTGGTGCGCGACGGCGAAGGCGCGCAAAAGTTCATCGCTGTCCATGTCAGCGGCGCGGTGTCGGACGAGAGCGCGCGGACCATTGGCCTCGCCATCGCCAACTCGCCGCTGGTCAAGACCGCGATCGCAGGCGGCGATGCCAACTGGGGCCGCGTGGTCATGGCGGTGGGCAAGGCGGGCGAGCCTGCCAATCGCGACACGCTGTCGATCGGCTTCGGCGGGCACTGGGCCGCGCGCGAGGGACAGCCGGTGGAAGACTACGACGAAGCGCCCGTCGCCGCGCATCTCGCAGGGCAGGAAATCGACATCGCTGTGGACCTTGGCCTCGGCGAAGGGCGCGCCAGCGTGTGGACCTGTGACCTGACCCACGGATACATCGACATCAACGCGGATTATCGCTCCTGAGGAGAAACTCATGAGCGTACTCGACCGCGAAATTCTGGCCCTGATGCGCGATGTGGCGGAGCGGATCATCATGCCGCGCCACCAGGCGCTCAAGGCGACCGAGATTATCGAGAAGGCGGACGACGACCTCGTCACCATCGCCGACCGTGAGGCGGAGGTCGCGCTGGCAGAGGGGCTGGCGAAGCTGCACCCCGAAGCGGCCATCGTGGGCGAGGAATCGGTTCATGCCGACCCGTCGGTGATGGATCGCCTTTCCGGCACCTGCTGGATCATCGACCCGATCGACGGGACCAGCAATTTCGCCAACGGGACCGGCCATTTCGGGATCATGGTCGCGCTGGCCGAGGAAGGCTTTGCGAAAGGCGGGTGGATCTACGACCCGCAGCGCGACCGCTTCTGCGCGGCCCATCGCGGCCAGGGCGCGAGGATCGACGGGGAGACGGTGACTGCGCGCGCGAGCGGCGCAAACCCGCCGCGCCTCGCCGCGATGACGAAATTCATGACGCCCCAGCAGCGCCGGCGCTTCGAGCTGGAAATCGTGCCCAACTACACGCTGGTCCACGCACCCGGCGCGGCGTGCGAGCAATATCCGCTGACCGTGCTGGGCGAACATGACGTCGCGATCTACGAGCGGACTCTACCGTGGGACCACGCGGCAGGATCGCTGTTCCTGAATGAAGCGGGCGGCGCGTGCCTGCGGCTCGACGGAACACCCTATCGGGTCGACGATGGTCGCAGGGGGATGGTCGGCGCGGCGAACCGCGACTTGTTCGACCAGCTGGTCGTCCGGCTGTCGGCGGCAGGCTACCAGCCCGCCGCCTGAGCAAACATCAGAGCTGTTCTTCGAGCCACGCCTTCAGCTGGCTCTTGGGCCGCGCGCCGGTCAGTTCGGCGGCACGTTCGCCATTCTTATACAGCACCAGATAGGGGATGCCCTGCACGCCCAGCTTGCCGGGGGTGTCGGTGTTTTCCATGATGTCCATCTTGGCGATGGTCACCTGATCGGCCAGCTCGTCGCTGATTTCTTCCAGCGCGGGCGCGATCATCTTGCAGGGGCCGCACCACTCGGCCCAGAAATCGACCAGCACGGGCTTGTCGCTCTGCAGGACGTCGGACTGGAAGCTGGCATCGGTGACGGTTTTGGTGGCCATGGGGGATGTCTCCTGTTTCTTGGCCCGATATCTAGGGATGCGAAGCGATTACGCAAAGGCGGAGCCGGGCAAACTTAGCTGCTTGTCCCCCAAGCCGGGCTTGTGAGCGGCCAGAACCGCGTGCGGAAGCACGATCAGCTGCGGGGTCTGGGTGTAGAGCAGCGCCGCGCAAATCCGCCGCCCGGGATAGATCGCGGCGAGCGCGTGGGCGTAGGCGGACATCTGCCGCAGCGTGGCGGTGGGCACCTGTTCTAGCGATATGGGCGCGCGGCGGGTGGTCTTGTAATCCACCACCAGCACCTCTTCCTCGCCCACGCACAGCCGGTCGAGCTTGCCGGTAACCACCTGCCCCTCGATCGTCGCGGCGAGCGAGACCTCTGCCAGCGCACCGGGCGCGAACACGTCCGCGAAATCGGGATGGCCGAGCACGCCGAGCGCCTGCGCGATCATATCCGCGCGCACAGCCTCGGGCAGCTCTGCGGCCTGCGCAGCGAGCCATGCGGAACCCCGCGCCTCGCGGTCTTCCGGTGCAATATCGGGCAGGCGTTCGAGCAGGCGGTGGATCAGCGTACCGCGCTGCGCCGCCTCGGCCCCCGTCGCCAGCCCCGGCGGGTTGGGCGCGAGGTCGTCCCCTGCGGCAGACGGCGCGAGCGGGCGCGGCGGGCTCGGCTCGGCGGCGGGAGCGCGCGTGGCCCAGTCGGGCAGCGCGGGCCGCTGTGCCCGGCTCGCCGCATCGGGAGCGGGCGTCGCCATATCGGCCAGCGTGCCCATATCGTGCCGCTCGCCCCAGATCGGGTCGGACACGCCCCCGCCCTCCTCGCCGAAGAGCGCGGCGGCCTGTGCATACCAGCTCGCCTCGGGCACGTCCTTGTCGCTCGGCAGTAGCGCGCCGCCGATATAGAGCGCCTCTTCGGCGCGGGTCATCGCGACGTACATCAGGCGCCAGTGCTCCTCGCGCTCGCGCGCCTTCTTCGCTTCCTCAGCCGCCAGCACCGGCCCCGCCTTTGCCTCCTTGGGCAGCGAGGGAAGCGGCACGGTGCGCCCGTCATCGGTCGCCAGTTCGCCCGCGCGCGCGGGCCCGCGATCGGGGTTGCCGGTCGCATCGGCGAGGATCACGATCGGCGCCTGCAACCCCTTCGAGCCGTGCGCGGTGAGCACGCGCACGGCATCGCCGCTGCCCGCAGCCTCGCGCCTGAGTTCCTCGTCCGAGGCATCGAACCAGTTGAGGAAGCCCTGCAGGCTGGGCGTGTGTTCGCCGCAGTAGGCGAAGGCCGCGCCGACCAGTTCGTCGATCGGATCGTTCGCCTCGCGCCCCAGCCGCGCGACCAGCTTGCGCCGCCCGTCCCACGGGCCGGTCAGCAGCCAGTGGAGCAGTGCTTGCGGATGCTCGTAATCGACCCGTGCCAGCAGCGCGCGCAGGCGGTCGGCGGTCGCCATGCACAGCGGCGCATCGCTGCGGCGGATATGGTCCCACAACCCCACGCTCTTGTCGCGCAGGCCATGCTCCAGCAGGTCGTCCTGCGACCAGCCGCCCAGCGGAGAGACCAGCAGGTTGGCGAGCATCAGGTCGTCCCTCGGCTGCGCAGCGAAGCGCAGCGCGGCGAGCAGATCCTTGACCGCCAGCGGAGCGCCCAGCCGCAGCCTGTCGACGCCTGCCACCGGCACGCCCGCCGCGTGGAGCCGCGCGACGATCAGCCCGGCGAGCGCGCGGCGCTTGCGCACCAGGATCATGATGTCGCCCGGCCCCGCCCGGCGCGCGCCGCCCTTGGTCAGCGGGTGGCCCTCTTCGAGCCACGCCTTTACCTGCGCGGCGATCCGGTCCGCCATGCGGCGCTCAGGCGCGGGCAGCCAGGTTTCCGCGCCCTCTTCCTCGACCGCTTCGGGATCGTCGCTTTCCTCGGCCCTGATCGGTGCCCACAGCGTCACCCGCCCGGGGCGGTCCTCGCCGGTATGCTGCACCTCTTCGCCCGGCATCCCCATCGCCTGCGTGCCGACATGCGCCACCGCGCGATCGACGAAATCGAGGATCGCCTGCGAGGATCGGAAATTGCGCTCCAGCCCCAGCCGGGCGAGCGGTGCGAGCGGAACCAGCGGGGCTTCCCGCGTCTCGTGCGCCAGCGCCTCGGCATTGCCGATCGCGCTGTTTATCCGCGCATCGTATTGCTCGCGCTTGTCGACGAACAGGCGCGGTTCGGTGCCCTGAAAGCCGAAGATCGCCTGCTTGTAGTCGCCGACCACGAAGATCGTGCGCAGCCGCGCGCCTGCCGCGCCCAGCCCGTCGAAGAAATCCTGCGTCAGCGCGTCGATGATGGCCCACTGGCTGTCATTGGTATCCTGCGCCTCGTCGACCAGGATGTGGTCGAAACTGCGGTCGAGCTTGTAGCCGATCCACTGCGCCATTTCCGAATTGCCGAGCAGCGTGGCCGCACGCGCGATCTGGTCGTCGAAATCGACCAGGCCATGCACCCGCTTCGCCTCGTCCCACCGCAAGGCGAATCGCCGGCCCAGTTCGAGTGCGGGGGTGAGATATTCCGCGAGCGCGAGCAGCGCGAATTTCTCGCGGATTGCATCGAGGCTGACCTGAACCGCCGCGACATTGCCCTCGTAGGTCGGGTCGCGCTTCACAAGGTTGGTCAGATTCTTGGGCTTCGAGCCGTCGGCGACCAGCAGGCTACCATTGAAACAGGCAAGCGTGGCGAGGCGCTGAGCGGGATCGGCGGCGAGCCATGCGGAGATCGGCTCCGCCGCGTCGCGCCCGCTCTTGGTGTTCCAGTCCTGCAAGGTGGCAAGGCAGGCGCGCAGGGAGCCGCAGTCGAAGTGGTCGTCGGCGCATTCGCGCACCAGATCGGCCTCGGAAAAATCGCTCGGCAGGCCGAGCATCGCGAGCACCTGCGGGCGCATCGGGCTCTGCCAGCCTTGCGGACCCTCCCACAGCTCGCGCGCCTTGGCGCAAGCCATGAGCCATTGCTTGACCCCGTCGGGGCCGAGCCTGCGCGAGAGCATCGCCAGCGCGCTACTATCCGCCTCGTCCGCGTTGGCGACCAGCTCGGTCAGCACTTCGCGCGCGAGCAACCCGCGCGTGCGATCGTCCATCGCGACCGTGCCCGGCTCCAGCCCCGCCTCTTCGGGAAACGCAGCGAGAAGGTATTGCGCGAAAGCGTGGATCGTATCGATGCGCAGGCCACCGCCCGGGCAATCGAGCACGCGGGTGAAAAGCGTGCGCGCATGGGCGAGCGTTGCCGGATCGACCTTCGCCCCGATGGCGCGCAAGTGCTTCGCCAGCAGGGTTTCTTCCATCCGCACCCAGCGGGCCAGCGTCTCGTTCACGCGGGTCGCCATCTCCGCCGCGCCCGCCTTGGTGAAGGTGAGGCACAGGATCGATCCCGGCTCTACGCCGGGCTGCAGCAGGAGGCGCAGCACGCGCGCGGAGAGGACCTGCGTCTTGCCGGTGCCCGCGCTGGCCGAAAGCCACACGGAATGGCCCGGGTCCGCCGCGTGGCCCTGTTCGGGCAGGAGCGTATGGATTGTGTCGCTCATCGCGTGGCCCCCGGCTCGCTCTCCCTGCCCAGCCATTCCTCCAGCCGCATCAGCTGGTCGTAGGTGGCGTAGAGCTTGAGGTCGGGATTGGGCCGCGCGGTGAACGGCGCATCGCCGAGGATCCAGGTGTCGAGCGCTTCGGCAAGATAACGGCGCGTTTCGGGCAGGAAGTCGTCGGGCTCCATCCCTGTGCGGGCATTGCCGATCTTCAGCGGGGTGGTGACATAGCCAAATCCCGTGTCCGACTTCGCATCGCGGCCGAGGGACCAGTATTCGAACCGCGTCGGCACGCCTTCGATGCCGCGATCGGCATAGGCGCCCTCCTCCACCAGCAGGCCCAGCGTGCCGAGCTGGAGTGCAAAGCCCTCCTCGACCATTTTCTTCGATGGCGGGCCGCCAGTCTTGTAGTCGACGATCGCATAGCTGCCGTCGGCCAGCCGGTCGATCCGGTCGGCGGTGCCGGTGATCTCGATCCCTGAGAACAGGTGGCGGCCCTTCTGCTCGACCGCGACAATCTGGCGATCGGGATCGGCACCGACCTCATTCTCGATCCATTCGAGCGCGGCCATCAGGCGCGGCTCCCAAAGCGCACGGGTCAGCGGGTGCGCGTCCATCGCGCCCAGATGCTTGGTCGCCAGATCGACCAGCGCCCCGCCCTGCTTGTGCCATTCCTCCAGAATCGCGTGGGCAAGCGTGCCCTGCCACGCGGGGCTGGGTTCTGCGTCGAGCGGGTCGCGCTCCTTCAGCCGCAGGATCGCACTGGCGTAAAACTGGTACGGGTCCGAGCGCAGCCGGTCGAGCGCGGTCGCGCTGATCGTAACCCGACGCACTTCGGCCGGCGGGCGCGGCTGGGGCACCGGGTAGAGCGGCGCAGGGTCGGCATCGCGCAAGGCGTCTACCAGTGCGGGCAGCTCGTCTTCCTCATGTCGTTTCGCCAGATCGCCCAGCAAAGCCTTGATCCGCAGGAAGAAACGCGATGGAATCGCCGGGCCATCGGCATCGCGCGCGGCGCGGGTGAGCAAGACCTGCGGCGCGCCCAGCGCACCCGCCAGATCGTGCGCGGCAAGCCCGATGCGGAACTCGCCGCCCGGCACACCCAGTGCGCGCAGCACCGGCGGCGCGAGCAGCGGATCGGGCGAGGCGCCGCCCGGCCAGGTACCTTCGTTGAGGCCAGCGCAGATGATCAGGTCCGCCCGCGCCATCCGGCTTTCGAGCAGGCCGTAGACCGCCACGCGCGGATGTCCGCCATAGGCCGGGCGCACCGCGACCCGCTCCATCGCATCGGTCAGCACATCATGCAGGTCGCGCGGGTCGATCATGGTGCCCGCCGCGCTCGCCTGCTGGCGCAGGTCGTCCACGAAGCTGCCCAGCGCGCGGCCATCCTCGCGCCCCCACACAGCCTCGCCGCAGAATGCCTCCAGCACCTGCGCGAGTGTACCCAGCAGTTCTGCGAGCGGCGCGTTCTCATCCCGCTCCATCAGCGGAGCGAGCCTGTCCGCAACCGTACCCCACCACGCATCGACATCGGCCTTCGCCGCGATGGCGCGCAAGGGCGCAAGGCCGGGTGCCGGACGCGGGCCGCGTAGCCGGTCCTCGAACCAGCGCAGCGTATCGAGCCAGTCGGCCCGCGCGCGATCGGAATCTTCCGCCCCCGCGACCCCGACGAAAGGATGGCCGAGGAAGGCGATCAGCGGTACCGGCGCAGCCCGTTCCGCAATCACCTGCGCCAGCAGCAGCAGCGCGCGGCCCGCAGCGGTATCGCACAGCGGTGCGCCTGCCGAATCGTCGGCCTGAATATCCCAGCGGCGCAGGTGATGGACGATCCGCCGGGCGAGCGAGCGATCGGGCGTGACCAACGCCACGCGCATCTGCGGCTCTTCCAGCTTGCGGCGCACCGCCAGCGCGACGGCCTGCGCCTCCTCCTCCGGATTGCCCGTTTCGAGCAGCTGCACCGCCGCCAGACGCCTCTTTTCGGAGGGCAGCTCGACCCAGCTCTTGCTCGCCTGCGGAGGTAGGAACAGCGCGCTGACCGCGTGGGTCCGGTCCGGGTTCGCCGCAGTCAGCCCGCGCCGGTGCCATTGCCGCACCTCGCCGCGATTGACGCCCATCCGGCCAAGCAGCAGCTTGAGGTGATATTGCGGATGGGTCGGCGCATCATGGCGGCCCAGCCGCTCGCCATCGGCATCGTCGGACTGGCCCGCACGGCCCAGTTCGTCCCACGCCGCGTCGGACAGCGAGAGGTCGAGGTCGGGCAGGATCACCGCACCCTGTGGCAGTTCGCTCACCACCCGCAAAAGCCGGGCGAGCGCGGGCGCGGCGCTGGTCACGCCTGCGGCGACGATCGGCGTGGCGGGCGGCTCGGCGCGCCAGCTCTTCGCGGCATGGGCGAACAGCTGGTTGCGCCGCGTGGCAGAATCGACGCGGCCCAGTGCCTGCAATTCGGCGAGCCAGCGCGCCTGCACCCTGGCAAAGCGCCGCAGACTGTCCTGCCAGTGCCCGGCGACCGAGCCGACCACGTCGAGCACCCGGTCCCCCAGCAGATCTTCGGGCGCAATCTCTTCGACCAGCAGGCGGTCCATCGTCTCCGCAATCATCCGCGCCTGCCGGAACAGCGGCGGGCCTTTGGGAGCGTCCTTGCCCATCTCCTCGGCCAGCAGCGCGGCGAGCCTCAGCCAGCGGAAGGTTGGGTCGACCGCAGGCGGAATTTCGTCCGCGCCCAGCGGATCAAGCAGCGGGCCGAGCGCTTCGTCGAGCGACAGATCGCCGATGGTGACCATCCGCGGCAGCAGCAGGCCGGCACCGCCCTCCTCGCCCATATGGCGCACGAAGGCTTCGCTCACCGTGCGGATCGCGCGCCCGCTGGGCAGCAGCAGGGTCAGCCGGGCGAGGCCCAGGCCGTCTTCGGAATATCGCGGGACCAGCCCCGCCACCAGCGCATCGGCAAACCCGCGATGGGCTGCGATCGAAAAAACTTGCGGTCGCGCAGCATCAGCCACGCGACAGCGCCTCCTCGGTCGGGCGGATCGCCTGCGGCGTGCCGACCTCGAACCAGTCGCCGGTGAACGGCAGGCCGAACAGTCGCCCTTCCTCGATCGCGCGGTTCCACAGGATGTTGGTCGAGAACTTGCCCTCGGGCGCATCGCGCAGCAGGCGATGGGAAACCAGCTGTATGCCGGTGTAGATGAAGGGTGCGATGCGCCCCGGCTGGCGGCGCGAGACCTTGCCCGCCGCATCGAGATGGAAATCGCCCGGCCCGTCGAAATTGGCGGCGCGCTTGTGCGGCACCACCAGCACCAGCGCGTCCATCCGCTCCGCATCCCACAGCATCGAAAGATCGGCAAAGGCGTTGCGCGGCCCGTCGAGCCAGATGTTGTCCGAGTTCAGGCAGAAGAACGGATCGGGCAGCAGGCCCTGCGCCTTGATCATCCCGCCGCCGGTTTCGAGCAGCCCGTCTCGCTCGTCCGAGATGGTCACCTTCGGGGTTGACCGCCCGGTCACATGCGCCTCCAGCGCGTCGGCCAGGTAATGGACATTGACCACTGCGCGCGCGACGCCCGCATCGGCCAGCCGGTCCAGCGTATGGTCGATCAGCGGCTTGCCCGCGACGCGGACCATCGGCTTGGGCATGGTTGCGGTCAGCGGACGCATCCGCTTGCCCAGCCCTGCCGCCATCACCATCGCGGTATCGGACGCGAGGCTGCTCATGCCTCCAGCGCTCCGTTGCGCGCGCGCAGATCGGCCGGGATGTTGGTCTCGAACCACTGCGCCACCGGAGCCAGCGCGGGGTGCGCCAGATCGCGCTCCAGCGCCTCCCACACGCGCGGGATCAGGGCGAGGTAGCGCGGCTTGCCGTCACGCTCGTTCAGGCGCGCGAAGATGCCGACGATCTTTGTGTTCCGCTGCGCGCCTAGCCGTGCGTAATCGGCATCGAACTCGTCGCCGCAATCGGTACATTCGCGATAGCGGGCGAGCATCCGCGCCTCCAGTTCGGGCGTCACATCGCGGCGCGCATCCTGCAGCAGGGAGACAAGATCGTAGGCCGGGTGGCCGACCAGCGCGTCCTGAAAATCGATCACGCCCTGACTGCCCGCACCGCTATCGGGCGCGAGCAGCATGATGTTTTCCGCGTGATAGTCGCGCAGCACGGTCACGCCGGGCTGCTGGTTCGCAGCCAGCGGGGCGAGCACTTCGCGCCAGGCAGCGTCGAACCCGTCGCTGTCGACTTCCAGCCCCAGCGCCGGGCAATACCACTGCGTGAACAGCTGCGCCTCGCGCAGGTAGGTTTCCTCGTCATAGGGCGGGAAAGGCCCGGCGGGCTTGCGGTGCAGATCGGCGAGCGTGTCGATCGCGGCGGCATAGGCCTCGTCCTCGGCGGCCGGATTTTCGTCCAGCCAGTCGCGCATCCGCGCATCGCCGAAATCCTCGATCAGCACCCAGCCATTGTCGAGATCCTCGGCATAGATCTGCGGCGCGCGGATCTGCTGGTCGAGCAGCCAGCGCCCGACATGCAGGAACTCGCGCGGCTCCTCCGGCGGGGGCGCGTGCATCAGCATCGCGCTCTTGCCTTCATGGTGGAGCCGGAAATAGCGGCGGAAACTGGCATCGCCGGTCAGCGGAGCGATCTGCGCCCCGGCCCAGCCTGCCGCGCCGAGGAAGTCGTGAATACCGTCAGGCAATGTCGTCATGGCGCGCGTCCTAGCCAATCTGCCCCGCCTTCGACAATCGCCTTGCGACCGGCTTGCGCATTTGCCCCCGCGAAAGATACGTCGATGGAGAGGCAGGCGGGCTCGTGCGCGAAGCCGCCCGCGCGTTCGGGCCATTCGGCGATCAGCACCGAGCCCTCGCGATAATCGTCGAGGCCCAGTTCCTCGACCTCGGCAGGGTCTTCGAGGCGGTAGAAATCGGCGTGCGCGACCGGCGGCTGGAGCGCCTCGTACATCTCGATCAGGGTGAAGGTCGGCGATGGGACTTCGCCCGCGTGACCCGCCGCGCGCAGGATCGCACGGGCGAGCGTGGTCTTGCCCGCGCCCAGCGGACCGGACAGCGCGATCACGTCGCCGGGGCGCATGTTGGCCGCGATCCGCGCGCCCAGCGCCTCCATCGCCGCGAGATCGGGCAGGTCGATCATTGTCCGCGTCATGCCAGCGGCAACCACAGGCTCACGCTGGTGCCGATGCGCTTTTCGGAATGGATATCGAAGCGCCCGCCATGCGCCTCGATCAGCTGCCTGGCGAGCGGCAGGCCGAGCCCCTGCCGCCGGGTCGCCTCCGCCCCGCCCTCGCTCGCCGAGCGCATCCCGTCGAGCGCCAGCGCCAGCTCGTTCTCGTCCATCCCGCGGCCATTATCCGAGATCACAATCCGCACCCCGCCATCCTGCTTCGCCAGATCGACCAGAATGCGGCCCTTCTCGCCAGACGCCTCGATCGCATTGTCGAGCAATTGCCCGATCGCACGGCCCAGCTGGCGCGGATCGGCCTGCAATTTGAGCGCCTGGCTGCCGCGCAGGTCGAGCGTGATCGACTTCGCCTCGATCACATCCTCGCGCGCCCGGGCCACGCCGGTGACGAAGGCCAGCAGCGACAATTCGCGCCGCGCGATGGGCAGGAGCCCGGCCTCGCTCTGCGACAGGTCGAGCACGTTTTCGACCTGGTCGGTCAGCCGTGCGACCGATTCGATGATCGCGGAGACATATTCCTTCGCGCCATCGCTCAGCGGCCCGGCGACCTCGGCCTGCAACAGCTCGGCAAAGCCGCCGATCGAGGTCAACGGCGTGCGGAATTCGTAGGACATGTTGGCGAGGAAGCGGGTCTTTACCTTGTCCGCCTGCTCCAGCGCCTCGGCGCGGTCGCGCAGCGCGGTTTCGGCCTGTTCGTTCGCGGTCACGTCCAGCGTGGTCAGCAGGCCGTTGCCATCGGGCAGCGGAATGCCGGCAAATTCGATCGTCCGCCCGTCTGCCAGCTGGAGCCGCCCGGCCCGCTCCTTGCGGTCGAGCGTGGCGGAGCGGATTACCTCGCCCACGCCCTTGGCCTGCTTGGGCCGGGCGAGATTGGGCTGGATCAGGCCGAGCAGCGCATCGACCGAGGGGTGTTCGTCCAGCGCATCGGGTTCCAGTCCCCAGGTCTCGGGGAAGCTGTGGTTCCACAATTGCAGGCGGCCGTCGGGCGCGAACACCGCGAGCGCTTCGAACAGGCTGTCGAGCATGGCGGTGCGCGTGCGCAGCAGCGTGTCGCGATTGGCCGCCAGGCTCAGCTGTTCGGTCCGGTCTTCGAGGATCAGGGCGAGCCCGCCATCGGGCATCGGCTGGCCGACCACCTGCAGGTGCGTGCCGTCGGACAGCGGCCAGTCTTCCTCCTGAGTATCGCCCGCCTCGAACCAGGCCATGCGATCCTTTCGCCAGCTGGGGAAGTCGCGCACCTCGGGCAGGCGGCCTTCGTCGCGCGCATCGCTGAGCAGGCGTTCGAACGGCGTGCCCAGCCCGCTGGCGCCCGGGCGCACGCCCAGCAGGCGACGGAACGGCTGGTTGGCGAAGGTGAGCCGTCGCTGGTCGTCGAACTGTGCCACGCCGACCGAGAGACGATCGAGCATGGACCGCTGTGCCTCGCGATAGGCGCGGTGTTCGCGGGCCAGATCTTCCTGTTCCTGAATATCGACCGCGTAACCGGCGACGCCTTCCTCGGCCAGCGGCAGGTCGGACACACGAAAGCGCCGCCGCATCCCGTCCACATTCGTGACCGAGACGACCCGTTCGATCGGCGCGCCGCTTTGCGCCGCCTGCCGCGCGATCTCGGCCGGCGGCTCACCGTCGACCGCTTCGACCAGCTCGATCTGCTGGTCGATCACGCTTTGCGCGTCATCGGCACCCACGGCTGCGACATAGGCCTTGTTGACCAGTTGCAGCTCCATATCGGCATTGCGGAACCACATCGGCGTGGGCGCGGCCTCGATCAGGCCGACCAGCGCTGCGAAATCGGACCGGGCGCGCGCGGCTTCCTTGCGCATTCGGCCGAGTTCCAGCTCGCTCTCGCTGAAATCGAACACCCAGATCAGCGCTGCGCCCGCGGGCGAGACCTGCGGATCGGCGAGGCTGCCGCGCAGGGCAAGGCTGCGCGAAGAGCCGGGCAACGTCACCGCCATACGGAACGGCGCGGCGGATTTCTGCGCGAGGCGGACCTTCTGCGTCAGCTCGTCGAGCTGTTCACGGCTCAGGCCGCGGTCGGGATATTTGGCCAGTTCGCTGATGAACTGCGGCAGCTGATCGAAGCCGAGCCAGTGGGCCAGCCGGTCGCTGCCTTCCAGCCGCCCGTCGCTGCGCACGACCAGCGCGGCGGCAGGTGCCTCGTCCAGCAGGCGTGCCATCCGCTTGGCATTGCGGCGCGCGGCCTCGGCCCCGCGCGAACGCGAGGCGGCGGCGATCATCAGCCACGCCGCAGCAGCGGTCCACGCCGCCAGCAATAGGCCGAGCAGTGCCAGCGCGGTTGAGCCTAGGTCCATGAGAATCAGCTAGGCCCGGCAATGGTCGCTTGGCAACCACGCCGGGCCTGCAAGACGGGCGAGTTTCCCCGCCCGTGAGATGATCGCTGGCTTAGTAGCGATAATGCTCGGGCTTGAAGGGGCCTTCCTGCGACACGCCGATGTAGTCGGCCTGTTCCTTGCTCAGCTCGGTCAGCTGCACATTGAGCTTGGCGAGGTGGAGCGCGGCGACCTCTTCGTCGAGGTGCTTGGGCAGCACGTGGACCGAGTTCTCGTATTCACCGGCCTTGGTGAACAGTTCGATCTGGGCGAGCACCTGGTTGGTGAAGCTGGCGCTCATCACGAAGCTGGGGTGGCCGGTCGCGTTGCCGAGGTTCAGGAGGCGGCCCTTCGACAGCAGCAGGATGCGCTTGCCATCGGGGAATTCGACCATGTCGACCTGCGGCTTGATCTCGGTCCACTTCATGTTGGCCAGGCCTTCGACCTGGATCTCGTTATCGAAGTGGCCGATGTTACCGACGATCGCCATGTCCTTCATGGCGCGCATGTGATCGACGGTGATCACGTCCTTGTTGCCGGTGGTAGTGACGAAGATGTCGGCGCGCTTGGTCGCCTCGTCCATGGTCACGACTTCATAGCCGTCCATCGCCGCCTGCAGCGCGCAGATCGGGTCGATTTCGGTGACCATCACGCGCGCGCCGGCCCCGGAAAGCGAGGCTGCCGAACCCTTGCCGACATCGCCGTAGCCCGCGACGCAGGCAACCTTGCCGGCCATCATCACGTCGGTGCCGCGACGAATGCCGTCGACCAGCGATTCCTTGCAGCCGTACTTGTTGTCGAACTTCGACTTGGTGACGCTGTCGTTCACGTTGATCGCCGGGAACGGCAGCTTGCCCGCCTTCGACAGCTGGTAGAGCCGGTTGACGCCGGTGGTGGTTTCTTCCGAAACGCCGCGAATGGTTTCGACCGTCTTGGTCAGGTAGCCGGGCTTGCGCTCGATGAATGCCTTGAGGGCGCGCTGCATTTCGCGCTCTTCCTCGTTGGTCGGCGCGGGCATTTCCTCGCCCTCTTCCAGCCGCGCGCCCCACAGCGCGAACATGGTGGCATCGCCGCCATCGTCGAGGATCATGTTGCAGGGCTCGTCACCCCAGTCGAAGATGTGCGCGACGTAATCCCAGTATTCGGCCAGCGTTTCGCCCTTCACGGCGAATACCGGGATGCCCTGGTCGGCGATCGCGGCGGCGGCGTGGTCCTGCGTCGAATAGATGTTGCAGGTGGTCCAGCGCACGTCCGCGCCGAGCGCGACCAGCGTTTCGATCAGCACCGCGGTCTGGATCGTCATGTGCAGCGAACCGGCGATCTTAGCGCCCTTGAGCGGCTTGCTGTCGCCATACTGTTCGCGCAGCGCCATCAGGCCGGGCATTTCGGTTTCGGCGATCGCGATTTCCTTGCGGCCGTAGTCTGCCAGGCCGATGTCTGCGATGATATTTGCGGGGGTAGCCATGCTAGCTCCTTTGGGTTTGATGGGCATACGCCCTTGAAGGCGCAGGGAACCCGGGGAATGGTCCGTTGCGGGCGTTGGGGTGCCGCGCAGATTGATACGGCCCATATAAAGACTTCTTTATATCTGCAAGCGATGTGCGCCGGGCAATGCGCCCGAAAATTCTTTGCGTGCGACGAAAAGCGCGCAAACGGGAAAGAATGCGCTGCCGGGCCGTATGTCTGATGAACGCGGTTGCGCGCGCGCCGATCCCTTCAGGATTGCCCGAAGCCTCCGACCGCGCCACACAGCGCTCCACGACTCACACCGCGAAGGATACAGATGATGAAGATTTCCGAAGGCGACACGATCCCGCAGGTCACCCTGACCAAGGTCACCGAAAACGGCCCCGAACAGGTCGACAGCCGCGATTACTTCGCCGGCCGCAAGGTTGCGCTGTTCGCGGTGCCCGGTGCCTTCACCCCGACCTGCTCGGCCAAGCACCTGCCCGGCTTCGCCGAAAAGGCGGACGAATTGAAGGCCAAGGGTGTCGACGAGATCGCCTGCATCTCGGTCAACGACGCCTTCGTGATGGGCGCCTGGCAGAAGGCCGACGGCAGCAAGGATGTGACCATGCTGGCGGACGGCAATGGCGATTTCGCTGAAGCGGTCGGCCTGACGATGGACGGGTCGAGCTTCGGCATGGGCCAGCGCAGCCAGCGCTATTCGATGCTGGTGGACGACGGCCAGGTGCGCAAGCTCAACGTCGAAAAGCCGGGCGACTTCAGCGTTTCCAGCGCGGAGCACATGCTCGGCCAGCTTTAGGCTCCGGCAAATCCCGAAAAGAGAGGGGCGCGCTTTCGCATGGAAGGCGCGCCCCTTTTCTGTGTCGCCCTGTAGGCTGGATCAGAACTTGAAGCCGATCGTCGCGAAGACCTCCCGCGGGTTGCCGTAGAACGCGGTCAGCGTGCCTTCCGGCCCTAGCGTGGGGATCGGGAAACCGTTCGCGCCATTGATGATCTCGCCGGTCGTCGCATTGGTCGCGACGAAGGTGTAGCCGCTGGTCTTGTACCGCTTGTCCAGCAGGTTCTTGCCGTGGACCCCGATGGTGATCCGGTCGCCCGGCAGGGTGTAGACGATATCCGCGCTCAGCAGGGCATAGCCATCCTGATCGAGATAGGGATTGGGAATCTCGAACTGGTAGGTCTTGCTGCGGTAGCTGACGGTTGCACCGGCATACAGGTCGGCCGTGCCGATCGCGCCGTTATAGGCCAGCGTCGCGCTGCCGGTCCATTTGGGCGTGTTCTGCACCTCGCGGAAGTCGGCGACGTCGGTCGGCTTGTTGTTGATGTTGGTGACGTACTCATCGTACTGCGCGTCGATATAGCCGAGCGAGCCGGACAGCACGAAGCCCGCGCCAAGCCGCGCCGACCCTTCGAACTCGACGCCCTTGAAAGTCGCCTTGCCAGCGTTGGACACGATACCGCAGAAGTTCGGCAGACCGTTCACCTCGCACGCGACCGAACCGGGGATCTGCACGTCCTTGTAGTCGGCGTAGAACCCCGCGATGGCGACATTGATCATGCCGTTCATCAGGCTGCCCTTGTAGCCGACTTCGTAGCTGTCGACTTCTTCCGGTGCGAAGCTGAGGAACGCGGCGATCTCGTCGTCCGACCGCACGCCGTCGTCGTTCAGATCGGGCGCGTTGGAGCCGACCCCGCGGGGATCGAACCCACCGCCCTTGAAGCCCTTCGAATAGCTGGCGTAGATATTGTGGTCGGGAGTGGGCTTGAAGCTGATCGAGGCGCGCGGGGTGAACTTCTTGAAGTCCCGCTCCCCATCGAAGTCGGTGCCCGGTGCGCCGAACGGCACGCCTGCACCACCGAATACCGGCGATCCACCGCCCAGATAGTTCTGGCGCAGGATCGACGCCTGCCGGTTATCCCAGGTGTAACGACCGCCCACCGACAACGAGAGCTGCTCCGAAAGGTCGTACGAAAAATCGCCGAAGATCGCGAATGTCTCGGTATCGACATCGGCCTGGGTGAAAGCGGTCAGACCGGCAAACGTGGTGAAGATGCGCGTGTCGAACAGCGTGTCCGCGCTCGCATCGAGATAATAGGCACCGATCAGCCCGGTCAGCGGGCCACCATTATCGTACAGAACCTGCAGTTCCTGGCTGATCTGCTCGTTCTGGTAGAGCCCGGGAACGTCCAGATCGACCGCAGGCAGCGCGTCGAAATCGATCGGCGTGCTGCTGTCGTCCTTGCGCCATGCAGAGATGGAGCGCAGCGTTAGCCCTGCTCCCATGTCGATTTCCGCCTGCATCGAGAGGCCGTAGGATTCGACCTCCTGCTCGGGATCGTCGAGCCCGCCGCGCGTGTCGAACACGTTTTCCAGAACGGGCGCACCGCTCACAAGGCCCGGGATCAGGCGATGGCCGCCGCGCGGATTGCTCTTGTCCTTGGTGTAGTCGCCCTGGATGCGCAGGAACACCGGTTCGCCATAGCCGCCCATTTCGAAGCTGGCGCGACCGGCCCAGATGTCCTTGTTGTAGTTCTCGGTCCCCAGCGTCAGATTGTCGCCGAAGCCTCCGCGCGAAAGCCGCGCGACCGAACCGCCGACGCGGATCAGATCGTTGAGCGGAGTTGACGCGGTGACCACGCCTTCCGCCAGGTTATAGGTGCCGTAGCTCGCCTTCGCCTTCAGCGCGAACTCCTGCGGCAGACGACGGCTGACATACTTGACCGCGCCGCCGATCGTGTTGCGCCCGTACAGCGTGCCCTGCGGGCCGCGCAGCACTTCGATCCGCTCGACATCGTAGATTTCAAGCACCGCGGCCTGCGGGCGGTTGAGATAGACGTCGTCGAGATAGACGCCAACGCCCTGCTCGAAACCGGAGACCGGATCCTGCTGGCCAACGCCGCGGATGAAAGCCGTCAGTGTCGAATTGGTCGCGCGGCTCGCCTCGAGGGTCACGTTGGGCGCGTAGTTGGCGATGTCCGTAATATCGACCGCGCCGCGCTCCTCCAGCTGTTCGCCGCTGAGCGTCGTGAGCGAGATCGGCACGTCGATCAGGCGCTCTTCGCGGCGGCGGGCGGTGACGGTGATGACGTTGAGATCGGGATCGGCGGGTGCCTCCTCCGAATACGGCATCGCGTCCTCGGCGGACGCATCCTGCGCCATGGCAGGCGCCGCAATGAAGGCTGCGAAACCGATTCCGGCCAGCAGACCGGCACGCAGGACATGACTCTTGGAGCTACGCATCCGACAAATTCCCTCTCCATTTCGTTTCTTATTCTCGACGGCATATTGAAACCTGAACCATGTTTCAAGTTATGTCTTGTGAGCGCGGTGGACATTCCATAGGCTGTGGCCATCATGGCACGTACCGATCCGGACATTTCCCCTGCCCCGCCCGCGACCGAGCGGGGGCGACGCACGCGGCGCAAGCTGCTGGATGCAGCGACCATAGAGTTCGGGGAGCGCGGCTTTCACGAAGCCTCGATCGCCTCGATCACCCGCCGCGCGGGTGTCGCGCTGGGCAGTTTCTACACCTATTTCGGCAGCAAGGAGGCGATCTTCCGCGATCTGGTCCGCGACCTGAGCGAGGGCGTACGGCAAGCCGCCGCGCAGAGCCTGGCCGAGCGGGAACTGGATGCGCTGGAGACGGAGCGCGCCGCGCTGGGCGCGTTCCTCGCCTTCGCGCGCGAGCACAAGGAAATCTACCGGATCATCGACGAATCGGAATTCGTCGATCCGGAAAGCTACCGCCTGCACTACGAAAAGACCGCAGAGCGCATTCTGGGCCGTCTGCGCGCGGGCGCGGCGGCGGGTCAGCTACGCGGCGATCTGGACGAAGCGCACGCGTGGGCGATCATGGGGATGAACGTGTTTCTCGGTCTGCGTTACGCGGTGTGGAGCAAGGGCGAAGAGGACAAGCCCGAACATGCGGCACAGGCCGCCGCCACGATCCTGAGCGAAGGCATCGGCCCCCGCGACGCGTGATCGGCGGCCCCGGGGCCTAGTGCCCCATCAGCTTGAGCACTTCCTCGCGGCTGCGGTGATCGTCGCGGAACACGCCCATCATCCGGCTGGTCACCATGGTCACCCCCGGGGTGCGCACTCCGCGCGCGGTCATGCAGGCGTGGCTCGCCTCGATCACCACCGCGACGCCCTCGGGCTTGAGGTTGTTCCAGATGCATTCCGCAACTTCGGCGGTCAGGCGTTCCTGCACCTGCAGCCGCCGGGCGAAGCCGTGCAGCACGCGCGCGAGCTTGGAGATGCCGACGACGAAATCGGTCGGCAGATAGGCGATGTGCGCCACGCCGATGATCGGGGCCATGTGGTGTTCGCAATGCGACTGGAACGGGATGTCCTTCAGCAGCACGATGTCGTTGTAGCCGCCGACCTCCTCGAACACGCGGGAGAGGTGCACCGCGGGATCTTCGGTATAGCCGATGCAGTATTCCTTCCACGCGCGCGCCACGCGCTTGGGCGTGTCGAGCAGGCCCTCACGCGAGGGATCGTCGCCCGCCCATTCGATCAGCGTGCGGATTGCCGCCTGCACGTCTTCGGGCACTGCGGGCTTGCCGTCTTCCCGGTCCTCGTCGGGCCCTACCAGACTGCTCATCTCTTCAACCGTCCCTTCACCTTGCGCTTCACCCTGTCGCGCAACCGCGCGAGCAGGCCGCCTTTGCGGAAAAGTCCGCCGCGCGCAAATGGTCGCAGCAGATCGTCGGGACGTTCCGGGTCCAGCATCGCCGATTCGGCGAGGTAGCGGGTCACGCCGTTCTTCTCCGGCGGGCGATAGGGCACCAGCCGCCGCGATCCCTCCAGACCCAGTTCGCCAATCGCGCCCTGCATCGTGCCGTGTCGCTCAAGTGCCCGCGCCATCACATCTTCGGCCACGCCGCAATGTTCGGCCAGCAGCGAGACGCGGATGGAGCGGATCTCCTCCTCCAGCCCGCGCCCGGTATTGTGCGGCCGGTTCGCGTCGAGGATCACGTCGCATTCGCTGTCCAGCGCCATCGACCGGTTGTTGAGGTTGGCCGACCCGATCCGCACCACCTCGTCGTCGACGATCATCAGCTTGGCGTGAACGTAGATCGGCGTCTCGCCGGTATAGGGCACGTAGATCTCGAAGAACTCGTCGCCATCCGCCGCCTCGACTGCTTCGGCGACCAGATCGCGCGCATGATCCATCGCCTGCTGTTCGACCCAGCCATCGGCGTGCTTGGGATGGATGATGACGATTTCGGGCGGGTTCTCGCCCGACAGCCGAAGGGCGATCGCCTCGGCGATCTTGCGCGAGGTGAAATACTGGTTCTCGATATAGATGAACCGCTTGGCCCGCGCGATGTGGGCGAGGAACAGCGTTTCGATCTCGTTGACTTCGGTCACGTCGCCGCACTCGGCACGCGTGCGCGCGAGGCCGACCTCGACATCCTCGAACCCGGCCTTGAGCGGCTTGGGCCAGGGAGAGCGGATATTATCGGCCGGTCGTGCCAGCGGATCGCCGCCCGCGACCTGCCAGCGGGTGTTGCACAGGTCGTGCAAGGCGCCGGCCACCGGTCCTTCCATCATCAGCGTGATGTCGTGCCACGGGCCATGGGTGCTGCCCGGCCAGTTGGTCCGCCGGGGGTCGTCTTCCAGATGCTCGCGCGTGTCCCACCGGTCGTAGGTCAGGTCGATCCCGCCGCACACCGCCAGCTGCCGGTCGAACACGGCGATCTTCTGGTGATGGCTGCACCCGGTCGGATGGTGGCTGTCGAAGCGGAAGCTGATCCCGTCGACCATCCACATGCGCGCAATGTCGTACGCCATTCGCCCGCGTTTGAGGAACTGGACCCACGACAGCCCCCACTTGAGGATGCGGATGTCGAGGTCCGTGTGCTTCTTGACCAGCCACGGGAGATAATCGCCCAGCCGAGCGGGACGATCGGCGTCGCCATTATCCCATTCCTCGCCGCGCATGAGAGAGATGCGGGTGTCGAAATCCCATCCGATCAGCACGATCTGGTCGCGCGCGTTGTACATAGCGGTGTGGACCAGCGCGAAGTAATCCTCGCCATCGATCACCACTGCCAGACGGTCGGCGATCGCATAGCGCCAGATGCCCGGCTCTGCAGACGCATCGGGGCCCGTGCCACCGGCGATGGCACTGTTAGACCCGTCGCTGCCCCCCTCGCTGCCCACTATTCCTTGGCGTCTTCGCGTGCTTCGGGCGTGACTTCGGCCTCGTCCTTCTCTTCCGCCTTCCGGCGTTCGAAGACCTGCGCCATGTGCTCTACATCCGCCTTGTCGAGGTAGTTCTTGAAGTCGGGGAAGTGATCTTCCTCTTCCTCTTCGATATGGTGGCGATAGTCGTGGTCGAACGTCTTGAACTTCTGCAGCCAGGCACCTTCGGACATGTCGGTTGCGGCGAGATCGTTGAGCATCTCGTCAATCTCGTGATGCTCGGCCACCGAATGGCGCGTCTCGTCCGTGGTCGGAGGCTTGCGCAGCATGGTCGAATAGAGCGCCTGCTCTTCGGCGGCGGCGTGGCTCTTGAGTTCCTTGGTCAGTTCCTTGAACAGCCGCTCGCGCTCCGGGCTGTCGCCGTGCGTTTCGAGCAGCTTGTCGAGCAGCGAGCGATGCGTGTCGTGATCCTGCTTCAGGCGGTCGAAGATAGCGTCTGCACTGCTCAAGGGGGCTCTCCAGATTGTCGTGCCCCTTCAACCAGAAGGCTCGGCATGGGTTCCACGACTAACCCTTGATTTGCCCAGCACGCTTCAGAGCCGGTTGGTGCGCCCGACATGATAAGGATGGGCACTCAAAATATTGGGAGATTTCAGTAGCGCTTGGTTGATAGCCCATAAAGTGAAGTGGAAATAATTCCAGATCTCACCATAATTAATACGGAATTATTTTACGTAAACACCATTTTAATAGCATATATATTTCATGAATTATTATATCATAGTGCATATTTATAAATATACTGTAATTTCAATCTAAGTTAGAATTGTCAATACAATCACTTCGCCTAAATTCACGCCTCGCCCCATCGCTACCCAACAGTCTAATAAATGTATCATGCCCTTCCAAAGATATTTGATGCTTATATCCAACACGTCTTATAATATAAATTTCCTCAGAATTATTGTCATATCCAATTTGAACATCGGCCAAAACATATGGATATAACTTTCCGTCAAAGAACCCTTCAATTTCCACATCTAAATTAGGAGCTTGAATTCGATCACGATCTAGTTGGAACTTTCGCTCGTTTCCGAGATAGTAACATCCGATAACCCGCGACGCATCAATTTTTCTATCCTCACGCAAAGGGACGCTCGACGGATCGCAGGATATAAGCGCAAACCCCGATAGCGTTAAAGTGATCAGCTGCGGACTTTCATCGCGGCACATCCGGTTAGTAGACACAGGTCACTAATTTCGTGTCGGTAAAAGTTGATGTCAAGCGTATTGGCGCACCAAGACCTGCGCCATTTCCAGCTTGGGTTAATCCAGCTAGCGGATCATCAAGAGATACCGCCGCACCTCAAGAATAGAAGGCGGCTCCTAAGCCTGCCGAAATGAAATTTCTGGCAAGCCTTTCTGCACTGGTGCGCACTTCCTTGGCAGATTGGTGCGCCCGACAGGATTCGAACCTGTGGCCCCCAGATTAGGAATCTGATGCTCTATCCGACTGAGCTACGGGCGCGCCGGTGGGAAGCCTTAACCGCCGCCTCGCGCGCCCGCAATCCCGCTCAGTTGCGCGCAGGGTAGATGCCCTGCAGGGCCACGCAGAAACGCAAGGTCTGCGTGCCGGGAACGGCAAGCTGGCCTCCGGCGGAATCGGCGATCACCCGCCCGCCCTCTTTCCGATCGCCCAGCCGGTTGCGATCGCCCACGTGGATCGGCGCACGGCCACGCAGATCGGGCAGAGCGAACGTCGTCCGCCCGTCCCCGCCATAGGTGGTGCCGTAGAGCGAGAAGAGCGCGGTGTTCTGGCTGATCGAGAGCAACTGCCCGTTGGCCTCCGCCCAGCCGCTTGGACAGAAGGTGTATCCGACCATGATGATCTCGCCGATATAAGGCGACTCTGCCGCCTGAACCGGAGCGCTTGTCGCGACCGTACCGATCGCCGCAGCAAGCGTCGTCAAAATCCTGATTTTCATGCAATTCCCCCGACAAGCGACCCGGCGCAAATCCTAGCGGACCGTCCGGTGCTGTCAAAGCGGCGGGAGACGTCGCCTAGTTCGCGTCCTCGGGGGGAGTGAACGGGATCAGCAGCGGGGCGAAGGAGATCCCCTCCTCCAGCAGTTCGCGCGCTTCCTGTGCATCGGCCTTGCCGTGGATCAGCGCCGCGTCCTTCTCGCCATAATGCATCGCGCGGGTTTCCTCGACGAAACGATCGCCGACATAGGTGCTATCCTTGATCGTCTCGGCCTGCAGCTTGGCCAGCTTGCGCATTGCTTCCTGCAGCGCGGGCGGCAATGCGCCGCCCTGCCCGGTCGCCTCCTCGGACGTGCGCGCGACCTCGGCCTTGCGGGCATTGCCCTTGGCGGGCACCGCGGGGGCCATCGGCGCCTTGCCGACCTCACCACTGCCACAATGCGGGCACGCGATCAGGCCGCGCGCGCCCTGATCCTCGTAAACGGAGGACGAGCGGAACCAGCCTTCGAACCGGTGGCCATTGTCGCAGGAAAGGTCGAACACGATCATGACGCGCGGTATTCCGGAATAGCGCGGCGATTGGCAAGGCTGGGCACCTGCGCGCGCGCCTTCGCGATCCGCTCAGGGTCGATCTCAACAAAGCACAAACCCGCTTCCTTGCCGCCCATATCGAGCAGCACCTCGCCCCAGGGGTCGACCACCAGGCTGTGGCCGTAGGTTTTGCGCCCGTCCGCGTGTTCGCCGACCTGCGCGGCGGCGACCACGAAGGCGCTCGCTTCGATCGCCCGCGCGCGCACCAGCGTGTGCCAGTGGGCGGAGCCGGTCGGCACGGTGAAGGCGGCGGGGATCGCGATCATATCGCAGCCTGCGCGGCCCAGCGCGTCGAACAGCGCGGGAAAGCGGATGTCGTAGCAGATCGTCAGGCCCAGCCGCCCGGCGGGCGTATCCCCCGTCACCAACAGCGCCTTGCCCGGCTGGTAGGCGTTGGATTCGCGCCAGCTCTCCCCGCTATCGAGATCGACGTCGAACATGTGCAGCTTGTCGTACTGGCCCACGATCTCGCCCGAGGGCGCGATCAGCAGGGAGCGGTTGGCGAGCATGCCGCTCTCCAGTCTGACCGGCAGGCCGAAGGTCGCCCAGATCGCATGCTCGCGCGCGGCATCGCGCAACCGGTCGACCAGCGCGGGATAGCCATCCGCCGCCATCGTCTCACCCGCGCGCTTGCGATCCCGGTCGAGCAGCAGCGCCATCTCGGGCGCGAACAGCATGTCCGCCCCGCCCTCGCGCGCCTGCGCCATGCCGGCGATCAGCGTATCGGCATTGGCCTCGGGATCGACTCCCGAGGTCATCTGGAGGACGGCGATTGTGCTCACTGAAGTGTTCAGCCTTCGAGCATCGCGTCGAGCTTGCCCTGCCGCTCCAGCGCATGCAGTTCATCCGAGCCGCCGACATGCGTATCGCCGATGAAGATCTGCGGCACGGTGGTCGCATTGGGCGCGCGCTCGCGCATCTCGTCACGCTTGGGGCCGCCCATGGTGATGTCGTATTCGTTGAATTCGACGCCCTTCTTTTCGAGCAGGGACTTGGCGCGGAAGCAGTATCCGCATCCGAACTTGGTATAGATATCGATCTTGGCTGCCACTGCTGGTTCCTCGCGTTTTCGGTGTTTGAGGGCTCTTGCGCGCCTTCGCACGCTCCCTACATTCGATGCGTCCGGCGATGCCACAACGGGTCGATCCGGACACCATGTAACTGACAGAATCGCTCAATGGAGGATTTGTTTCAATGGCACGTATCGATTTCACCCCCTATCGCCGCAGCACCGTGGGCTTCGATCACCTGTTCGACCTGCTCGAAAGCTCGGTCCGCAACAGCGGCGACAACTACCCCCCCTTCAACATCGAGAAGCGCGGCGAGGACGAGTTCCGCATCACGCTGGCGCTCGCCGGGTTCAAGCCCGAGGATATCGACATCACCGCGCAGCAGAACCTGCTGACCGTCACCGGTCGCAAGCAGGACGAGGCGCGCGGCGCGGATAGCGAGATGCTGCATGTCGGCATCGCCAACCGCGGGTTCGAGCGGCGCTTCGAACTGGCCGATCACGTGCGCGTTTCCGGCGCCGATCTGGCCGACGGCCTGCTGGTGATCGACCTGCTGCGCGAAGTGCCCGAGGCGATGAAGCCGAAGAAGATCGCGATCAACGGCCAGAAATCGTCGCTGAGCCTCGTCGACGACAGCTCCGACAAGTCGGAAAAGGACGCCGCCTGACGCGGCATGGATAGCCTGAGAGGCTATCGCGCAAACCAGTCGCCCGCTGCTCCACCCCAATGGAGCGGCGGGCCTTTTCTTTATTTGTACAAGTTTGGGCGGGGTTTGGGGCGGCCCCCTAAAGGACCGCCCCGCGGCATGGCCGCCCTGACCGAGTCTGCCCGTCCGGGTCGCAGAAGACGTTCAAACCCGGGACAAGCTGGATAGATGGGCCCCCCCATAAAATCCTCACGTTGCCCCCACAACGCATTGGATTTCTATGACGGATAAATTCTGAAAGATAAAGACTGTTAGATGTTAACTTTAACTCGGGGCGATCCAAGTTGAGTTGCAGCAGTGCTAAACCAGACGCGACTGGCGCAGCGCAGCGGCCACAAAACCGGCGAACAGCGGGTGCGGCGCGAAGGGTCGCGACTTCAATTCCGGGTGGAACTGTACGCCGACGAACCACGGATGGTCGGGCCGCTCGACGATTTCGGGCAGCAGGCCATCGGGCGACATGCCCGAGAATACCAGACCGTCGCCTTCCAGCCGGTCGCGATAGGCGACGTTGACCTCGTAGCGGTGGCGATGGCGTTCGGAGATGGTCGTCGCACCGTCGTACAGCTTGGACACATGGCTGCCTTCCAGCAGATTCGCCTCGTAGGCACCCAGCCGCATGGTGCCGCCCAGATCGCCGCCCTCCTCGCGCTCCTGCAGGCCTTCCTTGCTCATCCATTCGGTGATGATGCCGACCACCGGCTCGGTGGTTTCGCCGAATTCGGTGGAGGAGGCCGCGGTCACGCCGGCCGCGCGCGCGCTTTCGATGCAGGCCATCTGCATGCCGAGACAGATGCCGAAGAACGGCACCTTGCGTTCGCGCGCGAAGCGCACGCTGGCGATCTTACCCTCGCTGCCGCGTTCACCGAAGCCGCCGGGCACCAGGATACCGTGCAGCGGCTCCAGCTGGGCGGCGATGTCGGACGGGTCCTGCTCGAAGATTTCTGCGTCGATCCAGCGCAGCTTGACCCGCACCTTGTTGGCCATGCCGCCGTGGATCAGCGCTTCGTTGAGCGACTTGTACGCATCCTTGAGGCCGACATACTTGCCGACCACGCCGATGGTCACTTCGCCTTCTGGGTGGAAATAGCGGTCGGTCACTTCGCGCCATGGGGCCAGATCGGGCTCCGGCGCGTCGGTAATGCCGAAGCCGCGCAGCACTTCGCGGTCGAGCCCTTCCTCGTGATATTGCAGCGGCACCGCGTAGATCGAGGCCGCATCCAGCGCGGGGATCACCGATTCGGCGCGCACGTTGCAGAACTGGGCGATCTTGCGGCGCTCGGATTCGGGGAGGAAATGCTCGCACCGGCACAGCAGGATGTCGGGCTTGATCCCCAGTGCGGCGAGTTCGCGCACGGAATGCTGGGTCGGCTTGGTCTTCAGCTCTCCCGCCGCAGCGATGAAGGGCACCAGCGTCACATGGACGCTGAGCGTCTGCATCGGCTCCAGCTCGTTCCGCAGCTGGCGAATCGCCTCCATGAAGGGCAGCGATTCGATATCGCCCACGGTGCCGCCGATCTCGCACAGGATGAAATCGTGGTCGCCCTGATCGGCCAGCGCGAATTCCTTGATCGCGTCGGTGACGTGCGGGATCACCTGAACCGTCGCGCCGAGGAAGTCGCCGCGGCGCTCCTTGGCGATGATGTCCTGATAGACCCGGCCGCTGGTGATGTTGTCCGCCTGATGCGCGGAAACATTGGTGAAGCGTTCGTAGTGACCAAGATCGAGGTCGGTCTCGGCCCCGTCGTCGGTGACGTAGACCTCGCCGTGCTGGTACGGACTCATGGTCCCTGGATCGACGTTCAGATAGGGGTCGAACTTGCGGATGCGGACCTTGTAGCCACGCGCCTGCAGCAACGCGCCGAGCGATGCCGCCATGAGACCTTTGCCGAGCGAGGAAACCACGCCGCCGGTGATGAAAATATACCGCGCCATGGGAGGTGGGCCTTACGGGTTAAGGGCGTGCGAAGGCAAGCCGTTGCAACGCGTCGGCCCGCCTCCATCACCGCCTTTTGAGGAAATTTATTCGGTTGCGCCTGCGAGCGGGTCGGTCGCGTCGCCCTGATCGGCCGCGTCACCCTGCTGAGCGGGGGCCTGAGCGGGCGCAGCTGCGCCGCCCTGCGCCAGCGGATCGGCCGGCGCAGCGGGGGCAACATTGCGGTCGAGCGTCGATTCGATCGAATCGGTGCCCGTCATGTTCACCGCGAGCGAAGCGAGGATGATCGACAGGACCACGAAGACGACCGCCAGCCAGCGGGTCGCGCGGGTCAGGAAGTCCGCCGCGCCGCGTGCGCTCATCATGCCGCCAGGCGAACCGCCGCCGCCGATCCCGAGGCCGCCGCCTTCGGAACGCTGCATCAGGATCACGCCGACCAGCGCGGCTGCGATGATCGCCTGGAGAACGGTGAGGAAAAGAAACATGATGATGGCTGCTTTCGGCTGATATCTTGGTGCCAGATGGGATCTTGGCGCGCGTTAGGCAAGCAATGCCTGCGCCCCGCCCCGGCTCAATCGCGGTTGGTGATAACTTCCTGCACCGCGAGCACGATGTTCATGAAGCTTTCGGCAGACAGGCTCGCCCCGCCGACCAGCGCACCGCCAACCTCGTCCCCGGCGATGATCTCCGCCGCGTTCTCGGCATTGACCGAACCGCCATAGAGGATGCGGACCGCCGCGCCTTCTTCCTCGCCGAAGGTCTTGACCAGGAAGGCGCGGATCGCGCTGTGCATCTCGACGATCTCGTCGATGCTCGCCGCGCGGCCGCTGCCGATCGCCCAGATCGGTTCGTACGCGATGGTCAGCCGCTCGCCCGGCTCCTCGATCGTCGCGGGGAGCGACGCCTTGAGCTGGCGGAGCACGAAATCGACCGCCTTGCCCGATTCGCGCTTCTCCATCGGTTCACCGCAGCACAGGATCAGCTTGAGCCCGGCGGCAAGCGCGGCGGTGCCCTTCTCGCAGATCAGCGAATCTTTCTCGCCATGGCCCTGGCGCCGCTCGCTGTGGCCCAGAATCACGAAGCCCGCGCCCGCATCGGCGACCATCGCGGCGGAAATATCGCCGGTATGCGCGCCGCCATCGGCGGGGTGACAATCCTGCGCGCCGACCCCGATCTGCTCGGCCTCGCGGCGGACTGGGTGGATCAGGGTGTAGGGCGGTGCGAGAGCGATCTCGACCTGCATCAGCCGCTGCGCTGCGCGGTCGATCGCGCGCGCTTCGGACAGCATCGCACGCGTGCCGTGCATCTTCCAATTGCCAACGATGAAAGGGCGGATCGCCATTCCGATAGGTTTCCTGCTGTTTTTCTAAGAAATAATGTCGCGCAGCGGGTTTCTCCCGTTACGCAGACGCGGCTCGGTAGCGAAGGACGCCGCCAAGGTCAAAACCATGCTCGCCTTGCGGCACGCTCTTCGCCGAATTAAGGCTTGCGCGCGATGCGCCAGCGCAACACAGCGCCGGTGCTTACCAGCAATCTGCCAGCTTCCACCCGTAAGGCCCCCGCACCCATGATCAATTTCTTCCGGTCCTTCTTCCAGTCCAAGATCGGCCTCGGTCTGACGATCGGCTTCCTGGTCCTGATCGCGATCGCCTTTGCCGCCGGCGATGTCGGCAGTTCGGGCTCTTTCGGCGGTCTTTCGGGGACAAATAATGTGGCTGTGGTGGGCGATGAAAACGTGACCACCGCCGAACTGCGCCAGTCGACGGACAATGCGTTCCGCCAGGTGCAGCAGGACGACCCGACGCTCTCGATGGAAGAATTCGTCGAGAATGGCGGCCTGACGCAGGTGCTCGACACCCTGCTGGACCGGGTCGCGGTGTCCGAATTCGGCAGGATGCTGGGCGTGCGCGCGGGCGAAAACCTGATCAACAGCGAAATCCGCATGATCTCCGCCTTCCGCGGCCCCGACGGCAGCTTCAGCGCCGATGTCTACCGCGCCGCGTTGCAGCAGCAGGGGCTGACCGACCAGGTCGTGCGTGAAGACCTGTCCGACGGGCTGATCGCCCAGCAGGTGCTGGTGCCCGCCGTGTTCGGCGCGAAATTCCCCGACAGTATCGTGGCGCGCTACGCCACCCAGCTGCGCGAGAAGCGCGAGGGTTCGATCGCGCTGGTCCCCGCCGAACTCTTCGCCCCCAAGGACGACCCGACCGCCAAGCAGCTGCAGGCTTTCTACAACGCAAACCGCACCGACTTCATGCGGCCCGAGCGGCGGCAGGTGCGCTATGCCCGCTTCGGGACCGAGCAGCTGACCGACTCGATCGAGCCGACCGCTGCCGAGATCAAGAAGCGTTATCAGGACAATGCCGACCTCTACCGCGCGAGCGAGAACCGCACTTTCACCCAGCTGATCGTGCCGACCAAGCAGGCGGCCGAGAGCTTCCGCAAGCGCGTCTCCGAAGGCGCTTCGCTGACGCAGGTTGCGGAGGAAGCCGGCCTGGAAACGCAGCAGATCGGCCCGATCACGCGCGAGGATTACGTCCAGCAGGCCAATTCCGCCGTCGCGCAGGCGGTCTTCTCCGCCGGTCGGGGCAAGATCGCAGCGATCGCGCGCAGCCCGCTCGGCTATCATGTGGTGCGGATCGACGATGTGGAGACGATCGCGGCACGCACCCTCGCCCAGGCCCGTGACGAAATCGCCGACGCGCTGCGCGCGGAAAAGCAGCGCCGCGCACTGACCGAACTGGCGAGCACGATCGACGAGCGGGTCAATAGCGGCGAATCCTTCAGCGACATCGCCGATGCGCTCAAGCTCGAAACCGAAACCACGGGGCCGCTGCTCGCCAATGGTCAGGTATTCGGCGGCCAGCCGGGCGACGCCGCTCCCGAAATCGTGCAGCCGCTGATCCAGACCGTGTTCCAGATGCGCGAAGGCCAGCCGCAGATCGCCGAGGTCGAGACGGGCAAGACTTTCGTCCTCTACGAAGCGTCAGACATCTCTCCTGCCGCGGTCCCGCCGCTCAAGGAAATCAGCGATGCGGTCTCCGCGCGCTGGGCGATGGCCGAAGGCGCCAAGGCAGCCAAGGCGGCGTCCGACCGGATCCTCAAGCGGGTGCGCGGCGGAGCCTCGCTGGCCGAGGCAATGCGGGCCGAGAAGGTCAGCCTGCCCCCGGCCCAGCCGCTCAGCCTGACGCGCGAGCAGATGATGCAGATGCAGCGCCCCAACCCGCCGATCTCGCTGATGTTCGCGATGTCCGCAGGCACTGCCAAGCGACTCGAGGCACCGCGCAATGCCGGCTTCTTCCTGGTCCAGCTCGACGAGATCACCGCCGGCAAGATCGACAAGGACGATCCGCTGATGGGTGAGGCACGGCGCGGCTATGCCCAGCTGCTGAGCCGCGAGTACGGCGACCAGCTGCGCAAGGCGATCCGCACCGAAGTGGGGATCGAGCGCAATGCGGACGCGATCGAAACCGTGCGCCGCCAGCTCACCGGCCAGTCCGCCAACTAGTCGCCGCGAGATGCTGCGCAATCGTGATGCCGCACATGACCGGCTGACACAGGGCCTGCCCGCGCTCGTCTGGCAGCGGCGCATCGCCGACACGCTGACCCCGGTCGGCGCGGCATGCGCGCTGATGGAGGACGGGCGCGGAGACTTCCTGCTCGAATCGGTCGAGGGGGGAGAGATCCGCGGGCGTTACTCCATGCTCGGGCTCGATCCCGATCTGGTGCTGCGCGCCGATGGCGAGAACGCCGAGGTCAATCGCGACTGGCGGCGCAATCGCGATGCCTTCGCCCCGGTCGAAGGCGACGGGCTGGCCGCGCTGCGCCATCTGCTGGGCGAGATCGCGATGCCCACGCCGGAGGATCTGCCGCCTGCCCTCGCCCTGCTGGTCGGCTATTTCGGGTACGAGACCTTCGCACTGGTCGAAAAACTGCCGCGCGCCGGCGACGATCCGCTGGGCCTGCCAGACATGGTGTTCACCCGTCCCGGGCTGGTGCTGGTGTTCGACGCGCTGACCGACGAGGTTTTCGTGATCGCGCCGGTGTGGCCTTCGGACGCCGAGCCCGATCATGTGCTGGACGCCGCAGAAGAACGGATCGAGGAGGCGCTGCGGCGCCTCTCGCAGCCTGTCCCCCACGGCGATGCGGCGCCGGATACGCTCGACCCGGAGACGATGGACCTGCGCCCGACCGTCGCGGGGGATGATTACGCCGCGCGGGTGGCTCGCGCACAGGACTACATCGTCGCAGGCGACATTTTCCAGGTGGTGCTCGCCCAGCGCTTCACCACCCCCTTCCCCCACTCGGCGATGGCGCTGTATCGCGCGCTGCGGCGGGTGAACCCCTCGCCCTTCCTCTATCTGCTCGACCTGCCCGAGGTGGGCATGGTCGGCTCCAGCCCCGAAATTCTCGTCCGGCTGAGAGACGGACAGATCACCATTCGCCCGATCGCGGGCACCCGTCCGCGCGGCAAGACGCCCGAGGCGGACCGCGAAGCGGAGCGCGAGCTGCTCGCCGATCCCAAGGAGCGCGCCGAGCACCTGATGCTGCTCGACCTCGGGCGCAACGACACTGGTCGTGTTTCCACACCGGGTAGTGTCGAAGTGACGGACAGCTTCATGGTCGAGCGCTATAGTCACGTCATGCATATCGTCAGCAATGTTCAGGGCCGCCTCGACGCAGGCAAGGATGCGCTCGACGCGCTGTTCGCAGGCTTCCCCGCGGGCACCGTCAGCGGTGCGCCCAAGCTGCGCGCGTGCGAGATCATCGCCGAGCTGGAGAGCGAGAAGCGCGGACCCTACGCGGGCGGAGTCGGCTATTTCGCGCCCGACGGCAGTTTCGATTCGTGCATCGTTCTGCGCACCGGGCTGGTGAAGGACGGCACGCTGCACGTCACTGCGGGCGCAGGGATCGTCGCGGATAGCGATCCGGCATCCGAACAGCGCGAGTGCGAGGCGAAGGCGGGCGCACTGCTCGCCGCCGCGCGCGAAGCGGTGCGGGTGGCTGGCGAAGCGGGGTTCGGCCAGTGATGCGCCGCAGCCTCCCCCTCATCGCCCTCTCGCTGGTTGCACTGGCTGCCTGCGATCAGCCTGCTGCGGGCGATCCCGTGATCCGCACCGACATCAGCGGCGAGAAGGGCGTCGAAATCGCGCGTGCCGAGCAGGCCGAGGCGAAGCCTTCGGCCAGCCCGACGCCCACGCCGACACCCAGCGAGACCACCGCGCCCGAGGATTCTGCGTGCCAGCCGGTCCGGTTCGAAGACGTGATGTTCACCGAATGCGTCGCCGATCCGGCGAAGCATCGCGTGGCGATGGTCCTCGGCAATCCGCCTTATCGCAGCCTCGCCAAATATTCGGTCTCGCGGCCCAAGGATGCTCCGCGCGTCGCCTTCGCGATGAATGCGGGGATGTATGACGGTGAAGGCAAGCCGATCGGCTATTACGTCCAGAACAAGGATCGGCTGCAGGAGCTCAACCGCAATGACGGCTCGGGCAATTTCCACCTCAAGCCCAATGGCGTGTTCTACGGCACCGGCGGCACCTGGCGCATCCGCACCACGGAGGATTTCTATCACACCGTGGGCGACCGCCCCGATTTCGGCACGCAGAGCGGCCCGATGTTGCTGATCGATGGCAAGGTCCATCCTGAGATTTCGGCGGACGGCCCCTCCAAGCGCATCCGCAACGGCGTAGGCGTAGACAAGGACGGCAAGGCGCATTTCGTCATTTCCAGCCGCCCGGTCAGCTTCGGCCAGTTCGTGCGCTTCTTCCGCGACGTGGCGAAGACGCCCAACGCGCTCTATCTCGACGGGACGGTATCGAGCCTGTGGGACCCTGCGCGCGGCCGCATGGACACCCGCGCCGACCTCGGCCCGCTGGTGGTCGTCGAATTCAAGGAATGATGATGGAATACGAACGCACGCTCTATCCCGAGATCGAACCTTACGAGACCGGCATGCTCGATGTCGGCGAAGGGCACTCGCTTTATTACGAGCGCGTGGGCACGCCCGGCGCGAAGCCTGCGGTGTTCCTCCACGGTGGCCCCGGCGGCGGCATGTCGCCCGCGCACCGCCGCCAGTGGAACCCGGAGAAATACGATGTCCTGCTGTTCGACCAGCGCGGCTGCGGCAAGTCGCTGCCCTTCGCGGAGATCGAGAACAACGACACCTGGCGGATCGTCGAGGACATCGAGCGGTTGCGCAAAATGTGCGGGCACGAGAAATGGCAGGTCTTCGGCGGCAGCTGGGGCGCGACCCTTTCGCTCGCCTACGCGCAGACCTACCCCGAAAGGACCAGCGAGATCGTGCTGCGCGGCGTGTTCCTCGGCCGCCAGAAGGAGAAGGACTGGCTCTACTCCTACGGCGCGAGCGAGATCATGCCCGAACAGTGGGACAAGTTCACCGGCCTGATCCCCGAGGACGAGCGCGATAATCTGGTCAAAGCCTACCACGCGCGCCTGACCAGCGACGACGAGGAAACCCGCCTCGCCGCCGCGAAGGAATGGTCTTTGTGGGAAGGCAATGTCGCAACGCTGCTGCCCAATGAAGAGCTGCTGGGCAGCTTCGCCGATCCGTCCAAGGCCGTCCCCTTCGCCCGTATCTGCGCGCGCTTCTTCCTCGAGAATTTCTTCCTCGAGGAAGGCCAGCTGCTGCGAGACGTCGGCAAGATCAAAGACATCCCCGGCATCATCGTGCAGGGCCGCCACGACATCTGCACCCCGCCCGTCTCCGCATGGGAGCTGAAGAAAGCCTGGCCCGAAGCCGAGCTGTGGATCGTCCACGACGCAGGCCACTCGGCTGGCGAGCCGGGGATCATCGACGGGCTGGTGCGCGCGACGGACAAACTGGCGTTGTGACGCAGCCCTCACCACCTCGGCACCGATTCCGGGTCGTGCCCGACCAAAAGGACTGGATCTCAGCCAATTGGCTGATTGTCCGGCACCGCTGGCTTTGGCGGCGGTTCCTTGTTGCGTTTCTGATCCTGTGGGCGATCTATGCCGCTTTGTTGGTAGGTGTCGACGCCTGGTTCTATGCGTGGGACCCGGCCTATCTCTTGGCCGACCTACGTGATGCGCTGCTTTACACCACGATCGTCGCTGCAGTCCTCGTTGCCTTGACGGCATTCGCCCTTCCGTACCGTGTGCGCAAGATGAAGGCCGACACGAGCAGACTCATAGACGGCTTAGAGATCGAGACGGATGTCGCTGGCATCAGGACGAGCAGCGCAATCGGTCAGCTATCGTTGACCTGGAGCCAAATCAAACGGTGGCATGAAAATGATCGGCTCTTGGCTTTGATGGTCACTGACAGGGAAATGATTCTTATTTCCAAGGGGCAAGTCGAAGCGACCATCGTTGATTCTATTCGCGCTCATCTGAATAACTCGGTGGAAGCAGGGCTAACCCCATGATCCTCGTCATCGACAATTACGACAGCTTCACCTTCAACCTCGTCCACTACCTGCAGGAACTGGGCGCAGAAGTGCGCGTGGAGCGCAACGACGCGCTGACCGCGCGCGAGGCGGTGGCGAGCGGGGCGAAGGGCATCCTGCTGTCGCCCGGCCCGCGCACGCCGAACGAGGCGGGGATCACGCTCGATACCGTCGCCGCCTGCGCCGATGCGCGGCTGCCGCTGCTGGGCGTGTGCCTCGGCCATCAGGCGATCGGGCAGCATTTTGGCGGGCGCGTGGTTCAGGGCGGGCTGATGCACGGCAAGACCAGCGCGGTGACGCATGACGCCAGTGGCGTGTTCGCGGGCCTGCCCAGCCCCTTCAACGCGACCCGCTATCACTCACTGGTGGTGGAGGACATTCCCGAGGCATTGCACGTCAACGCGACCAGCGAGACGCCGGGGCTCGACGGCACCAGCGTGATGGGCTTCCGCCACGCCGAGCTGCCGATCCACGGCGTCCAGTTCCACCCTGAAAGCATCGCCACGCAGCACGGTCACGACCTGCTCGCCAATTTCCTGCGGCTTTGCGGCATCGAAGCGCGCGAAAGGCAGGCGGCATGAAGTCGCTCCCGCTCGCCGTCCCGCACATGAACGAGGCCGAAGCCGAGGAAGTCTTCGGCTGGATCCTCGACGGGGAAGCCAGCGATCAGGAGATCGCGCGCTTCCTGCTCGCGATGACCGAACGCAGCGAAACCGCCGACGAGATCGCGGGCGCGGCGCGCGCGCTCAGGGCGCGATACATCCCGGTCGACGGGCCGGACAATGCGATCGATGTTTGCGGCACCGGCGGTGACGGGCACCACACGCTCAACGTCTCGACCGCCGTGGGTCTGGTGGTTGCCGCCTGCGGGGTGCCCGTCGCGCGCCACGGCAACCGGGCGATCTCCTCGCTCTCGGGCGTGGCGGATACGCTGGAGGTGCTCGGCCTCGACATGGAAGCCGCCGGGCGCACGGCGGAAAAGACGCTGAACGAGATCGGCATCTGCTTCCTCTTCGCGCCCAACCATCACCCCGCGATGCGCCGCATTCAGCCGATCCGCAAGGAACTGGGTCGCCGGACAATCTTCAACCTGATGGGGCCGCTGTCCAACCCGGTCGGCATCAAGCGCCAGCTGATCGGTATCGCGCGGCCCGGCTATGTCTCGATCTATGGCGAGGCCGCCGCGCGCCTCGGCACCGAGCGCACGCTGATCGTCTCGGGCGACGAGGGGCTCGACGAGCTGAGCCTCGCCGCCGGGAACGAAATGGCGGACGTCACCGGCAATGAATTCGCGATGCGCCGCGTCGATGCGAGCATGGCGGGTCTGGAGCATGCGCCGGTCGAAGCCATTCGCGGCGGCGATCCGCAGCACAACGCCAAGGCGCTGAGCGCACTGCTGAAGGGGTCGCCGGGGCCGTACCGCGACGCGGTGCTGTTCAACTCCGCCGCCGCGCTGATCGCTGCGGGCGAGACCGAGGACTGGAAAGAGGGCGCGGCGCGCGCGGCAGAGGCGATCGACAGCGGCGGGGCGCAGCGGCTGCTCGAGCGCTGGATTGCGATGGCGAAGTGATGGATGATCGTCTCTCCCCCGCCGTCCGCCCTTCGACAGGCTCAGGACGAACGGCTCCCTTCCAAACCTCACCAAACCCGTTCGTGCTGAGCTTGTCGAAGCGCGAATGGGTTTTCGCGAGCGGTCGCCAATGAACAAACTCGAAGAAATCTGCGCCACCAAGCGCGACGAAGTCGCCGAGCGCCAAGCGCAGATCGAAGTCAGCGAACTTATAGCGCGTATCACCGCGCAGGCCCCGCCGCGCGGGTTCGAGGCGGCACTGCGCCAGACCCACGCGGATGGCCGCCGCGCGCTGATCGCAGAAATCAAGAAAGCTTCGCCTTCCAAGGGATTGATTCGCGAGGATTTCCAGCCTGCCGAACATGCGAAGGCCTATGCCGCTGCTGGCGCATCGTGCCTCTCCGTCCTCACGGATGAGAAGTATTTCCAGGGCCACTCGGACTACCTCATCGCCGCCCGCGAAGCATGCGCCCTGCCCGCGCTGCGCAAGGATTTCATGGTCGATCCGTGGCAATGCGGCGAAGCGCGCGCGATGGGTGCGGACGCGATCCTGATCATCGTCGCCGCGCTGACCGACCAGCAGGCGGCCGAGATCGAAGCTGCTGCGGACGAGCTGGGCATGGACGTTTTGGTCGAAGTCCACGACGCCACCGAGATGGAGCGTGCGCACAAGCTGAAATCCCGCCTGATCGGGGTCAACAACCGCGACCTGCGCAGCTTCACGACCGACATCGCCACCACCGAAGCACTGATCCCGCTGGCCCCCGAAGGCGCGTTCCTGATCTCCGAAAGCGGCATCGGCAGCGCCGCCGACTGTGCGCGGCTGGAGGCGGCGGGTGCGCACGGCTTTCTGGTTGGCGAGAGCCTGATGCGGCAGGCCGACGTCGAGGCGGCGACGCGCGATCTTCTGAACCGCTGAGTCTGTCCTACATGCGCCATGCATGGCATGGTCGGCGCATGGCCCGCACCCTACCCCTCCAACACGCTCTCCCATCGCTGTCCAACGTCATGCGGGCGGGTGGCTTTTTTGCCTTTAGACACTGTGCCAAGTGTGTCAGCCGTTCTGCAGGAGCGACGAGATGAGCGGCCTTACGCATCTGGACGAGCATGGCTCGGCCCGCATGGTCGACGTGGGCAGCAAGGCCGAAACCGCCCGTTCCGCCACCGCCACTGGCCGGATCGCGATGAATGCCGCGGCGCTGGCCGCGATCCGTGATGGCACCGTGCCCAAGGGCGATGTCCTCGCCGCCGCGCGCATTGCCGGGATCATGGCCGCCAAGCAGACCGCCAGCCTCATCCCGCTCTGCCATCCGCTGGCACTCGACAGCGTGAGCGTGGACTGCGCGGTCGAGGATGATGCCGTGCGCGTCACCGCCACCGCCTCGCTCACCGGCAAGACCGGGGTCGAGATGGAAGCGATGGTCGCGTGCAACATCGCGCTGCTGACGATCTACGACATGGCCAAGGCGCTGGATAAGGGCATGGTGATCGAACAGGTCCGGCTGCTGGCCAAGACCGGCGGCAAGTCTGGCGACTGGCACGCGGATGAGTCCCTTGGAGGAACGGCGGAATGAGCGCACCGCTGCAACTGGAGGACGCGCAGGCCCGGTTGCTCGACCTGCTCTCACCAACCCCTGCCAGCCCCTGCCCGGTGGACGAAAGCGCCCGCCTGTTCCTGGCAGAGCCCGTCATCGCGCGCCGCACGCAGCCGCCGACGGACCTCTCCGCGATGGATGGCTATGCCACCGCTGGCGACGGCCCTTGGCTGCTCAAAGGCGAGAGCCGCGCGGGTACGCCATACGACATGGTGCTGGGCAAGGGAGACGCGATCCGCATCTCGACCGGCGCGCAGATGCCGCTGGGGGCGGACGCGGTGCTGGTGCAGGAGGATGCGCAGGTCAACGGAACGCGCCTCACTGCGACCGAGCCGCCGACCGCCCGCTTCATCCGCCGCGCCGGGCTCGATTTCAAGGCCTCCGACACGCTTCTGGCTGCGGGCACGCGCATGGGCGCGGCGCAGATCGCGCTGACGCGGGCGGGCGGTGTGGCCGAGGTCGTGACGCATGATGCCCCCCGCGTCGCGGTGATCGAGTGCGGCGACGAACTCGCCCGCGATCCGACTTCGTGCGAGCCGCACCAGACGCCCGCGGTCAATGGCGCGATGCTAGCCGCGATGGCGCGCGAGGCCGGGGCGCAGGTCCGCCCGATCGGGCCGGTCGCAGACAATGCGGAGGAGATCACGCGCGCGATCCTTGCAGCGAGCGAGGATGCCGCGCTGGTCGTCATCAGCGGCGGCGCCTCCGTAGGCCCGCACGATCTGGTCAAGCCTGCGCTGGAAGACGCAGGCTTCACGCTCGACTTCTGGCGGATCGCGATCAAGCCGGGCAAGCCGCTGCTGGTCGCACGCCGCGCCGACACGGTGGTGCTGGGGCTGCCGGGCAATCCGGTGTCGAGCTACGTCACCGGGTTCCTGTTCATGGTCCCCGCACTCCTGCGCATGGCCGGTGCGAAAGACTGCCTGCCGCGCGCGATCCCCATGCCGCTCGCCCGCGATCTGCCCCCCGGCGGCGGCAGGCGCGAGTTTCTGCGCGCGTGGTGGACGCAGGACGGGCTGGTCGCGGCAGAGCTTCAGGACAGCTCTGCGCTGACCCCGCTCGCACAGGCGCAAGTACTCATCGACAGGCCCGCCCATGCCGAAGCATCCGAAGCGGGGGCGTTTGTGCCGGCGTTCCTGTTGGAAACCCGCACATATGCTTGACTTGTTCCGGATGGTTGCCTAGTTGTTCCGCATTCGTTCGCATGAGCCCGCGAACAAGTAATGCGGAGAAGAAGTCCGATGTTGACGGCGAAACAGCATGAATTGCTCCGGTTCATCCATGAACGTCTGGAAGAAACCGGTATCTCGCCCTCTTTCGAAGAGATGAAGGAGGCGCTCGACCTCAAGAGCAAGTCGGGCGTGCATCGGCTGATTTCCGCGCTCGAGGAACGCGGATTCATCCGCCGCCTTCCCAACCGTGCCCGAGCGCTCGAAGTGCTCAAGATGCCCGAGAGTGCGGTCGCCGGATCGACGCCCAAAGCGGCGAACGATCTGGGCGCTCGAACGACCAGTGTGCCTGCCCGAATGCCCGATGCTGCGAACGACGTGATCGACATTCCGCTGCACGGACGGATCGCCGCCGGCGCCCCGATCGAAGCACTGGAAGAACACCAGAGCCTGCCGGTGCCCGCCGCGCTGCTCGGCCCGGGCGAGCATTTCGCGCTGGAAGTCTCCGGCGACTCGATGATCGAAGCTGGCATCTTCGATGGCGACTACGCGCTGATCCGCCGCGCCGACACCGCGCGCGATGGCGACATCGTGGTCGCGCTGGTCGAAAACGAGGAAGCGACGCTCAAGTACCTGTGGCGCGAGGGTGGCCGGGTGCGGCTCGATCCCGCCAATCCCAGCTACGAACCCCAAGTCTACGACGCCCGCGCCGTGCAGGTTCAGGGCAAGCTGGCGGGGCTGCTGCGCCGCTATCACTGATCGGAGCCGGTGCGGCGCTCCGCCTCGCGCGGAACGCCGCCCGCCCCGTGCCACCAGCCATGCGCGCCCTGCCCCTGCGCGACCGTTTCGACCTCACGTGATGAGAGCCGGATCGCCAGCCCGCCGGTCTTCTCGAGCATCCGCCGGTCGGCCTTGAGCCAGCGCGGGCGACAGCTCCACGGAAGCCAGCGGTCGGCGACCACGATATCGACCCGCGCGCAGGCCGCCGCCAGATCGCGCTCGGTCACGTACTCGCGACCTCGGGCGAGCAGCAGGCGGTAACGCCGCCCCTCACGCTCGATGGTCGCGACACAGAACTCCGCGCTGCACCGCGCGCCGGGCCATTGCGACAACGGCAACGGCGGCCCGTCGAGCGCGCCCAGCTCGGCCAGCGTGTCGCTGGCGTAGGAGGACTGACTATCGCGCAGGTTCATCAGCCGCCCGTCCTCGATGATCGCGACATCGCGGCCATCTCGCGAAACCAGCACGTCGGGCCGCGAAGTGGAGAGCATCAGGATGGTCGCGATCACCACCGGCACAAAGCCCCAGAACCGCCCTCGCCCGCTCCACAGCGCGATCCACAGGCCTCCGGCGACAAACAGGCCGAACGCGAGGCCGCCCATATGCGGCGCCAGCTTGACCGCGCCAGGCTGGCTCGCGGTGAGATGTGCAATGCCCAGCAGCAGGTCGAGCGAGGCCCCCGCCAGCCACCACACCGGCGCACCCAGGCCAACAAGGTCGAACACCAGCGCCAGCGCGATCAGCGGCATCGACACGAATGTGACCAGCGGAATGCCGACCATGTTGGCCAGCGCGCCGTACATCCCCGTCCGGTGGAAGTGGAACAGCACGATCGGCATCAGCGCGATCTCGATCACGAAGCCCGTCACCAGCAGCATCGCCCCGCCGCGCAGGGGCCGCATGAACCACGCCTCCTCCCGAGGAGCGAGGAAGGCGCGCACCGGCGCGCTGTTGTGCAGCGCGACGATCGCGAGCACCGCGGCGAAGCTCATCTGGAAGCTCGGCCCGGCAACGCTCTCGGGCCACAGCAGCAGCACGAAGCCCGCCGCGACCGCAAGCAGCCGGAAGGTCAGCGGCTCGCGCCCCAGCGCCAGCGCGATCAGAACCAGCACCGCTGCCGCGCAGCTGCGCACCGTGGGCACCTCCGCTCCGGTCAGCAGCGTGTAGCCGATGCCCGCGACCGCGCCGACCGCCGCGGCGACCACCGGCAGCCGTACGCGCAGCGCCAGCCACGGCCACAAGGCCAGCAGCTTGAGCGCGAGGAAGTACCCCGCCGCGACCACCGCGCTCACGTGCAGACCGCTGATCGAGAGCAGGTGGGTCAGGCCTGCGTCGCGCATCGCCTCCTCGTCCGCCTCGGCGATCGCGCCCCGGTCCCCGCTGGCGAAGGCGGCGGCGATCGAGCCTGCCGAGCCGCCCAGTCGACTGCGGACATGCGCGGAGAGATCGTGCTGGACCGCAGCGATCCCGCCCCACCCCTGCGGCGCAGGTGCGATCAACTCGACCGGGCCGACCACCGATCCGGTCGCCGCCAGCCCTTGGAACCACGCGGCGCGCGCGAAGTCGTATCCGCCCGGCACCAGCGGCGGCGCGGGCGGCATCAGCCGCGCGGTCAGACCGATCACCGCGCCGCGCTGCATCGCCGGACTCGCCTGCTCCAGCGGCACGTTGACCCGCAGCTTGATCGCCGCGCCCTGCTCGTTGCGCGCTGCCAGCACCAGACGCACACGCTCTCGCGCGGGCTGCTCCTCCCGCTCCAAGATGCGGGCGTGCATGGTCAGAATCTGCGGATGCTCGATCGCTGGCTCACCCACGCTGGTCGAGCGGGCCCAGATCAGAGCGATCCCGAAGGCCACCGCCAGACCCAGCGCGAGCAGCGCGAGCGCCAGATCGGGCACGCGGTCCACCCGCAGCAGCAGCGCACCGGCGAGCGCGACGCCCAGCGCCACGCAGACCGCCGAAATCCAAGACGCCGATCCGGGCAACACGAACCACGCTGCGATCCCCGCGATGACGGCGACGATGACCCACGGCCCGCGCTCCAGCGCGGCATGGCCGAGGCTGCGATCGAGCCCCTGCGCGGCCCTCGCGAGCGGGCTGGACATCACCGCGACCACCTGCCAAAGCCTGCGCTGCGCTGCACCATAGGCCGCACCTGCTCCGCCATCGGATCGAAGGTCGCTGCCGCTCGTTGCGTCGTCAGACGGAACGGTGGACGAAGGCTGCGTCGTCATGAACCGAAATGGAAAGGAACCGCGCCAGGATGGCAAGCGAAACCGGTACGATCATTACACGCTTCGCCCCATCTCCGACCGGCTACCTGCATCTCGGCGGCGCGCGCACCGCGTTGTTCAACTGGCTCTACGCCCGCCACCACGGCGGTAAGGCGCTGCTGCGGATCGAGGATACCGACGCGAAGCGCTCCACGCAGGACGCGATCGACAAGATCATCGAAGGGCTCGACTGGCTCGGCCTCTCCTTTGACGAGGAGCCGGTGTTCCAGTCGCAGCGGGCCCAGCGCCACGCCGACGTGGCAAACACGCTGCTCGCTCACGGCCACGCCTACCGCTGCTACGCGACCCCCGAGGAACTCGAGGCGATGCGCGCCGAACAGCGCGCGAACAAGCAGCCGATGCGCTATGACGGGCGCTGGCGCGACCGCGAGCCTGGCCCCCAACAGGAAGGCCAGCCCTTCACGGTCCGCCTCAAGGTGGCCAAGGACGGCGAGACCGCGATCGAGGATCAGGTTCAGGGCCGCGTGACGGTCAGGAACGAAGAGATCGACGATTACATCCTGCTGCGCGCGGACGGCACGCCGACCTACATGCTCGCAGTGGTGGTGGACGACCACGACATGGGCGTGACCCACGTGATCCGCGGCGACGATCACCTCAACAACGCCTTCCGCCAGCTGCCCATCTACCGCGCGATGAACGCGATCGAAGGCGGCTGGGACGATCCGGTCTATGCCCATGTCCCGCTGATCCACGGCAGCGACGGGGCCAAGCTGTCCAAGCGCCACGGCGCGGTCGGCGTGGAAGCCTATCGCGACGAGCTTGGCATCCTGCCCGAGGCGCTGTTCAACTACCTCCTGCGGCTTGGCTGGGGCCATGGCGACCGCGAGGAAATCACCCAGGCCGAGGCGATCGAGCTGTTCGATCTGGACGGCGTGGGCCGCAGCCCGGCGCGCTTCGACATCAAGAAGCTGCAGAACCTCAACGGCCACTATATTCGCGAGGCCGACGATGCGCGGCTGGCGCAGATCGTTGCGGGCGAACTGGCGGGCAGCGTCGATGGAGAAATCGACCAGGATCTGCTGACCCGCGCCATGCCCGTGCTCAAGACCCGCGCGAAAGACACGCACGAGCTTGCCGAGAATGCGCGCTTCCTGTTCGCCAAGCGCCCCCTCACGATGACCGAGAAGGCCGCCGGCCTGCTCGACGACGAGGCACGGGCGCGACTGGCGCAGGTGTCTGCCGAGCTCGTCGGGCAAAGCGACTGGACAATCGAGGCACTGGAAGCCACTACCAAATCGCTTGCGGAGCGGCTGGAAGTGGGCCTCGGAAAGCTCGCCCAACCTCTTCGTGCCGCCCTTACCGGGACCACGACGAGCCCTGGAATTTTCGATGTTCTCGCCCTCCTCGGCAAGGAGGAGTCGCTTGCGCGGATAGACGCACAGGCCGTTTCGGCGAACCCCACTCAAGACTAAGGAGACCCACATGTCGGATACTACCGCCAAGCTGGAGATTGCCGGCGACACTCAGGAATTTCCCGTGCTGCAAGGCACGTGCGGGCCCGAGGTCGTGGACATCCGCAAGTTCTACGGATCGACCAACCGCTTCACCTACGATCCCGGTTTCAAGTCGACCGCCAGCTGTGAAAGCGCCCTGACCTTCATCGATGGCGAAGAAGGCGTTCTGCTGCACCGCGGCTATCCGATCGGGCAGCTGGCCGAGCATTCCAGCTTCATGGAAGTGTCCTACCTGCTGCTGAACGGCGAACTGCCGTCGGCCAGCGAGCTGGACGAATTCTCCTACACCATCACCCGTCACACCATGCTGCACGAGCAGCTGATGACCTTCTACCGCGGTTTCCGCCGCGACGCGCACCCGATGGCGATCATGTGCGGCGTGGTCGGCGCGCTGTCGGCCTTCTATCACGACAGCACCGACATCGCGGACCCGGAACATCGCAAGATTTCCAGCCACCGCCTGATCGCCAAGATGCCGACCATTGCGGCGATGGCGTACAAGTATTCGATCGGCCAGCCCTTCATGCAGCCGGACAATTCGCTCAGCTACACGGGCAATTTCCTACGCATGACCTTCGGCGTGCCGGCAGAGCCCTACGAGGTGATCCCCGAGGTCGAAAAGGCGATGGACCGGATTTTCATCCTCCATGCCGACCACGAACAGAACGCCTCGACCAGCACCGTGCGTCTCGCCGGTTCGTCGGGCGCCAACCCGTTTGCGTGCATCTCCGCCGGGATCGCGTGCCTGTGGGGCCCCGCGCATGGCGGTGCCAACGAAGCCGCGCTCAACATGCTGCGTGAAATCGGCCGTCCGGAGAACATCCCGCACTATATCGAGCGGGCCAAGGACAAGGACGACCCGTTCCGCCTGATGGGCTTCGGCCACCGCGTGTACAAGAACTACGACCCGCGCGCGACCGTGATGCAGAAGACCGTGCGCGAAGTGTTCGAAGCGCTAAAGGTCGACGATCCCGTGTTCGAAACTGCCCTGCGGCTGGAAGAAATGGCGCTGAACGACGACTACTTCATCGAGAAGAAGCTGTTCCCCAACGTCGACTTCTACTCGGGCATCATCCTCTCGGCGATCGGCTTCCCGACCACCATGTTCACCGCGCTGTTCGCGCTGGCCCGCACGGTCGGCTGGGTCGCGCAGTGGAACGAGATGATCTCCGATCCCGCGCAGGTCATCGGCCGTCCGCGCCAGCTCTACACTGGCCCGACGCAGCGCGACTACGTGCCCGTCGACAAGCGCTGAGGCGTCATTCTGAATGAAAAGGCCGCGCGATCTGCGCGGCCTTTTTTATTCGCTGCGTCCTGGCACCGACAGCGTGAAGGTAGCCCCCTCGCCCGGAGTGCTCGTAATGGTGAGGTCGCCGCCCATCGCCTGTGCCAGACGCTTGGAAATGTAGAGACCCAGCCCCGAGCCGCCGCCGCCACTGCGGCCGAGCCGTTCGAACTTGTCGAACACTATTCGCTGTGCCTGCTGGTCGAGGCCCGGCCCCTGATCGATCACCGATACGCGCGCACGCTTGTCATCGGAGCCGAGGGTGACTGTGATGGTCGAACCTTCGGGCGAATAGCGGATCGCATTGCCGATCAGGTTGAGCAGAACCTGCAACACCCGGCGAAATTCCGCAGTGGCGGGCTGGCTCGCATCGGCAGGTGGCGCGCTGATTTTGATCCGCTTCTCCTGCGCACGAACCGCCAGAATGCCCGCTGCGCGGCGCGCGACATCGGCGAGATCGATCGGGTCGGGCGCGGCGCGGAAACCGTCCGCCTCGACCACTTCGAGATCGGTCAGATCGTCGACCAGCGACAGCAGGTGCTGCCCCGCGTTGACGATATCGCGCGCATACTCGCTATATTCGTCGCCTAGCGGCCCGGCGAGCCGCGCGCGGATCGTCTCCGCATTGGCGACGATGCGGGCTATCGGCTGGCGCAGGATCGGGGTGAGATCGCGCCCGATCGACGCGCCATCCTCGGTCCGCCGGTCGCGCCGCTGCGCCCGCGTGACCCACGCGCGATTGGCAATCAGATAAAGCTCGAAGCCCTGCGATCCGGGGGTCGGCTCACCCAGCGGGATCAGCCGTGCGGTCCACTGGCGCGGGCTGCCATCGATCGAGACGCGAGACTGATCGAGCAGCCGCCAATGCAGCGGCTGGGCGTGCTGGCTGCCAGCGATATTGACGAAATCGGTCCACGGCTGGCCGAGATTCTCGCTCATCCGGCGAAGCAGCGGTTGCAGGTCTTCGGCGTCGGTATGAACGGTCAGGACCTTTTGCGCGGGGTCGAGCCGCGCGTGGAGTTCTGCCAGCGCATCGTCGATCGCATCGCGCCGCGCAGCAGCCTCGTCGTCACGCTCCACCGGCGGCGGGCTCGCCTGCCAGGTGACGATGCCGATCGAGCAGCCCGATTCCGACTGATCGTCTTCCTCGACCGGCACGATCTCCATCCACGACTTGATCCGGTCGGTCCCGTCGAAGGCATGAATCGTCCGCCCGAGCCGCAGGTTCGTTCGGCGCGCCTTGCGCACCTGTTCGCGCAGCTCCGGAATCGCGATCGTGCCGGGGATCTCGCCCCCCGCTCGCCGCTGGAGCGAGGCGAGCGGCTCGTCCGCCGCAATCAGGCGGTCCTTCGCATCGGTGCGCGCACGCGCGATGTAGCTGGTTGTACTCTCTTCCATGGGCTTACTCGACATGCCCGAAGGGCGAGGAGGATAGCAGCGCGCGCGCATCATGTGTCGTCAACTGATCGACCGCGACGGGCAGCGTTGCGTCGGGATGCAGGCAGCGCAATTGCGCCCGCGCTTCTGCCGGGCTGAGGCCCGCAGCGCGAAGAGACAGCGCAAAGCGGACAAGCTGGCGATCATTGGTCGAGACGACCGCGATATCGCGCTCCTGCCCTGCCCTGTGTCCCAGCGCGGTCAGGAACATCGCTGCACCCGCATGGGTCAGCGACAGCGCGACGTCGCTGCGCGCGCCGAGCCCGTGGAAAGTGCGGTCGAGCAAGGAAAGTCGCGCCTCGTTCTCGCTGCGCATCTGGCGGATTCGGCTTTCCACCGTGCTCGCCAGATCATCGCTCACATCCTCGCGCTGGCGCCGCCAGACGCCGATGAGGTGGGCGAACTGATCCTCCGGCAATTCGGCCAGCGGCATCTCCATGCGCTTCTGCTGCTCGATAAAGCGCGCCTGCGCGGCCAGCGTGGCCATTGCCGCGTCCGACAGATCGCCATCGCCCGATGCGATCAGCGATTGCAGCAGCGGCGAGAGCACGGGGTCGATCCCGTTGCGTCCGCGCAGCCGGTCGGCCAGCTGCCATTCGATCGACAGCGCATGGCAATGGCTCAGAAACGCGGCGTGCGTGGCAAGGTCTTCGGCCAGCGCGTCGGCCCGGTTTTCGGCATAGCCGAACACGTCGTTCGCGCCGATCTCCTCCGCCTCGACCCGCAGCAGGCGGTAGGCGGCGCTGCGCATCATGCCGCGTACACGCGCGATGATCGAGTCGCTGAACAGGGAACGGTCGTGGGTGCTAAGGAAGTGGGTCAGGACCGGCGTGAGGGTGGACAGCGCCATGTCGCCGCGCGCCAGCTCGGCACGCAGGCCCGCGTCGACCGGGTGGTCGTCCAGAATAGAATCCGGCACGCTGTTCATCGAGCTATCGGTCACGCTGCCTGCTTAGCCGCCTATCGTTAAGGGGCGATTATCCCTGATCGTTTGCCACAATGCGCAGCGTCTAGCACAGCGGACACGCGTATGCAGGCCCCGAACGGCTGAAATGCGCAAGATTCGGGGGGAAATGCAGCGGTTTTGCGCAATTCGTCCCATGCCCCGCAGGGCGACGGATCAATCGGTCGTAACCCTATCGAATTCGGCGAGAAAACCGTCGAGGCCGCGCAGCGCCACCGGGTCTCCCGGGGCGGCATCGATCGCGCCTTGTGCCAGCACGATCAGCTCGTCAGCGTGGAAGCTGGCGGCGAGTCCCTTGATCCGCTGGGCCGCGACCAGCCAGTTCCCGTCGCAACGCGAACGGTGCAAAAGGTCGATCTGCTGGGCCAGGCTTTCGCGAAACGCGCCGCGCAACTCGCTGAGCAGCGCAGGATCGTCACCCGCCGCAGCGGTGAGCGTAGCGGTAAAGGCAGCATTCTCGAAAGCCATGTGGATTATTCTAGCGGACGGTGCGTTAACGTGGGGTTTAACCGGCCCGGAAACGTGGTAAGCCTCTGATCATGAGTGGGGGTTCTTCGATCAGAGTAGTCGGCAAGGACACGACGGAGCCAAAGGCGGAGGATGCTGCGCGCCCCCCCCGCGAACCGGTCGCTTTTCCGGACGAGGAATGGCTGGTGGACGAAGAGGATTCGCCCACGGAGCGCATGCCCCGCATCGCCAGCCCGCTGGTCACCGCCATTGCGCTGATCGCCCTGGTCGGGTGGACCGCGCTGTTCGTGATCGCGCGCGGGCCTGACAGTTTCACCCGAATGGCCCCGAACATGTGGGCCGATGCAATCATCGCCTGGTCCGTCCCCGCCCTGCTGATCGCCTTCGTATGGTTCGCCGCGAGCCAGCGAATGGGTCGCCAGAGTGCGCGCTTCCGCGCGACCGCCCGCGCTGCTGCGGTGGATATTGCGGAACTCGAAACCCGGCTCACCGCGATCAACCGCGAGCTCAGCCTGGCGCGCGAGTTCCTGACCCAGCAGACCCGCGAACTGGAATCGCACGGCCGGGTCGCCGCCTCGCGCCTGTCGCAGAATGCCGACCGGATCGAATCGCTGGTGGCCGAAAACGGCGAAGAGGTGGAGCGGATCGCCCGCGTCTCCGAAACCGCGCTGGCCAACATGGCCCGCCTGCGTGACGATCTGCCGGTGATCGCCAATGCCTCGCGCGATGCCGCAAACGCCGTCGGCTCGGCGGGTGAACGCGCGCAGGGCGCGCTCGACGGCCTGACCACGGGCCTCACCAAACTCAACGAATTCGGTGAGGCGGGTGAGCGGCATGTCGAACATTTCCGCACCCAGGTCGATCGCACCCTGACCACGCTGGGCGACCGGGTCGCCGAACTCGAGGCAATGGCGGATGCGCGCTTCACCGCGCTGCGCGAACGCAGCGAGAGCTTCCGCGCGGATCTTGACGGTCGCGAAGTCGAGGCGCTGGCGGCCGCTCAGGGCCGGATCGACAAGCTGCGCGAACGCCTGACCGACGCGATCGGCGAGGTTCAGTCGATCGACGAGCATGCAATGGAATCGGCGCAGGCACGGCTTGCCTCGCTGCGTGACGAGGCGGTGCGGATCGACGAGTCGATGAAGGAGCGGGACCGCGAATTCGCCGAGTGGGTCGACGCCCGGCGCACCCGGCTGGAAGAGATGGAGCGGCTGGCGCTTGCCTCGCTCGAAGACCGGCTCTCCGCAATCGACACCGCGGTCGAGGAACGGCGCGAGAAGCATGGCGAGATCGCCCGCGAAATTGCCGACGCGGGCGACAGCACGGCCGAGCGGCTAGCCGAGGCGAGTGAGCGACTGGCCGAGATCGCCAGCACCACCGCATCTTCGCGCGACAATCTACTCGAGGCGACGGACAATCTCGAAACGCGGCTGGGCAGCGGGCGCGAAGGGCTCGCCGCGCTCGGCACCACGCTGGACGAAGTGACCGAGGCCGGGGTGCGCCTGCTCGAACTGATCCAGGCAGGCGCCAAGCACAGCCGCGAAGTCCTACCCACCGCGATGGAAGCCGCCGAGGCGCGCTTGCAGGCGCTGAGGGACAATTCCGAAAAACTGCGCCGGACGATCGACGAAGGCGCCGAGAAGAGCGAGCGCCTCTCAGCCTACGTGATCGAAACCCGCGAGAAGGGGGAGGAGATTTTCTCTGTCGCCGACCGGATCGACGACCGGCTGGCCGAAACGCGCGAAAACATGGCCGAGGGCATCACCGCGCTGCGCACCACGCTGGCGGCGCTCGACGAAGAAACCGGTGTGGTCGCACAGGCAACCAGCGAGCGTCTCGCCGAGGCGGTTTCGCAGCTCGAAACGACAGCCGAGAAGGCGCGCACGCTGCTGGCCGAGTACGCCGAGAGCGAAGGCGAGCAGCTCGGGACCAAGATCGGCAAGGAGGCGGCCCGTGCAGTGGGCGATGCGGTCCGCACACAGGCGGACGAGGCGCTCGCCGAACTGCGCGAGGCGACCGGGCGCTCCGCCGATGCGGCACGCGATGCCGCACGCCAGCTGCGCGATCAGCTGGCGCTGGTGAACGAGCTTGCGGGCAATCTCGAATCCCGCGTCTCGGTCGCGCGCGAGCGGGCCGAGGAGCAGGTCGACAACGACTTCGCGCGGCGCGTGGCGCTGATTACCGAAAGCCTCAATTCCAACGCGATCGACATCGCCAAGTCCCTATCCGGCGAGGTCTCCGACACTGCCTGGGCCAGCTATCTGCGCGGCGATCGCGGCGTTTTCACCCGGCGCGCGGTGCGCCTGCTCGACAATCGGCAGGCGCGCGAAATCGCCGAGCTGTATGACGAGGACGCGGATTTCCGGAGCAACGTGAACCGCTACATCCACGATTTCGAGGCCATGCTGCGCACGCTGCTGTCGACCCGCGACGGCAACGCGCTGGCGGTGACGCTGCTCGGTTCCGAAGTGGGCAAGCTCTATGTCGCCATGGCGCAGGCGCTGGAACGGCTGCGGACCAGCTGAGGCTGCCGGGGCACTTCGTCCCGCCCCCCATGGATAGCGTTATGCGCCCCGCTGACTGGGCGGCAGCATGAAGTCGAACATGTCGCGGGTCACCCACCCATGCTCCCAGTTGAGCACCCAAATGGCGGTCAGCACCGCGGCGATCACCGATGCGCGCAGAGCAAGCCTGCCGGGACGGAAATTGGCCGGCGCGCTCTCCGCCTGACCGGGAACGAGGTCCAGCCCCATCTCCTCGTGCGTGCGCACGCCGAAGGGCAGCATCGTGAACGCGACGAATATCCACATCAGGAAATAGATCGCGACGATCGACCAGAAACCCATCGTGTTGCCCTCCCTCAGGCCTCCGGAATGACGACCTGAACCTGCGGCCGCTTGCCCGACCAGCGGTTGGCTGCGCGGCGTGCGGCGAGGCGCGCGGCTTCTTGCCGGGCACCTGCATCCTTCGCGTCGCGACCGCGCAGGCGGCGCAAGGCCTCCTTCACGTCGCGGGTCGCCTCGGCCACGAAGTCGGGGAAATCCTCGTCCAGCGGCAGGCCCAGCGCGCGGATCGTCACATCGTCGCGCCCGGTCACTACCACCACCAGCACACCATCTCGCGACAGCCTGCGCCGTTCGGTCACAGCGCTGCCATCGGCGGGCACGATGATATCTCCATCGAGCACCAGGCGCCCGGTGGGCACCCTGCCGATCTTGCCCGGCTCGCCCGGCGCTAGGCTCACGATATCGCCATTCTTCTGGAACACCGCGTGCGGAATGCCCTCGGCAAGGCCAAGCCGCGCCTGTTCCTGCATGTGGCGGATCTCACCATGCACCGGCACCAGCACTTCGGGCTGCAGCCATTCGTACAGCGCCTGCAGTTCGGGCCGCCCGGGGTGGCCGGAGACGTGGATCATGCTCTGCCGGTCGGTCACCATCTCGATCCCGCGCTCGGCCAGCTGGTTCATGATCTTGCCGATCGCGATCTCGTTGCCGGGGATCTGGCGGCTGGAAAACAGCACGACGTCGCCGCGAGCGAGCTCCAGCGGATGGTTCTTGTCCGCCATGCGGCCCAGCGCGGCGCGCGGCTCGCCCTGCCCGCCGGTCGCCACGATGAGGACCTTGCCGCGCGGCAGGTTCATCGCGGTGTCCCAGTCGATCGGCTGGGGGAAATCGGTCAGATAACCGCAGCCTTGCGACACCTCGAGAATCCGTTCTAGCGAGCGTCCGGCGATCACCAGCTCGCGCCCCGTTTCCTTCGCGATCTCGCCCAGCGTGTGCAGGCGCGCGACGTTGGAGGCGAAGGTCGTCACCACCACTCGCCGGTCAGGCCAGTTCTGCACTTCCTCCAGCAGGCCCTTGTAGACCGCGCCTTCGGAGCCGCTTTCATTCGGGTTGAACACATTGGTGCTGTCGCACACCAGCGCCAGCACGCCATCGTCGCCAATCGCGCGCAGCTCTTCCTCGGTGGTCGGCTCGCCGATGATCGGGTCTTCATCCAGCTTCCAGTCGCCGGTGTGGAAGACCTTACCATAAGGCGTGTCGATCAGCAGCGCGTTGCCCTCTGCGATCGAGTGGGCGAGCGGGAGGTAGCGGATGCCGAAAGGCCCGATCTGCATATCCTGGTCGCCTTCGCGCACGATATGCAGCGGCACCTCGTCGACCAGGTCGGCTTCCTTCAGCTTGCGCCGCACCAGTTCAGCGGTGAACGGCGTCGCGTAGAGCGGCACGCCCAGGTCGGCGGCGAAGTACGGCACGGCGCCAATATGGTCCTCGTGCGCGTGGGTCAGGACGATGCCGAGCAGGTCTTTCGTCCGCTCCTCGATAAATTCGAGATCCGCGAAAACCAGTTCGATGCCAGGGTATTCATTGGCGCCGAAGGTCATCCCCAGATCGACCATCAGCCACTTGCCGTCGCAGCCATAGAGGTTGACGTTCATCCCGATCTCGCCCGATCCACCGAGCGCAAGAAACAGGAGTTCGTTCTCCGGCTTGAAGTTCTTTTTCATGCTATCCTTTATCGACCGTGCGCCGGGCCAGCAGGTGCAGGCCGCGCAGCGTCAGGTCGGTGTCTACAACATCAAATATGTCGGTATGGTCGTCGAACAAGACCGAGAGGCCCCCGGTGGCCACCACCTTGGTCGGGCGACCGATCTCTTTTTTCATCCGCGCGATCAGGCCTTCCATCATCGCGACGTAGCCCCAGAACACCCCGATCAGCATCTGATCCTCGGTATTACGCCCGATAACGCTGTCCGTATCGGGGGCGTGGATCGCGATGCGCGGCAGTTTCGCCGTCTTGCCGACCAGCGCGTCGAGCGAGAGATTTATTCCCGGGGCAATGATCCCGCCCTTGTAGGCGCCGTTGAAATCGACCGCTTCGAACTTGGTCGCGGTGCCGAAATCGACCACTATCAGGTCGCCGCCGACCAGCGAATGGGCCGCAATACAGTTGAGCGCGCGGTCTGCGCCCAGCGAATTGGGAAGATCGACGTCGATCTCGAAATTCCACGCCGCCTCGCCCTGCCCGGCGATGATCGGGGTGATCCCGAAATATTTCTCGCACAGCACGGTCAGATTGTGGTCCGCACGCGGGACGACCGAGCCGAAGATGATGTGCGTGATTTCTTCGCGCGCGACGCCTTCGATGCCGAGCAGCTGGAACAGCCACACCGCGTATTCGTCGCCCGTGCGCCGCCCATCGGTGGAAATGCGCCAACGCGCGCGCAGCTCATCCCCGTCGAACAGCGCGAAGACGAGGTTGGTGTTTCCGACATCGATCGCGAGAAGCATCGGCTACCTTTCCGCCAAGATCACATCGCCTGCGTGAATGACACGCAAGGCCCCATCCTCCAAGCGCAGTCGCATCGAACCATCCGGTTCAAGCCCGTCGAACAGGCCGTGGACGCGCCCGCCATCGGGTTCATGCACGCTCACATGCGTGCCGCGCGGGGTGCCTGCTGCGATCCAGCTGCGTAACAGCGGTTCGAGGCCATAAGTCCGCCAGCGCTCCAGCTCGGTCGCGAAGTGCGCGGCGAGGCTGCTGGCGAAGGCATCACGATCGGGTGCGGGGCCGAAAGCGGTCAGGGCGATCGTCTCGCGGTCGGGAAGATCGGGCGCGGCGACCAGATTGACGCCGATGCCGATCACCACCGCATCGCCCTGCGCTTCGAGCAGGATGCCCGAAAGCTTGGCATTTCCGACCAGCACGTCGTTGGGCCACTTGAGGCGCAAGGTGCAGTCGGCAGCGTTTACCACGCCCTGAACCGCTTCGAAAAGGGCAACCCCGGCGAGCAGCGAGAGCGTGTGCGCGGGCGGCTGTCCGGGCAAAAGGCGCACGATCGTGGAGCCCATAAAGTTTCCGTGCCCGTCATGCCAGCCACGGCCCTGTCTGCCCCGCCCTGATACCTGCCGGTCGGCGACCAGCCAGTCGCCTTCGCGCACGGCTTCGCCGGCACGCAGCGCACTGAGCAGGTCGGCATTGGTCGAGCCGGTTTCGGGTACGGTCCGTATCAAGAGGTCGCGCCGGGCACTCGCGGGCTCAGACGCCCGGGAACAGGCCCGCCGCCGCCGTATCGGTCATCGCCTGCAGTCCGCGGGTCAGCAGGAAGCCGAGCGGCGAAATCAGCAGGGTGCAGATGATCAGGATCGCCCAGTGTGCTGCGCTGCCACCCTTGATCGCACGCCCCACCGGTTCTTCGAAATACATCACCTTGACGAACTTGATGTAATAGAACGCACCGATCACGCTCGCCGCGATGCCGATCACTGCCAGCGGGACCAGTCCGGCCTGGATCGCTGCGTTGAACACCTCGACCTTGGCCCAGAAGCCCAGCAGCGGCGGAATTCCGGCGAGGCTGAACATCAGCGCCAGCAGACACAGCGCGATGCCGGGGCGAGTGCTGGAAAGACCGGCAATATCCTCGAAGGTTTCCAGGTTCTCACCCTCGCCATTACGCAGCATCAGCACCGCGACGAAGCTGCCGAGCGACATCACCACGTACGTCGTCAGGTAGAACAGCATCGCGCTCGCCCCTTCGACCGTCGCCGCAGCGAGGCCAATCAGGATGAAGCCGACATTGTTGATCGAGGAATAGGCGAGCAGCCGCTTGAGGTTGTTCTGCCCGATCGCACCGAGCGCACCCACGATGATCGAGGCGAGCGCGGCGAAGATCACGATCTGCCGCCAGGCATCCGCCTGCGAACCGAACGCGTCGAGCGCGACCCGCGCGGTCAGCGCAACGGCCGCCACCTTTGGCGCGGTGGCGAAGAAGGTCGTCACCGGGGTCGGCGCGCCCTGATAAACGTCGGGCGTCCACATGTGGAACGGCACGGCGGAAATCTTGAACGCCAGACCTGCGAGCACGAAGATCAGCCCGAACAGCGCTCCGGTCGAAAGCCCGGCCTCCTGCGCCGCGCGAATGCCGGCAAAGCTGGTCGTACCGGTGAAGCCGTAGGTCAGGCTCATGCCGTAAAGCAGGATCCCGCTGGCAAGCGCGCCGAGCACGAAATACTTGAGGCCTGCCTCTGCCGAACGGCTGTCGTTACGCAGGAAGCTGGCGAGCACGTAGGCTGCGAGGCTGTTGAGTTCGAGCCCGATGTAGAGCGTCATCAGATCGGTCGCGGAGACCATGATGCTCATGCCCAGCGTGGCGAACAGCACCAGCACCGGATATTCGGGCTTCATTGCGCGCCGCTGGCCGAAGAAGGCAGGCGCAATCATCAGGCAGCCGATCGCCGCGGCATACACCAGCAGCTTGGCGAAGGCTGAGAAGGCATCGGCGCTGATCTGGCCGTAGAAGGCCACCGAGGCATCGCCGCCCGCGCCGTTTGCCAGCGCAGGAATGGTCAGGCTGCCGGCAGCGCCCAGCGCCACTGCAGCGAGAATCGAGACCAGACGGCTCGCCTTCTCACCGCCGAAAGCGGCGATCATCAGGAGCACCAGGCCAGAACCGGTCAGGACCAGTTCGGGAATGATCAGGCCAAAGGAAGTCGCGTAATCCATTAGTGTTCGGCCCCTTCAGAGCCGCCTTCTTCCGCAGCGCCGTGTTCACCCTCGGCGCCGTGGCCACTGCCATGCTCGCCTGCCATGTAATTGGCCGCATGATCGCGCGGCGGACCTGCCTCCAGCTGCGCATCGCCTGCCGGTGTGGCACGAGTGATACGCGCCTCGATCGCGGCGATGTCGCTGCGCATCGGGGCGAGGAAGCTTTCGGGATAGACGCCCATCCACAGAACCGCCGCCGCGACCGGTGCCAGCATCAGCCATTCGCGTGCGTTCATGTCCGGCATCGCGGCGGCATCGGCATTCTTCTGCTCACCAAAGACCACCCGGCGGTACAGATACAGCATGTACCCCGCGCCAAGGATGATGCCCGTGGTCAGCACGAAGGTCGTCGTGCTGGACATCTGGTAGATACCCGCAAGGCTGATGAACTCGGCGACGAAGCCGCTGGTCCCCGGCAGGCCGATGCTCGCCATGGTGAACAGCAGGAAGAACAGCGCGTAGCGCGGCATGTTGGTGGCAAGGCCGCCGTAACGGGCGATCTCACGCGTGTGCAGCCGGTCGTAGATCACGCCCACGCACAGGAACAGCGCGCCCGAGACGAGGCCGTGCGACAGCATCATCACCATCGCGCCCTCGATACCCTGCGAATTGAACGCGAACAGGCCCGCGGTCACGATCGCCATGTGCGCGACGGACGAATAGGCGATCAGCTTCTTCATGTCGTGCTGGACCAGCGCGATCAGGCTGGTGACCACCACCGCGATCATGCTGAGGCCAAATACCAGCCACACGAACTGCGCGGATGCCTCGGGGAACATCGGCAGGCTGAAGCGGATGAAGCCGTAGCCGCCCAGTTTCAGCAGCACGCCCGCGAGGATGACCGACCCGGCGGTCGGTGCCTGAACGTGCGCGGCGGGCAGCCAGGTGTGGACCGGCCACATCGGCATCTTGACGGCGAAGCTGGCGAAGAAGGCAAGCCACAGCCAGGTCTGCGCTTCCGGGGGGAAGTCGTACTGCAGCAGCACCGGGATCGAGCTGGTGCCCGCTTCCTGGATCATCCACAGCATCGCGATCAGCATCACGACCGAGCCGAGCAGCGTGTAGAGGAAGAACTTGAAGCTGGCGTAGATCCGGTCGTCGCCGCCCCAGATGCCGATGATCAGATACATCGGGATCAGGCCGGCTTCGAAGAAGATGTAGAACAGCAGGATGTCCTGCGCGGCGAACACGCCGATCATCAGCAGTTCCATGATCAGGAACGCGGCCATGTATTCGCCCACGCGCTTGGTCACGCTGGTCCAGCTGGCGAGGATGCAGATCGGCATCAGGAACACGCTGAGCATGATCAGCATCAGCGCGATGCCATCGATGCCGAGCGCATATTCGAACCCGGAGAACAGGTTCGCGCGCTCGGTAAACTGCCATTGCGCGCCGCCGATATCGAAATTGAGCCAGAGCATGATGCCCAGCACCAGATCGATCAGCGTGGCGATCAGCGCGACCCAGCGAGCGGTCGACGCGTTGACGAACATGCACAGCACCGCACCGACCAGCGGCACCAGCAGCATAAGCGAAAGGATTGGGAAGCCCTCCATTACAGCAGCACCCAGGTAATAGCGGCGACAAGGCCGAGCAGCATGATCAGGGCGTAGGTGTTGAGCATGCCGGACTGGAAGCGCTTCGCCCCGACCGATCCCTGCCTGACAACCCAGGCCGCGCCATCAGGCCCGAACCTGTCGATGATTCCGATGTCGAGCACCTTCCAGAACACGCGGCCCAGCCAGAAAGCAGGCTTCACGAACAGGAAGTTGTACAGCTCGTCGAAGTACCACTTGTTGAGGAAGAAGCGGTAGATCGGGCCCAGCTGCTCGGCTGCCGCTTGCGGCAGCTTCGGATTGCGGATGTAGGACAGCCAGGCGATCGTGAGGCCCAGAAGCATCGCGATGGTCGCGGTCAGCTTCACCCACAGCGGCACGCCGTGCATCGTGTGGACGAGGTTCTCGTTGAAGAACACGGAGCCCTGCCAGAAGCCTTCGGCTTCCACGAAAGGTTCGTAGAACAAGAAGCCGGCGAACACAGCGCCCAGGCTCAGCACGACCAGCGGGATCAGCATGACCCACGGTGCTTCGTGCGGATGATAGCCGCCGGTGCCGTCCTTTTCCTCGGTCGAGGGAACGTGGTGCGCCACGGCCGCGCCCGCGTCTTCCTGCGCGGCAGGATTGTGGTCCTCCGGCTCGTCATGCCCATGATGGACCGCGTGCTGGATATGCTCGCTGTCGGCCCAGCGCGGCTTGCCCCAGAAGGTCAGGAACATCAGGCGCCAGGAATAGAAGCTGGTCAGCAGAGCGGCGAGCGCGCCCGCCCAGAAGGCGAAGTTGGCTGCGCCCGTGCCGCGCGCATAGGCCGCCTCGAGGATCGCATCCTTCGAATAGAAGCCCGCAAAGCCGAACACGTCGATGATGCCGACGCCGGTGATCGCGAGCGTACCCGCCATCATCGCCCAGAAGGTAATCGGGATGCGCTTACGCAGCGCACCGTAATAGCGCATATCCTGCTCGTGATGCATCGCGTGGATCACCGCGCCCGCGCCGAGGAACAGCAGCGCCTTGAAAAAGGCGTGGGTGAACAGGTGGAACATCGCCACGCCGTACGCGCCCACGCCCGCGGCGAAGAACATGTAGCCCAGCTGCGAACAGGTCGAATAGGCGATCACCCGCTTGATGTCCCACTGCGTGGTCCCGATCGTCGCCGCGAACAGGCAGGTTGCCCCGCCCACGACCGTCACGACGGTCAGCGCGACCGGCGCGGTTTCGAACATCGGCGACAGACGGCAGACCATGAACACGCCTGCGGTCACCATGGTCGCGGCGTGGATCAGCGCGGAGACCGGGGTCGGGCCTTCCATCGCGTCGGGCAGCCAGGTGTGCAGGCCGAGCTGCGCGGACTTGCCCATCGCGCCGACGAACAGCAGCAGGCACAGGATATCCATGGTCATCAAGCGCATGCCCATGAACGTGATCGAGCTGCCGCTCATTGCCGGGGCCTGGTCGAGGATCGCGGGGATCGATACCGTGCCGAACACCAGGAAGGTGCCGAAAATGCCGAGCATGAAGCCGAGGTCGCCCACGCGGTTGACCACGAAGGCCTTTATCGCGGCGGCGTTGGCGCTGGGCTTTTTGTACCAGAATCCGATCAGCAGGTAGGACGCGAGGCCGACGCCTTCCCATCCGAAGAACATCTGCACCAGATTGTCCGCCGTCACGAGCATCAGCATCGCGAAGGTGAACAGGCTGAGATAGGCGAAGAAGCGCTGCTGGCTGGGATCTTCGTCCATGTACCCCCAGGAGTACAGGTGGACGAGCGCGGAGACGCTGGTGATGACCACCAGCATGACCGCGGTCAGCGTGTCGACGCGCAGCGCCCAGTCGAACGAGAGATCGCCCGACTTCACCCACTGGAGCACCGGCACGACCTGCGCCTGCGCATTGCCGCCCAGGAAGTCGAGGAAGATCGGCCAGCTGAGCGCGCAGGACGCGAACAGCCCGACGGTCGTGAGCACCTTGGCCGGCGTCTTGCCGATCGTGCCGCCGAAGAGCCCTGCGACAATGGCGGTCGCCAGCGGCAGGAAGACGATGAGGAGAATCGAAGACTGCACGGGTGGTTCAGCCCTTCATCCGGTTCACGTCGTCGACCGCGATCGTACCGCGATCACGGAAGAAGATGACAAGGATCGCGAGGCCGATGGCCGCTTCGCCGGCGGCCACGGTCAGTACGAACATCGCGAAGATCTGCCCGGTCAGATCGCCAAGGAAGGCGCTGAACGCGACCAGGTTGATGTTCACCGCCAGCAGGATCAGCTCGATCGCCATCAGGATGACGATCACGTTCTTGCGGTTGAGGAAAATGCCGAGCACGCCGAGCACGAACAGGATCGCGCTTACGATGATGTAGTGCTGGATGCCGATCATAGCTCGATCCCCTCGCCGACGGTCGGCTGCTTCATCTGGGTTGCTTCCTTCGGGTTGCGACGAACCTGCTTGGTGATGTTCTGGTGGCCGCGCGTGGTCTTGAGGTCACGGTGGGTCAGCACGATCGCACCGATCATCGCCACCAGCAGGATCAGGCCCGCCGCCTCGAACACGAAGATGTACTTCGAATAGAGCAGCGCGCCGATATTCTCGATATTGCTGTTGGCCAGATTGGGCGCGTTCGCACCGCTCGCCGTGCCCAACTCAAGCGGCCCTGCCCCCAGCGCACCGATGCCCAGCACCAGCTCCGCCAGCAGGACCAGCGCGATCGCGATCCCCAGCGGGAAGTTCTTGATGAACCCGGCGCGCAGCTCCGCCATGTCGACGTCGAGCATCATCACCACGAACAGGAACAGCACGGCCACAGCGCCGACGTAAACGACGACCAGCAGCATCGCGATGAACTCCGCGCCCAGCAGGACCATCAGGCCCGCCGCGTTGAAGAACGCCAGGATCAGCCACAGCACGGAATGCACCGGATTGCGGCTCATGATGGTGAGCACGCCACTGGCGATCACCATCGTTGCGAAAAGGTAGAAGGCTATGGCCTGGATCATGGCTTTGAAAAAGTGCCCCGCGAGTGGTCTGTGGCGCGCCTAGCGGTAGGGCGCGTCGGCTTCAAGGTTGGCTGCGATGGCGCGTTCCCATTTGTCACCATTGGCGAGCAGCTTGGCCTTGTCGTAAAGCAATTCTTCGCGGGTTTCCGTCGAATATTCGAAGTTCGGACCCTCGACGATCGCGTCCACCGGGCACGCTTCCTGGCAGAAACCGCAATAGATGCACTTGGTCATGTCGATGTCGTAGCGCGTGGTGCGGCGCGAACCGTCCGCTCGCGGCTCCGACTCGATGGTGATCGCCTGCGCCGGGCACACCGCCTCGCACAACTTGCACGCGATGCAGCGCTCTTCTCCGTTGGGATAGCGGCGCAGCGCATGCTCGCCGCGGAAACGAGGAGAAATCGGGTTCTTCTCGTACGGGTAGTTGATCGTGACCTTGGGCTTGAAGAGATACTTCAGGGTCAGCGCGTGGGCCTTCACGAACTCGTAGAGGGTGAAGGCCTTGATGGTCTGGGCGATGCTCATGCGGGGGTTCCGAAATGTCCGGTGGCCATCAGATAGCCGCTGATGACGAAAACGAAGATCAGGCTCATCGGCAGGAAGATCTTCCAGCCAAGCCGCATCAGCTGGTCGTAGCGGTAGCGCGGTACGGTCGCCATCACCCAGCTGAACATGAAGAAGAAGAACAGCGTCTTCAGCAGGAACCAGATGATCCCCGGCACCCAGTACAGCGGTGCCCAGTCGACGGGCGGCAGCCACCCGCCGAAGAACAGCAGCGTGTTGAGCGCACACATCAGCAGGATGTTGGCATATTCACCCAGCCAGTAGAGCGCAAAAGCCATGCTGGAATATTCGGTCTGATACCCGGCCACCAGCTCGCTTTCCGCCTCGGTCAGGTCGAACGGCACGCGCTGCGTTTCCGCAAGCGAGCTGATGAAGAACACCACCCACATCGGGAACAGCAGCAGGTTGAAATAGAACCCGTTGACGATCCCGAAACCGTGGCCGCGCTGCGCCTCGACGATCTCGGTCAGGTTCCACGAACCTGCCCAGAGCACGACGCACACGAGGATGAAGCCGATCGAAACTTCGTACGAAATCATCTGCGCGGCAGCACGCATCGCGGAGAAGAACGGGTATTTCGAGTTACTCGCCCACCCGGCCATCACCACGCCGTAAACCGACAGCGAGCTGATCGCGAGAATGTACAGCAGGCCGACATTGATGTCCGCCAGCACCACTCCATCCGCGAACGGGATCACCGCCCACGCCGCCAGCGCCACCGTGAAGGTGATGATCGGCGCGATGATGAAGATGCCCTTGTTCGCTGCGCTCGGGATGATGGTTTCCTGCAGGAACACCTTCAGACCGTCGGCAAAGCTCTGCAGCAGGCCGAACGGGCCGACCACGTTGGGGCCTCTGCGCAGGTTGATCGCTGCCCAGACCTTGCGGTCGATCAGGATGACGTAGGCGACCGCCAGCATCAGCGGGAACGCGATCAGCAGGATGCCCGCGATGGTCGCGACGAACCACGCCCATTCGTAGTTCATGCCGAGGGATTGGAAGAATTCGGTCATTCCGCGGCCTCCAGAATCTCGTCACCGTGGACCAGTTCGGCCGAGCAGCGCTGCATCGTCTCGCTCGCGCGGGCGATGGGATTGGTGAGGTAGAAGTCGGCGATCGGGTACGCGATCGTGCCCTTGGCCTTGGGCGTCTTCTTGCCCTTGGGCAGCTTGCCCAGCGGCGCGATCCCTTCCTCGCCCAGCGCGGGCACGGCCTCGATCATCGCAGACTGCAGCTGCGCGAAGCTGTCGAAGCCCACGCTCACGCCGAAGGCATCGGCAAGGGCGCGCAGGATCGTCCAGTCTTCACGCGCATCGCCGGGGGCGAACACCGCCTTCTCGGCAAACTGCACGCGGCCTTCCGTGTTCACGTAGGTCCCGTCCTTCTCGGCATAGCTGGCAGCGGGCAGGATGATATCCGCCGCGTGCGCACCGGCATCGCCGTGATGGCCGATATAGACCTTCAGGCTCTTGTCGAACGCGCCGTAATCGACCGAGTCCGCGCCGAGCGAGAGCAGCACGGCAGGCGCGGCGTCGACCACATCCTTGATCCCGCCCTTCTGCGCGTAGCCCAGCATCACCGCGCCCATCCGGGCAGCAGCGGTGTGGATCACGTTGAAGCCGTTCCAGGCCTCTCCGTCGATATCACGCACCAGGTTCCACTCGTCCGCCAGCACCAGTGCCGGGTGCAGAGCGTTGGCCGCCAGACCGCCGGGGCCGACGATGATCGCAGGCCGCGCAGCGTCCTTGAACGCGTCGGCCACGTGGCCGGGCAGATCGTGCAGCAGACCCGCATCTTCGCCCAGGAATTCGCAGGCGAAGGTCGTGTCCCACTCGGGCCCGATCAGGAAGATCTTCGCGCCGCGCTTGGCCGCCTTGCGCAGGCGGACATTGATCAGCGGAGCTTCGTGGCGGACGTGGCTGCCGACGATCAGGATCGCATCGGCGCTCTCGATACCCGCCAGCGTCGAGTTGAACGCGATTCCGGCGAGGCTGGAGCAGTCATAGTCGAGGCCCGTCTGGCGCCCTTCGAGCTTGTCCGAGCCGAGCTCTGCCAGCAGACGCTTGGCCGCGAACATCGTCTCGCAATCGACCAGATCGCCCGCGACCGCCGCGACGGAGCCTTCTCCGCCCTGCTTCGCAGCCTTCACGATCGCGTCGAACGCGTCTTCCCAGCTCGCGCGTTGCAGCTTGCCCGCGTTCGGCCCGCCGACCGCGCGCATCCACACTTGGTCGAGCCTGCGCCGCGTCAGGCCGTCGACCTGATAGCGCGCCTTGTCCGAAATCCACTCTTCGTTGACGTCGTCGTTGATCCGCGGGAGCGCGCGCATCACCTCACGCCCACGGCTGTCGAGCCGGATGTTTGCGCCGACCGCGTCGGAGACGTCGATGCTCAGGGTCTTCTTCAGCTCCCAAGGACGCGCTTCGAAGGAATAGGGGCGGCTGGTCAGCGCGCCGACCGGGCACAGGTCGATCACGTTGGCGCTCATCTCGTGGGCGGCCGCCTGTTCGAGATAGGTCGTGATCTGCATGTCTTCGCCGCGATAGAGCGCACCGATCTCGTCCACGCCCGCGATCTCTTCGGAGAAGCGCACGCAGCGGGTGCAGTGGATGCAGCGGGTCATGATCGTCTTGATCAGCGGGCCCATGTACTTCTCGGTCACCGCGCGCTTGTTCTCGTGATAGCGCGAGCCGCCCCGACCGTAAGCGACCGACTGGTCCTGCAGGTCGCATTCGCCGCCCTGATCGCAGATCGGGCAATCGAGCGGGTGGTTGATGAGGAGGAACTCCATCACCCCTTCGCGCGCTGCGCGGACCATCGGCGTATCGGTGCGGATTTCCTGCCCTTCGGTGGCGGGCAGCGCACAGCTTGCCTGCGGCTTGGGCGGCCCGGGCTTCACTTCGACCAGGCACATGCGGCAATTGCCCGCTATGCTCAGCCGCTCGTGATAGCAGAAGCGCGGGATCTCCTTGCCCGCAAGCTCGCACGCCTGCAGTACGGTGGCACCTTCCGGCGCGTCGATTTCCTGTCCGTCTACGGTGACTTTAGGCATTCTGTCTCAGTCCTAGTCCGATTGGCCCGGCAAGCGCGCCGCGCCCGGATTGCGGGTTGCGTGGTACAGCGCTTCGGCAAGTGCCATGCGAATGTTGATCGGCTTGAGCGCGATCTGCGACCCTTGCGGCATGCAGGGGCCGAAGGTCGGTGCCAGCTCGCGCATGCGGGCCAGTTCGCTCTTGTCGCCAAGCCTGGTCTCTTCGATCAGACCGCGCGCCGCCGCGAAGTCTCGCGCGACATAGCAGCGTGCGAAGTCATGTATAGAGGCGATGCTCTCCGGTTCCTCGATCGCAGGCACGGTGCTCTCCGGCCAGTCGCGCATCGTGTCTTTGAACAGCCCTTCGGCGACCACGCCGCGCACCCATGCACGCACCAGCGTCGCGCTGACGAAGTTCTGCATACAGCGGTTGGTCGTATCGCCGAACAGCGCGTCGAAGGCGGCAGCCTCTTGCGGCGAATCGATCGGCGCATCGAGGAAGGCGATCGCCCGATCCCGCTTGTTGCTCGCCAGGCACGGGCCGAGCTGGCGGAGCATATAGAAATACTCCTCGTCATTCGCCGAGGTAGGCGCGGTCGAAAAGCCCGAGGTGCTCGGGCTCAACTGCGCAAGTGCGGGCGCGCTGCCGCAAAGGCTCGCCGCAAGCAGGGCAATGACGAGGCGCAGCTTCATGCCCCGCCCCTGTCGGCCAGTCGGGCGGCAAGACGGTAATACATGATCGCAAGGCCCGCCCGCAGGCTGGTGCGGTCGATCGCGACTTCGCGCCCTTCGGGAACGCAGCCCGCGATTTCACCGCCGAGGGCCTGCAATGCTTCGATTTCATCGCTGGAATCGATCCGGGTCGCGAACACAGCGCGTGCCCCCGCAGGGTTCGCGCGGGCAACGCATTCGCCCAGCCTGAGCGCCATGGTATAGCGCACGGCGTTGGGCGCATCGGGCGACAGCGACGCATTGAGCGGCACAATAGCCTCGACCCCGACCAACGCGGTCGCAGGAAAGCTGTTGGTGCTGAGGCGCTCTGCCAACGCAGCCTGGTAGTAGAACAGATGCATGTGCAGGCGGCCCGAATAGAGCCCCATGCAGCGACTATCGAGCGCGCCCTGCCATTCAGGATCGCGGAAATCGACCTTGTCGGCGAGGACGACGGCTTTTGCCATCTCCGGTTCGGCGTCGGCCATGCACTTGCCGAATCCGGATACCAGTTGCCTGCCCGCCTCCATCTCCTGCTTGGGAGACTTGGCCTGCGCCATAGCCGGTATGGCCAGCCCGCAGGCCAGCGCCACCGTCAGAAGGGCGCGGGCAGCGATCACTCCGCCGCCTCCGCCATCGCCTCGCCGCGTTCGGCGATGCGCCGTTCCAGCTCGGGGCGGAAGTGGCGGATCAGGCCCTGGATCGGCCATGCGGCCGCATCGCCCAGCGCGCAGATCGTGTGGCCTTCCACCTGCTTGGTGACGGTGTGGAGCATGTCGATCTCGTCGATGTCCGCGTCACCCGTCTCGAGCCGCTTCATCACGCGCCACATCCACCCGGTGCCTTCGCGGCACGGCGTGCACTGGCCGCAGCTCTCGTGCTTGTAGAAATAGCTGATGCGGCTGATCGCGCGGACGATGTCAGTCGACTTGTCCATGACGATCACGGCGGCGGTGCCGAGGCCGGAGCCCAGTTCCTTGAGCCCGTCGAAATCCATCGGCGCGTCCATGATCTGTTCGGCCGGGACCAGCGGGACGGACGAGCCGCCCGGGATCACCGCGAGCAGATTGTCCCACCCGCCGCGAATGCCGCCGCAGTGCCGCTCGATCAGTTCGCGGAAAGGAATGCTCATCTCTTCCTCGACCACGCAGGGCTTTTCGACATGCCCGCTGATCTGGAACAGCTTGGTGCCCTGGTTCTTGTCCCGCCCGAAGCCTGCGAACCACGAGGGGCCGCGCCGCAGGATCGTGGGCACGACCGCGATGGACTCGACGTTGTTCACCGTGGTCGGGCAGCCATAAAGGCCAGCACCCGCCGGGAACGGCGGCTTGAGGCGCGGCTGGCCCTTCTTGCCTTCGAGGCTTTCGATCAGCGCGGTTTCTTCGCCGCAAATGTACGCGCCCGCGCCGCGATGCAGCAACACGTCGTAATCATAGCCCGAACCGCAGGCATTCTTGCCGATCAGCCCGGCGTCGTACGCCTCGTCGATCGCCTTCTGCAGCGTCTCCGCCTCGCGGATATATTCGCCGCGAATGTAGATGTAAGCCGCCCGTGCACGCATCGCGAAGCCTGCGACCAGCGCACCTTCGATCAGCTTGTGCGGATCGTGGCGGATGATCTCGCGGTCCTTGCACGAACCGGGCTCGGATTCGTCGGCATTGATGACGAGGAAGCTGGGCCGCCCGTCCTTGCTTTCCTTGGGCATGAAGGACCACTTCATCCCGGTGGGGAAGCCCGCACCGCCGCGACCGCGAAGGCCGCTGGCCTTCATGTCGTCAATGATCGAATCCTGCCCCTTGGCGAGCAGCGCCTTGGTATCGTCCCAGTCTCCACGCGCCTGCGCGGCTTTCAGGCCCCAGTCCTGAAACCCGTAAAGGTTGGTGAAAATGCGGTCCTTATCGGCCAGGCTCATGCCATAACTCCAAACACAACATAGGCTGCCACGGCGAGGATCGCGAGCAGCGCGAGCGTCTTGAACAGGCCGCTCAACACCTTCCACGCGATCGCAATGGCGATCAGCGCGACGATGATGGTGACGATGTTAGTTTCCATCGTGCACCCCGTCGGCCTGCTTGCCCCGGCTGAAAATGCCGAGCCCGCCGAAGACGATACCCAGAATCAGCCACACGACCCAGTCGTCGCCCTTCAGGAACATCACCAGCGCGAGCACGAGGAACAGAACCCCGACGGCGGGGAAGCCTTTGCGGGCAGTCATACCCACTACCATTCACCCCGATAATCGTGGTTTTCGGTGACCATGTCCTTAAGCGTGGTCGGCCCACCACTGGGTTCGGACGTGTGGCGACCGGGCTCCTGCGTACCGGTCTTGGGCTGTTCGCCCTTGGCCAGCGCATCGAGCACGGCGTCAAGCCGCTCGGGCGTCAGGTCTTCGTAATTGTCGTCGTTGATCTGGACCATCGGCGCGGTTGCGCAATTGCCCATGCATTCGACTTCGGTGAGCGTCCACAGGCCATCCTCGGACACTTCGCCCTTCTTCATTCCGCGCTTCTTGCACGCGGCGATGATGTCGTCCGAACCGCGCAGCATGCACGGCGTCGTGCCGCACACCTGCACGTGGTACTTACCCACGGGCGTCATGTTGTACATGAAATAAAAGGTCGCGACTTCGAGCACGCGGATCACCGGCATGTCGAGATAGGTCGCGACGTACTCGATCACCGGCAGCGGCAGCCAGCCTTGCGTATCGGTTTCCTCGCCGACCTGCCGCTGGGCAAGGTCGAGCAGCGGCATCACCGCCGACTTCTTGCGCCCTTCCGGATAGCGGGCAAGCGCCTTCTGGGCCCTCGCCTCGTAGTCGGCGTTGAAGGCGAAATTGCCCCACCGCTCGCGCAGTTCGGGGGTGTCGGGTGCGGGTTGCCGATTAGCCATTTTCGTTCGCCACTCGCGGCGCCTTCTCGATTATCATGTCACACTGGGCACGGCGGGTTGCCGCATTAGGCCCTTCGAACAGCCAGTCGCCGTTCGCACCCTTGCGCCATACGCAGCCCGAGCGCTTCTCAACCAGATACAGCGTGGCATCTGCGGGAACGAGCTCGAACTCGAACCCGTCGGCCAGCGCCGGGGTGGCGCTCAGGGCGGTCAGCAGGATAGCAGCAGAGGCCGCCACAGGCTTCACCGGTCACACTCCCCGAACACGACGTCGATCGCGCCGAGGATGGCGGTGGCGTCGGGCAGCATGTGGCCCCTGGTCATCATGTCCATCGCCTGCAGGTGCGAAAACGCCGTCGGGCGGATCTTGCAGCGGTAGGGTTTGTTCGACCCGTCGCTGACCAGATAGACGCCGAATTCGCCCTTGGGGCTCTCGGTTGCGACGTAGACTTCGCCCGCGGGCACGTGGAAGCCTTCGGTGTAAAGCTTGAAGTGGTGGATCAGCGCTTCCATCGACTGCTTCATCTCGCCGCGCTTGGGCGGGGAGACCTTGCGGTCGTCCGAAGCGATCGGGCCGGACGGCATTTCCGCCAGGCACTGCTTGATGATCTTCATGCTCTGGTAGACTTCCTGCACGCGAACCATGAAGCGGTCGTAGCAGTCCGAATTGGTGCCCACCGGCACTTCGAAGTCCATCCGGTCATAGACGTCGTAGGGCTGCGACTTGCGCAGATCCCACGGCACGCCGGCTGCGCGCAGCATCGGGCCGGAGAAGCCCCACTTGATCGCGTCTTCACGGCTGACGACGGCGATGTCGACATTGCGCTGCTTGAAGATGCGGTTGTCCATCACGAGGCTCATCGCGTCGCCGAACAGTTCGGGCACGCGGTTGTCGAGCCATTCGCCGATATCGACCAGCAGCTTCTCGGGCACGTCCTGGTGGACGCCGCCGGGGCGGAACCACGCGGAGTGCATGCGGGCGCCGCTCGCCCGCTCGAAGAAGTTCATGCAGTCTTCGCGCAGCTCGAAAATCCACAGGTTCGGCGTCATCGCACCGACATCCATCACGTGCGCGCCGATGTTGAGGAAGTGGTTCGACATGCGCGTCAGCTCGGCGAACAGCACCCGCAGATACTGTGCGCGGATCGGCACTTCGAGATTGAGCAGCTTCTCGATCGCGAGGACGTAGCTGTGCTCCATGCACAGCGGCGAGCAGTAATCGAGCCGGTCGAAATACGGCAGAGCCTGCAGGTAGGTCTTGTGCTCGATCAGCTTTTCGGTGCCGCGGTGCAGCAGGCCGACATGCGGATCGACCCGCTCCACGATTTCGCCGTCGAGCTCCATCACCATGCGCAGCACGCCGTGCGCCGCAGGGTGCTGAGGCCCGAAATTGATCGTGTAGTTGGTGATCTGCTCGTCGCCGGTGGTCGGCGATTCTTCGATCGTCAGCCCGTGTGCCATTATTCCATTCCTATCCGCAGGCCCATTGCCCGCCAGCGAACTTGCGCTGTTTGCCGTCGGCCGCGACGTAGAGGTCCGCGGTCCGCATCGCATCATTCCCCGCTGCGGGCACGACCTTCACGGTCACGCCATCGGCGGTCATCGTCGGTCCGGCGTAGATCGCGCCCAGCCCGCCATTTTCGGCGGTGAGGTTGATCAGCTCGCCGCCGATCCGGACCACACCCTTGCCCTTCACCGCCTCGTCATCGGGCGCCCCGGCCAGGAGCAGTTCCTGCGCATTGAGCGAGAAAGTGCAGCCGCCGTCGCGCTTGCCGAGATCGACGCGCGCGATGTTGCCGAGCTTTTCGAGACCCATCGGGTCCGCGCCCTCGGGCACGGCGGAGGTGCGCGCCATGGTGCTTTCGGGCGGCGCGACCGTGCCGGTGGGCGCGGGGGTCGCCCCGCCCTGCCCCGCCCCGACGCGCGCGGCGAAGTCGTCACCGCTTTCGGCGTCGCCATCGCCCTGCGAACAGGCCGCCAGCAGAACGGCGGCAGAAACCATCAGCACTCGCTTCATAGTCGCTTTCTCCATCGCTCCATCGACGCGGGCGGCGCTCGGAGAGATCCGCCCCGCTTCGTTCAATCCTTGTCCTTCGGCTCGGTCGCCGCGGAGGTATCCTTGGCATCGCCCTTGCGCTCGGCCCGGCCCGGTCGATCCTCGGTCGGTTCGGGCGCAGGCGTGCGATCCTCGACGGTTTTCTCTTCCGCCGGAGCGTCTGCGCTAACCTTGTCTTCGGCCTTCGCGTCCGTCTTCGCACCAGCGCCGGTGTCTTTCGGGCTGTCGGTGGTCTTGGCCTCGTCGACCGGCGGGGTATGCGCCTTCTCGTCGCCGGGAAGCACGTAATCCGCGCCTTCCCATGGGCTCATGAAGTCGAACTGGCGAAGGTCCTGCGCCAGCTCGACCGGTTCGTAGACCACGCGCTGTTCTTCCTCGGAATAGCGCAGCTCGACATAGCCGGTCAGCGGGAAGTCTTTGCGGAAAGGGTGCCCTTCGAAACCATAGTCGGTCAGGATGCGGCGCAGGTCCATGTTGCCCGCGAACACCACACCGTACATGTCGAACACTTCTCGTTCGAGCCAGCCGGCATTGGGCCACAGCGTCGTCGCGGTGGGTACCGGCGTCGTTTCGCTGGCGGTCACCTTGACCATGATGCGGCTGTTCTTGGTGAGGCTGAGCAGCATGTAGACCACTTCGAACCGCTCTGGACGGCCGGGATAGTCGACCCCGGCAATTTCCATGAGCTGCTGGTAGTCATGATCGTCGCGCAGCAGGCGCAGCGTGTCTTCCAGCCGGTCGCGCTGCACGCTCAGCAGCAGTTCGCCATGCTCTTCCTTCGCTTCGACGAGCATATCGCCGAGCGCGCCGGACAGCGTGCCGTTCAGCCCGTCGATCTGGGTGAAGCGGGGTGCGGAATGCAGAACCGTCGCCATTCTTAGCGCTCCACCGTCCCGCTGCGGCGAATCTTACGCTGCAGCTGCATCACGCCATAGAGCAGCGCTTCGGCGGTCGGCGGGCACCCGGGCACGTAGATGTCCACGGGCACGATCCGGTCGCAGCCGCGCACGACGCTGTAGGAATAGTGATAGTAGCCGCCGCCATTGGCACAGCTGCCCATGGAGATGACGTATTTCGGGTTCGACATCTGGTCGTAAACCTTGCGCAGCGCCGGTGCCATCTTGTTGCACAGCGTGCCCGCGACAATCATCACGTCGCTCTGGCGGGGCGAAGCGCGCGGGGCGACGCCGAAGCGTTCCATGTCGTAGCGCGGCATGTTCACGTGGATCATCTCGACCGCGCAACACGCGAGGCCGAAGGTCATCCACCACAGCGAACCGGTGCGCGCCCACTGGAACAGTTCCTCGGTCGAGGTGACGAGGAAGCCCTTGTCGTTCACTTCGGTCTGAAGCGCGTTGAAATAGTCCGAATTCGGCTGACGCACCTCGCCGGGCTGCGCCGCGGGCTGCATCTGCGGGTTGTGGCCCGCCGGGGTGATGGTCTGGTTCTCGCTCATCTCAATTCCAATCGCGCGCGCCGCCGGGCAGGATCACTCCCACTCCAGCGCGCCCACTTTCCATGCATAGATCAGGCCGATGGCCAGTTCGCCGATGAAGATCATCATCGTGGTCCAGCCCGACCAGCCGGTGAAGTCGAGGCTGACCGCCCAGGGGAACAGAAACGCGGCCTCGAGATCGAAAATGATGAACAAAATCGCGACGAGGTAGAAGCGCACGTCGAACTGGCTGCGCGGCTCCTCGAAGGCGGGGAAGCCGCATTCGTACTCGCTCAGCTTCTCGGCGGTCGGGTTGTGCGTGCCGGTCAGGCGCGACACGCCCATCGGCAGGAACACGAACACGCAGGAAATGGCCAAGGCCACCCCGAGAAACAGGAGGATAGGCAGATATTGTCCGAGATCGATCACGCGCAGTTTCCATCAGTCCGCTTGTCGGTGCCGCCTCTAGGCCGCACGCCGCGCGGGCGCAAGGGAGCCCGCGACGCAACTCACGTTGGTTTTTCCGCAACAGACAGGCGGCACGCCTGCCCGCGGCCTATTTCATCTCGCGCGCGATCGCCTTCTTCGCCGCATCGCCATAGGGCGGCTTGAGCCCCGCAAGCTTGGCAATGTCGATCTTGGGCTGCTGATAGGTACTGCGCGCGTGGCTGAATTCGCGGAAGCCTTCCGGCCCGTGATAGCTGCCGATGCCCGACGGACCGACCCCGCCGAACGGCATATCTTCGACCGAAATGTGGAAAATCACGTCGTTGACCGTGACCCCGCCCGAGATCGTGCGGTCGAGCACGTGCTCCTGCTCCTTCGCATTGCTGCCGAAGTAGTAGAGCCCCAGCGGACGGTCGTGGTCGTTGATGTAATCGACCGCCTCGTCGATCGCCTTGTAGGTCTTCACCGGCAGGATGGGCCCGAAGATTTCCTCCTGCATCGCCTTCATGTCGTCGGTCACGTTCCGCAGGATGGTCAGCGGCATCTTGCGGGTGTTGGCGCTGGAGAAGCTCTCGTTCGCAGGGTTCACCTCGATCGCCTCGGCCCCCTTGGCCTTGGCATCTTCGACAATGCCCTTGAGCCGTTCGAAATGCTTGTCCGAGATGATCGCGGTGTAATCCTCGTTGTCGAGCAGCGTGGGATACATCTGGTGCACGCCCAGCTGCACCGCCGCGACTACGCCTTCCTCCTGATCCTCAGGCACCAAGAGGTAATCAGGCGCGAGGCAGATTTGTCCGGCGTTGAGCATCTTGCCCAGGGCGATCCGCTCGCCCGCGCGGGTCAGGTCGGCGCCCTTGCCGATGATCGTCGGGCTCTTGCCCCCCAGTTCCAGCGTGACGGGGACGAGGTTCTTCGCCGCTGCTTCCATCACCTTGCGCCCCGTTGCGGTCGATCCGGTGAACACCAGATGGTCGAAGGGGAGCGACGAGAACGCCTGCGCCACGTCCGGCCCGCCAGTGATCACACTCACCTCTTCCTCGTCGAAAACATCGGCGACCAGTTCGCGCATCCGGTCGCTGGTCGCGGGTGTGAATTCGCTCGGCTTGATCATCGCGCGGTTGCCCGCGGCGAGCACCTGCATCAGCGGGCCGAAGCTGAGATTCACGGGGAAGTTCCACGGGCTCATGATCCCGATTACGCCCTTGGGTTCGTAGCGAACCTCCGCCTTCGCCCCCATCAGGCCGAGCGGGAAGCGGATCGAGCGCTTATCGGGCACGGCCCAGTGGTCCATGTTCTTGAGGCAGTATTTGCCGAAGCCGATCGTGCTGACGATGTCGGTCATCATCGAGCCTTCGAAGCTGCGGCTGCCGAAGTCCGCATTCATCGCCTCGGCCAGCGATTCGCCGTGCTGCGAGAGAATCGACATCGCCCGCTTGATCCGGTCACGCCGGATGGAGAGCGGCTCTGGCCGCGCCGCGGTGAAGGCCCTGCGCTGGGATTCCAGAATGCGCTCAAGGGTCTGGGGCGGTGTATCGCTCATGTCTCGGCTCTCCGATTGTGTTTCTGGGCTGTGCTATTACATCGAACGCGAATTGAGCCAAAGCGTTGCGACAACAGAAAGGCACGTACTTACCAATGCCCCAGTTTTCCGAAGCAGATCCGATCGTCATCCTCTCCTACGCGCGCACCCCGATGGGCAGCATGAAGGGCGCACTGGCCGATGCCACTGCGACCGATCTCGGCGCGACGGCGGTGAAGGCAGCGGTGGATCGCTCGGGCGTGCCGGTGGACAAGTTCGACCGGACCTACATGGGCTGTGTGCTTCCCGCCGGCCTCGGCCAGGCCCCTGCCCGCCAGGCGTCGATCAAGGCCGGCCTGCCCAAATCTGTGCAGGCGACCACGGTGAACAAGGTGTGCGGTAGCGGCATGCAGACCGTCATCATGGGCTCCGAAGCGCTCGCCAGCGGCACCGTGAACTATGTCGTCGCGGGCGGGATGGAGAGCATGACCAATGCGCCCTACCTGCTCAAGAAGCACCGCAGCGGCGCGCGGCTCGGCCATGACACCGCCTATGACCACATGTTCCTCGACGGGTTGGAAGACGCCTACGAGGAAGGCCGCGCGATGGGCACCTTCGCGCAGGACACCGCCAACGAGTACCAGCTGACCCGCGAGGAGATGGACGACTACTCCATCGAATCGCTGCGCCGCGCCAATGCGGCGATCGAAAGCGGTGCCTTTGCCGACGAAGTCGTCCCCGTCACCATCGTCACCCGCAAGGGCGAAACCACGGTCGAGCACGACGAAGCGCCCGGCAAGGGCAATCCGGACAAGATCCCGCAGCTGCGCCCCGCCTTCGCGAAGGATGGGACGATCACCGCTGCCACCTCGTCGAGCATTTCGGATGGTGCGGCCGCCGTGGTCCTGTCGCGTGAGAGCGTCGCCAAGGAAAACGGCCAGACGCCGGTGGCTAAGATCGTCGGCCTTGCGGCCCACGCGCAGGAGCCCGCCAAGTTCACCGTCGCGCCGATCGGTGCGATCGAGAAGGTCCTGGAACAGACGGGCTGGAGCGCGGAAGACGTCGACCTGTGGGAAGTCAACGAAGCCTTCGCCTGCGTCGCGATGTTCGCCATGCGCGACATCGGCATCCCGCACGACAAGATCAACGTGAATGGCGGTGGCACCGCGCTGGGTCACCCCATCGGCGCGAGCGGCACGCGGATCATCGTGACGCTGCTCAACGCGCTCAAGCAGCAGGGCAAGAAGCGCGGCATCGCCTCGCTGTGCATCGGCGGCGGCGAAGCCACTGCGGTTGCCGTGGAAATGGTCTGAGCTAGGTGCGAGCCCCCGCGAAAGCGGGGGCCTCCATCGCCAAGAGACCAGTTTCCCGAGGTTCCTGCTTTCGCAGGAACTCACATCACAGGCCTAGGGCTCGCCCGCGCCCCACAGGCGATTCGCTTCTACGAAGCCGGAGCGTTCGCCGACCGAGAATTCGCACCAGTTTTCCTCGCAGTCGCCCAACCGACCGACCACGCCGGGCTCCAGCTTCCACTTGATCGCGGACCCTGCGGCATCCGAATCGTGCATCTCGGCCAGGCCCTTGCCGATCACGATCGCGCCGCGCGAGCGGCTGAGCAGGCGCGCTGCGATCCAGCCCTGATCGCCGTCCGGGTCCTCGACCAGCCGCCAGCCCTCGCGCACGCGCACCACCTTCACCGGCAGGCCCTTGCGCTTGTAGACCCACTCGATCCGGTATTCCGCACTCGGCCCAACGCGCATGTTCGCCTCGGTCACGTCGATCGTCGCCCAATAGGGCGTGTCGCGGTTCGCCCCGCCGGCAGGCGTCGCGGTCAGCGTGGCGATGGTCAGGGCAAGCCCCGTGGCGAGCAGGAAAGGGCGTCTCGGCATGGGGGAACGAGATACCGCAAGCGCCGTGATCCTGGCAAGCTGGATGGTGCCACCGCTTGACCGGGTTTGCGCCACACGCCAAGCACGGCGGCGATGGCCAGCAAACCCGCAGATCCCGCCCGCCGCATTCAAGGCACCCCCCGCGTCATCGTGACCCGCGCACTGGTCCCATCGGTGCAGGAGCGCATGGCGCAGTTGTTCGACTACCGTTTCAACGAGAGCGATACGCCGCTTTCGCGCGAGCAGCTGATCGAGGCGATGCGCGATTGCGACGTGCTGGTGCCGACCGTGACCGACCGGATCGATGCAGCAATGCTCGACGCGGGCGGAGACCGGATGCGGCTGATCGCCAGCTTCGGCGCAGGAACGGATCATCTCGATCTGGCCGCCGCAGCCAAGCGCAAGATCACCGTCACCAACACGCCGAGCGTGTTTACCGAGGATACCGCCGACCTGGCGATGGCGCTGATCATCGGCGTGCCCCGCCGGATGCGAGAGGGTGTTGCACTGGTCCGCAGTGGCGAGTGGAGCGGCTGGGCGCCGACCGCGATGCTGGGCCGCAAGCTGGCGGGCAAGGTGCTGGGCATCGTCGGCATGGGCCGGATCGGCCAGGCCGTCGCCTACCGCGCAAAGGCCTTCGGGCTCGACATCGTCTATCACAACCGCAAGCGCCAGCCCGAAGCGGTCGAGCGGATGTTCGGCGCGACCTATGTCGATACGCTGGGCGAGCTGCTGGAAACAGCCGACATCCTCACCCTGCACTGCCCTTCCAACCCGCAGAGTCACCACATGATCGACCGGCAGGCGATCGGGCGGATGAAGGATGGTGCCTGCCTGATCAACACCGCGCGCGGCGATCTGGTCGATCAGGAAGCGCTGATCGAGGCGCTGGAAGCCGGGCGGCTCGCTGGCGCGGGGCTGGACGTGTACCCGGACGAACCCCGGGTCGACGAGCGGCTGATCCGGCATCCCAACGTCATGACCCTGCCCCATATCGGCAGCGCCACCCGCGAGGGGCGCGAGGATTCGGGCCACAAGGTGATCGCCAATATCCGCATGTGGGCCGACGGCCACCGTCCGCCCGATCAGGTGCTCGACGCGCTGATCTGATCGCGCACTAAATAAGGTGAACCCCGGTTTACCAGTTATGCGCAAAAGCGGGGCTATAGGGTTTCGCGCCCGCGGCCGTCTGCCGGAATATGCGGGCTGACTTGCTGGAGGCCCCATCCCGATGACCAGATTCGTTTCCGCCATGCTGCTGGCCGTGCTGATCGCCAGCCCGGCCTTCGCGCAGGACGTGGGCACTCTGGTGGAAAGCGATACCGGCGATACCGCGTGGATGCTCACCTCCTCCGCGCTGGTCCTGCTGATGACGCTGCCCGGCCTTGCGCTGTTCTACGGCGGGCGGGTGCGAGCCAAGAACGTGCTGTCGGTCGCGCTGCAATGCGGCGCCGTCGCGGCGGTGATCTCGGTGCTGTGGGTGGTGACCGGCTACACGCTGGCCTTCGGCGATATCGGCAATGGCTGGTTCGGCAATGGCCGCGCATGGATGCTGATCGAGCTGACCAATGTGCGTTACGGCACCACCGTGCCCGAAAGCGCCTTCGTGCTGTTCCAGATGGGCTTCGCGATCTTCGCCGCCGCGCTGATGGTCGGCGCGTGGGCGGAGCGTGCGCGCCTCGGCTGGGTCATCCTGTTTTGCACCGCGTGGAGCCTGATCGTCTACGCCCCGGTCGCGCACTGGGTGTGGGGCGGCGGCTGGCTCGCCAGCACCTTCGGCACGATGGATTTCGCAGGCGGACTGGTGGTCCACACCACCGCAGGCGTCTCCGCGCTGGTCGCGGCGGTACTGATCGGCCCGCGAGAAGGTTTTGCGGACAAGCCCATGCTGCCCCACGCCCCCGTGCTGACCATGATCGGCGCCGCCCTGCTGTGGGTCGGCTGGTTCGGCTTCACCGGCGGCTCCGCCCTCTCCGCGACCGACGATGCGTCGAGCGCGATCATCAACACCCACCTCGCGGCCTGCGTCGCGGCGCTGGTGTGGCTGCTGATCGAGCGGATCGCGCTGGGCAAATGCACCACGATCGGCTGGGCGACCGGCGCGGTCGCGGGCCTCGCCACGATCACGCCCGCAGCAGGCTATATCGCACCGGGCGCGGCGATCCTGTTCGGCGCACTCGCCTCGGTCGTGTGCTACGGCGCGCTGGTGCAGGTGCGAAAGTGGGGCATCGACGACACGCTGAGCGTGTTCGCGGTCCACGGCATGGGCGGAATGCTGGGCACCCTGCTGCTCGGCCTGTTCGTCTCCTACTCGCTGGGCGGCACGGGCTACCCCGCCGGGATGACCCCGGCCACGCAGCTCGGCGCGCAGGCGATCGGAGTGGCTGCGGTCGCGGTATGGAGCGCGGTGATGACCGGCATTCTCGCGCTGGGGATCGGCATCCTCATCCCCATGCGGGTCAAGCGCAAGCGCGAGATCGAGGGGCTGGACATGACCAGCCACGGCGAGCGCGGCTGGTACTTCGCCGACTAGCGGCTTCGCGGCAGTTCCTCGCCGAGGATATCGAGAATCCGCTCGATCGAGGCGCGGCTGGCGGAAAACTCGAAATGCCGCTCGGGCACTTCGATCACGCGGTCGCACTCGCCCTCTTCCCCGCGTGAGCAGGCGGGCGCGATGATCCCGTCGCGCGGGGACCAGATCGCGATCGTGCGCACCGGCGGCTTCTGCCGGGGATCGTCGGAAATCGGCGGATTGTCGACCTTGTGGTCGTTGAGCGCCTCGTACAGCCGCCACGCGTTGTTGGCCCGCCGGTCGCCCGAGAAGGGCGTGCCCAGCGTCATCACCAGCGCGACCTTGTGCGGATGGCGCTGCGCCAGCACGCGGGCATAGAGCCCGCCCAGACTGATTCCGATCAGCGCCACCGGCTGACCGGTTTCGCGCCATATCTCGTCCAGACGCGCCTCGGCCCGGTCGAAGAAGGCCTGGGTGATGCCTGTCATCATTGCGCTGATCCGCGCAGGGTACGCGTCGTACCCCGCCGCATCGAGCGTCCGCCGCATCAGCGAGGTCGCGCCGTCGTTCGACATGATCCCGGGGATGACCAGAACCGGACGGCGCGTGCCCTCAGGCGGCCCTGCCCGGACATGCTCCGGCAGCCGGACCCGGCGCACCGGGCTCGACCAGATTTTCGGCAGGTTCGGCAGTTCGCGCAGCCAATAGCCGAAAGGCGGTGCCAGATGGTCGTCTCGCAGCGCGTCTTTCGGCTGGGGCATTCCGTCAGTCTCCGGTCAGGATACGCTCCACCAACTGCTTCACTGAAGGGGTGAAGTTGTTGGAATAGAACGGGTCCTGCTTGAAGCGGTACGCTGCGTGGCCTGCGAAGGCGAGGTTCTCGTCCGGATCGCCCCCATGCGCGATGTCCTGCAGCGTCTTCTGGATGCAGAAGCTGCGCGGATCGGCAAGCCGCCCGGTGGTGTGATCGTCGTGGTCCTTCCAGCTCGAAAACTGGCAGTGCGACAGGCAGCCCATGCAGCCCTGCTGGTCGGCACGGATCTGCTCGGCGCTCTCCGGGGTCACGAACACCACCGTGTTGTCCGGGGTCTTCAGCGCCTCGGTAAAGCCTTCGTGCATCCACGCCTGCGCCTTGCGCTGGTCGCCGGGGTGGACGAAGAAATACTTGGCCTTGCCGTGATCGGAGAGCGGAATCGTGCCCTCTTCCTCGTCCCGCTTGAAGATCGGGATCTGCCGCTCGGAGCGGTGCATGAGGTCGTAGAGGAACGGCGTCTTGACCGCGCTGGAATAGAAGCCGGTTGGGCTGAACTTGTGCAGCAGCACGTCGCCCGGCTCGATCGTGCGCAGCATGTCTTTCCACACCTGCGGAATCGGGCTTTCCTCGGTCAGCAGGGGGCGCGTGCCGAACTGGAAGGCGATCTTGCCCAGTTCGGGGTTGTCGATCCACTCTTCCCACTCGCGCAGGAACCACACGCCGCCGGCCATCACGATGGCGGTGTCTTCCGACACGCCTTCCTTGCGCATCGTGTCGCGCAGCGCCTTCACGCGCGGATAGGGATCTTCCGGCTTGGTCGGGTCTTCGGCGTTGGACAGGCCATTATGCCCGCCCGCCAGCCACGGGTCTTCATAGACCACCGCCGCCAGCAGGTCCGGCACCTTGGAATAGCTGCGCTTCCACAGCGCGCGGAAGGCCCGCGCGGAGCTGACGATCGGCAGGTAGTGGACGTTGTAGCGCGCGGCGATCTCGGCCAGCTTGTAGGGCATGCCCGCACCGCAGGTGACGCCGGTGATCTTGTCGGCGCAATTATCCAGCACGCCTTCCAGCACGGCTTGCGCGCCGCCCTGTTCCCACAAGACGTTGATGTTGATCGCGCCCTTGCCGTCGGCGATCTCGTAAGCACGATTAACCTGCTCGGTCGCACCATCGATGGCGTAGCGGACCAGCTGTTCGAACCGTTCCTTGCGGGTCGCCTGCGGATAGACCTGCGGGATCGGGTTGCCATCCTCGTCATAGGTATCCGCGTTCACGGCCGACACGGTGCCGATGCCGCCCGCGGCGGCCCATGCGCCAGAGCTTGCATGATTGGTCGCCGAAACGCCCTTCCCGCCTTCGATCAGCGGCCACACCTCGCGACCGCCGTACTGGATGGGTCGCAGTCCTTTAAATGCCATCAAACTTCCAATTAATCAGCTGGGCGCGCCCTTACCCGTTGGCTTGGCCATTATCGGCATCGGACGCGCTTTTCTGCCCGGTACAGGGCACGATCTCGTCTGGGTCGGGCCTTGTAGCGCCGCGGGAGAATTGTGCAAAGTATCCCGCAAGCTCGGGCGCCTGCTCGATCCGGTCGAGCCGGTAGCCGACCCGTTCGAATTCGCAAGCGAGCAGCGCGGGTGGGATGCCGTGGCGGTCGGTCGGGCGGTCGATATCGACCACGATCACCTTGCCGCCGTCTTCCAGTGAGGGCCACAGCCGCCACAGGAAGGCGTAGGGTTCTGCCACCTCGTGATACATGTGGACCATGAAGACGCGGTTGAAGCTGTCTTCGGGCAGGCGCGGATCATCCTGCGCACCGGCCTTGATCGAGACATTGTCGAGCCGTTCGCGCTCGACCCGTCGGCCGAGCCGCTCCAGCGCGCCGCGATCGATATCCTGCGCCAGCACGCGGCCATGCTCTCCCACGCGCTCTGCCAGGCGGACCGTGTAATAGCCCTCGCCCGCGCCGATATCGGCAACCGTCATGCCCGGTTCGATCGAGGCCATGTCCATGACCTTGCGCGCCTCGCCCTGACTGTCGCGGGTCTGCTCGTCGGAAAAGGCATTCGCGCCCAGATTGGAGACCGGGCGATCGGGCAGCGGGAAGGCGCGCGCGGTCTCGGGGCGCTGCGTATCTTCCGTAGAAGAGCCGCAGGCACCGAGCGCCAGCGTGGTGCAAGCCAACAGGGAAAATGCCGTGCGTGCCATCATCGGGCCGCACTTAACCGCGCATGCCGGGCTTGGCAAAGCGGCTTTTGCCCTATTCGACGTCTTCCACATCGACCGCTTCGCCCGTCACCCGCTGCGCCAGCGCGGCGGAGATGAACGGGTCGATCGCCCCGTCGAGCACGTCGCCCGGCGCGGTGGAGGTTTCGCCCGTGCGCAGGTCCTTCACCAGCTGATACGGCTGGAGGACGTAGGAGCGGATCTGGTGGCCCCAGCCGATCTCGGTCTTCTCGGCATATTCGCCCGAAGCCGCCGCCTCGCGCTCCGCCATCTCGCGTTCGAACAGGCGCGCTTTCAGCATGCTCATCGCGGTTGCGCGGTTCTTGTGCTGGCTGCGGTCGTTCTGGCTTGCGACCACGATTCCGGTCGGCTGGTGGGTGATGCGGACTGCGGAGTCGGTCGTGTTGACGTGCTGCCCGCCCGCGCCCGAGGCGCGATAGGTATCGATCTTGAGGTCGCTTTCGTTGATCTCGATCTCGATATCGTCGTCGATCACCGGATAGACCCAGACCGAGCTGAACGAGGTGTGCCGCCGCGCGCTCGAATCGTACGGGCTGATCCGCACCAGCCTGTGCACGCCGCTCTCGGTCTTGGCATAGCCGTAGGCGTTCTCGCCCTTGATATGCAGCGTGACCGACTTGATCCCGGCCTGCTCGCCCGACTGGTATTCGACCGTCTCGACCTTGAAACCGCGCTTTTCCGCCCAGCGGACATACATCCGCATCAGCATCTCGGCCCAGTCCTGGCTCTCCGTCCCGCCGGCACCGGCATGGACTTCGAGATAGGCGTCGTTCGCATCCGCCTCGCCCGAAAGGAGCGCCTGGACCTTGTCCGCATCGGCGCGCTCGGCGAGCTTTTCGAGGCTGGTGAGCCCTTCGCTGACGATCTCGTCATCGCCTTCGGCCTCGCCCATTTCGACGAACTCGATCGCGTCGGCCATTTCGGACGAGATCGTGTTGACCGTGCCGATCGCGCTTTCGAGCCGCTTCTGCTCGCGCATGATCGCCTGCGCCTGCTTGGGATCGTCCCACAGGGTCGGGTCCTCGACCCGCGCGTTAAGCTCGTCCAGCTCCCGCAGCGCGCGTTCCCAGTCGAGCGACTGACGCACCAGCGCCAACGCAGCTTCGATCCGGTCGATATGGGCCTGCCCTTCGGCACGCATTGCATTTTTCTCCACAGAAACGGGCAGGCAGCGCTAGGGACGCGCCGCGCCCATGGCAAGGCGCGGGATTAGTATATCCCGCCCTGTTCCTCGACGAAGCTCTCGGGCGGCTCCTCGCGCTCGGCCGCCAGTGCGGCTTGATTCTTCGCCCGGCGGGCACGGCGGATCAGATCGAGAAACTCCTGCCGCTGGGCCGCGATTTCGGATGCGCGGGTCGAACGTGGCGGTTCGGTATCGGGCTTGAACGCCTCCCAGATTACAGCGGCGTTATCTTCGTTGCTGGCGGGCGCATCGAACACCCGGCCACCGGTGCGCCGGTCGACCCGGACCATCCGCACGCCTGCGGGCGCAACCGGCGGATTGGCGCTCCACCGCTCGCGCGTTTCCTCGATGAAATCCTTCACGATCGGCGCGGCGATGGTCCCGCCTTGCGCATAGCCGCCCATGTTGCGCGGCCGGTCGAAGCCCAGATAGGTGCCGACCATCAGCTGCTGCGTACCGCCGATGAACCACACGTCCTTGGGGCCAGTGGTCGTCCCGGTCTTGCCGAACAGCGGCAGGCCGGTGCCACGCAGCACCTTGGCGGTGCCGCGGGTGACCACCCCTTCGAGGATGTGGGTGATCTGGAACGCGGTGCGCGCATCCATCACCTGCCGCCCCATCGGCCCGGGCCGGGGCATGGCCGAGCCGTCCCATTCGAGCATGTTGCAGCCCTCGCACGCGCGCTTGTCGGCGCGCCAGATCACCTTGCCGCGACGATCCTGCACATAGTCGATCACGGTCGGGTCGTTGAGGCGACCATGATTGGCGAGCGTGGAGAAGGCGTTGGTCATCTTCTCGACCGTCGTCTCGCCAGCGCCCAGCGCGAAGGCGATGTAGGGCTGGTAAGAGCCGATCCCGACCCGTTCGTAGGTCTTGATGACGTTGGGCATGCCCGCCTCGTTGGCGATATTGGCGGTCATCACGTTCTGCGACTGCTCGAGGCCGTAGCGCAGGGTGTAGGTCCCCGCGCGCCCGCCCCGCACGCATTTCTGGCCAAGCTGTGCGCCCTGGTAGGCGCAGAAACTGCTGTTATCGACCTGCGTTGCCGGGGTCATCCCGTGGTCCAGCCCGGTGGCATAGACGAAGGGTTTTACCGTCGAGCCCGGCTGGCGATTGGCCTGCGTTGCGCGGTTGAAGCTCTCCAGACGGCTGTCCCACCCGCCCTGCATCGCCATGATCCGACCGGTCTGCGGGTCTTCGACGACGATCCCGCCCGATGCATCGGGGATTACAGCCACCCGCCAGCCATTGCCCGAGGGGCGCACCGCGAGCACGTCCCCTTCCTTGAGCGAGCTTGGCGCACCGCCCAGCGTGGCGGTCTGCCCGTCGGAGAAGACAATCTGGCCAGACCCGGTGAAGGCCGCGACCCGCCAGTCCTTGTAATTAATCCCGATATTCGCGCTTGCGAGCTGGCTGCCGAGATCGCCCTTGCTGGGGTCGAGCGTTGCGACCGGGCCACTCCATCCGCGCCCGCCGTGATAGCGCAGCATGCCCTTGCGCAGAGCATCGCGCGCGGCCTGCTGGTATTCGAGGTCGAGCGAGGTGCGCACCCACAACCCGCCTGCATAAACGCTGTTGGGCCCATCATCCGCCGTTTCGCCGAACCGGTCGAGCAGCTGGCGGCGGACCTCTTCGATGAAATAGCCCGCATCGGCATTGCGGATCGAGGCCGCGCCGGAGGTCAGCCCGAGCGGCTTGGCCTTGGCGGCGGCGACATCGGCCTCGCTCGCCCAGCCGTTCTCGGCCATCTTGTCGAGCACGTAGTTGCGGCGCGTGATCGCAAGCTCTTCGTACTTGGAGCGCCCGTAGCGTTCGGGCGCCTTGGGCAGGATCGAGAGGAACGCCATCTCGTGCAGGTCGAGATCGCCGACATCCTTGTCGAAATAGGCGCGCGCCGCCGCCTGCACGCCGAAGCTGCGCCGACCGAGCGGAATCTCGTTGAGATAGAGGGTGATGATTTCCTGCTTGGTCAGCGTCTGTTCGATCCGCCGCGCGACCAGCATTTCCTTCAGCTTGCGGGTGATCGAATACTCATCGCTCAACAGCACGTTCTTGGCGACCTGCTGGGTGATGGTCGACCCGCCGACAGCGCGCTCGTCCGTCCCGGCCTTGCGCGCATAGTCGAGCACCGCGTTGAGCGTGCCGGTAATGTCGACCCCGTTGTGCCGCCAGAACGTCTCGTCCTCGGCGGCGAGGAATGCGTTGACCAGCGGACGCGGGAAATCGACGTAATCCAGCTGCACCCGCCGGTCGCGTGCATAGCTGCCGACGATTTCGCCATCGGCACCGCGCACCACGGTGGGCAGCGGCGTCTCGTAATCCTGCAGCGCGCTTGCATCGGGCAGATCGCGCCCGATCAGGAACCAGGCAATGCCGACCAGCGCCAGAAAGGCGATCGTGCCATAGACGATCCAGCGGACCGCCCAGTTGTCCCGCCAGGTCTGCTTGAACTCGGCAAAGGCGTCCTGCGATCCACGCTGGATCCGGTAACGGATATGTTCGACTGATAGCTCGGTCATGATGCGGCAGCGCCCTTAGCACGCTCCTCGCGCAGACCGCCATAACCAATGGTGAACATTCGCACGGGGTCGTTCAGCCGACCGACTGGCGGGCGAAGAACACGCGGATCGCGCGGGCGAGAAAGCCGGCGAATTCCTCCCGCCCCTCGTCCGACGAAAGCCGCGCGGCATCATCCGGATTGGTCAGGAAGCCGACTTCGAACAGCACTGCGGGCACATCGGGCGCGCGCAGCACCGCGAGCGCGGCGGCACGCTGGGTCTGCGAATGGAAGCGGTGCTTGCCCTTCCCCTCACGCTCGATCAGTTCGCCGAACTCGCGGCTGGTTTCCTGCACGCGGCGCTGCGAGAGTTCGACGAGGATGTCGTTCACCGGATCGCTCTGGTTCTTGACCACCACTCCGTTGAGCAGATCGGCATTGTTCTCGCGATTGGCGAACCGGGCCGCCGCCTCGCTCGATGCTTCGCGCGACAGGGTGTAGACGCTGGCCCCGTACGCGCTTTCGGAATCGCCCGCACTGTCTGCATGGAGCGAGATGAACAGGTCGGCATTGAGCCGCCGCGCGATCTCCGGCCGTTCCTGCAGGACAAGGAAAGTATCGTCCTCGCGCGTCAGCGCCACGCGGATGCCACCTTCCTCGATCAGCCGATCCTTCAGCGCCAGCGCCAGCTCCAGCACGACGTCTTTCTCATACCGGTCGCCCGAAACGGTGCCCGGGTCCTTCCCGCCGTGACCGGCGTCGATCACGACCAGCGGGCGCGAATTGTCGGGCGGGCCGTAGATTGTCGGAAGATCGACCGGCTGGCCCGCCTTCGGCAGCACCAGGCTGATGACGTAGTCGCGCCCCAGATGCGGCACCGGAATGGTCAGGCCAAGCACATACACCCCGCCGACGATCGCCACCGGCAGCAGGAAAATTGCGAGGATCTGAAAAAAGCGGCCCATCCCTGTCCCTAGTAAGATGTGGCACCTCTCTTGCGCAATAGACGTGACATGCTTGCGCAATAGAGTTGCCGCGCCGTTCGCGCGATGCTAGCCACTTCCAGTCACGAGGCGCGAGCCCCTTTTCGATCAGCGGTTTGTCCGCTCTCGCAGGTGGGCTCGCGATCGGGACGACAGACCGGCCACACGGATTACACCTCGTGTGGTCGACCCCGCAAACTAACAGGTTGATGCGACCTATGCGCACTCCCCACCCGTTCGATCCAGCCACGCCGCAAGGCCGGGCAGGCGGACGCATGGTCGGGGCCGAGCACATGGCAGCCGTCCGCTTGGTCGCAGACGCACACGCTCCCCACATGCCCCCGATCGGGGCGGTGGAGGAATTCCCATCCCGCCTGGCCCGCGAAGGCCGGCGATTTTTCACGACAGATAACGCGCCTTGCCGCGACCGCCCCACCAGGCTGACGCAGGCGAGACGCGTGGAGACAACACCATGGCACAGCGCATGCTTATCGATGCGCGCCACGCGGAAGAAACCCGCGTGGCCGTACTTAAAGGCAACCGGATAGAAGAATTCGACTTCGAGTCGGCCGAACACAAGCAGATCAAGGGCAATATCTACCTCGCGAAAGTGACGCGGGTGGAACCTTCGCTGCAGGCGGCGTTCGTCGATTTCGGCGGCAACCGGCACGGGTTCCTCGCCTTCAGCGAGATCCACCCCGACTACTACCAGATTCCCAAGGAAGACCGCGACGCACTGCTCGCCGAAGAGGCGGAAGCCGCCGAAGAGGAAGAGCGTCTGCGGGCCGAGGAAGAAGAAGCCGGGCACATGCCGGGCGACGAATACGACGCGGAAGACGATGAATCCGCCGAAGCCCTGGCCGAAGACCTCGCCGAAGACGGGCTCGAGGAAATCGACACCTCGGACAAGGACAAGGTCTCCACGATCGAGGAAGGCCAGCTTTCCTCGGACGATGATGACGACGACGAGGACGACGACGACAGCAACGGCGATGATGCCGATGCTTCCGAGGGCGGCAACCGCCGCCGCGGGCGTCGCGGTCGCGGCGGTCCGCGCCGTCAGGGTTCGGGCAAGCCGCGCAGCCGTGCCAAGGAAGTGGACGAGGCACGCGCCCGCCGCCAGGCGCTGCGTCGCCGGTACAAGATTCAGGACGTCATCCAGCGCCGTCAGGTGCTGCTGGTGCAGGTCGTCAAGGAAGAGCGTGGCAACAAGGGCGCGGCGCTGACCACCTATCTCAGCCTCGCGGGCCGCTACACCGTGCTGATGCCGAACTCGTCGCATGGCGGCGGGATCAGCCGCAAGATTTCCTCCGCATCCGACCGCAAGCGTCTCAAGCAGGTCGTCGGCGATCTCAACCTGCCCAAGAGCATGGGCCTGATTGTGCGCACCGCCGGCCTCAGCCGCACCAAGACCGAGATCAAGCGCGACTTCGACTATCTCGCACGCCTGTGGGACGAGATTCGCGAACGCACGCTGGGCTCCAGCGCGCCATCGCTGATCCACTCGGACAGCGACCTGATCAAGCGCGCGATCCGCGACATCTATAATCGCGAGATCGAAGAAGTCGTGGTCGAGGGCGAGGAAGGCTACAAGTCGGCCCGCGCCTTCATGAAATTGCTGATGCCCAGCCATGTCCGGCGGGTGAAAGCCTATTCGGACCCGGTCCCGATGTTCCAGCGCTACGGCGCGGAAGACCAGCTGCGCGCGATGTACGAACCGGTCGTGCAGCTCAAATCGGGCGGCTATCTGGTGATCAACCCGACCGAGGCGCTGGTGTCGATCGACATCAACTCAGGCCGTTCCACCAAGGAGCACGGGATCGAGCAGACCGCGACCGCGACCAACCTGGAAGCGGCGAAGGAAATCGCCCGCCAGCTGCGTCTGCGCGACATGGCCGGTCTGGTCGTGATCGACTTCATCGACATGGAGCACAACTCCAACATCCGTAAGGTCGAGCGTGCGATGAAGGACGCGCTCAAGAACGACCGCGCGCGGATTCAGGTCGGCCGCATTTCGGGCTTCGGCCTGATGGAGATGAGCCGCCAGCGCCTGCGCACCGGCGTGCTCGAGGCGACCACCCGCGAATGCCCGCACTGCGACGGCACCGGCCTGGTCCGGACCGCATCCAGCGCCGGTCTCTCCGCGCTGCGTCTGATCGAGGACGAGGCAGCCAAGGGCAAGGGCACCGTCATCACGCTGTCAGCCAGCACCGAAGCGGCGGTCTACCTGCTTAACGCCAAGCGCGCCGACTTGGTCGAGATCGAAGAACGCTATGGCGTCAAGGTCGAGATCGTGCCTGAAGGCGAGGACGAAGGCGCCAAGATGAGCGTCGCCAGCTCCGGCCCCCGCCCCACCGAGGCGCCCAAGTTCGAACCGATCGTGATCGACGAAGCCGAGGACGACTTCGAGGACGAGGCGGACGACAACGACTCCGAAGAAGAGGACGAGGGTCAGGGGCGCTCGAACGGCAGGTCTTCCGACGAGAACGACAATGACGACGACCGTCCCAAGAAGAAGCGCCGGCGTCGGCGTGGCGGTCGCGGTCGCAACAAGCGTCGCGATAACGACGGCGAGAATGGCGAGAACGCCGACGACCGGTCGAACGACCGCTCCGGCGACGAGCAGTCCGACGATGACCGGTCCGGCAATGATCGGGCGAGCGACGACGGCTCCGACGAATCGTCGAGCGACGACGGCGACGACAAGCCGAAGAAGCGCCGCAGCCGCGGTGGTCGTGGCCGGCGCAAGAAGCAGGACGACACCGGCGAGGCTCAGCAGGACGTGTCCGACCATGTCGTGGAAGACATGGCGGTCGTCGCTGGACCGGACGACGCACCGGCCACCGCCGATGCTGCGACCGCCGAGAAGCCTAAGCCCAAGCGCCGCAGCCGCGCCAAGAAGGCCGATGCCGAGCAGGCGACCGAGGCCGGCGACGGTCAGGAAGCAGGCACGGATGCCGTGAAGGATGGGGCCGAAGACAAGCCCGCACCCAAGCGTCGCAGCCGCGCCAAGAAAGCGGACGCACCTTCGCAGGATGCTGCCGGTGACGAAAAGGCTGAGGAACAGGCCGAAGAAAAGCCTGCACCCAAGCGTCGCAGCCGCGCCAAGAAGTCAGTCGAAGGCGAGGAACAGGCCGATGCTGGCGAGAAGAAGGCTCCCGCCAGGAAGCCCCGCGCTCGCAAGACGCCTGCCAAGCCCGCCGCGAGCAAGCAGACCGAAGCGCAGCTGACCGAGGATATCGCGGTCGTTGCCGGGCCGGAAGACACCCCGACCGACCCGCAGGAAGCGGCTGAGAAGTCGCCCTCGCCGGCACCTGCACCTGCGCCCGCACCCGCTCCGGCACCCTCGGCCTCCGCCGATGGTTCGGATGACGGCGACGACGACAAGCCGCGTCGCGGCGGCTGGTGGCAGCGGACCTTCGGGGCCTGATAGCCACCTTCGGCGTCCAGCAATGATCGGACGCGTGCGGTAGGATAATCACAGGGATCGACATCGATGAGCCTTGCCTACCGCACGCCCGACAGCCGTTTCGCCAACCTGCCGGACTTCCCGTTCCGGCCCAATTACCACACGCTCAGCGAAGGCCTTCGCGTGCATTATCTGGACGAGGGGCCGCGCCATGCGACCCCCGTACTGATGATGCATGGCGAGCCGAGCTGGTGCTATCTTTACCGCCACATGATCGGCCCGGTGGTCGAGGCCGGTTATCGCGTCCTCGCGCCCGATCTGATCGGCTTCGGCAAGTCGGACAAGCTGACGAAAAAGAGCGCCTACTCCTACGCCCTTCACGTCGCGTGGATGCGCGACTGGCTGGATGCTCTGGAGCTCGATAATATCGTCCTTGCCTGTCAGGACTGGGGCTCGCTCGTCGGGCTGCGGCTGGTGGCGGACATGCCCGATAGGTTCGCTGCGGTGGTGCTGTCGAACGGCGGTCTGCCCGCAGGGGAACCGGCACCGCCTGCGTTCGACAAGTGGCGCAGATTCTCCCGCTACAGCCCGGTCTTTCCGATCGGCAAAATCCTTCAGAAGGCCACCACGCGCACGCTCAGCAAGGCGGAAGTCGCGGCTTACGACGCGCCCTTCCCCACCCGCGCGAGCAAGGCAGGCGCACGCATCTTCCCCTCGCTGGTCCCGCTGGGCCAGAACGAGGCGGTTTCCGATCAGAGGGCTGCGTGGGAGGTGCTCGACCGGTTCGAGAAACCCTTCACCTGCGCCTTTGCCGACAGGGACCCGATCACGCGCGGCGGCGATGCGAAATTCCGCGCGCGCGTGCCCGGGGCGAAGGGCAATCCGTTGCACCGCTCGCTGAAGGGCCATCACTTCATTCAGGAAGACGACCCGGAAGGCTTCGCCTCCGCGATCATCGAAACCGCGATGCGCGCGGGGGTTTAGCGCGCCTTACTCCCCTCCCCCTGGGGAGGGGCTGGGGGGTGGGGGTTCGGCGATCGCGGCTTGGAGCGGCCTAACCTCAAGCGCCGGACACCCCCACCCAACCTCCCCCTCAAAGAGGAGGAGCCCGACGCCTCAAAACTCCACCCGCTTGCCGGCCCAGTCGAACAGCTGCCCGCTGTCCTCAGGGCACAACCCGTCGAGCACATCGAGCAGATTGCGCGCAGCCTGCCCGGGCGCAGTCAGCTGGCCTTCGGGGACATTGGCCTGGAACGGCTCCGACAGCGCCGTGTCGACCGTGCCGGGATGCAGCGCGACGCACACCGCGTGGCTGTGCGTCCGCCGCAGCTCGATCGCATAGTTGCGGATCAGCATGTTCAGCGCCGCCTTGCTCGCCCGATAGGAATGCCAGCCCCCGATCCTATTGTCGCCGATCGAGCCGACCCGCGCGGAGAGCGCCGCGAAGATGCTGCGGCGGTCGTGCGGCAGCAGCGGGAGGAAGTGCTTCGCGACCAGCGCGGGGCCGATCGTGTTGAGATGGAACACGCGCGCCATCGCCTCCGCGTCGATCTGCTTGTAACTGCGCTCCGGCCCCGTGCCGTCGGGCAGGGTCAGCAGGCCGCTGGCCACGATCGCGCAATCGACCGGCGCACCAACGGTTTCGGTCGCCGCCGCGATCGTGTCTTCCTCGTCCAGATCGAAGCGGAGCCATTGCGCCGCTTCGGGCAGGTTTTCAGGCCGTATGCGCGATGCGGCGAACACGGTGCCCGCCTCGCGTGCGATCAGTTCGGCAACCAGACCCGCGCCGATTCCCCCGCTTGCGCCGAAGATGATCGCGCGATCAATGCCCTGTCCTACTCGCTCCAAGTGCCGTAGCCTTTCCTCGATGCCGCCCGATTTTTCCCCACCCGCCCGGGTCCAGCGGCTTTTTCACCCCCTGGACAGTGTGCCAGGTGTGTCAGGGCACACTTTTGTGCGCTTTACGACCCTTGCACCTTGCGCTGCAAACGCTAGGTGAGACGCAAGCAGATTTCAGGACATTGCCATGGCCACCTTCACCCTCCCCAAGAATTCCAAGATCCGTGACAAGGGCGAGGTGCACCGCGCCGCCGAGGGGGCTGGCCGCGTCAAGAAGTTCAAGATCTACCGCTACGACCCGGACAGCGGCAACAACCCGCATTACGACCGGTTCGAGGTCGATCTGGACGCGTGCGGCCCGATGGTCCTCGACGCGCTGTTCAAGATCAAGAACGATATCGACCCGACGCTGACCTTCCGCCGTTCCTGCCGCGAAGGCATCTGCGGTTCGTGCGCGATGAACATCAACGGGTCGAACGCGCTCGCCTGCACCACCGCGATCGAAGATCTGAAGGGCGATATCCGCATCACCCCGCTTCCGCACATGGAAGTGGTGAAGGATCTGGTGCCCGATTTCACCCACTTCTACGCGCAATATGCCTCCATCCGCCCCTGGCTGCAGACCGTCACCCCGACGCCGAGCGGCAAGGAACGCCTGCAGAGCCCTGAAGAGCGCGAGCAGCTCGACGGGCTGTACGAGTGCATTCTGTGCGCCTGCTGCTCGACCGCGTGCCCGTCCTATTGGTGGAACTCCGACAAGTTCCTGGGGCCGGCGATCCTGCTGCAGGCCTATCGCTGGCTGGCCGACAGCCGCGACGAGATGACCGGCGAACGGCTCGATGCGCTGGAAGACCCGTATCGTCTGTATCGCTGCCACACGATCATGAACTGCGCGAACGTGTGCCCCAAGGGCCTCAGCCCGGCCAAGGCGATCGCCGAAACAAAGAAGATGATGGCCGAGCGCGCGATCTGAATGGAGCGGGTATTCGCGCCGGTCGATTACCACCCGATTCCCGGCGAAGAGGGCTGGTTCAGCTGGAACCTGAAGGACGCGACGCGCTATAACGGCGTTGTTCTCGGGCCGCTGAAGGTTCGCCACGAGCAGGTCGGCGATCGCCGCTATACCCGGCTGCGGATGATTCCGGAGCACAAGCACACCAATATCCAGGACATCGTCCACGGCGCGGTAACGCTGGGCCTGATCGACGTCGCGCTGTTTTCCGGCGCGCAGACGCTGGGCCGCGGCCACGACGGCCCGATGGTGACGCTGGAGCTTTCGACGCAGTTCGTCGGCGCGGGCGACAAGACCCGCCCGCTGGACGCAGTGACCGAGCTGGTTCGCGAGACCGGCAAGCTTGCCTTCGTGCGCGGCGAAGTGGTGCAGGATGACGATACCGTCGCCGCCTACTCGGGCATCCTGCGCAAACTCCCTCATCGGTGACCTTCTGAGATGACCAGCGTCGTTGCGCGATACGAAGAGCTGCTTGCGGCGGGCGAACTGCGTGAAGACGCGGATCAGCGCGCTGCGGTGGAGCGGCTGGCGCAGGTGCAGGAAGCGCTGGAGGAGCACTCGGCCCCCGGTCTGCTCGCCCGGCTGCGCGGTCGCAGGAGCGAGCCAGTTCGCGGGCTCTACATGTGGGGCGGCGTCGGGCGCGGCAAGTCGATGCTGATGGACCTGTTCTTCGAATGCCTCGCGATCGAGCGCAAGCGGCGGGTCCATTTCCACGCCTTCATGCTCGAAGTCGACAAGATGATCGGCGAGGAACGCAAGAAGCAGCAGGAAGGCCCCGTGCGCCGCGTTGCCGCGCGGATCGCAGAGGATGTCCGCTGCCTCGCCTTCGACGAGATGGTGGTCAACAACACCGCCGATGCGGCGATCATGGCGCGGCTGTTCACCCCGCTGATAGAGGATCACGGCGTCACCATCGTCACCACCAGCAACCGCCCGCCGCACGATCTCTACAAGGACGGGCTCAACCGGTCGCTGTTCATTCCCTTCATCGAGCTGATCGAGCGCAAGCTCGATACGCTGTCGCTCGACGGGCCGACCGACTACCGGCTCGATCGGCTGGCGGGGCTGGAAACCTGGCACACGCCGCTGGGCGATGCCGCCACCGCGCAGGTGCGCGAGGCGTTCTTCCGGCTGACCGATTTCGACCCCGACGATGCCGAGCACGTCCCCAGCGGCCAGCTGGACCTGGGCGGCGGGCGCAACCTGCACGTGCCCAAGAGCCTGAAGGGCGTGGCGGTGTTCAGCTTCAAGCGGTTATGCGGCGAAAACCGCGGCGCGGCGGACTACCTGACCATTGCGCGAACGTACCACACGGTGATCGTGGTCGGCATTCCGGTGCTCTCGCCCGAGAACCGCAACGAGGCGATCCGCTTCACCAAGCTGATCGACGCGCTGTACGAGCATAATGTGAAGCTGTTCGCGACCGCTGCGGCCGATCCCGAAGCGCTCTATCCGTCGGGCGAAGGGAGCTTCGAATTCGAACGCACCGTCAGCCGCCTGCGCGAAATGCAGAGCGACGACTATATGGCGCGCGGCCACGGGCTCGAGTGACCCCCGGCCGGCCCCGGCGGTAGATCAGGCGGGAACGGGCGTGCGCCCCGCGCGCCGCTGCTGCGCGACCAGCCGAGCCATCAGCTTGAGGTCGCGCTCGGTCAGCTTGAGCGCGGTGTCGGCCCACTGCTCGGTGATCTCATTGAGTTCGGCCAGCGCCAGGTTCCAGGTCCGCTTGGTCGCCTTGCGAGAGCCCAGCAGGCCTGCATGGCGGCGGCTGTTCTTGGTGATGAAGAGTTGCACCGCAGCCTCACCCTCCCCGTCCGGCACCACCTCGTGCACCAGGCCGAGCGCGTGCATCTCTGCCGCAGTGTACGTCCGGCCAGAGGTAATCAGCCGCTCCGCCGCGACGGTACCTATCATCCGGCTGAGCAGCGCGTGCGCGCCCATCCCGGGGAACAGGCCGAACATGATCTCCGGAAGGCCGAAGGTCGCGCTTTCTTCCGCAATGATGAAATCGAACGACAGCAAAGCCTCCAGCCCGCCGCCCAGCGCGGCGCCCTGGACCAGGCCGATGGTCAGGATCGGAAGGCCGAGCCCCGCGATGTTGCGATCGAGGATGCGGCAGCAGCGGTGCCCGTAGCTGACCAGCGACTTGCGATCGCCTTCGATGATCAGCTGGCGAAACAGTTCGAGGTCGCCCCCGTAGCAGAATACGCCTGGCGCGTGGCTGCCAAGGACGAGAAAACGCAGGTCGTCGGGGCCGAAACTGCCCTCGATCAGATCCTGCCAGTGTTCGAAATCTGCGAGCATGGCGGGGGTGAAGCTGGCCCGGCCCTTGGGCACCATATTGGTCCACAAGGCCTTGGTATCGGCGTCGTATTCGACCCGCAGCCCCTCCAGCGCAAACAGCGCGGGCTGAATATGGGGTGCATCTTCGGCGAGGACCGGATCGCCCGCCTCATCAAGGATGATGTGCCTCTCGAAATTCGTGCTCACGCGATTCATAGAGACCCCCGATTGCCACCGTACGGGACGCGACGATCCGACCCGTGCTGCAAGTGCTAACCGATGGCCGGAGTCCCCGGCAACGCTTTATTTACCATACTGGCCCATTTTGAATCACTTTTGTGATGGGCCGAATCTAATTGTTGCTCAAAAGACTCACGCTTTTCTCGAGCATGAGCAATTGCCAAAGCTCGCGCGCATGATCGCGTCGGCCCGCGATATGATCTTCCGCCAGCTGTGAAAGCGCGCCAGCGTCGAACCATCCGGTGTCGAGCAACCGCTCACTGCGCGCTGCCGCACGCGCCGCCTCTTTCAGGTCGGTCCGGAACCACTGCGCGATGGGCAGGACGAAGCCCTGCTTGGGCCGGTACAGGATCTGCCGGGGCAGCGTGCCCTCCATCGCCTGCTTGAGCGCAAGCTTGCCCTGCCCCCCGGAAACCCTCCGCGACTCGGGCAGGCGCGCGGCCAGTTCGACCAGATGATGGTCGAGCAGCGGCTCACGCGCTTCCAAGCTCACGGCCATGCTGGTCCGGTCGACCTTGGTCAGGATGTCGCCCGGCAGCCAGAACTTGAGGTCGGCATATTGCGCCCGGTCGAGCCCGCTTCGCGCGGGCGCATTGCGCATCAGCTCGATCAGCGGCTGCTCGGCGCGATAGCCGCCCAGATCGCGCTTCATAGCAGGCGAAAAGATCCGCCCGCGAAGTTCGGGGCTCATCACGCCGAGTGCGCGCGCATAGGCTTCCTCCCCCGACAGGGCGAGCGATTGCAGCGTGGTCTTGGCGCGCAAGGGGCGCGGAGCCCAGTCCGCCTTGGGATAGAGCGCGGCGAGCGGGCCGAACACCGCGCGCCTGAGCGGCAGCGGCAGCGCACCGCGCGCGCGTTCCTCGGCGGCATGGAATACGTGGCGACGATAGCCCGCAAAGGCCTCGTCCGCGCCGTCGCCCGACAGCGCCACGGTCACATGCTCACGTGCGAGCGCGCAAACCGCGGCGGTCGGCAAGGCGGAGGCATCGGCGAAGGGCTCGTCGAACATCCCAGCCAGCGCGTCGATCCGGTCGAACATCGCCGGGTCCACGATGCGCTCGTGATGCGCGGTGCCGAACTGTTCCGCAATCAGCCGCGCGTGCGCCGTCTCGTCCAGATCCGCCACGTCGAATCCGATCGAGCAGGTGGTGACCGGCTGGTGCGCGCGATCGGCCATTAGCGCGACCACGGCGGAGCTGTCGACCCCGCCGGAAAGAAACGCGCCGATCGGCACGTCACTGACCATGCGCGATGCAACCGCGCTCGCGAGCTGCGCCCGCAGCGCCTCGGCCTCGTCCGCCGCCGACATCGTCTCGCGCTGCTCGAAGCTGATGTCATACCAGCATACCGGTGGGTGCGGTGGCCTGCCATGCTCGACGATACGGTAGTGGCCGGCAGGCAGCTTATCGACGCCTGCCAGCATCGATCGGTGATCGGGCACGTAGCCCCAAGCGAAGTAATCCTCGATCGCCAACGGATCGATCGTCCGGTCGAGCGCGGGATGCGCCAGCAGGCCCTTCAGTTCCGATGCAAACGCAAACGTGCCGCCCGGCAGCAGGGCGGTGAACAGCGGCTTCACGCCGAACCGGTCGCGGGCGAGGAACAGCTGGCGGCGCTCGCGATCATACAGCGCGAAGGCGAACATGCCGTCGAAACGGGCGAGACAATCCGGCCCCCACTGCCGCCACGCGGCAAGGATCACCTCGGTATCGCCTTCGGTCCGGAAGGCATGACCCAGCCCGGCCAGCTCGCTGCGCAGCGCGCGGTAATTGTAGATCTCGCCATTGAACACGATTGCCGCGCGTCCGTCGGGCGAGTGCATCGGCTGCGGCGATCCCTCGACGTCGATCACCGACAGGCGGCGGTGAGCCAGCCCTATGCCATCATCGCACCACAGCCCTGCGCCATCCGGCCCACGGTGAACCATCCGGTCGCGCATCCGTACCAGCAGATCGCGGTCGACCTGGGCATGCGCCTCCCGCGCGAACAGACCGGCGATCCCGCACATGCGACGCGGCCTAGCGGGTCTGGCTGCGCTGGACCAGCGCGGCAGGCCCACCGGCGGCCCTAACGAAGGCCTGCAGCGCGGGAGCAGCACCGGGTTCGGGGGCGGAGACGATCACGATCCAGCGCGGCTCTGGCCGCAAGCGCAGCCGGTCGCCCAGCGTGGAGATGCGGAATAGCAGCGGATTGGCCTGGCTGGTTCCATTGGTGACGAAGCCGGTCCACGCCACACGCCGGTCGCGGCCATAGGCCATCAGGCGATCGCCCCGCATGGTATCGGGCGCAGGCGCCCCTTCGACATGGCGCCACGGGGTCTCGGGCGGCACCGCGCCCTCTTCGCCCGCCGTCGGATCGGCATCCCCGGTATAGGCAGCAAGGTGGAGGTCGACGAAACGCCCCTCCTGATCGCGATATCGGGTCAGCAGGATCGCACGCGCCGATGCACCGGCGGGCCGCCACTCGGGCACCGCCGGCGCGGCGATTTGCGTCCTGCCCGGCACTTGCGGCGCGCGCAGCGCAGCCACGTTCGCCGCGCTCGATGTCGCGAGCGCACTCCACAGGCCGACCAGCACGATCGCCAAGATCAGCAGCGGCGCGAGCGTGGACGCGGAGAGCGAATGACGCTCAAGCTTGGCAACCATCGGATGCTCCGCGAGCCGCGCGGCGCTGAGCGCCTCGGCATCGGGATCGCGGTCGAACCAGCGCCACGCGAGCGCCAGCACCAGCGCGACGACGACGGCGAAGAAGACCCAGCCATAGATGATATGATCGACCCCGCCCGCACGCTCGGCCCCGATCACCTGCGCGATCGCGATGGTGCCCCAGGCACGCACGCCGTTGGCGAGGATCGGCACCACCACGCACAGCGCCATCAGCGCGATCCGGCGCGGCCAGCGCTCCATCCCGATCTTCGCGGCGAGCACGCCCAGCGTGACCATCGCGACCACGAACTGCACGCCCGCACAGGCCGCCGCGACCTCGAACAGGCCCGCAGGCGTGTCGATGAACACACCGTCGATATGCGCCTCGATCCCGCTCAGATGGGTCAGCGCGATGACGATCTCGGCGGTCAGCATCTGCAACGGGGGGACGATTTCCTCCCCGAACGGAACGAGGAACACCGCGAAGGCGAGCGGAAACAGCAGCACCGCGCCTGCACGGGGCCCGAGCAGCGTCAGCGTTGCGGCCTGCAGCAACATCACCGCCCCGGCCTGCGCCACGATATTGAGCGAGATCAGCGATCCGACCAGCCACACCGCCAGCGCGCCCAGCATCAGGACCAGCCCCGGCCACCAGCCGCGCGGCGTGATCTGCGCAAGCGCGGCGCGGCGGTTCCACACCAGCCAGCCGATGATCGGCGGCACGAACAGGATGTGCTGATAGGCGGACACGGTCAGCCACTGGTGCGCCATGGCGATCCACTGGCCGCCGGTCAGCAGCAGCGCCGCAGCCCACACCAGCGCCAGCCAGCCGAGCGCCTTCGCCCAGACGGTGGGAACGCGCGACAGGGTCGCGGCGATCGGCGAGTGTCTGGGGTTGCGGATCAGTTCAGGCGGCATCGCGCACCGGGTCCGCGTCGGACGGACGCAGCAGCTGTGGCAGCCCGGCGAGCATTGCGGGCCAGCTCTGCTCGGTCAGCACGAAGTCGCGCGCCGCGGTGCCCATCGCGCGGGCCTTGTCAGCATCACCGATCAGCGCGAGCGCGCGGCCGATCATCATCCGGTCACCCTCGGCCACCGCGAAATGCTTGCCGTCCTCGGCCTCGATCCCCGTCGCCGCCTCGGGCGAGACGAGCACCGGCCTCGCCATAGCCATCGCTTCGAGAACCTTGTTCTGGATGCCGCGCGCGATGGTCAGCGGTGCGGCGACGATGTCCGCTTCGGCGAGGTATGGCCGCACATCGGCAACCTCGCCCCACACGGTCACTCCGGGGTGCTTGCCCAGCGCCCTGACCGCAGGGGTCGGCGCGCGGCCGACGATGTGGAACTGGGCACCGGGGTGCACGTCGCGGATGCCCGGCAGAATGCGCTGCACCATGCGCTCCACCGCAGCGACGTTGGGCGCATAGTCCATCTGTCCGGTGAAGACGATATTCGGCCCCGGTCCGTAGAGGGTGGGCTGCGGCGGGCACGCGCCGGGCGCGAAGAACTGCGCGTCGATCCCGTTGCGCATCACCCGCAGATCGATGTGGTTCATGCTGGAGACGCGGGTGCGAAACAGGTTCGCCTCGTTCTCGCTGATCAGCAGCGTGGTATCCGCCATGCGGGCGAAGCGCTCCTCCGCCGCCGCGAGCAGCCGTGCTTCGCGCGCGTGGACCCAGGCCTTTGGGCCATGGCCCGCCTCGCCATACGCTTCGAACTTGGCGCTATCGACGTCGCACAGGTCGAGCACGGTGCGGCCCGGGAAGTGGGGCGGGACATATTGCGCCATCTGCCCGGAAAAGACGTAGATCGCGTCGATCGGTCGGTAATGCAGCACCTGCTTCACCCACTGGTGCAGGCCCTCGTTCGCAAAGGCGGAGAGGCTGACCGGGCGGCCGGTCGCCATCGACTCTGCCGCCGCGATCATGTCGCGCTTGCGACGCGGGACGAGGTAGTGGCTCGCCGCAATGCTGGACAGGAACTGGTCGCCATAGCCGGACCCATCGTCGAACGTGCCGACATGCACGGGGCCGAGTGCGGCGAGCGCGCGCAGCACGTTGTGGGAGCGGATCTTGTCCCCCCGATCGGGCGGGAACGGCACGCGATGCGCCAGGAACAGGGTTTCGCCCGTCATGCCAATCCCCTTGCGATGGCCGGGCCGATGGCGTTGGCGATCGGCAGCGGCAGCTTCTTCCACAGATCGATCTTGCGGCTGTAGGCGTCGCTGGTCGGGTCGACATCACGCGGCGCTGCACCCGGCGCGCTCCACCGCGCATAGGTGATCGGCTCGGGCGCAAAGCCCCAGTTCTTCTTGTAGTTCCACGGCCCGCTGCCGGTCTTGGAACGACCGAAGTCGAACCGGGTGCAGGCCTTTCCCCCGCGCGCATGGCACATCAGCGCGTAATACATCCGCTCGTTCGCGCGCGCCGCGCGTGCACGCCAGACGCCGCCGCCCCAGAAGGGGTAGGCGGTGCCCTGGTGGTAAAGCGTCAGCACGCTGGCGAGCGGCATATCGCCGTCACACACGGTCAGGATGTCGGCGCGCTCGCCAAACCCGTCCAACACCGCGTCGAACAGCCTGCGCGGAAAGACCGGGGTGCCGAGATTGTGAACGCTGGCGGCGTAGCAGGCGTAATGCGCAGCGCGGTCGGGTTCGTCCGATCCAACGGTGACGTGCAACTCGCCCTGCAGGCTCTTGCGGACCTCGGCACGTTGCTTACGCGGGATCGCGAGCAATTGCGCTTCGTCGTCTTCGGCCAGGTCGCACACGAAGCCCGAATGCTTGCCGGTCACCGCATCCCATCCGCTGGGCACGGTGCCGCCGCGCAGCTCGACCTCTTCGCAGCACAGCCGTTCGGCCAGCTCGCCCGCTGCGTGCGCCAGCCGCGCCTCGCTACCGGGATCGGCGGAGAGGATGCCGCCATCGACCGCGAAGCCGCTGGAGATCAGCGCGCGACCGAACAGCGGGGAACGCAATATCGTCAGCGGCAGCCAGCCGGCGATCCGCCCCGCCCGCTCCGCCAACAGACCGCAGGCCTTCTGGCCAGTGCCATGCTCGACTGCGTTCAGCCAGCTAGGCAGATGGAACGGACTGCCACCCTGCTCTTCCACGAAAGCGGCAATCCGCCGGGCTTCGGCGGCATTGCGCAGGTCGACCCGGGTGACCGTGTCGGCTGCGCGAGCGTCGGGGGCGAAGGGCGCGTTCATGCCGCCTCCCGCGCGCTTTCGAGCTGCACGACCTCGTCCACCCGGCCCCATGCAAAGTCGCGCAGCAGCCGTTCGAGCTTGGCCTCCATGCGGCCGAGATTGGTGTAGTGCCGCAAGCGCGAACGCAGCGGGGCATCGGCCACGCGCGGCTGGCCGGGATCGACCTCCCACGGGTGGAAATAGAACACCGCCGGGCGCGCATCCTCACGGTTGACCTGCGCGATCGCCCAGCGGGAGAAGCCATAGGGCAGCGTGCGGAAGAACCCGCCCCCGCCTGCCGCAAGCCTGCGTTCACCGAGCATCGCGGTGGTCACCGGCAGCTCGATCATCTCTGCCCCTGCAACCGGACGGAAGGCGAAACGCGGTGCCTCGCGCCAGCCGTAATGGTCGTGCGAAATCGGCGCGACGCTGGAGGAGTAGGTGTAGCCCTGCGCCGCCAGTTCCTCATGCGCCCAAGGATTGCGCGCGTCGATCGAGAAGCTGGGCGCGCGATAGCCGGTCACTTTCGTGCCGCTTGTATCTTCAAGAATGGCGCGCGACTTCTTCAGGTCTTCCGCGAATTCCTCGCGGGAGAAGGTGAATACCCGCTGGTGGTCGTAGCCGTGGCTGGCGACCTCGTGCCCGGCATCCGCAATCGCACGGATCGCGTGCGGCACGCGCTCGGCAACCCAGCCCAGCGTGAAGAACGTCGCCTTGACCCCCGCGCGATCGAACAGAGCGAGCACCCGCTCCACATTGCGCTCCACGCGCAACTCGCAGCCGCCCCAGTCGCCGCGCGCGATCGTGTTCTCGAACGCGCCGACCTGGAACCAGTCCTCGACATCGACCGACAGGCCGTTGACGATCCGGTCCGGCGCGGGCCGTGGATGCCGGGCGGGCGCGAGGTCCATCCTAGGCGGCCTTTCTGCCGTCCTTGTCGAGCCATTCGATCAGCAGCTGCAAGAGGTAGCGTACGCTCTGCTCCTGCTCTTCGAGCCGGGCCTCCAGTGCCTCGACCCGCTTGGCGAGATCGCCCTCGGTACTGGCCGATCCTTCGATCGCGCGCGAAAGCATGGCGATCGCCGCCCGAAGATCGGATTTCTCGTCTTCATGCTCGGGGCGCTCGGTCGAAGCGGTGGGCGAAGGTGCCGGTGTCGGTGCTGGTGTCGGTGCTGGTGTCGGAGCGGGCGCTGGCGAATGCTCGGGCGGCCGCTGTGCCGACGGCGGAGGCGGAGGCGCAGCGGAAAGCTCCGCCGCGGGATTGGCGAAAAGACGCTGGCCGGTTTCGGCCAGGTCCGGGCGGTTGTCGCGCGCCATCTCCTCGACCACCTGATCCAGCATCGCGCAGTCGATCTGGCTGCGCTGCTCGACCGCACCCATCAGCAGCAGGCGCGTGGCGATCTGGTTGACCCGGCGCGGAATCCCGCCGCTCGCCTCGTGGATCTTCGCGAAAATCTTGGGGTCGAAGGAAGGATAGCCCGTCCAGTTCACCAGCGACAGGCGATGCTCGATATAGGGCGCGACCTCGTGCACCTCCATCGGGGTCAGGTGATGCGCCGCGATCACGCGCTGGCGCAGCTGTTCCAGCCGGTCATGCTGGGCGAGCGTCTGCTTGAATTCCGGCTGGCCGAGCAGCAGCTGCTGCAGCAGCGGGTGCGAGCCGAGCTGGAAGTTGGACATCATCCGCAATTCTTCGAGCGCTTCGAAGCTCAGGTTCTGCGCCTCGTCCACGATCAGCAGGCAGCGGCGGCCATCGCGCGCTTCCTCGTGCAGGAAAGACTCGATCGAACCGAGCGCACTCGCCTTGTCCTGCCCGGCCACGTCGAGCCCGAAGCTCTGCGCCACCAGATGGACGAGTTCGGACCCGTCCAGATTGCTGGTGACCACCTGGCCGACGGTCATCTGGTCGGGATCGACCTTCTTCATCAGGTGGGCGACCATCGTCGACTTGCCCGCCCCGATCTCGCCGGTGATGACGATGAAGCCCTCGCCCTGCGCCATCCCGTAACCGAGATAGCTCAGCGCCTTTCGATGCGTGATGCTCTCGAAATAGAACGCGGGGTCGGGCGTGAGCTGGAATGGTCGCCCTGAGAAACCGTAATACTGGTCGAACATGATGTGGTGCGGTCCCTTGGGTAACTAGAAGTCGTAACGCAGGCCCAGCAGGGCCGAAGCGTTGGTTTCGTTGAGCAGATCGCTGTCGACCGTGTCGACAGAGACCGCAGCGCGCGCAGACAGGTTGCGCCACAGCGTACGGCTGTAGGCCGCCGATGCGCCCAGCAGAAGCGCATCGTTCAGCTCGTTCGTCCCCTCGTCGAGGTAACTCGCGTAACCCGCCACGCTGAACGCGGCAAACGGTCCAAGCGGCGCGCCGAAGCTGACATTGGCGTAATAGCTCTGGTCGACGATATCGTTCGCCGCCGCCAGCACGGTGCCTTCCGCGCCGAAATAGGTCCGCCGGTCGTAGCCGATGCTCATCGCGGTGGTGATCCGGCCCTGCGTAGTCGAATAGCCCAGGTTGACGCCCCGGTTGCGGAAGATCGCGCTGCGCACGGAGGACAGCGCCCCGCCAAGGCAGTTGGCCGATCCGTCCGCCCCGCTGCCGGTGACGCAGCCGGTGAAATTGCCGGTCAGCGGATTGCGCGAGGCGACGAAGCCGCTCGGCAGATTGGCCAGCGAATTGGTGATCGCACCGCCGAAGCCGCTGATGGTGTTATAGACATTCGCACTCACCAAAGTGCGCGACGAAGGCTGCCAGTCGAAGGTGCCGTAATAGGTGTCGCTGTCGTAGCGGCGGCCATAATGCGCCTCCAGCTGGGTCCGGCGCGAAGGCTTCCACACCACGCCGACATCCCAGATCAGCCCTTCGGTCTCGAACGCGATCCTGCGCGGGCCGCTGGCGTCGGTTTCGAACCGGCCATCCTCGCCCACCACCGGATCGCCGTTGGCATCGCGCACAACATCGCGGTTGGCGACCTGGACATATTCGTAGCCGACCCCGCCGACGACGGCGAGACCGGGCGCGAGCGGCACGGTGACATCGCCGCGTCCGTAGAAGTCGCGCACGCGCTGATCGGAATTGGAGACCTCTTCCTGATAGGCGCCCCCGCCCACTGCCACACCGACCGGCAGCACGGTGCGCGGGGCGACGCCGACGCGGGCACTGGCGGAGTGGACGATGCTTTCCTGCGCAACGTCGATCGGGGTGACGGTCGCATCGACCACGCCCACTCCGGGTTCTTCCACCCGGTTGTAACCGAAGCGGTAATTGGCCGACACGTCGGCCACGCCCACGTTGGTCGACACGTTGGGTCCCGCATAGACGGAATAGACCCGCGATTCGCTGTCCGGGTCGATCGGCTGGCCGCTGGCGATCGCCGTGCCGCCGCCGCCTTCCACGCGGCTGCGCGCGGCAAGCCCGCCCGCCTCCAGCGTGATGCCCGGTGCCGCCGCAACGTATCCGCGTGCGACACCGGTGACGCTGTCGCCGCCCGACACATCGCCTGACAGATCGTCGCCATAGCTGATCACCCGGTCATACCGCAGCGAGACGGAGCCGCCTGCACGGCGGCCCTGGACCGACGCATCGACCCCGGCTGCGACCCCGCCATAGACGGCCGTTTCGCTGTCCGGCTTGATCCGCTGGGTGACGATCTGGTTGGCTTCGATATAGGGCTCGATCCGCAGGCGCTGACGTTCGGGCGCACCGCTGGGGCGCGCGCTGCCGCGATCGCCATCGGCATCCTGTGCCTCGACATCGCCGGCATAGCCATCCGGATAGGCGGGTGCGGGCTGCAACTCGCCGCCGCCGCTGCTGGTGACTTCGTCGTCGCTCCAGCCATATTGCGCCAGCGCGGGCGCAGGCAGCATCGCGCCGGCGCACAGCAGCGCGGCCATGGCGGAGATGCGGTTTATGGGGGAATACCTCATCCGTAGTAACTCCCGAAACGGCGACCGCTTGGACTGAAATTGGCGCCATTGAGCACCAGCTTGATGTCCGGGCAGGCCGACAGCAGCTGCGCTGCATCTTCCAGCGCGGTCTTGCCGGTGCGGTCCGCGCGCGCGACCAGGATCGTCTGGCCGACATGCTTCGCGATCTCTGCGGCGGGCGAAGCGGCGAGCGCGGGCGGGCTGTCGACCAGCACGATCCGGTTGGGCGCCTGCGCGGTCAGCCGTTCGAACACCTCGGCGGTGCGGCGGCTCGACAAAGCCTCGCTCGCATGGCTGGACTGGCGGCCCGGGGGCAGCACCCACAGGCCAGCGATATCGGTTTGCAGCACGTGGCTTTCGACGCGCGCCTGATCATCGGCGAGCACGTCCATCAGCCCGGCACGCTCGGGCAGGCCGAGCACGCGCTTGACCGAAGGATTGGCCAGATCGGCGTCGATCAGGACCACTTCGAGATCGCGCTCTGCCGCAAGCGACAGCGCCAGATTGACCGCGCAGAAGGTCTTGCCCTCGTTCTCATGCGGCGAGGTGATCAGGATGCGGCGCGCGGCTGCGGTGCCCGCCAGCCGGACTGCGTCGAGGATCTGGCGCTTCACGATGCGGAATTCCTCTGCCAGCGCGGATGCCTGCCCCTCGGGATCGATAAACCCGGCCTTGCGCAGCGATGCGAAGTCGACCTCGACCCGCTCGCCCGCCAGCGCGATCGGGTTGGCGGTGCCATTGATCACCGCGGGCGGCGGTGCGGAGGGCTGCGCCGGGACCGGCAGGCTGACCTCTTCACGCCCCGCTTCGACCGACATCTCGACCGGTGCGGGCGCAGGTGTGGGGGTCGCCTCGGGCGCAGGCGCGGGTGCGGGCGTACCCGCCTTGCGCAGCGGACGCGCGCGCTTCATCGGCACGTCGTCGAAGCTGCGCGGCATCGGCGCGGCACCCAGATTGCTCAGGCCGAACGCACCGCTTGCGCGCTCCAGCAGCGAGCTCTTCTCTTCCTCGCCACCCTCGGGCTTGGGCGGTTTGATGGGGTTATGCTCGGTCATCGGCGGGTCCTCATGCGATCACCTGACCGACTTGGATGAATTCGATTCCCAGCAGGACCACCAGCAATCCCGCAAGCGCGCCCGATCCGGCGTAGAACAGGCGCATGCGGCGATCCTCGATCGCCTTGCGCTCGGGCGGCACGACGTTCGAGATCGTCCCGAGCACCGGCAGGCCGAGCGATTTCTTGAGCCCGTCGGCGGTCGAGAAGGTCGAGCGCAGCAAGGTCAGCAGGATCGCACTGCCCAGCCCCGCGCCCACGCCCAGCACCATCACCGCGACCAGCAGGACCGGCCGGTTGGGCGCGGCGGGCTTGGTCGAGATGCCGGGTGCATCGATGATGTCGAAGCGGAACGAGCTGCGCTCGCTCTCCACCTGGCTGCGCAGTTCCATCTCTTCGCGGTCCTGCAGCAATTCGTCGTACTTGTTCTTCAGTACTTCGTAATCGCGCCCGACCCGCTGCGCTTCGGCAGCCAGGCCCGGCTCGCTGATCTGATCGGCCATCGTCATCGAGATGTCGGCCTGCAACGCGGCCTTGCGCGCCAGCAGTGCCTGCACATTGGCCTGCCGCTCCGCCCGGATGGAGACGAGCGAGCTGTAGGCCGGGTTCGGCATGCCGCCTGCGGTGGCCGCATCACCGCCCATCTGGCGCAGCAACTGCAACTGACGCAGCGCGGTCTGCATGTCGGGATGATCGTTCTTGAGGCCGCGCGCGCGCAGCTGCGCGACCTGCGTTTCGGCCTGCTGCAACGCGCTGCCGCCACCATTCAAGCCACCGCCCGAAATCGTCTTCGGCGTGCTCGCCAGCTGTCCGGTGATCGCCGCGAGCGCGCTCTGCGCCGCTGCCAGATCGGCTTCAACGCCGCGCATCTCGGCCCGCGCGCTCTGCAACTTGGTCGAGATCGCAGCCGATCCGCCGATCAGTTCGGGGTGCTGGGCCTCGAACTCGGTCCGCCGCGCCTCGGCCTTTTCGAGCTCCTTGGCGCGCTGGTCGAGCTGCTGGTCGAGCAACGCGACCGCGTCGCTCACCTCGCCGCGCGTGCCCTCGACATTGGCCTGCCGGAAGATCTCGAGCATCTTCACCACGACGTCCTGCGCCAGCTTGGCGTTCTCGGCGTCGGTGTAATCGCTGCGGCCCATGTCGGCTGTGATTTCGAACAGGTTGTCTTCCTGGCTGCGCACCTTGACCCGCTGGGCGAGGCTGGCGATCGCATTTTCCATGTCGCGCGGGGTCCGGACGGTTTCGCCCAGTTTGGTCGACTTGATCACTTCGCCCAGCGTCGATGCACTGGCGATGCGCTGTTTGACCCGCGCAATATCGGTCATGTCGCTGCCCGCGATGCCGATCTGCTTGGACAGCACATCGTCCAGCTGGACGAAGATCTTCGCGTGGCTTTCATAGGTGTTCGGGATCGAGGCGACGAACAGCCAGCCCGCGAGGCACACCGCCCAGGCCACGCCCAGCGCCAGCCATTTCCGGCTCCAGGCCGAATAGAGCGCCGAGCGCACTTCGTCGAAGAGATCGTTCACGTCGCGTCAGCCTCTTCAGAACATGCTTTCGGGAATGATGATGACATCGCCCGGGGCGAGCATGACGTTGGCCTTGCTGTCGCCGCGCCGCAGCAGATCGGACAGGCGCAGCGCATATTCGCGTTGGCGCCCGATGCGCGGATCGAAGCGGATCAGCTTGGCCTTGTTGCCCGCCGCGAATTCACTGAGGCCGCCGACCGCAATCATCGCGTCAAGCACGGTCATGTTGGCGCGATAGGGGATCGAGGCGGGTTTTTCGGTCGCGCCGATGATCCGCACCTGCTGGCTGAACGTCCCGGCAAACTTGTTCACGATGACCGAGACGATCGGCTGTTCGATGAACTGAGACAGGTGCAAGCGGATATCCTCCTGCAGCATTGCCGGGGTCTTGCCCACGGCAGGCATGTCGGTGACCAGCGGGATCGAGATGCGCCCGTCGGGGCGAACCTGGATGTTCTGCGCGCTCAGCTCCGGGTTGCGCCAGACGTTGATCGACAATTCGTCGAGCGGGCCGATCACGTATTCCTGGCTCGGCCCCTCCTGCGTCGCCACGAAGGCGGCAGGCGGCAGCTCGGGCCCGCCGCCGCTCATGCAGGCGGAGAGAGCGAAAAGCCCCAGGATAAGCGCCGTGAACCTGGCAATCGCGCGGTTGCGCATGGGATCGATCCTTCCATTCGTGTCGGCCGGACAGCGCACCCGCGAAGCGCGCCGCCACCATTGGCCGACGATTTGGGATCGTTCCTCGCCAAAAAGGGTGAATATCCCGTTAGCTAAGGGATCTGATCGCACCCGATCCCGATCTGGGACGCCGGGTTGGCAAGAGGTAAACACCGCGCGCTGACGCAGCCGTCAGACCAGCATCTCCAGCGCAGGTCCCTGGCCGAGGAAATGCATCGGCGAAGCCGACGCACCATAGGCCCCGGCGCAGAACACCACGACCAGATCGCCGACCTCGGCACGCGGCAGCTCTGCCTTGTCGGCCAAACGGTCCAGCGGGGTGCACAGGCAGCCGACGACATTCGCGATCTCTGCGGTCGGCGCATCGAACTTCGTCGCGATGGCGAGCGGATAATTGCGCCGGACCACCGCCCCGAAATTGCCCGATGCGGCCAGCTGATGGTGCAATCCGCCGTCGGTGATCAGGAAAATCTCGCCCTGGCTTTCCTTCCGATCGACGAGCTGCGCGAGGTAGACCCCCGCCTCGCCGACCAGATAGCGCCCCAGCTCGATCGCCATCTCGGTCTCGGCCAGTTCGTCGGGCAGATTCGCGAAACGATCACTCAGCGCCGCACCGATCGCGGCGATGTCGAGCGGTTCGTTGCCCGCAAAATAGGGGATGCCGAAACCGCCGCCCAGATTGAGCGCGGGGCATGGCTGTCCGACCTCGCGCGCGATCCGCGCTGCCAGGTCGAGCACATGGCCCTGCGTCTCGATCACCGCATCGGCCTCCAGAGTCTGGCTGCCGGTGTAGATGTGCAGGCCGCGCCACTGCGCCCCGCCCTCGATCAGATGACGGATCAGCGCGGGCACCCGCTGTGCATCCAGCCCGAACTGCTTGGCCCCGCCGCCCATCTTCATGCCCGATCCGCGCATGTCGAAATCGGGGTTCACCCGCACCGCGACCTTGGGCTGGATACCGAGATCCCGGCCTATCTCCAGCGCACGCTCAGCCTCGGTCTCGCTTTCGCAGTTGAGCGTCACGCCTGCCTCGATCGCGGCGCGAATTTCGCGCGGGCGCTTGCCCGGCCCGGCAAAGCTGATGTGCGCCCCGTCGATGCCGACGCCTTGCAGGATCGCCAGCTCCCCGCCCGAGGCGAGATCAAAGCCGTCGACCAGCCCTGCCATGTGGGCGATCACATCGGGGTGCGGGTTGGCCTTGACCGCGTAATGGATCGCGAGGCTTTCCGGCATGGCGGCGCGCAAGGCCGCCATCCGCGCATCGAGCATGGCGCGCGAATAGACGAACAGCGGCGTGTCGCCCGCTTCGGCGACCAGATCGCTCGCCTTGCGCCCGCCGATCGCCAGTTCGCCATCGATCGCCTCGAACCCCAGCGGGATCGGGCCGAGCGGCTTGGCGGCGTTGGGATCGCGCCTGCGACGTTCGATGCTCATGCAGCGAGCCTTTCGCTGACTTCCCGGAACAACGCGGGCCGGTCGATCTTGCCATTGGGGTTCAGCGGCAGGTCCTCGCGCCATTCGATCGCGTGGGGCTGCATGAAGCTGGGCAGATCGCGCTTGAGCGCGGCTTTCAGCGCATCCACCTCGCCCGCACCGCGCACCACCAGATGGACCGCCTGGCCAAGCTTCGCATCGGCCACGCCGAAGGCCACCGCATCGGCGACCAGCCCGGTGGCGAGCGCCGCGTCCTCGATCTCCTGCGGGCTGATCCGGTTGCCCGCGCTCTTGATCATCGCGTCGCGCCGCCCGACGAAATAGAGCAGGCCGTCCGCATCGCGCTTCACATAGTCGCCCGACCACACGGCCATTCCGCCATATTCGGAATGTGCGGGGGCGGGCCTGTATCGCTCCGCCGTCCGCTCGGGGTCCTGCCAGTATCCTTGTGCCACCAGAGGCCCGCAATGGACCAGTTCGCCCTCTTCGCCCGGCGCGGCGGGCCCGCCCGCCTCGTTCACCACCAGCACCTCGGCAAAGGGCACCGCCTTGCCCATCGAGGTCGGGTGCGTTGCGACCAGACCGGGATCGAGGAAGGTGGAACGGAACGCCTCGGTCAGGCCGTACATCGGGTAGATATCGGCAGCGGGCCAGGTCGCACGCATCGCGTCGATCAGATCGGGCGTCAGCGCGCCGCCGGAATTGGTCAGGCGCTTGAGGCTGTCACCCGCACCCTCTTCCCACTTCGCTTCAACCAACTGGCGCCACAGCGGCGGCACGGCGGCGAGCGTGGTCGCGCGATGTTTCGCCACCGCCTTGGTCACGTCGCGCGGCATCAGGTAGTCGAGCGGGGCGACACAGCCGCCCGCGCGCCAGGTCGAAAGCAGCTGGTTCTGGCCGTAGTCGAACGCCAACGGGAGCACCGCGAGCGTCACATCGTCGCTGCGCAGCTTGAGGTAATGCGCCACGCTGACCGCGCCCAGCCACAGGTTCGCATGGCTCAGCACCACGCCCTTGGGCTTGCCGGTCGACCCGCTGGTATAGAGGATCGCGGCGATGGTCTGCGGATCGGCGGCGGACTTTGGCAGTGGATCGCAGGCCTGCGCCGCCTCCAGCGCCGCGCTTTCCTCTACTTGCGCACACCCGACGGGCAGATCGCCCGGCTCCAGCGTGGCAAGCCGCGCGGGCGTGCCGATCAGCATGGCAGCGCCGCTGTCCGCCAGAATATGCGCCACCTGTGTGCGCTTGAGCATCGGGTTGATCGGCACGTGGACCAGCCCGGCACGCGGCGCGGCCAGCGGCAGCAGACAGGTCAGCTCGCCCTTCGCGGACCAGCTCGCGATCCGCGCGCCCGTTTCCGGGATCTGCGATTTCAGCCACGCCGCCAACCGACCGACACGGGTTCTTAAGTCCGCATAGTTAAGGGTGCCGTCGCGCAGAGCCAGCGCCGGGTCCGCATCAGGGCCGTGTTCGATAACATGGTCGATCGGAAAAGGAGTCGGATCGGGCTGGGTCATGGAGATAGGAGTACAACGCCTCGTGAACGCGGAAACAGGTGGCTATCACAAGGAGGTTACCATTGTGCAAGCAACACCGCAGCAAGCCTGTGGGTGCGCCTGCCCGTCTCCGTTCGAGCGGCCCGAGTGGTACGCGCTGCTCGCCGATTCGCGCCCGCACGCCTTTTTCAAGCGGGTCGAGACGGGGGGCAGCCACGCAACCATCGCGCTCAACCGGACCGACGGACGCATCGAAGCGCTGCGCAACTGGTATGCCTTCACCTGGCGTCCGGTGGTGCCCGCCGGTGACGCAGGCGATGCGATGCTGGAGGCACTGGCACACGATCTGAAGCGCGAGGCTCCGCGCGTGACGCTCTGGCCGCTGCCCGACGAAGACGGCTCCGCCACCCGCCTCGCCGCTGCATTCCGCAAGGCCGGCTGGCAGGTCTCGCTGACCCAGTGCGACGAGAACCATGTGCTGCCGGTCGCGGGCCGCAGCTTTGCCGAATACTGGGCCAGTCGACCCGGTCGCCTGCGCACCACGCTCAAGCGCAAGGCCCGGAAGGTCGAGGTCGAAATCGTCGAGCATTTCGACGCAAGCCTCTGGGTGGATTACGAAAAGATCTACGCCGAGAGCTGGAAGCCGAGCGAGGACGAACCCGATCTGCTGCGCCGCTTCGCACAGGATGAAGGCGCGGCGGGGCGCATCAGGCTGGGCGTCGCGCGCGCCGATGGCGTGGCCGTGGCGGCGCAGTTCTGGACCGTGGAGAACTCCATCGCCTACATCCACAAACTCGCCCATCTGGAAAGCGCCAAGCCGATTTCGCCTGGCACGACGCTGTCGGCCGCGCTGTTCGAACATGTGATCGACCGTGATAATGTCACGCTGGTGGACTTCGGCACAGGCTCCGATTCCTACAAGGCGGACTGGATGGAACAGGTGCGTCCGCGCTTCCTGCTCGACGCGCTGGACCCCACGCAGCCCGCCGCGTGGCCTGCGCTCGCAAAACGCGCAGCGCGCGCGATCCTTGCAAGAGGCAACACCCCCCGCTAGGCAACCGCGACTTTTACGGCAGCTTAACGGTATCTATGACCGCCCAGACTTCAGCGACTGCGGACCCGACCGGGCCCGCCCGCAGCAAGATCGACGAGACCCTGCGCGCAATCCTGCGCGACGTACTCGGCCTGTCGGACGAACGCGCAGCCGACCTGACGCCCGATAGCGGCCTGTTCGGCCATCTGCCCGAACTCGACAGCCAGGCGGTCGCCGACCTGCTGACCGAGATGGAAGACCGCTTCGACATCATCATCGAGGATGACGAGGTCGATGGCGACCATCTGGAAACCTATGGCGGGCTGCTCGCCCTTGCCGAGGCCAAGACCGCCAGCAACTGACTTGCTGCTGGCGTGACAACCCCATTCCAGTTCGTCGAATGGCCGTGTCCTGCCGCTGACGGTGAGACGCGCAGCGAAGTCGCGCTCGTGTTCAATCGCGCGCGCGACGCACGCCTGCTGGTGATCCCGCCTTTGTTCGAGGAAGCCAACAAGCTTCGCCGGCAGATCGTGGAGATCATGCGCCGGCTCGACGATGCAGGCGTGGACAGCGTGCTGCCCGACCTGCCCGGCTGCAACGAGAGCCGCGCGCTGCTCGCACAGCAGACTCTTGAATGCTGGCGCGCAGGCGCTGCCGCAGCGGCGGAGCATTTCGGCGCGACTCATGTGTTGAGCGTGCGCGGAGGTGCATTGCTGCGGCCTGCCGGGTTGCCCGGATGGGACTACGCCTCGCAGGACGGGCCGAAGATCCTGCGGGCCATGGTTCGCGCGCGGATCATCTCGACCAAAGAGGCCGGAGCGCCCGAAACGCGGGAAGAGATCGAGGCGACGGGCCGCAGCGAAGGCGTCCAGCTCGCCGGATGGTCGATCGGCCCCGCGCTGTTCGCTGCGCTGGAGAGCGCCGAAGTGCCTGCGCGCGGCGACGGCGTCACCCTGATCGACCACGAAACGCTCGGCGGACGGCCCCTGTGGCTGCGTGCCGAACCCGATTTCGATGCGGCGCAGGCCGACGCGCTCGCCGCGACGATCTCGGTGGCGATGAGGGACGTGGGATGAGCCGCCGCCTGCACCTGACCTTCAATTGCGAGGGATCGACCCTTGCCGGCACGCTCGACACCGCGCCGCTGACCACCGGCCTGCTGCTGGTGAGCGGGGGTAACGAGCTGCGCAGCGGCGCGTTTCGCGGGCAAGCGCGGCTGGCGCAGACCATCGCCAAGCGCGGCTTCCCCGTGTTCCGGTACGACCGCCGCGGGGTCGGCGACAGCGAGGGCGAGAACCTGGGCTTCACCCAGTCAGAACCCGATATCCGCGCCGCGATCGAGGCGTTTCGCGCGATCGCCCCTCAGGTGAAGCGGATCGTGGCCTATGGCAATTGCGATGCGGCGAGCGCGCTGATGCTGGCGGGCGGCGCGGGCTGCGATGCGCTGGTGCTGAGCAATCCGTGGACGATCGAGGACGAGGACGACGATACCCCGCCCCCGCAGGCGATCCGCGCGCGCTATCTGCAAAAGCTGGGCGATCCGTCCGAAGTGGCGCGCCTGCTGCGCGGCGGCGTGAACCTGCGCAAGCTGGCGGGCGGGCTGATCCGCGCCGCGCGCCCCGCCCCTGCGGCGAGCGATCTGGCAGGCCGGATGCGCAAGGGGCTGGCGACGTTCGACGGGCCGGTGAGCATCCTCCTCGCCAGTGCAGACCGCACCGCACAGGTGTTCGACGGCATCTGGGACAAGGACGATGTCCGCGTGGCCCGCTGCGAAGGCGCGAGCCATGCCTTCGTCGAGCCGCGCGCGCGCGAGTGGCTCGACGCGAAGATCGTGGACATGCTGCGGGGCTAGCCCCCTTCTCTCCTCCCCCTTGAGGGGGAGGCTGGGTGGGGGTGTACCACGGCCGATGGCTGGGAACCCCCTTCCCCAACCCCTCCCCGCCGGGGAGGGGAGTTTAAGTCGCTGGGAAAGAATCAGCGCACGAACAGGCTCGCCAGCTCGACATGGGTCGACCAGCGGAACTGGCCCACCGGGCGCAGCTCTGCGAGGCGAAAGCCGCCATCCGCCAGCCGCCGCGCATCGCGCGCCCAGCTTTGCGGATTGCAGCTGATATAGACCACGCGCCCCACGCTGCTCTGAGCAATCATATCCGCCTGGTTGCGCGCGCCGGCACGCGGCGGGTCGAGCAGCACGCAATCGAAGCGGGAGATTTCGTCAGCGGTCAACGGATCGCGGAACAGGTCGCGGTGCAGCGAATGGACCGGTTTGCCCGACGCGCGTGCCGCCGCCTGACAGGCGAGATGCGCCGCGCGGTCCGCCTCCGCCGCCAGCACCTTGGCCGGGCCTGCCAGCGCGAAGGCGAAGGTGCCCAGCCCCGAAAACAGGTCTGCAATGGTCGCGGCATCGCCGCACCATTCCTTCGCAGCAGACAGCAGCGCGGCCTCGCCATCGGCGGTCGGCTGGAGAAACGCGCCGTGTGGCAGGGAGACCGGCACGCCGCCCAGCGTGACCGTCACCGGCTCGGGCTCCCACACGGGCTCAGGGCCGTAGCCGTCGTCGATCGACAGGCGCGCGAGGCCCTGCTCGCGGGCGAAATCGGATAGTGCTTCGGTCTGCGCGAGGTTTTCTGGCGAGATCCCCCGGATCTCCGCCGTCGCGCCCTGATCCGCCAGCGTCAGCGAAATATCGACCGCCAGCTTGCCCGGCCAATGGGCCAGCAGCGCGCGCAGCGGATCGACCAGCGCGAACAGCGCGGGGGCGAGGATGTGGCATTCGGCCATGTCGACGATCTGGTGCGATCCCCGCTCGCGAAAGCCGATTACGACTTTCTTGCCCGCGCGCCGTGCATGCAACGTCGCGCGCCTGCGGCTGCGCGGCGGGGAGAGATGCGGCGCGGTGAGTGTGTCGGGCACCAGCTCCTGCGATTCGGCCGCAAACGCGACCCGCTGGCTGACGAACTCGGCCAGCGCAGCGTCGTCTGCCTGCTGCAACTCGCACCCGCCGCAGCGGGGGAAATGGCGGCATGGCGGGTCGATATGGTGGGGGCCGCGTTCGACGGTCCCGTCGGCGCCCACCATGTCGCCGGGCACTGTGCCCTTCACGTGGCGACCGCTCGCGGTCACGCCATCGCCCTTGGCGGCGATGCGGATAATCTGTTCCACGGCCTCGCTCACAGCATGTCCTCCAGCGCGGGATGGACCGCTTCGGCGAGCATTGTCGCGGTGAAGCCCGCGCCCGCATGGCGCGCCGCGCGGCCATGCAGGTGGACCGCCTCGCACGCGGCCTGCATCGCATCTCCGGCCGCCGCCAAGCGCGCGGCGCAGATTCCGGCGAGCACGTCACCGCTGCCCGCGACCGACAGCCAGCGCGAGGCAGGCGGGAAGAAGCGCACGTCTTCGCCCGATGCCAGCAGCGTGTCGGCTCCCTTGGCGAGTACGGCGCAGCCGCTCGCCTGCGACAGCGCGAGGGCACGCTCCCGCTTGGTCTCGCCCGCGACGTCGAAGGCATCGCACAGGCGCGACAACTCGCCCTCGTGCGGGGTCAGCAGGATCGGCGCATCGCCCTTGGCGGAGAGTATCTCCGGCGTCAGCAGGACCAGCGCATCGGCGTCGAGCACCAGCGGATGGCCGCTGCGCACCGCCGCCTCAAGCCGTTCGCGCGCGCTATCGTCGCGCCCCAGCCCCGGCCCGATCAGCACGGCCCCGATCCGCTCGTCACCCAGCGCGTCGGTGAGCGGCGCATCGTCCTTGACCAGATCGGGCGGGTGACCGGGATGGTCATGCTCGCTCAGCCATTTGACGTAGCCAGCCCCCGCCAGCGCGGCGGCGCGCGACGCCATCAGGCTGGCGCCCGCCATCGCCCCGCCGACCACCGCGACCAGGCCACGGGTGTATTTGTGCGCGTCGAAGGCGGGCGGCGCGATTCGCTCGGGCAGAGACAGGCGCATCGCCCCGCCGCGATCGGGCACGCCGATATCGACCAGCCGCGCCGCACCGATGCTCGCCAGCGCGGGGCCGCTGAAATGCGCGGGCTTCCACGCGCCGAACGCCAGCGTCAGGGCATAGCGGGGCACATCATCGCCCTCGCCGCCAACCACATCGCCAGTGTCGGAATCGACCCCGCTGGGCACATCGAGCGCGACCGCACGGTCATGCGAGGCGTGCAGATCGCGGATCAGCGCGCGATGCTCGTCCGAGAGTGGGCGCGACAGGCCGATGCCGAACATGGCATCGACGAACACCGTCCCCTTCACTCCCTCGGCGTCGGACAGAACTTCTCCGTCGAACGTGCTCGCGGCATGGCGGGCAAGATCGGTCTGGGGAGAAATCGGCGCGACCACCTTCACCGTCAGCCCGCGCGCCTTCAGCGCAGCCGCCGCGACATAGCCGTCACCGCCATTATGGCCCGGCCCGCACAGCACGGTGACGGGGCCACCCGCCGCAAGCCGCGCGATCCACTCCGCTGCGCCATGGCCCGCCTGGCTCATCAGCGCCCATTCCTCCACGCCCGCATCGAACAGCGCCGCCTCGGCAGCGCGCATCTGGTCGGTCGTCAGGATTTGCGCGCGTCGCTGCGCGACATGCTCACTGAGTGGTGGCGGGGAAACGGTATCGGTTTCCGGCGAGGGATACTTCGAGAATGTCACCCGACAGCGTTTGCGTCACCGCGTCCGCTCCTGCAACCGCTGCGAGGCCGGAACCGTCGGGCAATTGCTCGAACCGGCGGAATCCGCCGTCGGGATGGAACACGGTGAGCAGGATTTTCCCCTCGACCTCGAACCGCTCGACCGAGCAGGTCGCATCGAAGCTCTCCGCACCGTCGGGGGCGCATGCGATCGAGGTAGTCGTGGGTGCAGGATCGGGGCTGGTCGTGCCGGTATCGCCACTGGCGGCCGAGGCGGACCCGTCGCCGCCACATGCGACAATGGCAAAGGCCAGCCCGGCGACGGCGAGTGTTCCAGCGATCCGCATCCACTTCACCTTTCGATCGTCTCCTGCGACCCGGAGAAGCGCCATTCCTACCCGCAAATGGTAAGCATTGCGTTTACTCTGCCGTCCGGCTGGCGAGTGCGGCGAGCACTTCCTGCGCGACCTGCGCGATCCGGTCAGCCCACACCGCCTGATGGCTCTTGCGCGCGACCAGATCCTGCCGCACCTCGATGGTCAGGTAGGCGATGCCGTTCGCTTCGGCATGGCGGTCCATCGTCGCGTTAAGCTGCTTGCCCGAATAGGGCTCGTTATCGCCCACAGTGAAGCCCATCGCGCCGAACGCGTCGATCGCGATGCGCGCGGCGGAATCGTCCTGATTGTACAGCAGGCCGACATGCCACGGGCGCTGCTCCCCGGTCGAGCCCATCACCGGAGTGAAGCTGTGGATCGCGAGGATCAGCGATGGCTGCGCCTCGGCCACCATCTGCGCGAAGGCTTCGTGATAGGGTCGGTGATAGAGCGCGGTACGCCGCTCGATATCCGCGCCGATATTGCCAGGGATGGTGTGCCCGTCGCTGCTGGTGACGACCAGCGCATCGTCGCCCTCGTTACGATGCAGGTCGATCACCAGCCGGCTGACCTGCGCGATCTGCGCCGCGATGCCGTGCTTGCGCGCCAGCCGCTCGGCAATGCCCGCGGTCCCGATATCGACCGCGATATGCTGCTCCATCAGCTCTGCCGGAATGCCCAGTTCGATCTCGTCGGGCACGGCATCGCCCGCGTGGTCGGCGACGGCGATGATGCCGCCGCGCTGGGGAGTTCCGATGCGGATGAAGGGGGTCTGCGTATCGTTCATGCGCGCCTATCTAAGAACGCTCGCCATTCTCCACCACCCCGGCTGGCGCAGCGCGATCTCGCGCTCCGCCGCGTCGCGCAGTTCGGCATCCTCGTAGAGCGCAAAGCAGGTCGCGCCCGAGCCGGACATGCGCGCCAGCAGCGGCGAGGTCGCGCCCAGCGCGCGCAGCACCTGGTCGATCGCGGGGCAGATCGATATCGCGGGCGCTTCCAGATCGTTGCGCCCCTGCAGCGCGATGTCGCGGGCACTGCCCTGGGGCAGCGGACCGCGATCGAACCCGTCCCACGCCGCGAAGACCGGCCCGGTCGAGAGCGCGATGCGCGGATTGACCAGCAGCACGGGCGTGCCCGCAAGATCGTTCTCCAGCGGCGCAAGCTCCTCCCCCACCCCGCGCCCGACCGCCATTTCGGAGCGGACGCAGGCGGGAACATCCGCGCCGAGCTTCAGTGCGCGGGCCTGCCAGTCGCCTGGCAGGCCATGCGCCTTCTTGACCAGCCGGAACACCGCGCCAGCATCCGCCGAGCCTCCGCCCAGCCCCGCCGCGACGGGCAGGTTCTTTTCCAGCGTAATGGACAGGCCATCCGAATGGGGCAGCGCGGACAAGGCACGCACGACGAGGTTGTCGCCCGGATCGCCCACATTGCCGCCGAACTCGCCGAGGGTGCGCACTTCGTCGCGCTCCGCAGGCTCGGCGCTCAGCACATCGCCGTGTTCGCAGAAGGCGAACAGCGTTTCGAGCTCGTGATAGCCATCCTCTCGCCGTGCACGGACATGCAGCGCAAGGTTGAGCTTGGCGTAAGCGGTTTCGCGCATCAAAGCCCTCTCCCCTTGAGGGGAGAGGGTTGGGAGAGGGGTGCGCTGCGCCTGCAATCCAACATGCCCCTCTCAACTACGCCTAGCGAGCAGGCTCGCAAGGCTTCATATCTCTCCCCGAACGGGGAGAGAGCGATTTCGTTTGATTCCAGACTCTTGAGAACCATCAACACCATGGTCGGCCCGGACCTGATCCGGGCCAGTGCTTCTTCTTTCGGGGAGTTGCCCAAAAAGGAAGCACCACCCCGGGTCAAGCCCGGGGTGACGACAACATCTGGCCTCCTGCCATCACATATTCGGATAGTTCGGCCCGCCGCCACCTTCGGGGACGGTCCAGACGATGTTCTGGTTCGGGTCCTTGATGTCGCAGGTCTTGCAGTGGACGCAGTTTTGCGAGTTGATCTGGAACTTGGGCTCGCCGCTATCCTCGTCGACCAGCCATTCATACACACCCGCCGGGCAGTAGCGCTGCGATAGCCCGGCATATTGGCCCAGCTCACTTTCCTTCTGCAGCTCCATGTCCTTCACCTTCAGGTGGCAGGGCTGGTCTTCCGCATGGTTGGTGAAGCTGTAGGCAACGCTGGTCAGCCGGTCGAAGCTGATCTCTCCATCCGGCTTCGGATAGATGATCGGCTCGAACAGGTCGGCGCGCTTGGTGTGTGTGTAGTCGGGCGTGTGCTTCAGCGTGAACGGCAGCCCGATCTTGAGCGTGCGCATCCACATGTCGATGCCCGCCAGCACGGTGCCGAAATCGCCGCCCAGCTTCGCGATCGCGGGCTGCGCATTCTTCACCTTCTTGAGCTCGGTCGCGATCCAGCTTTCGCGCAGGTTCTCTTCGTAATCGTCGAGCTGGGTGTGCTCCTTGCCCGTAGCAATCGCCGCCGCCACGCTCTCGGCGGCCAGCATCCCGCTCTTCATCGCGGTGTGGCTGCCCTTGATCCGGGGCACGTTGACGAAGCCTGCCGAGCAACCGATCAGCGCCCCGCCGGGGAATGCCAGCTGCGGCACACTCTGCCAGCCGCCTTCGTTGATCACGCGTGCGCCATAGGCCACGCGCTTCCCGCCCTCGATGATGTCGAGGATATCGGGATGGTGTTTCCAGCGCTGGAATTCGTGATAGGGCGACAGGTACGGGTTGGCGTAATCGAGCGCGGTCACGAAGCCGAGCGCGACCTGATTGTCGCCGATGTGGTAGAGGAAGCCGCCGCCCCAGCTATCGTTGTCGAGCGGCCACCCTTGCGTGTGGATCACCCGGCCCGGCACGTGCTTGGCAGGGTCGATTTCCCACAATTCCTTGATGCCCAGACCATAGGTCTGCGGCTGGCAATCCTTCTCGAGGTCGAATTTCGCCTTGAGCTGCTTGGTCAGGCTGCCGCGTGCGCCCTCTGCGAACAGGGTGTACTTGGCGTGGATTTCCATGCCCGGCTGGAAATCGGGCTTTTGCGAACCATCCGCCGCGATGCCCATGTCCTGCGTGATGACGCCCGCGACCGCGCCGTCATCGCCGTAGATCACTTCGGCTGCGGGGAATCCGGGGAAAACCATCACGCCAAAGCCTTCGGCCTGCTCACCCAGCCAACGGGTCAGGTTGGCGAGGCTGCCGGTGTAGTTGCCCTTGTTGCTCATCAGCGGGGGCATGAAGAGGTGCGGCATGGGGAACTTGCCGTTCTTGCGCAGCACCCAGTGCCAGTTGTCGGTCACGGGCACTTCACCGATCGGGCAGTCCATGTCCTTCCAGTCGGGGAACAGCTCGTTCAGCGCCTTCGGATCGTGAACCACGCCCGAAAGAATATGCGCGCCGATCTCCGACCCTTTTTCGAGGACGACGACTTCAAGCTCTTCATTGATCTGCTTCAGGCGGATGGCTGCGGCGAGCCCGGCGGGGCCTCCGCCGACCACCAGCACGTCGCACGGCATGGATTCACGTTCGATCATAATATCCTCGAAGCTCTTTTCGGGCCGAATTAGCGTTGCTTCCGGCTTGATTGCCTGCGCGCCACAGGTCAAGACCCTGTGCGAAATGGCCGACCATTCCTTCCACCCCGAAAATTTGCGCGAAGCATTCGCCGCCAGCCTCGACTGGTGGGCCGATGCCGGGGTGCTGGAGCATGTCGAGGATGCGCCGTCCGCGTGGTTGAAGGAGGCCGATGGCAAGGGCGATGCGCAGGCTGCGCAGAGCGATCGGGAGACGGATGCGCCCTCCGCGCCGCCACCACCTCCCCCGCCGCCGCCCAACCGCACGGCGCTGAGCCGCTTCATCGCCAGCGGCAGCGACGGCGCTGCGCATCCGGGCGATCCGGCGCAGTGGCCCGACGATCTCGACGCATTCCGCACGTGGTGGATGGAGAGCGATGCGCTCGACCCGCCCGGCTCCTACCCCCGCGTAGCCCCGCGCGGCCCGGCGCAGGTGCAGGTCATGCTGCTGGTCGACCAGCCTGCGGGCGAGGATCTGCTGGGCGAGCCTGCTGCAATGCTCGCCGCGAACATGCTGCGCGCGATGGGCTATGCCAGCGATGCCGCCTATTTCGCCAGCGTGCTGCCGCGTCACACCCTGCGGCCCGAATGGGATGCGGTCGGGCGCGCAGGCTATGGCAAGCTGGCGCAGCACCACGTCGCGCTGGTGCGCCCGGCGCAGCTGATCGTGCTGGGCGAACGCGTCTGGTCGCTTCTTGCGCACGAGATGGCGCAGGAAGACAAAGCGTTAACCACAATTTCGCATGGCGGTGGTAAAGCGGCTGTCTTCGCGATGCCGGATTTCGCGAGCCTGCTCCGCAGCCCGGCAAAGCGCGCACAGACATGGACCCGATGGCTCAACCGGAGCGACCCCGCCCAATGAGACAACCGACGATGAAACGCATTCTCCTCCCCCTCGCCGCCACGCTGGCCGCGCTGCCCGTGGCCACGCCCGCGATGGCCCAGTCGCAGAGCGCGGCGGAGTATTTCCGCGAACGCGCGGCCAATCCGAACATCCCCCAGGTGCTCAGCGAAGCCGACCGGCAGTTCTACACCCGCGTGTTCGCCGCGCTGGATAATGGCAACTGGAGCGAGGTCGAAAGCCTGCTCGCGCAGCGGGGCGACGAACCGCTCAAGCTGATTGCGCAGGCAGAGTATTATCTCGACGCAAACAGCCCGCGGATCGAACTGCCCGCGCTGCAGGAATGGCTCGCCAAGGGCAGCCGCCTGCCGCAGGCGCAGCAGATCACCGATCTCGCGTCCAAGCGCGGGTTGATGAGCGCGCCCTACCTGCCGCCCGAACAGAGCTTCCTCCCGCAGGGCTATGCCAGCAAGCGGATCCTGCCGCGCGATACCAATGACGGCACCATGCCGGGCGACATCAAGGCGGCGATCCTCGACAAGATCAGCAATGACGATCCCGACGGCGCGCGCCTGCTGCTCGACGGGGTGGATGCCGGGCTCAGCAGCGAAGCGCGGGCCGAATGGCGCCGCCGCGTCGCGTGGAGCTATTACATCGAGAACAACGACGCCGCCGCGCTCGCGATGGCGCGCACGGTGCGCGATGGCAGCGGGGCTTGGGTGCCCGAGGGCGACTGGGTGGTCGGCATCTCCGCCTGGCGGATGGGCGACTGCGCGACCGCCGCCGACGGTTTCGACCGCGCGGCCGCAACCGCGATCAACCCCGAACTCTCGGCGGCTGCCTATTACTGGGCGAGCCGGTCCTACATCCGTTGCCGCCAGCCGGAAAAGGCCGCGGAAAAGCTGCGCGGCGCGGCGATGATGGACGAGACGCTGTACGGCATGCTCGCGCGCGAGCAGCTGGGCCAGCACCTGCCACGTGCAGGCGAAACGCCCGACCTCAGCCCCGCCGACTGGCAGCAGCTCAGCCGCGAGGAGAACGTCCGCGTCGCAGTCGCTCTGGCCGAGCTGGGCCACGACGAGCTGGCCGACGAAGTGCTGCGCCACCAGGCGCGGATCGGCGATCCGTCCGAGTTCACCGCGCTCTCGCGCCTCGCGCGCGAGCTTGGCCTGCCCTCGACCCAGCTGTGGATGGCGCACAACGCCCCGCGCGGCGGCACGCCCGATCCGGCGCTGCGCTTCCCCGTCGCGCGGTGGGAGCCGGTGAACGGATGGCAGGTCGACCCCGCACTCGCCTACGCCCACGCCTTGCAGGAATCGAACTTCCGCGCCGCGGTCGTCAGCCCCGCAGGCGCGCGCGGGCTGATGCAGATCATGCCCGCCGCCGCGCAGGACCATGCCGGCGCGCTGGGCGTGAGCGGCAATCCCCGCTCGCTCAACCAGCCGAGCGTCAACCTCGCCTTCGGCCAGCGGCACCTGCAGATGCTGCGCGATCATCCCGCGACGCAGGGCAAGCTGCCCAAGATCATGGCCGCCTATAACGCCGGCCTCACGCCGGTGGGCCGCTGGAACACCGAGGTGAACGACCAGGGCGATCCGCTGCTCTACATGGAATCGATTCCTTATTGGGAAACGCGCGGCTATGTCGCGATCGTCACCCGCAACTACTGGATGTACGAGCGGCAGGCCGCCGCGCCTTCGCCCAGCAGGCAGGCGCTGGCGATGAACCGCTGGCCCGGCTTCCCCGAGGCAGGCCCGCCAACCCAGCGTTTCACGCGCCGCTGATGGCTATCGACGAAACCCGCACGTTCCAGCCGATCGGGATCGCGCTGGTCACCGTATCGGACACCCGCGATCCTTCGACCGACAGCTCGGGCGACCTGCTGGAGGCACGGGTGCGCGAGGCCGGGCACACCCTCGTCGAACGCACCATCTGCCCGGACGATGCCGCCGAGATCTACGACGTGCTGCGCCGCTTCATCGCGAGCAAGCAGGTCGACTGCGTCATCACCACCGGCGGCACCGGGCTGACCGGGCGCGATGTCACGCCAGAGGCGCTCGACCGGGTGAAGGACAAGGACATTCCCGGTTTCGGCGAGCTGTTCCGCTGGATCAGCTACCAGAGCATCGGCACATCCACCGTGCAGAGCCGCGCCTGCGCGGTGCTGGCGGGCGACACCTTTGTCTTCGCCCTGCCCGGATCGAACGGCGCGGTGAAGGACGGGTGGGACAAGATCCTCAAGGACCAGCTCGATAGCCGCCACCGGCCCTGCAACTTCGTCGAGCTGATGCCCCGCCTGCTCGAACGGTAACGTTGGAACGATAGGGACGCGGGGCTGCTCTTCCAGCAAGCCCCATGCCCGACATCCAGTCCCTCCCCCTGCCCTGGCTGGCCGCGCTGTTCATCGCGAGCGCGCTGCTGATCGCTTTTTTCGGCAGCAAGATGGCCGCCATCGCCGACGTGCTGGCCGACCGCACCGGTCTTGGCGAAGCGCTGATCGGTGCGGTCCTGCTGGGCGCGGGGACGAGCATTTCGGGCATCGTAACCTCGATCACCACCGCCGCCGGCGGCGCGCCCGAGCTTGCGGTGTCCAACGCCATGGGCGGGATCGCCGCGCAGACGATGTTCCTCGCGCTGGCGGACATCTTCTATCGCCACGTTAATCTGGAGCACGCAGGCGCAAGCACGGTGAACCTTGGCCAAGCGACCGTGCTCATCATCCTCTCGGTCCTGCCGATCATGGCCTATGCCGCGCCGCAGATCGCGTTTTTCGGCGTTCACCCGGTCAGCCCGATCATGATCGCGGTCTATCTGATCGGCCTGCACAACGCGCATTCGATCCGGCAGGAGCCGATGTGGCAACCCAAGGAAACGCCGGGCCTGCGCGTCGAGGAAGACGATGTCGAGAACGACCCGCGCTCGACCGCCCTGCTCGCCTGCCTGTTCGCCGGTCTGGTGCTGATCGTCGGCGCATGCGGCTGGGTGGTCGGCGAAAGCGGCCTTGCGCTGAGCGGCCAGCTGGGCATTTCGCAAGGCGTGGTCGGCGCGCTGGGCACCGCGATCGTCACCTCGCTGCCCGAACTCGTGACCACCATCGCGGCGGTGCGGCGCGGCGCGCTGCAACTCGCGATCGGCGGGATCATCGGCGGCAACATGTTCGATGCGCTGTTCGTCTCCGCCAGCGACATCGCCTACCGCGACGGCTCGATCTATCACGCGATCGGAGAGCGCACGCTGTTCTGGATGGCGCTGGTGTGCCTGATGACCGGCGTGCTGCTGTTGGGCCTGCTGCGGCGCGAGAAGCAGGGCCCCGGCGGGATCGGCTGGGAATCGGTCATCCTGCTCGCGCTATGGCTTGGCGCGGCCGCGCTGCAGGTCGCGCTGGGCTGAATTGGCCGCGACGGTAGGGTATGGCGGATTCTTACAGAAAGTCTGGTTCCGTACTCCCTAATCCCGAAGCCGCCATTCCGCTCACGACCCGATTGCGGACCTCCAGCTTGGCGCTAAGATGCAGCGATGATCCGTGCCTTACCCGTCGCGACGTTCTGTCTGATGCTCGGTGCTTGCAGCGATTCTTGTTCAAACGAGGTCGTGGAGAACGTGACTTCGCCTGATGGTGCACGCGAAGCAGTGATGTTCCAGAGGGATTGCGGCGCTACGACTGGGTTTTCAACTCAGGTTTCTATCATCGAACGCGGAGAGCCGTTGTCGGGAAGTGGCAACGTGTTTCGCGCTGACGACGATCATGGGGCGGCTAGAACTGGGCCTTGGGGAGGTTCGTGGGCTGAGATGGAATGGCTTGCGTCGGATCGCTTGCTCATTCGCTATGCCACGAACTCTCGCTTGTTCGAAAAGGATGAGTCAGTTTCCGGCGTTGCAATCAGCTACGAAGCTGTCGGTAGTTGAAGGGCAGCTTTCCACTCCAATTGAGACATCGAACCAAATTGCCCGAAAGCGTCAGAGCTGCCGATTGCCTCGGCGTTGAGAACGCCGCAAAAATCTGGATCGACTCGCGCCTGCGTTCCCTGTATGTTCCACTCCATGGAACAGGTCAAAGGCAGAGGAGCACAGAGCGGCGACGTATCCACCCGCTTCGGCCTTGCCGCGCGTGAGGCGGATGGCGACTGGCGCGATGTGGCCGAAACGCTCGACGGCCCTGCGCCGAAACTGCGCACCGAGGTGACGATCGAGCATCCGCGCTCGATCCTCTCGTTCAACCAGTCGCCGGACATCGGCTTCGATCGTTCGGTGAATGCTTACCGGGGGTGCGAGCATGGCTGCATCTACTGCTTCGCGCGGCCGACCCATGCCTATCTCGACCTGTCGCCCGGCCTCGATTTCGAAAGCAAGCTGTTCGCCAAGCCCGACGCGGCGAAGCTGCTTGCCGAAACGCTGGCCAAGCCGGGTTACCAGCCGCGCCCGATCGCGATGGGGACCAACACCGATCCCTACCAGCCGATCGAAGGCCGGTACCGCATCACCCGCGCGATGCTGGAGGTGTGCCTCGACGCGCGCCATCCGGTGACCATCACCACCAAATCCGACCGGGTGCTGGCCGATCTCGACATTCTCGAAGAGATGGCCCGTAAAGACCTGATCGCCGTGGCGATTTCGGTCACCTCACTCGACCCGGCCCTGTCGCGGCTGGTCGAACCGCGCGCGCCCTCCCCCACCAAGCGGCTCGCGGCGCTGGGCACGTTGACGCAGGCGGGCGTACCCACCCATTGCTCGATCGCGCCGGTCATCCCCGCGATCACCGATGACGCGATGGAAGGCATCGTCGCGCGCGCGGCGGAATTGGGCGTGACCTCCGCCGGATGGATCCCGCTGCGCCTGCCGCATGAAGTCGCCCCGCTGTTCCGCGAATGGCTGGAAACGCATTTTCCGGACCGCAAGGACAAGGTGATGGGAATCGTCCGCTCGATTCGCAACGGGCGCGACAACGACCCGGATTTCTTCAGCAGGCTGAAACCGCAAGGCGTGTGGGCCGACCTCTTCCGCGCCCGCTTCCGCGTCGCCTGCAGGCGCGCCGGGATCGGCGACGGCAAGGCGAAGTTCGCGCTCGACTGCTCACGCTTCCGTGCGCCGACCACCGGCGGTCAGTTGCGGCTGCTCTAGGGAAAGAGGATGACACGTCATTCGCGCAATCCGCCGTCTCAACCGCAAGATTCCGTCTTGCGCCGGTCCGTACCGCGGCTACTCTTTCGCTCCTGATTGGCGCGATTTGCGAGGGGGACAGGTGAGATGAAGACGGTGATAATGGGCGCGGTGCTGGCGTGTGGGCTGGTTTCAGCCGCGAATGCACAGGCAGAGCGGCCAATGACGCAGTTCACGCGCAGCGCGCTGCTCTCGGCACTCTCGGGCATTGATGCACAGACCGAAGAGCAGCCCGGGAAGACCAATATCTCCGTCACCTTCGACAATGGCCTGATGGCGGATGCGCTGCTGATGGCCTGCGACGATGACGGAACCTCGCACAATTGCCTGGGCACCTCGATCCTCGTGACCTACGAAACGCCGGACGACGCCACGCCGGCGAAGGTCCGCGAGGCGATCAACGAATATAATTATCGCCAGAACTTCGGCCGGGCCTATCTCGACCCCGATGGGCAGATCAGCCTGCGCATGTACATCATCGCCGACGGCGGGATCACGATGGCGAACTACAAGCGGCAGCTCGCCCTCTTCTCGCTGAGCGCGGCGAAGCTTCCGGACTACGTCTACGGCGAGTGAGATCGTGCCGCTGCGGGGGCCTTCGGGCGCCCCCGGCGGTGCACAGGCGCTGTCCTACATGCGCGCGGCGGGCTAGAAGGCGGGCGGATCTTTGCCATTGTCGACAAGCCGCCCGCGCCACCAAATCGCATCACTCGATCAGTGACCTTTCACTGATCGAGTGAGTTTCAAACCCTGGACTGTGTGTCAGGTGTGTCAGGGCTCGGCCTTGCGCCCTAGGGCGATGCGAGGCGTCACGCGCTACTCCTTGTCGGGGACGATCCGCTTGGCGATCGCCCATGATGGCCGCGCGACGACCAGCAGGCAGCCGACGCCGATCAGCGTCATCGCCTGCGGAGTGAGGAACTCCTCCCCGCGCGCGGCCCGCAGCGCCAGCGCCAGGACGAGGAACGCGACCATCGCGAGGCCGAGCCCGATCATGATCGCAAATCCCGTCCTGATCGACATCCGCGCCTAGTCCTTGCCCAGCATGCGCGAGAAGATGCCGCGCTTCTGGCCATCGCCGCCGTCCGGCGCATCGCCGTTCTGGACCTCGGTGGCCGGGCTCGGGCCCGCATCGGCCATCGCAGGCTCGGGCGTTCCGGATTCCTGCGCGGTCACGGCCTTCGCTTCGGGCAGTTGGTAGTCGGCGAAGCGGTCGCGCAGGTCCTTCTTGCTGATCTTGCCCGTGGCAGTGTGCGGGATGTCGTCGACGAACTCGACCGCATCGGGCAGCCACCACTTGGCGACGTGATCCTTGAGGAAGTCGATCAGCTCCTCACCCGTGACCTGCTGGCCTTCCTTGCGGATGCAGAACAGCACCGGCCGCTCGTCCCACTTGGGGTGGAACATGCCGATCGCGGCGGCTTCGGCAATCGCGGGATGACCGGCGGCGGCGTTCTCCAGCTCGACCGAGCTGATCCACTCGCCACCCGACTTGATCACGTCCTTGGTCCGGTCGGTGATCTGCATCGTGCCGTCTGGGTGCAGGATCGCGACGTCGCCGGTGTCGAACCAGCCGTCCGGCGTCAGCGCATCCTCGTCCGCCTTGAAGTAGCGGCGGATGACCCAGGGGCCCCGGATCTGCAGCGCGCCGGAGCTTTCGCCATCGCGCGGCAGGGCCTTGCTGCGATCCTCCAGATCGACCGTGCGCAGTTCCACGCCGAAGACCGGGCGGCCCTGCATCGCCGCCTTGTCGACCTTCTGGTCGAGCGTGAGCTGATCCCAGTCCCAGGTCGGCCCGCCGACCGTGCCCAGCGGAGAGGTTTCGGTCATCCCCCATGCGTGCTGGACGCGAATCCCCGCCTCCATCAGCCGCCGGATCATGAACTTGGGCGCAGCAGATCCGCCGATGGTCGCCGCGCGCAGCTTGGGCAGCGGCTTGTCGTTGGCATCGCAGTACTGGAAGGTTGCGAGCCACACCGTCGGCACGCCCGCGCTGTCGGTCACGTTCTCCCGTTCCATCAGGTCGCACAGCACCGCTGGCTCGTTCACTGCGGAGAAGACGAACTTGATCCCCGCCATAGCGCCCGCAAACGGCAGGCCCCAGCTCGCCGCGTGGAACATCGGCACCACCGGCAGCATGACCGAAGAGGCATCGAAGCAGAACGCGGCTGGCTGGATCGCGGCGATCGCGTGCAGCACGGTGGAGCGATGCTCGTACAGCACGCCCTTGGGATTGCCGGTGGTCCCGCTGGTGTAGCACAGCATGCACGGATCGCGCTCGTCGATCGCCGCCCACTCGTAGTCACCGTCCTGCGGAGCGATCCAGTCTTCGAAGCCGAGCGCATCGGAGCCTTCGGGCGGATCGTAGCAGATGTAATGTTCGATGCTGGTCCACTTGGAACGCATCTTGTCGACGATCGGCTGGAACGCCGCGTCGTAGATAAGCACGCGGTCTTCCGCATGGTTCGCGATGTATTCCAGCTGATCCTCGAACAGCCGCGGATTGATGGTATGCAGCACCCCGCCCATCCCCGCGACGCCGTACCAGCTGACGAGGTGGCGCGCATGGTTCATCGCGAGGCTGGCGACCCGGTCACCCTTCTGGATGCCGAGCGCTTCGAGCGCCTGCGCCATCTTCATCGCGTCGCGGCGGATACCGGCCCAGTCGGTGCGGGTTTCGCTGCCGTCGGCCCAGTGGGTCACGATCTCGCGGTTCGGCGCTTCGCGCGCGGCGTGGTCGATCACCTTGGTGACCAGCAGGTCCCAGTCTTGCATCGCTCCGAGCATGGTCTCTCCCTAAATGCTTCTTCGCCGTGCAGAATGCGCAAGGGAGCGCCCGCCCGCAAGAGCGCGAGGGGAAAAATCAGGCTGCGCGGTGCAGTTTCGGGCCGGTCTTGGGGACGAGAGTGATGTTCGAGATGCCCTCGATCCGCTCCAGCGCATCGGCGAGCTTGCCATCGACCTTGTAATCGTGCCCCAGCCGCATCACCGGGCGCTCGCCCTGACCGACGTCGAGCGCGATCTGCACCTCGCCATGCCCGGGCGGCCCGGGCTGGAGCGCGAGCGCCAGTTCACCCAGCGCCGCCTCGCTCGACACCTCCAGGGTCAGCAGCATCCGCTGGCCGCCCGCGACCTCGGCCAACGGGCGGGCACCGCGGATTGTCATGCGCGGTGGCTCGTCCGGAGAGGGGCTGTCGAGTTCGACGGTCAGCAGAATGCAGGTGCTTTCCTGGGCCCACTTGGTGAACTGCGGCACCAGACCTTCTTCGAAGCAGGCCGCGCTGAACTGGCCGGTGGAATCGGAGAAATCGGCGCGGATGAAGTCCTTGCCCCGCCGCGTCTGCCCGCGCTTCGCGCCCTCGACCATCGCTGCGATCACCGCACGACCGCGCGCTTCGCCCGCAGGCCCGCCGGTCATCAGCGAGGAATAGCTGCGTGCGCCATTGGCGCTGGCCACGTCGCGAAACTGCTCGATCGGGTGAGCGGAGAAGTAGAAGCCGAAGGTCTCGCGTTCCTTGGTCATGCGCTCGGCACGGGACCAGTCCTCCGCGTCCTTCATGCGCAGGCCCTGGTTGGCGCTGTCCTCGTTGCCAAACAGCCCTTCCTGACCGCTCGACCGCTCGCGGATCGCGGCATCGGCGACCGCCAGCAGGAGGTCGACATTGGCGGTCAGCTGGCCGCGATTGGGTTCCAGATGATCGAACGCCCCCGCCGCGATCAGCGCCTCCAGCTGGCGCGAGTTCATGGCACCCTTGGGCAGGCGGGAGAAGAAATCGTCGAGGCTTTCGAACCAGCCATGCGCCTCACGCTCGGCCACGATCGCGTCCATCGCCTTCTCGCCGACATTGCGCAAGCCCGCGAGGCCATAGCGCACGGCGTAGCCATCGTCGGTCCGTTCGACCGAGAATTCGGCTTCGGACCGGTTGAGATCGGGCGCAGCCACCTCGATCCCGTTGCGGCGCGCATCATCCACGAACACCGCCAGCTTTTCCGACTGGTCCATGTCGAAGCACATCGCCGCGGCGTAGAATTCCTCGGGGTAATGCGCCTTGAGCCATGCGGTTTGGTAGGCGAGCAGCGCGTAGGCGGCGGCGTGCGACTTGTTGAAGCCGTAGCCTGCGAACTTGTCGATCAAGTCGAACAGGGCGGAGGCTTCGTTCGCCTCGATGTCCGAGACTTTCTTGCACCCGTCGATGAACCGCTGGCGCTGCTTGTCCATCTCGGCCTGGTTCTTCTTGCCCATCGCGCGGCGCAGAAGGTCCGCATCGCCGAGCGAATACCCGGCGAGGATCTGCGCGGCCTGCATCACCTGTTCCTGATAGACGAAGATCCCGTAGGTCTCGCCCAGAATGCCCTCGAGCTTGGGGTGCGGGTACTCGATCGGCTCGACCCCCGCCTTGCGCTTGCCGAACAGCGGGATGTTGTCCATCGGGCCCGGTCGGTAGAGCGAAACCAGAGCGATGATATCCTCGAACTTGGTCGGCTTCACCGCGGTCAGCGTGCGGCGCATGCCTTCGGATTCCAGCTGGAACACACCGACCGTGTCGCCGCGCTGCATCAGGTCGTAAACCGCCTTATCGTCCCACGAGACAGTGCCCAGATCGCACTCGATCCCGCGCCGTTTCAGCAGATCGACCGCCTTTTGCAGTACCGACAGGGTCTTGAGGCCGAGGAAGTCGAACTTGACCAGCCCCGCCCCCTCGACCACCTTCATGTCGAACTGGGTCACCGGCATGTCCGACCGGGGATCGCGGTACAGCGGCACCAGCTCGGCCAGCGGACGGTCGCCGATCACCACGCCGGCGGCGTGGGTGGAGGAGTTGCGCGGCAGCCCTTCCAGTTGCATCGCCAGATCGACCAGCGTGCGCACCTCGTTGTCGTTGTCGTACTCGCCCTTGAACTCTGCGGCACCGTTGAGCGCGCGCGGCAGGCTCCACGGGTCGGTCGGGTGGTTGGGCACCATCTTGCACAGCCGGTCGACCTGGCCGTAGCTCATATCGAGGATGCGCCCGCAATCGCGCAGCACCGCGCGCGCCTTCATCTTGCCGAAGGTGATGATCTGGGCGACCTTGTCTGCCCCGTATTTCTCCTGAACGTAGCGGATCACCTCGCCACGCCGCGTTTCGCAGAAGTCGATGTCGAAGTCGGGCATCGACACGCGTTCCGGGTTGAGGAAACGCTCGAACAGCAGGCCCAGCCTGATCGGATCGAGATCGGTGATGGTCAGCGACCACGCAACCAGGCTGCCTGCGCCCGAGCCACGCCCCGGCCCCACGGGGATATTGTGGTCCTTGGCCCACTTGATGAAGTCGGCAACGATCAGGAAGTAGCCAGGGAAACCCATGTTGTGGATAATCCCGACTTCGTAATCGAGCCGCTCGTAATAGGTCTGCCGCTCCTCGTCGGAGAGGTCTTCATAGACCGCCAGCCGCGCATCGAGGCCACGGCGCGCATCCTCGGCCAGCATCTTCGCCTCGCCCTCCAGATCGCCTGCGAGGCTGGGCAGGATCGGTGCCCGCTGCGGCGGGGCGAAGGCGCACCGCTGCGCGATTGTGAGCGTATTGGCGAGAGCTTCGGGCAGGTCCGGAAAAAGCTCCTGCATCATCGGCGCGGATTTGACGTAGGCCGCCTTGGCAGAGCGCGGGCGATCCTCCTCCCACAATTTGCGGCTGTTCGCGATGCACAGCATGGCATCGTGCGCCTTGTAGAAATGGGGCTCCGCGAAATTGGCCGGATTGGTCGCGACCAGCGGCAGATCGCGCGCATAGGCGAGGTCGAGCAGAGCCTCTTCCGCGGCGACCTCGGTCGGCTCGCCGCGCCGTGCCAGCTCGATATAAAGCCGCTGTGGAAACAGCGCCTCGAGCCGGTCGAGATAGCGCGCGGCGTGATCGCCCTGCCCTTGCGCCAGCAACCGGGTGACCGCCCCCTCGCTCGCCCCGGTCAGCGCGATCAGGCCGTCGGTATACCCTTCCAGCGCAGCCAGCGGCACGTGCGGCACCTGTTCCAACGGACGTTCGAGGTGCGCCGCGCTGACCAGCCTGCACAGGTTTAGCCAACCGGCATCGTCCTGCACGTAAAGCGGCAAGTGATCGATCTGGTCGCTGTCAGGCCGCGCCACGCCAAGCAGCGCGCCGACGATCGGTTGCACACCGTTTTCGATACAGGCCTGCGCGAAGGGCACGCTGCCATACAGGCCGTTCCGGTCGCACATCGCGATTGCGGGAAAGCCGCGCTCGGTCGCCAGCTTGGCGATCGCCTTGGGCTCGATCGCGCCTTCGAGCATGGAGAAGGCGGAGAGCACGCGAAGGGGGACGAAAGGAGCGAAGGCCATCAGGCTAAGCTAACGACGCGCATCGCCCGTTCAAGCGAGCACGCGCATGACGACGGGGAAAAGCGGTGGACGGTTTCAGACCGCCGGGGGAGCGCCCGCTTCCGCCTTCGCCGCCGCGATCTTGCGGCGCGTTTCTCGCACCTGCGACCAGGTGCCGTAGGCGATGAGCGCGGCGAGGAATATCCACACCCACAGCGGAATATCCTGCCCGAAAACGGCAAGATAGAGATAGGCGGAAACGAAGAAGAACCCCGCCAGCATCGTCGGCACGACGGTGGAGCGTCCGGCCCGCGCACGCTTCACCAGCCACGCAATCGACGCGAGGAAAAAGGGGATCGCGCCGACATAGATCGCGACGAAGATGTACGGATTGACGTTGTACTGCGCGCCCTGCGCGAGAATCCAGTCGTTGATCGATTCGAGCATCGGTGCGCCTCCCCTGTTGCCGGTTGCGACGCCCGCCACGGTGGCGAGCGCCGGATCGGCGGTTAGCCGGGGTAGTCGCCCCGGGCGGCGATCGCTTCGACTTCGCCCGCATCATACATGCGGTCGCCCAGCTTCTGGATCACGTGCGCACGCCGTTTTTCCGGCTCCATCGCCATCATCAGCCTGATCATTTCCAGAAAGCTTCCGTCGTGCAGCCCCTTGGCCGCATCAAGCAGGCCCTGCCCGTCGTCTTTCCGGTGAATTTCCGCCCGGTCGTCCCATGCGACGCCGCCCTCGGCGGCTTCTGCATTATAGGTCGTGGGGTGATCGCTCATTATTCCTGTCTCCTTGTTGTTCCGATCAACGCAGAGGTGGCCCCGCGGGTCCGGATCGATCCTACTCGAGCACGCCGTCATGCAGACGGACCACGCGGTCCATCTTCGCTGCCAGCCGCTCGTTATGCGTCGCGACCAGCGCGGCGCTACCCTGCCCGCGGACCAGTTCGAGAAACTGGGCGAGCACCTTTTCCGAGGTCGCCTCGTCCAGATTGCCGGTCGGCTCGTCCGCCAGCACCAGCTTGGGCTGGTTGGCGAGAGCGCGGGCGACCGCCACACGCTGCTGTTCGCCACCCGAAAGCTGGCTGGGCCGGTGATCGAGCCGCTCCGCCAAGCCTAGCGCGCTGAGCAGATCCTTCGCCCGCGTCTCTGCCTCCGCGCGCGGGACACCACCCACCAGCTGGGGCAGGACCACGTTCTCGACCGCGTTGAAATCGGGCAGCAGGTGATGGAACTGATAGACGAAGCCCAGATGCTCGCGACGCAGTGCGGTGCGCTGCTGGCTGTCCGATTTCTCCGCCGCCTGGCCCGCGATCACGATCGTGCCGCCAAAGCCGCCTTCCAGCAGGCCGACCGCCTGCAGCATGGTCGATTTGCCCGAGCCCGAGGGACCCAGCAGCGCGACGATTTCACCCGGCATGACCTTCAGGTCGACACCGCGCAGCACGTCGATCCGCACCCCGCCCTGCTCGAAACTGCGGGTCACACGGCGGAGTTCGACCACCGGTTGCATATCGGCATTACTCATAGCGCAGCACCTGCACGGGGTCCGTATTCGCCGCCTTGAACGCGGGGTAGAGCGTTGCAAGGAAGCTCAGCACCAGCGCCAGCGACACGATGCCGAACACCTCCCAAGGGTCGGTCCGCGCGGGCAGCGTGGTCAGGAAGCGGATCGAGGGGTCCCACAGATTCTGGCCAGTGACGATTTCGATCCCGTGCACGATCGGCTGGCGGAAGATCAGCACCAGCGCGCCCAGCGCAAGGCCCGCCGCAGTGCCGATCGCGCCGACGGTGAAGCCGGTGGTGACGAATATCTTCAGGATCGACTGCCGGCTCGCCCCCATGGTTCGCATGATTGCGATGTCGCGGGTTTTAGAGCGGACCAGCATCACGAGGCTGGAGAGAATGTTGAACGCGGCGACCACCACCATGAAGCTGAGGGCGAAGAACATCGCGACCCGCTCCACCTGCAAGGCTTCGAAGATCGAACTGTTGATCTGCTGCCATGTGCGCACGATCGCGATACCCTGCAGCCGTTGTTCGATCGGGCCCATGATCTGGGCCACCTTGTCGGCATCCTCGGTCGTCACCTCGATCATCCCGATCGTGTCGCCGGTCAGCAGCAGGGTCTGCGCCTGCGGGATCGGCATGATGACGAAGGCACCGTCGTAATCATACAGCCCCACCTCGAAGATCGCGCCGACCTCGTAGCCGACCTGGCGCGGCACGGTGCCGAAAGGGGTCGAGCGCCCGGCAGGATTGATCACCGTAATCACATCGCCGACCCGTGCGCCGATATTCTCCGCCAGCCGCGATCCGATCGCGACCTTGTCCGCGCCCGGCTTGATCGCGGCCATGCTGCCCATCAGCGTATTGTCCTGCAGCGCGTCGATATCTTCCTGCGTGTTGCCACGCACCAACACCGCCTCGACCCGGCCATCGAAGGTCACCAGCAACGGCTGTTCGATCAGCGGGGAGGCACTCACCACGCCGTCGCTCTCGCGGATATCGGCCAGCACGCTCTTCCAGTCATCCAGCCGCCCGCCATAGGCCTGCACGATGGCATGGCCGTTGAGGCCCACGATCTTGTCGAGCAATTCGGCCCGAAAGCCGTTCATCACGCTCATCACGATAACCAGCATCGCAACCGACAGCATGACGACGCCGATCGAAATTCCGGCGACCAGCTTGATGAACCCCTCGCCCTTGCCGGGCCAGAGGTAACGCTTGGCGATGGTCCATTCGAATGGGTTGAGAAACAAGGAGCAGTCCGTTTTTGTAATCCCGGCTCCGGGCGTTAGGGGGCCGCGCCTTTCTGCGCAATGAAAACGGCGCGGCTTTGTGCACGGGGATGAACGTGAGTACGATTTCGGACTGTGGCCCCGGAGGCAAACCGACCCCACAAGCCTTGTAATTCATCCGTCACATCGCCAATGGAGCGGGCGACCTATAGAGGCAATCGGGCGCCCCCACCCATGGACCTGCAACACCCCTTCGAAGACGAAAACGGCGACTCCCTGCATGAGGAGTGCGGCGTGTTCGGCGCAATCAATGCCGGCAGCGAGGCTGCGACCACCACCGCGCTGGGCCTCCACGCCTTGCAGCACCGCGGTCAGGAGGCTGCCGGGATCAGCAGTTTCGACGGCACGCACTTCTATACCCGGCGCGGGCTCGGCCATGTGGCGGAGAACTTCTCGAGCGCGGAATCGATTGCCGAACTGCCCGGTTTCATGGCCGTCGGCCACGTCCGCTATTCGACCACCGGCGGCGCAGGCCTTCGCAACGTCCAGCCGCTCTACGCCGATCTGGCAAGCGGCGGCTTCGCCATCGCGCATAACGGCAACATCTCCAACGCGGCGACGCTGCGCGAGGAACTGGTCGGCAAGGGCGCGATCTTCCAGTCGACCAGCGATACCGAGGTGATCATCCACCTCGTCGCGACCAGTCGTTACCCCACCATGCTCGACAAGCTGACCGACGCGCTGCGACTGGTGGAGGGCGCCTATGCGCTGATCGTTGCGACCCCGCGCGGAATGGCGGCGTGCCGCGACCCGCTGGGTATCCGCCCGCTGCAGATGGGCCGGATGGGCGATGCGGTGGTGTTCGCCAGCGAAACCGTCGCCTTCGACGTTGTTGGCGCGAAGTTCGAACGCGAGGTCGAGCCCGGCGAACTGATTGAGGTCGATTTCGACGGTTCGATCCGCTCGCACCGCCCCTTCGGCGACAACCCGCCCCGCCCCTGCATTTTCGAGCACGTCTATTTCAGCCGCCCCGATTCGATCTTCGCCGGGCGCTCGGTCTACGAAGCGCGCAAGGCGATCGGCTCGGAGCTGGCCATCGAAGCACCCTGTGAAGCGGACCTGGTGGTGCCGGTGCCCGATTCGGGCGTGCCCGCCGCGATCGGTTACGCCCAGCAATCGGGCCTGCCGTTCGAACTCGGGATCATCCGCAGTCACTATGTCGGGCGAACCTTCATCCAGCCGTCCGATGGCGCCCGCCATTCGGGCGTGCGGCGCAAGCACAATGCCAATCGGGGCCTCGTGGAAGGCAAGCGGATCGTGCTGATCGACGATTCGATCGTCCGCGGCACGACCAGCATGAAGATCGTCGAGATGATGCGCGATGCCGGCGCGACGGAGGTTCACTTCCGCGTCGCCAGCCCGCCGACCGCGCACAGCTGCTATTACGGGGTCGACACGCCCGAGCGCAGCAAGCTGCTCGCCGCACGGATGGAGCTTGAGCCGATGCGCGAGTTCATCAAGGCGGACAGCCTCGCGTTTATCTCCATCGACGGCCTCTACCGCGCGGTCGGGCGCGAATCGCGCGACAAGGCGTGCCCGCAGTTCTGCGATGCGTGCTTCACGGGCGATTACCCCACCCGGCTGACCGACTTCACGCGCAACCAGCAGGGCGCGGCGCAGCTTTCCTTCCCTGAAAACAAGCCCAACAAGGTCGCCTGACATGGCAGAGAACAAGCCGTTCGAGGGGCGCGTTGCGCTCGTCACCGGGGCATCGCGCGGAATCGGCGCGGCCACCGCACAAGCGCTCGCCGCTAAAGGTGCGCACGTCATCCTCACCGCGCGCGATGATGCCGCGCTGGAACGGGTCGAGGATGCGATCCACAACGACGGCGGCACTGCCACGATCGCGCCCGTCGACCTGACCGAGAACGACGGCGTTGCGCGACTCGCACAGGCGATCTCCAGCCGCTGGGACGCGCTCGACATGCTGGTGATCAGCGCAGCCTATCTGCCGACGCTGACTCCTGTGACGCAGATCGAGCCGAAGCAGTTCAACAATGCGATCACGGTCAACCTGCTCGCCACGCAGGCATTGCTCGCCGGGTTGCACCCGATGCTCAAGCGCGCCGACGCCGGTCGCGTGATCGGCCTGACCAGCAGCGTGGGCGCAACCCCGCGCGCCTACTGGTCTGCCTACGGATCGACCAAGGCCGCGTTCGACAACCTGCTGGAATGCTACGGCCAGGAAGTCGCCAATACCGGCGCGATCCGCGTCGCGCTGGTCGATCCGGGTGCCACCCGCACCGCCATGCGCGAGAAAGCCTATCCCGGCGAAGACCCGCAGACGGTCAAGCCGCCCGAGGAAGTGGCCAGCCGGATCGCGGAGCTTTTCGAAGGCGATTTCGAGACCGGTCACCGGGAAAGAATTGGTTAAGACGGTTTAGCCAACCCTCATCATATTCGCGCAAGCAGGTCTGCGCGAAACCCGTCTAGGGAAAAATACTAGGACGGGTGAATCGAGATGGTTGCGTTGAAGCACGGCTATGCCGACGCGGTGCAGGAAGATCGCTGCGCGCCGCGCACAAAACTTGCCATACCGGCACAATTGCGGGTCAGCGGGGGCGGCACTTTCCGCACGGTAGTCCACGATCTGTCGATCGCGGGCTTCAGCGCATCATCGATCGGACGACTGCATCCCGAACAGGCCTGCTGGCTTACGCTTCCCGGCCTCCAGCCGATCGAAGCGCGGGTCGTCTGGTGGAACCACTCGATTGCGGGGGCCGCCTTCGAAAACATGCTCGCCGCCGAAGTGCTCGACGATCTGCTGTCCGTCTGGCGGGCCCCGAAAGGTGGCGGAGTGACCCGATCCTGCCTGTTCTGACGCGCTAGAGACCTGCCCCGATCGTCGCCAGCAGCTTGAGACGTTCGGCGGAGAGATCCTTGCGGGATGCAGCAGGCCAGTTGGACACGATTGCGATCACCACCCGGCTCGCGGGCAGGATCGTGATCGACTGGCCGAAAATGCCCTGCGCGCCGAAATTGCCGCCGGGATAGGTCCACCACTGGTAGCCGTAGCCAAAGCCGTTGCCGAAATCGACCTGCGGCGATCCCGCTTCCGCGAACCAGCCATCGGGCACCACGCCATCCCCGCCTTCTAGCGCGAACTGGCCCATCCGCGCATAATCGCTGAGCGCAGCCGACAGGCAGCACCCGCCCACGCTGCGGCCCGAAAGATCGGTCTGCCAGAACAGCGGGTGGGCAAAGCCGACCGGATCGACGATCTTGCGCTTGGCATATTCGGCCAGCGTCTCGCCCACCGCGTTTTCCACCAGCACGCCGATCAGATTGGTCTCGCCAGTCTTGTAGACCCACTTCTCGCCCGCAGGCGCCTCTCGCGGCAGGGTCTTCATGTATTCGACCACCTGGTCGTGACCCGGCTCGGGCGTGACGTTGTACATCTTCGCCACGTCGGAATTGGGATCAGTGTAATCCTCGTTCCACTTCACGCCGGAGGTCATCGTGGCGAGTTGCTCGACGGTCACATCGTCGTATGCGCTGCCCTTCAGCCCGGGAATGTACTGCGACACGGGATCGCTCAGGCTGGCGATGAAACCGTCCCTCAGCGCCGCGCCCAGCAGGGTCGAGGTAAAGCTTTTCGCGACCGAGAAGCTGCTCCAGCGATCATCAGGACCGAAGCCGAGGCCGTAGTCGACGAAGCGGACCTTGCCGTCCTGCAGCACCATCACCCCGGCTGCGTTCTTGCTGGACATATAGGCGCGGATCGCGGCCTGCGTTTTCGCGGGCAGTGGCTCACCCTGCGGAAGCGCCCGCGGCGTTTCAGGCGGAGCGACCTCCTGACCGGGGAAGAAGGTCTCCATCGAGCGGAAGCGGGCCGAGCGCGTTGCATCGTCCCAGAACAGCACCTCTGACCCCACCAACGGCAGCGGGTCCGTGGGCATGCTCGCAGTGACGCCGCGCGCGGTATCGACCGGAGCGGTCGCACATCCGGCGAGCGGAAGGGCTAGCGCCGCAATCAGCGCGAGGTACTTAGTCATCTCATCTCTCCTTAACCAGGGTCACCTGGTACACATCGATCCCGCCACCGCGGAAACCGCCTTCGCAATACATCAGGTAATAGCGCCACAGAGCGCGGAAGCGATCGTCGAAGCCTTCGGGCAGGATCGACTCCGCCGCCGCACGATCGAACGCCTCGCGCCAGATCCGCAGCGTCTCGGCATAGTCGATGCCGAAGCGCTTCTCGTCCGTCCAGCGAAGGCCGCGTTCTTCGCCGAGGGCGCGGAATTCGGACGCGCGGATCAGCAGGCCGCCGGGGAAGATATAGGCCTGGATGAAGTCCGCGCTGGCGGCGTAGGAATCGAACAGCGCATCGTCGATCGCGATGAACTGGATCCCGGCCCGCCCGCCAGGTTTCAGGTTTCGCGCGACGCAATCCATGAAGGTCGGCCAGTATTCGCGGCCCAGCGCCTCGACCATCTCGACGCTGGCGATGGCATCGTACTGGCCGTTGGTGTCGCGGTAATCCTGAAACAGGAAGCGCGCATCGCCGACGCTTTGCCGCCGTGCCCAGGCAAGCTGCTCTTCCGACAGGCTGATCGCATCGACCGTCGCCCCGCGATCCGCCGCCGCGCGGGCCAGCGTGCCCCAGCCGCAGCCGATTTCAAGCAGAGTGTCGCCGGGCTTGAGCGCCACGCGGTCGAGGATCGCGTCGATCTTCGACCGCTGCGCCCTATTGAGCGTCTGCGGCGCGCTGCCTTCATCGAACAGCGCGGCGGAATAGGTCATCGTCTCGCCCAGCCACGCCGCGTAGAAATCGTTGCCGAGGTCGTAGTGCGCGGAGATGTTCTTCTCCGACCCTTTGCGGGTGTTACGCTGCTTGCCATGCGCACTGCGCAGCGCGCGCTTCCACCCGCCCTTGGCGCGGGCCGTATCGCCCAGTGTAGCCGCGTTCTGCATGAACAGCGCGAACAGCGGCACCGGATCGGGGCTCGACCATTCGCCCGCTTCCCACGCCTGATACCAGCCCACCGAACCGCCGGTCGCGACCCGCACCAGCGCGCGCCAGTTGTGGATCGTCACCTCCGCCTCGAAACCCGGAGCACGACCGCCCAGCAGCCGGGTGCTGCCATCGGGCAAGCGACCGAGGACCGCGCCACGCGCAATGCCTTCGTCCATCTTGTCGAGCAGCTTGTGAAATCCGGGGGCGAGCAGGCGGGCGAAGATGCCCGGCTTCCGTTCGAAGCGTTGCGATGCGGCGAGCAAATCGCCTCCGCGCTGGTTTTCGCTTACCCCCATGCAGGCCCGCTTATGCCCCGCAGCTCCAAGGGCGACAACCCGTCATGCGCGCGCCATCAATCGTCCTTCATCGCGCGGTAGGCTTCCAGCGCCCGCTCTCGCGCCTCCTTGTGGCCGATGATCTTTGCCGGGTAGTCGCCGGGGCGGCATTTATCCGATGGGTCGTGGATTTCGCTGTCGGGCAGGTCCGCCAGTTCGGGCACCCATTCGCGGATATAGTCGGCCGCATCGAACTTCTCGCTCTGGCTCAGCGGGGCCATGATCCGGGGGAACATGTTGCTGTCCACACCGGTGCCTGCGACCCATTGCCAGTTGGTGCCGTTGCTGGCGTAGTCGGCATCGACCAGCGTGTCCCAGAACCAGCGCTCGCCGTGCCGCCAGTCGATCAGCAGATGCTTGATGAGGAAGCTGGCCGCGATCATCCGCACGCGGTTGTGCATCCAGCCGATCGCCCACAGCTGACGCATCCCGGCATCGACGATCGGGTAGCCGGTCCGGCCCTGCTGCCAGGCTTCCAGCTCTTCCTGAATCACATGCCCGCGATTGGGATTGCGCCACAGCTTGGCGTCGTCGATCGCGTCGCGATAGCTCTCCTCGGGGTAACGCGGGAACTGGCACAACACGTTCTGCGCGTAATCGCGCCAGATCAGCTCGCTCTCGTATGTCCGCCATCCGTCGCTGCGCTTGTCCTTCATTCGATGCCAGATCTGGACCGGGGAAATCTCGCCCCAGTGCAGGTGCGGCGACATCTGGCTGGTCTGGTCGACCGATGGCAGGTTGCGGCCTTCGTCGTACTCGCCGACATGGTCCGCCCACCAGTCGAGCCGTTCAAGCGCGGCGTCCTCTCCGATCGACCAGAACTTCGCCATCTTGGTCGACCAGTCGGGATTGGTTGGGAGCAGACCCCAGTCTGACAGATCGTCGCTCGGCGGCAGCTGCGAGGGCTGCGAGATGGTCTCGGGCGCAGGCAGTTCGTCGCGCGGGGGCATCAGATCGCGCAGCGCGCGGGAGAACGGGGTGTAGATCTTGTACGGCGTGCCCGAGCCGGTCGTCGCGGTGCCGGGCGGCATCAGGTAGTTGCCGTCGTGCAGTTCCAGTTCGCACCCGTCGGGCAACGCCTTCTTGAGATTACCCTGCGCCTTGCGCCACCACGGTTCGTAATGGCGGTTGGCGTGGATCGCACTTGCCCCGGTCTTGGCAGCAAGATCGGCGAGGATGTTTACGCTGTCGCCGCACCGCAGGATCAGCTGCGCATTGTGCCGACCGAAACCCTTGGCGAGGCTTTCCAGCGAATGGTGCAACCACCAGCGCGACGCACCGCCGTATTTCCGATCGCCCGTCCGCTCATCGTCGAGCACGAAGACCGGGATCATCGGCCCGGCCTGGGCCGCTGCGTAGAGCGCGGGTTGATCGGCCAGACGCAAGTCGCGCCGCAGCCAGACGATCTGAGGAGAAGCCATGAGCAAGGAACCTCGGGAGAAACGGGCTGTTCCAATTTTCATGCAAGAGACACGCGGCCCACACGCATCCGCACCGGATTCGCCGCTGCCCGCGGAGAACTATGCGGTCCCCGAAAGGGGATTTACCATCGACCGGCACAAGGCACTGCTCGCAGCAGCGGGACTATGGGCGGTCTGGATCTTCATGATCTGGCTGGTCACCCAGGGTCATTCGACGCCGTTCGACCGGTCGGGCCTGCTGCTTTACCGTTCCGGCGTCGATTTCCACCCGCTCGGCGGCAACATGCTTGAAGAGGCTGTGCGCGACATCACCGCGCTGGGCGGCGTCATCCTGTCCACCCTCACCGCCCTCGCAGCGGTGATCGCGCTGCTGTTTCTCCGAATGCGGCGCGAAGCCACCCTGTTCGTGGCCACCGTGGTTCTGGGCTGGGGCCTCAATGCACTGATGAAGACGATCGTGGGGCGCGAACGCCCGACACTGGTGCCGCACCTTACCGAAGCGGCAGGGTACAGCTTTCCCAGCGGTCACAGCTTCACCTCCGCGATGATCTATATCGGCATGGCGCTCGCCTTCGCCTCCTTCAGCAAGCGCCACTCGGTGCGCTATACGCTGATCGGGAGCGCGATGGTGATCTCCGCGATGATCGCGTGGAGCAGGGTCATGCTGGGCGTGCACTTTCCCAGCGACGTGATTGCCGGCTGGTCGGGCGGCGCAGCGTGGGCCTTCACCGCTGCTGCGCTGCTATACGAACCGGCCAAGCGCGCCGCCGACAGCGACGCCGCCCACCGGCTCGATCCGATGGAACACGAAGTCCACGGAACCTAGACCGGGTCGGCAGCGGTCCCGCTGACCGTCCAGGTCTGGCCGCCGCTGAGCAGCTTGGCGAGGTTCGCTTCCTTACCGCTCACCGAAGCTTCGCGCTCTGCAATCACCGCACTTTCGTAGGTCGGCGCAGGATCGTCGTAGAGCACGCCCAGCGGCATGGGGAATTCACCGAAGGGCAGCTCGGCGAGCAGGTGCGCCATCACGCGGTTCTTGACGTTGTGCACGCGCACGCCCGCCGCCTGCCAGTCACCATCCACGACATCGACCACGGTGAAGTGAAGGTTCTCGGCATCGAACGCGAGGCCCTTCTCACCCTTGTCGAACAGCATCGGCTCTCCATCGGCCAGCCACAGCTGCTGGCCTTCCGCACCCTTGGGCGCGGCGAAGGCGTCGAACACGTCCTTGTTGTAGACGATGCAGTTCTGGAAGATCTCGACGAAGGCCGCGCCCTGGTGGGCGTGCGCTGCCTTGAGCACATCGGGCAGGTTCTTCGACACGTCGATCCCGCGCCCGACGAAGCGCGCGCCGCTGCCCAGCGCAAAGGCGCAGGGGTTCGCGGGGCGGTCGACCGAGCCGATCGGGCTGGTCGGCGAGCGCGTGCCCTCGCGGCTGGTGGGCGAGTACTGGCCCTTCGTCAGGCCATAGATCTCGTTGTTGAACAGCATGATCTGCATGTTCACGTTGCGGCGCAGCACATGCATCATGTGGTTGCCGCCGATGCTCAGGCCATCGCCGTCGCCGGTGACCAGCCAGACGTCGAGATCCGGATTGGCGAGTTTCACGCCCGTCGCCACCGCGGGCGCGCGGCCGTGGATCGTGTGGAAGCCGTAGCTCTCGATATAATAGGGAAAACGGCTGGAGCAGCCGATGCCGGAGATGAACACGGTGTTCGCCGGATCGCAGCCGAGCTGCGGCAGCGTGCGCTGCACGGCCTTGAGGATCGCATAGTCCCCGCAACCCGGGCACCAGCGGACCTCCTGGTCGGTTTCCCAGTCCTTGAGCGTGGTTTCGATTTTCACGGGTGCGTTCATTATTCGCTCTCCACCGGGCTCGGCAGTTGCTGTTCGTTAGCCTGCACTTCGCCGCCCTCGTTGCCTTTGACGCCATCGAAGTAGGCGCAAATCGCTGTTTCCAGTTCGGCGATCTGGAACGGCTGGCCGCTGGTCTTGGTCAGGCTTTCGGCGTCGACCAGCAGCTGGTCGCGCAGCACGGTCTTGAGCTGGCCGGTGTTCATTTCGGGCACCAGCACGCGGTCGAACCCGCTCAGCAATTCGCCGAGGTTCTTGGGCAGCGGCCAGATGTGGCGGATGTGGATGTGCGAGACCGAGCAGCCCTTGTCGATGCTGCGGCGCACCGCCTGCTTGATCGGGCCGTAGGTCGAACCCCAGCCGACAACCGCCAGCTTGCCGGTGTCTTCACCGAAAGCCACTTCCTGATCGGGCACGGGGATGTTCGCGATCTTGTCGCGCCGCGTGTCGGTCATCAGCTGGTGGTTGGCCGGATCGTAGGAGATGTTGCCGGTGTTGGCGTCCTTCTCGATCCCGCCGATGCGGTGCATCATGTGCGGAGTGCCGGGCTTGATCCACGGGCGCGAACCGTTTTCGTTGCGCTTGTACGGCTCCAGCACCTCGCCGCGCGGTTCGGTCAGGAACGTGGCGGGGAACGGCTCGAAACTGCTCGGATCGGGCACCTTCCACGGCTCGGCCGCATTGGCGATGTAGCCATCGGTCAGCAGCATGACCGGCGTCATGTATTTGACCGCCAGTCGGCAGGCTTCGATGGCGACCTCGAACGCATCGCCGGGGCTGCGCGCGGCGATCACCGGCATCGGCGCATCGCCGTTGCGGCCATAGACCGCCTGGTAGAGATCGCTCTGCTCGGTCTTGGTCGGAAGGCCCGTCGACGGGCCGCCACGCTGCGAATTGACCACCACCAGCGGCAGTTCGGTCATGATGCCGAGGCCCAGCGCCTCAGTCTTCAAGGCGATGCCCGGACCGCTGGAGCTGGTGACGCCCAACTGGCCCGCATAGCTCGCGCCGATCGCGGCGCACACGGCGGCAATCTCGTCTTCCGCCTGGAAGGTAGTGACGCCGTATTCCTTCAGCCGCGCGAGGTGATGCAGGATCGCTGAGGCGGGCGTGATCGGGTAGCCGCCGAAGAACATCGGCAGCTCGGCCAGCTGCGCGCCGGCAACGAGGCCGAGCGAGACCGCTTCGGCACCGGTAATCGTGCGGTAGAGCCCCGGCTCCGAAGGCGCCGGCGGCAGGTGGACCTGCTTGAGCGGTGCGGAAAGCTCCGCCGTCTCGCCATAGGCATGCCCTGCGTCGAGCGCAGCGATATTGGCCCCGGCAATGTCGGGCGCTTTGGCGAACTTCTTGTTCAGCCAGTCATGAAGCGGCTCGCGCGGACGGTCGAACATCCACAGCGCGAGGCCCAGCGTCCACATGTTCTTGCAGCGCAGCCCGTCCTTCTTGCCCAGACCGAAAGGCTCCACGGCTTCCAGCGTGCGCGCGGAAATGTCGAATGCGAGCACATCGAACGGCGCGAGCGTATCGTCGTCGAGCGGATTGGCGTCGTACTTCGCCTTGTCGAGGTTGCGCTTGGTAAACTCGCCCGTGTCGACGATCACCAGCCCGCCGGGCTTGAGCGCGGGCAAGTTCACCTTCAGCGCCGCGGGGTTCATCGCCACCAGCACATCGGGCGCATCACCCGCGGTGTTGATCGCTCTTGAGCCGAAATTGATCTGGAAGGCCGAAACCCCGAACAGCGTGCCCTGCGGCGCGCGGATCTCCGCCGGGAAGTCCGGGAAGGTCGCAAGGTCGTTGCCCGCCAGCGCGGTGCTGAGCGTGAATTGCCCGCCCGTCAGCTGCATGCCGTCGCCGGAATCGCCGGCGAAGCGCACAACGATCGCGTCGGGTGTAGGTGAACTGTCGGTGGAGGCAGCAGGCGCCTGAGTCGCCATCGGTACAAAATCCTTCGGTCTTCGTGGTGCGTTTAGGCCCGCACCTTGAACCGCCGCCTACGTGGCCGTCCGTCCGCGAGCAATCAAGTTTTTCTAGTCACCCTGATGCTGATCGGTGGACAGGCTGCGCACACAGGGCCTATCCAGCCACGCCCGTTTACTGGGTCAGATTTGAGGAACGACATCGCAATGGCAGACGCCCCCGCCCCCAACGCCGCGACCGAACCCTTCGTACGCGCCGATGTGCGCGGCCTGCTCGACATGCTCAAGGCGATGAACCGTCCGCCGGTCGAGGAAGCGGGCCCGGTCGACGGGCGCGAGGGGATGCGCATGATGGCGCAGATCGGGGAAGCCCCGCCGCGCGAGATGGCGGTGGTGAAGGACGTCAAGGTCCCCGGTCCGGCAGGCGATATCCCCTGCCGGTTCTACGATGTTCGCGAGTCGCGCGACGCAGGCCCGGCGGTGCTGTTCCTGCACGGCGGCGGCTTTGTGATAGGCGATCTGGAGGTCTACCACGCGCTGTGCACCGAATTTGCCGCACGGCTCGACCTGCCGGTGCTCTCGGTCGATTACCGACTCGCGCCCGAACACCCCTTCCCCGCCGCGCCCGACGATTGCGAGGCGGCGGCCCGCTGGCTGGCCGCTTCGCCCGAAGAGCTCGACCGCGAGATCACCGGGCTGGTCATCACCGGCGACAGCGCGGGCGGAAACCTGACGATCGTCACCACCAACGCCCTGCGCGACAGGCCTGCGGATGTGCCAGTGCTGGTCCAGGCGCCGATCTATCCGGTCGCGGACGAGGCGGGGAAGCACGATAGCTTCCGCCAGTTCAACGACGGCTATTTCCTCACCGGCGCGACCATGGCCTGGTTCACCAAGTGCTACGCCGCCGATCCCGGCAGCCCGCGCAACCTGCCGATGCTGGGCGACTGCAGCGGCGCCCCGGCAACCGTGCTGTGCACCGCCGGCCTCGATCCGCTGCGCGATTCCGGTCGCCGCTATGCAGCGTCTATAGTGAAAGATGGGACCGAAGTTACCTATCTGGAGTTTCCCGGTATCATCCACGGATTCTTCACCATGAGGAAGGCAATCCCCAGCGGCCAGGCCGACGTGGAGGCCTTTATCGACGCGGTAAGTGCAGCATTGGAACGACGCAAATGACCATGATCCAGGACCGCGACACCAGCGAACTCGGCTATCGCCCCTGCGTGGGGGTGATGCTGGTCAATTCGGCGGGCGAGGCTTTTGTCGGCCGGCGGATCGACACCAAGGAAGGCGACTTCTGGCAGATGCCGCAGGGCGGCGTCGACGAGGGTGAAGACCTGCGCGAAGCCGCATTGCGCGAGCTGTGGGAAGAGACCGGCGTCATCGCGGAGAAGATCGCGATCATCGGCCAGACCCGCGAACCGCTGCGTTACGACCTGCCGGACGAGCTGATCGGCAAGCTCTGGGGCGGCCTCTATCGCGGGCAGGAGCAGCACTGGTTCCTCGCCCGGTTCGAAGGGACCGACGACGACGTCGATCTGGAAGCGCACGAAACCCCGGAATTCTGCGAGTTCCGCTGGGTCCCCGCATCCACGCTGCCCGATCTGATCGTGCCCTTCAAGAAGCGCGTCTACCGCGCCATCGTGACCGAGTTCGCCGATCTGATCTGAGGGCCCTTCCCGCTCCGCCTCGGCGGCGGGTCGGGAAGTCCGAGCCCTACAATACCCTAGCGCGCGCCGCCGTCCGGCTTGGCGAGGTTCTGCGTCACCACCGCATCGGGCATCACCGCCTCTGCGGTTAGCACCTTGCTGCTGCGCGGGCCCTGCGCAATCGCGGTGGCGAGCGCGCGGGTTTCGGGGCAGCTGCCGCCACACAGCGATTCGAGCTGCGCGAGATTGCGCTGTGCCCGCTCGATCGCACCCTTTTCCACCATCGCCGCACCTTCGCCCGCGATCGCGGCGTAATTGCCCGGATCGCGGGTCAGCGCTTCGCGGTAATAGCGGATCGCCTTGCCCTGCAGCCCTTCACGACGCGCGGCCTCGGCCAGCGAGAGCAGGATCGGGGTGTATTGCGGATCGACCGCGAAGGCGGCTTCCAGAAGGTCAACCGCGCGTTGCGGCTGGCCGTCTTCCAGCGCGGTCTGCGCCTGAGCGATCAGCATGCCCGCCCGCGGATCGACCTGAGCTTCCCTGGCCGAACCAACACTCGCGGTCACCGCGACCAGCAGCGAAAGGGCGGCGGCGGCGGGTGCGAAACGCATGGCGGTCTCCTTCAGGGATGCCGGAAAAGTGGGCGACGGTTCGTCCATAGAACCGCACGCTATCACGGCAAACGGCCCCTTGCGACGAAAAATCCGTCCGTGCCGTCGTGGAACGGGGACAGGCGGATTCCCTGCGCATTCTCGCCCCCGCGCGGCCTCCCCAGAGGCAGCGGCGGGAGGTCCGCACGCCAGCCATCGTGGCTATCCAGAAAGCGCGCGAATCGGTCCGCGCCCTCTTCGTCGACCAGCGAGCAGGTGATGAACACCAGCCGCCCGCCCGGCTTCACCAGCTTTGCACCCAGCGCCAGCAGCGCGTCCTGCGTCGCGGAGAAGCGCGCCAGCCGATCGGGCGTCAGCCGCCACTTGGCCTCGGGCTTGCGCCGCCAGGTGCCGGTGCCAGAGCATGGCGCGTCGATCACCACGCAGTCCGCCTGCCCCGCCAGATCGCCCAGCGCCTCCATTTCCTTGCCCGGATCGAGCAGACGCTGTTCCACATTGGTCGCCCCGGCACGCTCGGCCCGGGGGCCGAGCTGCGAGAGGCGGCGCTTGTCCGTGTCCGACGCGATCAGCCGCCCGCGGTTCTCCATCGCCGCGGCGAGCGCCAACGTCTTGCCGCCCGCGCCTGCGCACAGATCGATCACCGTCTCGCCCGCGCGCGCCTCTGCGGCGAGGCAGGCGATCTGGCTGCCGTGGTCCTGCACCTCGATCCGCCCTTCGCGATAGGCGGGCCACTGCTCGATCTGCGTGCCTGCCTCGAACCTGAGCGCGTGCGGCGCGGCGAGCGGCTCCCCCGGCTCGGGCAGGTCGATCGACGCGCGATCCGCCTTGAGCGTATTGACCCGCACGTCCAGCGGCGCACGGCCCATCAGCGCGGCCCCTTCCGCGCCCTTCACATCCGAGGCGGAGAGGCGCTTGGCCAGCCAGGCGGGGGCGAACCCGCTCTTGGCCACGGGCTCCTCGGGCTGGATCGCTGGGGGGCCATATTGCGACCCGTCGAACAGTGCGGAGATCGTCTTGTTCCGCTTCGAGAGCGCAAGCATCGCTGCGCGCCCGCTTTCGGGCACCGGGCCGCAATGGCGGATCGCGTCATAGACCAGCTCGCGCACCGCGCGGCGGTCCTTCGATCCGGCATAGCGGTTGGCCTTGGCCCAGTCGGCGACGATGCGATCGGCCGGAGCGCCCTGCCCCTTCGCCGCGTCGATCACCTTGTCGAGGATCGCGATCGCCGCCTGAACGCGCGCTGCGGGGGTCATGCCCGGCCACCGATGCGCGACGCACCTGACACACCTGACACACAGTCCAGGGGGAGAAAAATCGCGGGGCCGGAGACGGGGTGATGTTTGACTGCGCGGGCGGAGAGATGGGGGACGTTCATGCGCCCTCCTTGGCACGGTGCGCCCCGGTAGGAAACGTCTAAGCCCGCGTGCATAACCGGTCTTGTGAGAGATTGGCGGAAGATGTTGGCAGGGGAAACCCTATGGTCCCGTCGCCCCCGCGCAGGCGGGGGCCCGGATAATGCGGGATTTCTGGTCTGATATCTCGTCTGGGTTCCCGCCTGCGCGGGAATGACGAAGAGGTGGGGGTGGCGGGTGTTGCCCTTCCCCCTCTCCAACTGTTCAGGGTTCGAGGGACCTCAGCCGGGAGGGCGCTCGCGCCTCAATGCGGTGGCATAAGGCGACACCACTTCCCATCCAAGCGATAGATAGAGCAGCCGCCCCTCCTCTGTAGCGACCAGCAATTGGGGCAGGTCGTCCGCGTGCCGGTTTCGACCGATCAACCCCATCAGCGCTTTCCCGAGCCCGCGCCGTCGGAAGGCAGTGTCGACCACGATGCGATCATAGACGAACGCCTCGGCACCCCGCCCCCAGAACCCACGCGCGGCGAGCATTCCGTCAGTAGTCGCAATGTCGATCCTGCCCGAGTCATCGCCTTGCTCGGTACGTGCCACGAATCCATCGGGAAGGTCGGGCAGCGCAGGGGTGCACCGGCAATGCATGAAGTACCCGGTATCCTGCACATCCCAGCCGGGCGGCAGGAACCCGGCCAGATCGCGCGCGGGAATGCACGCCTTGATCGGTTCACGCGGACTGTCGATCTTCCCCGCCAGCTCGCCGATCCGCATATCGGCAGTGGGGAACACCCACCGGCGCAACTCGGCCGCGCCGTTCGTGTCGACCCGAAAGCCGCCGTGCGATGCGACTGGCAGCGGCAGACCGCGGGCAAGCGAGCGCCCGGTCAGCCAGGCTTCGAGGAGCGCCGGTGCTACTCCGCCTTCCGGCATCAGCGCGTCGGGTAGTTCGGCGCCTCGCGGGTGATCGCGACGTCGTGGACGTGGCTTTCGGTCAGGCCGGCATTGGTGATCTGGACGAACTGGGCACCCTTGCGCAGATCCTCGATCGTGCGGCTGCCGGTATAGCCCATCGCCGCCTTGATCCCGCCGACCAGCTGGTGGATCACCGCGCTGGCCGGGCCCTTGTACGGCACCTGCCCCTCGATCCCTTCGGGGACCAGCTTCATTGCCGAAACGTCCTGCTGGAAATAGCGATCGGCACTGCCGCGTGCCATCGCGCTGACCGAGCCCATGCCGCGATAGCTCTTGAAGCTGCGGCCCTGGTAGATGAAGGTTTCGCCCGGCGCCTCTTCGGTGCCCGCCAGCATCGAGCCGACCATCACGCAGCTCGCCCCGGCGGCCAGCGCCTTGGCCGCATCGCCGCTGGTGCGAAGGCCACCATCGCCGATCACGGGAATGCCCGATTTCTCGGCTTCCTCGGCGGCGTCCATGATCGCGGTCAGCTGCGGCACGCCCACCCCTGCGACGACGCGCGTGGTGCAGATCGAGCCAGGCCCGATGCCGACCTTCACCGCATCCGCGCCCGCGTCGATCAGCGCGCGCGTCGCCTCGGCGGTCGCGACATTGCCCGCGATGATCTGGACCGAGTTGGATATGGTCTTGGCCCGTTCCACCGCCTTGAGCACGTCGCGATTATGGCCGTGCGCGGTGTCGATGATGATGACGTCGACTTCCGCATCGACCAGCGCCTGTGACCGCTCGAAACCCTTGTCGCCGGTGGTGGTCGCCGCCGCGACCCGCAGGCGGCCCGCCGCATCCTTGGTCGCGTTGGGATAGGTCACTGCCTTTTCGATATCCTTGACCGTGATCAGCCCGATGCAGCGATATTCGTCGTCGACCACGATCAGCTTTTCGATCCGGCGCTGGTGCAGCGTGCGCCGCGCCTCTTCCTGCCCGGTGCCCAGCGGCACGGTGGCGAGGTTCTCGGTCGTCATCAGTTCGCGGATCGGCTGCGCGGGGTTTTCCGCAAAGCGCACGTCGCGGTTGGTCAGGATGCCGACCAGCTTGCCGCCGCGATCGGTCACCGGGATGCCGCTGATGCGGTTGGCGCTCATGATCGCCTGCGCTTCGCCCAGGGTCGCGTCGGGATGGATCGTGATCGGGTTGACCACCATCCCGCTTTCGAACCGCTTGACCGCGCGCACCGCAGCGACCTGTTCCTCGATATCGAGATTGCGGTGGAGCACGCCCATCCCGCCCAGCTGGGCCATCGCGATCGCCATGTCCGCCTCGGTCACGGTATCCATCGCGGAGGAGATGACCGGGATGTTGAGCGCAATCTCGCGCGTCAGGCGGGTGCGCGTATCGGCCATGCTGGGCAGCACCTCGCTCGCGGCGGGGCGCAGCAGCACGTCGTCGAAGGTCAGGGCGAGGGGGATTTCCTTGAAGGCCACGGGGGGGCACCTTTCGCAAGCTGGTCTGCGATTTCGAGCCCCGGCCTCTTGGCGGGCGACTCGGAGAATCGCGGGAGGTTCAAACCACTGTCTTGCAGGCGGCCCTTAGCGAGCCTGTCGGCAATCCGCCAGTGGGCGCAGAGCAACTATCAGCCGCCCTCTTCCATCAACCCGTGTTTCTTGATGCAATGGCGCAGCTGATCGTAGCTGAGGCCCAGCGCCTTGGCGGTCTGCCGCTGGTTCCAGCGATGCTTGCCCAGCGCATGCTCCACGATCGCGCGTTCGTGGCTGTCGACTGCGGCGCGCAGGTCCGCAATGTCGTCGAAATCGAGGCGCTGCGCGGGCTGCGGCGTGGCCCCGGTGCGCTCTTCACGGCGGGCGGGTGCGGGCGTGGAGGCGGGCTTCCACGGGCTGTCGAACGGATCGTATACGATATGGGCGACCGGGCTTTCGGGATCGTCCCAGCGATAGATCGCGCGTTCGACAACGTTGCGCAACTCGCGCACGTTGCCGGGCCAGGCATATTCCTCCAGCTCCGTCTGGACATGCTCGGCATAGCCCGGCCACGCGCTCCACCCCAGTTCGGCCGCCATGCGCCGCCCGAAATAGTCGGCCAGCACCAGCACATCGCCTTCGCGCGCGCGCAGCGGCGGCAGGGTGATAACCTCGAAGCTGAGCCGGTCGAGCAGGTCGGCGCGAAACTCGCCCCGCTCCGCCTTGGCGGGCAGATCCTCGTTGGTCGCGGCGACGATCCGGCAGTCGACCCTGATCGGGCGGCTGGAGCCGATCCGGGTGACCTCGCCATATTCGACCGCGCGCAGCAGCCGCTCCTGCGCGGCCATCGAGAGTGTCGCGAGTTCGTCGAGGAACAGGGTGCCCCCGTCGGCTTCCTCGAAACGGCCCTGGCGGGTGCGGGTTGCGCCGGTGAAGGCGCCCGCTTCGTGGCCGAACAGCTCGGCCTCGATCAGCGTTTCGGGCAGTGCGGCGCAGTTCATGGTAATCAGCGGCTCGCCCCAGCGCGGGGACAGGCGGTGGAGACGCTCGGCAATCAGTTCCTTGCCCGTGCCGCGTTCGCCGATGACCAGCACCGGGCGCTGCAGCGCGGCCGCGCGGCTGGTCCGCTCGACCGCGTCGAGGAAGGCGAGCGATTGCCCGACGAACTGGTTCTCCCGCTCCATACGCCGCAATATAGTGCCACAGCCCAAGCCTTGGCAATTATTCCCAACATGCTGTTCGTCGAATTTTGCGAGATCGGCTGAAAACCGCGCTTTTCCAAACTTGGCACGCCGGTTGCAAAGTATCGGGCAACAGATCGCAATCAACCCGGCAGGAGGCCACTGACATGCCCGACCAGACCCAATCGCAGCGCCACATCGGCAAGGCCGTGCTGGTCACCATCCTCGGCATCGGGGCTCTCGTCCTGCTGAATCCGCAGTCCAACGATGCGCCGCATGTGGGCAGCGGGTATGTGGTACAGGTGGTGGAAATCGCATGACCGACCACACCGATCCCCCCGGGCGCGACCGCCGCCTCTCGCGCCTCGACACCGAGGTGGAGCAGCTGCGCCGCAGTCCGACCCCTACGCAGGGCGGCCGGTCGAGCGCCGAACGCGCTGCCGACTGGACAAACCCGGACAAGGTCAACGAGAAGCTCAACACCTTCATCTCATACGGAGCACCCTTCATGGGCATCTTCAGCCGCACCCGCGACATCATCGCGGCCAATTTCAACGAAATGCTGGATAAGGCAGACGACCCGTCGAAGATGATCCGGATGATCATCCTCGAAATGGAGGAAACCCTGGTCGAAGTGCGCGCCAGTGCCGCGCGCACCATCGCCGATCAGAAGGAAATGCACCGCCACACGGTCAAGCTGGACAAGCTGCAGGCCGACTGGGGCGAGAAGGCGCAGCTCGCGCTGAGCAAAGATCGCGAAGACCTCGCCCGCGCCGCGCTGGTCGAGAAGAAGAAGGCCGCCGACATGAGCGAGCAGCTCAAGGCGGAAATCTCCGTCCTCGACGATTCACTGCGGGCTTACGAGGAAGACATCCACAAGCTGCAGAGCCGCCTGCGCGAAGCGCGCAGTCGCCAAACGCAGATCGCCGCCCGGCTCGAAAGCGCGGAAAACCGCGTGAAGCTGCGTAGCCTGATGACGACCGAGCGGGTCGACGAGGCGCTGACCCGCTTCGACGCGCTCGAACGCCGGGTCGATTACGCGGAAGGCCGCGCCGACCAGCTCAAGATGGAAAGCGAGAGCGGCAAGCTGTCGCTGTCCGACGAAATCGCCGCCCTCGCAGGATCGGACAAGGTCGACGAGGAACTGGAAGAAATGAAACGCGCGCTCGGCAAGGGAGCCGACGACGCGACGAAGGGGAATTGAGCCATGGAAGAGATTTTTCTCCCGATCATCATCTGCAGCATGCTCTTCATCGGGCTGCCGTGGCTGATCTTCCACTACATCACCAAGTGGAAGACCGCCGGCGGTGGCATCACCACCGATGACGAGGCCCTGCTGGAAGAGCTCTACGCGCTCACCAAGCGGCTCGACGACCGGATGGACACGGTCGAGCGACTGGTCGCCCACGACCACGCCGACTTCAAGCCCGCCCGCCTGATCGCGGACAACAAGGCCGACAACCAGGAACTCGACGAACTGGAAGCGCTGCTCGCCCGCAAGCGCGCCGAACACAGGGAGACCCGCGCATGAACACGTCCCGCACCACGCTCTACAAGGACAAGCACAACGCCAAGCTGATGGGCGTCTGCGCAGGGCTCGCCGACTATACCGGGATCGATGCGCTGTGGTGGCGGCTCGCCTGGGCGGTTTCGACCATCGCCGGCGCCGCCCCGGTCACCCTGCCCGCCTACCTCATCATGGGTCTGCTGCTGAACCACAAGCCCGAGCAGTTCTACACCGCCGACAGGCAGGAGCAGAAATACTGGCAGGGCGTGCGCGCCAATCCGAAGCGCACGGCCCGCGAAATCCGCGGCAAGCTGCGCGAGATCGACCGCCGCCTGGCGAATGTGGAGGAGCACTACGTGAGCTCCAACCCGCGCCTCGACGCCGAGATCGAACGCCTGCGCTGACGCGAAAAGACTTAGGGGAGACTAACCAATGGACGCCGGAACACTCGGAGTCATGATCCCGATCATCGCGCTGATGATCCCGGTGGTCGCGATCTGGACCAAGCACCAGCAGAAGATGGCCGAGATGCAGATCGAGACGACTGCCAGCGCCAGCGCCGAAAAGGCTGCGCAATACGCCACCCAGATCCAGCGGCTCGAAGACCGGGTCCAGGTGCTCGAACGGATCGTGACCGATCGCGGATACGACGTCGCCACCCAGATCGAAGCGCTGCGTGACAGCCGCTCGGTCGAGGATCGCGACAGCGGCGTGCCGCTGACCTCCGGTTCGCGGGAGCGTGCGTGATGGGTGATTTCTTCAGCGGCCCGGGCATGATCGTCGCCATCATCGCGCTGACCACCGGCGGATGGCTGATCAACAACTGGATCCGCGCCAAGCACGGCTACGATCTGGAAGACGAATGGGGCGGCAAGACCTCCCGCGCGGACAGGTGCGCCGAACTGGACGGACTGCGCGGCGAGAACGCGAAGCTGGTCGAGCGCCTCAATGCGCACGAAGACCGCCTGAAGGTTCTCGAACGCATCGTGACCGACCGCGGCTATTCGCTCTCCGACGAGATCGAGGCCCTGCGCCACGACGACAGCAGCGGCGTGCCGCTGCACACCAGCAAGAAGGAGCGCGTGTAATGCAAGGCGGTATTCTGACACCCGAAGTCTTTGCCATCGTCGGTGTCGCCGGCATGGCAGCCTGGGTCCTCACCACCTGGATGCGGATCAAGGCCGGCTACCCGCTGGAAAGCGGCTGGGGCAAGGCGCTCTACCCCAAGGATAGCGAGGAGCGCGTGAAGCTGCTGACGCAGGAAAACGCCCAGCTGCGCGCCGAACTGGGATCGATCAAGGACCGGCTGGGCAATGTCGAGCGGATCGTGACCGACAGCGGCTATTCGCTGACCCACGAGATCGAAAGCCTGCGCGACAAGCAGGAGGCCAACTGATGAGTTTCTGGAGCGCCGTCGTCCTGATCGTGCTGATCGGCGCGGTCGCCAGTGTCCTTCGATCGCGGAGCAATGCCGCAAACAACATTACGGAGGACATGATGGGCAACCAGTCGATCACCCACCGGCCCGATCCCTCGCCGCAGGCCGACGAGGAGGCCCAGCGCGAGATTTCCGCGCTGAAGGAGCGGATCGCGGTGCTCGAACGCATTGCCTACGACAAGAACACAAGCACGGCGCGTGAGCGGGAGCGGATTTCCGCCGAGATCGACGCGCTGCGCGACAACCAGGACTAAACCCCCGCCCCCGTTATTTTCCGGGCGCCCCAACGAGAGCACGACAGGAGGATTGAAGTTATGGAGCCGACACTCGTCATTGCCGCCACCTCGCTTCTCGGCCTCGGGCTGGTCGCTGCCGCGCTGCTGCGCGCATGGGAAGGCTGGCTGGCGCTCAAGCGCCGCGAGCTGGACGCGATCGCCGCAGGCCATGCCGAGGGCGACGACATGCGCGGCGCAGGCCGCATCGCCATCGCCGACCTGCGCGAACGCCTGCGCAAGCTGGAAGCCATTGCGAACGGAATGGACCTGTGAGCGGCGCGAAAAGCCAGGCCGCGCAGGTCGGCATCGGCCTCGGCAGCGCGATCGCGGTCGCAATCTCGTGGTCGCTGCACAAGTCGATCGTTTGGGCGATCATCCACGGCTTTCTCAGCTGGTTCTACGTGATCTACTATGCACTCACCCGGCCCGGCGGGCTGAGCGGATAATATCCCTCTCCCCGTCCGGGGAGAGGATAGCGCAGATTGCTCCGCAAGGAGCTAGCGAAGCTTGGAGAGGGGCCCTGCCCTCGCCAACACGGCACACCGCTCTTCAACTGCGACCGCGACGCCCGACGGCACCGGGTCTGCGTACCCTCTCCCCTTGAGGGGAGAGGGTTTATCGCTACATGCGACCGCATGCGCAGCCTCGACGACATCCGCGAAGAATACGAATTTCTCGAAGGGGACGAACGCTATCGCCTGCTGATCGAGCTGGGCCGCGATCTGGAAGAGATGCCCGACGCGCTCAAGACCGACGCCACGCTGGTGCGCGGCTGTTCTGCGGCGGTATGGGTCTATCCCACCGGGGAAGGCGACAAGCTGCATTTTCTGGCGGACAGCAACGCCGCGATCACCAAGGGGATCGTCGCGCTGGTGATCGCTGCCGTGCAGGACCGGCCCGCCGCCGAAGTTGCGGCGATGGACGTGACCGCCGCGCTCGAACCCTTCGATCTGAAAAACCAGCTTTCCAGCAACCGGACGCAAGGCGTGCCCAACATGATCGCACTGGTGCAGGAACACGCACAAAGGATCGCCGCGCAATGACCCGCATGTTGTTCGCCATCGCCGGGGCCCTCGCGCTGACCGCGTGCGGTTCGGGGCAGGATGGCTACTCCCCCTCCCCCGGCAGCGATTCGGGCGAGGGTTCCGCCGCCGCCGAGACCGCGCAGCAATTGCCCTTCGGCTTCAGGCTGTTCCCCGACGCGCGCGTGCTCAACAGTTTCCAGCAGGGGCTGACCGTCACCATTGCCTCCGACGCGAGCCAGCAGGAAATCGCAGAGTTCTACGAAAGCGAGCTGGAACGGCTCGGCTGGAGCGAAGTCTCGCAACGGGGCGGCGAGGAAAGCGCGACCATCATGCTGGAAGGCCGCGACCCGACGCGGCCCGGCAAGGTGCTGGGCGTAGGGATCACCCGCAGCGGCGAAGGTGCGGACCAGACCGCGCTCAGCTTCATCGAATCGGATGTGCCGGTTGCACCCGAGCCCCCGCCGGAAGAGCCGCTCGACCCGCTGGCGGAAGGCTAGCGCGCTGGCTCAGCGCTTGGTCGCGTAGTCGATCCGGATACGTACCCAGCTGCCAACCAGCGACTTGCCGCCCCGCCGTGGCGGGCGGACCCGGAACTGCCATGCGGCAGCCAGGACAGCGCGGTTGATCATCGATCCTTGCGGATATTCGCTGAGCGGTACGCAATCGACCACGCGAAATTCGGGCGCGGTCTTGCACGCGATCAGACCCCAGCCCGGGCCGGATGCGGTGGAGAGATAGCCCGCCAGTTCGCTGTCGTCCGGCTCGCGATACCAGCGCGCTGCATAGAGCGGCTGCCCGTCTGGCGCGGTGCCGACCACTTCTGAATCCGAGCCGCCCGACCGCGAACCGGAGTCGACCGGCCCATACACCTGCCTGGGCGCAGCGGGCTGCGCCGGGCGCGCGGGCTGGCTGGGCGCTGGCAGCTGGAACGGGCTTGGAATGACGGGCTGCGGCACCGGCTGGGCGGGCGGCACGACATCGGGCTGCACCGCCTCCGGGCGCTCGATTTGCGGGTCCGAGGGCTCGGTGCGCTGCTCGAACTGCGGGGCGCTCTCGCTCGGCTCCTGCTCGGCCTGCTCGCTCTCATCCGGGGAATCGTCCTGCGCCTTCAGGTCGACCACGGTGAGGCTGCCCGGCGCCGCGTCCGGCTCGTCTTGGATGTTCAGGGTGAGGAGGACGATCAGCAGGATCGCCTCGATCAGCAGCGCGGCGATAAGCCCGACCACCCGCCGCCCGCGCTCGCTGCGCAGGGGCTCGAACAGCGGGTGATCGCGAAGGGACTGTGCTTGGGGCAACGGGTCTCGGGGGAATGAGTCGGGCGGAAGTCGCAGGCCTAAGGCGGCTGAATAGGTTTCCTGCGCCGGAGGGGCAAGCGCGCAGGTGTGCGTGACGAGATCAGTCAGACGGTGGGCACTTCGGTGCGAACTGAAGACAGCTATCGGATCAAAGGGGCATGCTCGACGACGCTGACTTCCTCCGGCGACGCCCAGTTCACTTCACGATGCATCTCGAAGGTACCGTATAATTCCGCCAAAAACCAAGTTCCAGAGATTGACTGGCCATCATCACTCAGGTGTCCGCTGTAATCGACGGGAGTATTGTAAGCAGGTCCGGCGGATAGGTAGGTTTTGATAAAATCGATTGCCTTGCCCGACCTCACCCCTTCCACCAGCGCTCGCGCAGTCATCGGGCGAAACTCGTTGGGCTCAATAATCTCACCTGAAAAACGGGCCCCAGTTTCAGAAAAGACTGCCACAAATGGGGTTTCCGGACCAAGATTGTCCGAATAACGATAAGTCCCATCCCAGCGTCCCGTCAGGTCCAGCGGAGCCGCCATGACAAAACGAGGCGCCTAAGCCCCAGCGCTCTCGCGCACCACGGCCTCGCCCGCTTCGCGCTGGCGTTTGAGTTCCGCCTTCAGCTTGGCCGGATCCTGCGGCCAGACGAAGCCGAAGCTCACCCCGCCCTCCTTGCCGATGGTCGCGTGGTGCAGCTTGTGCGCCTGCACCAGCCGCTTGGCGTAGCCGCGCTTGGGCACGTATTTGAAGTAGCGCTGGTGGACGAGCCCGTCGTGGACCAGCGTGTAGATGATCCCGTAGCCAAGAATGCCGAGCCCGATCCACGTCGCGGGCGGCCAGGCATAGTCGCCTGCAACCAGCGGAGAGCCGAGCATGAACATCGAAATGCTCATCCCCGCGCCGACCACGCCATAAAGATCGTTCTTCTCGAAGCGGTTATCATGCGGCTCGTGATGGTCGCGATGCCAGCCCCAGCCCCAGCCATGCATGATGTACTTGTGGCTCGCCCACGCGACCCATTCCATGAAGGCGATGGTTGCGATGACGATTGCGATGGGGATCAGCACCTGCATGGGGCGCGTTATAGGCTATTCCGCAGGCGGGAAAAAGTGGCGGGCGATCTCTTCGCCGATGCGTGCGGGGCGCAGGCTCTTGGCGTCGATGCAGCACCAGCTGGACTTGACCTCGGCCAGCACTTCCCCGCCGCGTTCGATCACGGTGTGGTAGAATGCGCGGGCGCCACGCGTGCTTTCCAGCACCGTGCGCGCGATCACGTCGTCTTCGAGGAAGGCGGGCTTGCGATAGGTAATCTCGTGCTTGAGCGCGACCCACGCACGCTCCGCCACGGCCTCCGCAGGCGCGAATTTGCGCCAGTGCGCCAGCACAGCGTCCTGCACCCAGCCGAGGTAGCGCGCGTTGTTCACGTGCCCCATGAAGTCGATATCGGCGGGCTGGATATCGATAGGATGAGCATATGGCTTTGCTGACATAACTGTAAGTTAGCCCCTAAGGTCTTACATTACCATGACCGACGCGCACTTTCGGCAGGATTTTTTCCGCCCCGCCCCCGCGTGGCTTGCAACGATTTGGCGGCCCATGCACTAGGACAGGCATGAGCAAGAGCAACAAGAGCCTGACCGGCGTCGCCATCGCGACCGGTGCCGCCATCGGATCCGCCGCCATCGCCGCCGCCCTGCTATATGCCGGCAAGCGCCGCAAATCGGGCGATGGGGAGGCAGAGCCCAAGAAGCGGCCGCCGATCCCCTCGGGCGAAGATCCGCAGACAGACTGATCCAATAGAATTAGCCAGAAACTGGGAGGAGAGACCCGATGAAAGCCGTGCTTACCAAGGAAGTGGGCGGGCCCGAAACGCTCGTCGTGGAACAGATTGATGCAGCCCAGCCCGGCAAGGGTGAGGTGCTGGTCGATATTGCCGCGTGCGCGATCAATTTCCCCGACACGCTGATGATCCGCGACATGTATCAGTTCAAGCCGGAGCGCCCCTATTCGCCCGGCAGCGAGATTTCGGGGACGATTTCCGCAGTGGGTGACGGTGTCGAAGGCTGGCAGGTCGGCGACCGCGTGCTCGCCGGGATCGGCAGCGGCGGCCTGCGCGAACAGGTCGCGATCGAGGCCGCCAAGCTGTTCAAGGTGCCCGAAGGGGTCGATCTGGTCGAAGCCTCCGCGCTGCTGATGACCTACGGCACCATGATCCACGCGCTCAAGGATCGCGGCGACATCAAGCCGGGCGATACCGTGCTGGTGCTCGGCGCGGCAGGCGGCGTCGGCCTTGCTTCGATCGAGCTGGCCAAGGCCTATGGTGCGCGCGTGGTCGCGGCGGTTTCCAGTGATGAGAAGGCCAAGGTCGCCAAGGACGCAGGCGCGGACGAAACCGTGGTCTATCCGCGCGCCCCCTTCGACAAGGACCAGTCCAAGGCGCTGGCCGGCGCGTTCAAGGACGCGGTCGGCCCCAAGGGTGCGGACATCGTGGTCGACATCGTCGGCGGCGACTATTCCGAGCCCGCGCTGCGCTCCATCGCGTGGGAAGGCCGCTTTCTTGTGATCGGCTTCCCCGCAGGCATCGCGAAAATGCCGCTCAACCTCACCCTGCTCAAGAGTTGCGACATTCGCGGCGTGTTCTGGGGCGCGTTCGCTGCGCGCGAACCGCAGCGCAATGCGCAGAACATCGCCGAGCTGTTCGAGATGTGGAAGGACGGCAAGATCGCCCCGCAGGTGAGCGAGACCTTCAGCCTCGACGATGCGGCCCGCGCGATCGAAAAGCTCGAAAACCGGCAGGCCATCGGCAAGCTGGTGGTGGTAATGGACAAATAGCAGCTCGCTTGCGGCTTCGGCCGCCCGCGGCTATCTGCCACACAGCATCTTCAGCCCCACTGCGGGGCGCTTATCAACAGGCAACGACACACATGACCAGCTTCAAGGATCGGGAACGCGGCGAGGAAGCCAAGTACGCGTTCGACGAGGAGACCGCATTCAAGGTCGCCGCGCGGCGCAACCGCCTGCTCGGCGAATGGGCCGCCGACCTCATGAATCTGACCGAGGAAGAGGCCGACAGCTACAAGAAGGCTGTCGTTCAGGCCGATTTCGAGGAAGCGGGCGAGGAAGACGTGATCCGCAAGGTTCTCGGCGACCTCACCGCAGCCAGCTGCGACGTCGACGAGGCCGCGGTGCGCGCCAAGCTCGCCGAGTGCGAAGTCGAGGCACGCCGCCAGCTGATCAGCGGGACGTAAGCATCATGCCGATGGCAGCCGACGAAATCGAGGCGATGATCAAGGACGCGCTGCCCGGTGCCGAGGTCGAGATGCGCGACCTGGCCGGGGATAACGACCATTGGGCAGCCAAGGTCGTCGCGCCCCAATTCGCGGGGAAAAGCCGCGTTCAGCAGCACAAGCTGGTGTACGAGGCGCTCGACGGGAAGATGGGCGGCGTGCTCCACGCCTTGCAACTGACCACCGAGCCTCCCAAGTGACGACCGACAGCGTAAGCAATAGCGGTACATTTGAAATGACAGACACCAAGGAACGCATCTCCGGCATCGTCGGCGAAAACGAGGTCGTCCTTTTCATGAAGGGCACACCCCTGTTCCCCCAGTGCGGCTTTTCCAGCCGCGCGGTTCACATCCTCGATCATTGCGGCGTGACGTATGAAAGCGTCGACGTGCTGCAGGACATGGAAATCCGTCAGGGGATCAAGGCGTTTTCCGACTGGCCGACCATCCCCCAGCTCTACGTGAAGGGCGAGTTCGTGGGCGGCAGCGACATCATGACCGAGATGTTCGAAGCCGGCGAACTCCAGCAAATGTTCGCCGACAAGGGCGTGAAGACGGCCGATTGAGCGGGCATGACCTGCCTTTCGGCGGGCCGCGCCGTTCGGCGCACCACACGGAAAACTTCGGGGAGGCGGGGCCGGGAGACCACCGGCCCCGCCTCTTGTACGAAGTACAGGGACGCATATTGCTATGCACCTCCCGTGCCAGTTTTCCCCGATGCAGCCCGCCTGCGGCGTGCGGTGGTTAACGCATTCGGCACCACCAGGGGGATTGTAAGAAATCCCGACAGCAGGTTAGGCAACGGATCATGGCTGGCAGCGTAGAACAAGATGCCCCGCGCGAAGGCATCCCCGCCGCAACGGTGGTGATCTTCCGTCATGCGCCCGATGGCGGCGCGCCGCAGATCCTGATGCAGGTCCGCTCCCGCTCGCTCGCCTTTGCGGGCGGCATGGCGGTGTTTCCCGGCGGCCGCGTGGACCCGAGCGATTACAACCTGGCGCGTCAGGCCGACTACATCGACATCGATGAAGCCGCGCACCAGATTGCCGCGATCCGCGAGACGCTGGAGGAAACCGGCCTCGCGCTGGGCCTGCGCGGCGCGATCGACGCGCAATCCGCTGCCGAGGCGCGCGCGATCCTGCTGGAGGAGAAAAGCCTCCTCCCGGTGCTGGAGCGCATGGGCTGGAGCATCGCGCTGCACGACTTGGTCCCCTTCGCGCGCTGGTTTCCCAAGAACGAGCGCCTGCCCCGCATTTTCGACACACGCTTCTATATCGCCGATCTGGGCACCGGCGCGGTCGATATCGCGGTCGATGCGCAGGAGAACACCAGTCTGTTCTGGACCAGCGCGCGCGATGCACTGGCCGGTGCCGATCGCGGCGAGATCGACGTCATCTTCCCCACCCGCCGCAACCTTGAGCGGCTGGCGCAGTTCGACGATTTCGATCAGGCCAGGGAGCATGCGCAGACGACGCCGCTCCCCACGATCGTCCCATGGATCGAAGAGCGGCCGGCAGGCCGCAGCCTGTGCATTCCAGAGGGTTGCGGCTATCCAGTGACCTCCGTGCCACTGGACGACGCCAAACGCGGCTGAGGCTCGGTCGAGGGCGGCTCCCCTCGCTCTTAGAGAACATTCCTGAAAGCTTGCCGCAGGAGCGCGACTGCCGGTGCACCCTGCGCACTCGCAGGCAGCACGATGCAACGCAGCCTCAATCGGCGCATATCAAAAAAGGCCCAGTTCCGGTGAAGGAACTAGGCCTTTTTAATGGCGCGCCCGAAAGGATTCGAACCTCTGACCCCCAGATTCGTAGTCTGGTGCTCTATCCAGCTGAGCTACGGGCGCCCGTGAGGCGCCGCACATAGCAGGGCAGACCGGCTTGGCAATGGTTTTGTGACGAAAATCCGGAATGTTTTCCCACAGGGCGGGTCAGGCGAACAATTGCGCGGCAAGAACCCGGTCGAGAGGCGGCATGGCGAGCCCCTCGATCTCCTCGCGCGTGCACCAGCGCCACTGCCCCCCTTCGCGCGAGGTGGCCTCCCCCGTCCATGCAGGACAGCGGAACAGCAGCAGCAGGATCGGGCGGTCGCCCTCGCACTGCGCAGGGTCCTGCGCGGCAAAGCCCGCCTCGACCATCTGCGACGGATCGACCTCCAGCCCGCACTCCTCCGCAATCTCGCGCACCAGCGCCGCACGGGCGCCCTCGCCCGCCTCGATCTTACCGCCGGGAAATTCCCACAGGCCGCCATGCGCCTTGTCCTCGGGCCGCCGGTGCATCAGCCACCGCCCCTCGCGCGGACCGATCGCGGCAGCCACTACGGGCAGGTATGTCGGAATATTTGCCACCTTGGTGCTCTGCTTTACGGTGCCTTAACCCTGGTGCGCCATGAATGCGCCTATTCTCGGCTCAATGCGAGCGGAGGGTGTGCGCGAAGGCACATATTCGTGGGGGCTGCACAATGAACCGCTTCTGGTACCGGCTGACCCGCGACGAACGTGGCGCAACCGCCGTGGAATACGGCCTGATCCTGGCCCTCGTGTTCCTCGCGATGGTCGGGGCGATCGGCACCTTTTCCGACGGGGTCATCGGCACGTGGGACACCGTGCGCACGACCTCGGCCGACGCGATCGCCCGCAGCGACAGCTAGCCGGCGCGCTCTTAGCTCTTTTTCAACGAATGATCCCTAGACCGGCACCTGCTCTTTCCAAGGGGACGTGGGCAGAGCCGGGTAACGAAGACGATAACAGGAGACCGATCATGAAATTCTTCCGTGAACTGATGAATGACGACCAGGGCGCGACCGCCATCGAGTATGGCCTTATCGCAGCTCTTATCGCCGTCGCCGCGATCACCGCGATGGGCAGCCTCGGCAACCAGCTGAGCAACACCTTCACGACCGTGTCGACCGACATGGCGCCGAAGGCCAACTAAGCCTTCCCGCGAAAGCGAACAGACAAAGGAAACGGCGGGGAGCAATCCCCGCCGTTTTCATTTGTGCGCTGCAGATGTGCGGGCACGGGCGCGCTCAGCGCCCGCGGACCACCAGCTTGACCTGCTGCCCCGCCTGCAGGCCTTCAGTGCTGTCCAGCGCGTTGAGCACCCGGAAGCGCGCCTCCTGCCCGGTGCTGTAAGCCATCCGGCGCGAGAGCGAGGCAACCGTATCGCCACGCTGCACGGTGACCACATCGATCACCCGCGGGACCACCTGGTTCGCCTCTGCCGTGCTGATCCGGCGGAAGGATTCGAACATCGGGGTGAACACGCCCGACCGGCCAGCCGGGGCGATCGCCTGGTAATAGTACGTCTGGCCGCCGCCCATGTCGTACGCGAACACCATCACATCCAGCTGGTTGCCGTCCGAACTGGCGCGCGCAATCCCGTAGGCCGCGGGCTGGCCGTTGACCGTGGTGGTCTGGATCTGCGGAGTGATCGACTGGCCCTGCCCGGCAAGCGACTGGAACGCGCGGCTGACGAACTGCGTCAGGCTGCCGCTCGACTGCGCGACCCGCAGTTCCGCCTGGCCCGACTGGCCGTTGATCGAGACCGAATCCGACCCGTTGACCAGATAGAAGCCCTGCGGCGCGGTGAAGGCGAAGCGCAGATCGGGATGGATGAACTCGCGCCCTTCGACCACGCCCTGCGTCGGATCGTCACCATAGGTCAGCCCGTCGATATTGCGCAGGAAGACGTCGCGGTTGAGCGTCGCCCCCGGCAGGCCCGCCGCCATCGCTGCGGCCTCGCGCACGCGCGATGCAGGGTCCGGGTGGGTGGAGGCCCATTCAGGCAGGTTGGCGTTATCGCGCCCCTGCAACTGCGCATCGAGCGCGGACTGGCGGGCAAGGCTTTCGAGCACGGTGCTCATCGCCATCGGATCGTAGCCCGCCTGCGAGAGATAGCGCACGCCGAGCTGGTCCGCCTGCTCTTCCTGCGAGCGGGAGAAGCTGAGCGTCAGCAGCTGCGAACCCTGCAAGGCCGCGCGGCCCAGCGTGGAACCGAGCTGGCTGTCGCCGAGCAGGATGCCCGACAGAATCGCTATCGCGGCGCCCCCGAGGGTGTTCTGCTGCTGCGTCTGCTGGCGGCGCTGCGCATGGCGTGCGGCGACGTGGCCCACTTCATGCCCCAGCACCCCGGCCAGTTCCGCCTCGTTGTTCATCAGCGTGACCAGCTGGCGGGTGGTGTAGACGTAGCCGCCGGTGGTCGCGAAGGCATTGTTGACCGAGCTGTTGAGCAGCGAGACGGTGAACGCGCTCTGGCTGTTGGCAAGGCCGGACTGGACTGCAATCCGCTGCCCAACGCCGCGCACGTAGTCGGCCGTGCCGCCCTGCATCGCGCCGCCGAATTCCTGCAGCAGCTGGGTATGGTATTCGCGTCCCTGCTGTGCCTCGCTCTGCGTGATCGGGGTGTTGGCGGCAGGGATGTTGCCCCCGCCCACGCCCGCGCAGCCGGACAGGCCGAACGCGATGGCAATGGGCGAAACGAATGCGAGCGTCTTGCGGCGGATCATGCGGTATTCTCTCCCCTGTCGGTGGCATATCGCGCGTGCGCTCGTTGCGCCCACGCGAGTTAACTGCCTCAACTTTCAGGGTTGCCGCACGGTTCCCGGTCGGCTCGCAGGCCAACCGGATGCCGCCGCTTAAGTACCGATGGCGAGGAAGCGATCCGCGCGCCGTTCCTGCAGATATGTGACGTCCTGCCGCGCGAGCGTCGTCAGTTCGTCGTCGATCGTGTCGGCAAGATTGCGGATCGCGGCCTTGGGGTCGCGATGCGCGCCGCCGACCGGCTCGGGCACGATCCGGTCGATCACGCCCAGTTCCTTCAGATCCTGCGCGGTGACCTTCATCGCCTCGGCAGCGTCGGCCGCCTTTTCGGCAGTGCGCCACAGGATCGAGGCGCAGCCTTCGGGCGAGATCACGGAATAGATCGCGTGTTCGAACATCAGCACCCGTTCCGCGCTGGCCAGCGCCACCGCGCCGCCCGATCCGCCCTCGCCCACGATCGTCGCGACCATCGGCACCGGCAGCGCAAGGCACGCCTCGGTCGAACGGGCGATCGCCTCGGCCTGGCCGCGCTCTTCCGCCTCGATCCCCGGGAACGCGCCCGAGGTATCGACCAGCGTGACCACCGGCAGGCCGAATCGCCCGGCAAGGTCCATCAGGCGGATCGCCTTGCGATAGCCTTCCGGCTTGCCCATCCCGAAATTGTGCTTGATCCGGCTCTGCGTGTCGTGGCCCTTCTCGTGCCCGATCAGCATCACCGGGCGCCCGCGCAGAGTCGCGAAGCCGCCGATGATCGCGTGGTCCTCGCCGAAATAGCGATCCCCGCCCAGCGGCATGAAATCGGTGAAGGCGTGCTCCACATAGTCGCGGAAATGCGGGCGCTGCGGGTGGCGTGCGACCTGCGTCTTCTGCCACGGGCTGAGCGAGGCGTAGAGCCCCTTGAGCATGTCCGCGCTCTTCGCCTCGAGCTTCGCAAGCTCGTCACCCATGTCGATCTGATCGCCGCCGTCGGCGCCCTGATTGGCGGCGCGAAGTTCGGCGATCTGCGCCTGCAGCTGGGCCACAGGCTTCTCGAAATCCAGAAAAGTCAGCATTCGCGGCTGCTATCCCCCTGTCGCCCGCCGCGCAAGCGCCCTTGATCGGCAAGCGGGTGCCTTTCGTTCACCAGAGCGACCAGCCGGGCGGATTCGACATGGGTGTAAATCTGCGTGGTCGCGATGTCCGCATGGCCCAGCAACGTCTGCAAGGCGCGCAAATCCGCCCCGCCTTCCAGCAGGTGGGTGGCAAAGGCATGGCGCAGCACGTGCGGGCTGATCTTCGCCGGATCGATTCCCGACCGCTCGGCAAGCGCCTTGAGCAATTGATACAGGCGGATGCGGGTGAGGTGCTTGCCGCGCGAAGGGAACAGCCAGGGCGAGCCTTCGGGGCGCACCGCCAGCCAGCGCGACAGCACCGCGCGCGCGCGCGTGCCCAGCGGCACCAGCCGTTCCTTCCCGCCCTTGCCGGTGATGGTCAAAAAAGGCGCATCGCGCGGCACCGCGGAGAGCGGCAGGGTGACCAGCTCGCTCGCGCGCAGGCCCGATCCATAGAGCAGCTCGATCATCGCCAGCAGGCGCAGCGGGGCGGGATCGCCCTCCTCCGCCTCGCGCTCGGCCTGAGCGAAAAGCGCCTCGACCTGCGTGTGGTCGAGGATTTTGGGGAGTGAGCGGCGCTTCGTCGGGCTCGGCAGCGCGGCGGAAGGGTTGTCGCTGCGCAGCCCCTCGTCTTCCAGAAAGCCGAAGAACTGTCGCAGCGCCGAGGCTTTGCGCGCGACGGTCGCGGGCGCGAGATCGGCCCAGGCCGCGCCCAGTCTGGCAAGGTCGGTACGGGTGGCATCTTCCAGCGGGCCGACGATCCCCGCCGCGCCTTCCAGATCGCGGCGATAGGCGGCCAGCGTGTTGGCCGCCGCCCCGCGATCGACCGCCAGTGCGGCAAGGAAATCCTCTATCGCCCGCGCGCCCATGTCAGGTACGCGCAAGCGCCTCCGCCGCGATCATCCGCGCTTCGGCTTCCATCCCGCTGCGGCGCAGTGCGGAGACGATGTGATAGAGGTGGCGCGGGGTCATCCGGCTCCAGTCGTCGCCCTGCATCCCCACGCCCATCAGCATGGTGACGAGCGCGGCATTGCGCACCTCGCCCGCACGGTCGATCAGCGCGCTCCAGCGGGTTTCGCGGCCCAGCTCCAGGTCCAGATCGCGGTTCCACGCATTGCGCGTTCCGTCCGAGATCCGGCCCAGCCCGGCGAGCCCGGCAACCAGCATTCGCGTGCGCCGCGTGCCCGTGGTCGCATCATTGTCGCGATAGGAATCGATTTCGCCGCTGGAAACCTGCCCGCTATTGCCCGGCAGGCCGACTGCAAGCAGGCCCCAGCCCGCATCGCCTTCATCGACGATCTCGCGCCAGCGCGCGGCATCGCGATCGAGCCCGGCGGTCAGCATCGAGGCGATCAGCGGCCCGGCGTCGGCGGCGAAACCATCGTTCGCAGGGATGCGCGCGGCGGCATAGGCGGTCAGCACTTGCCGGTCGTAGGGAATCGTCTCGGCATCGCCCCACAGGGTGCGGATCGCGGCCACCCGCGCCGCCGGATCGGGGTCGACATAGGCCGCGCGCAGCAGCGCCGCATCGGTGCCCAGCGGACCCTCGTCGCGGCTGGCGGCATAGCCCTGCGCATAGACATCGATCATCGCGGCGGAGGAGAAGATTCCCTCACGCGCGGCGCGCCGTACACCCTCGACCCGCTGCGACAGCGGCAGTGCGGGAAGCGAGGCGGAGACGCGCTGATAATAGGGTCCGGCATCGTCGATCAGACGGTCGGGGATGTCGATACCCAGCGCGGCGGCGAGGCCGTAACGCCACGGGGTCAGCTCATCGACATCGTCCCATTCGATCGTGACCGCGCTGTTGCCCAGCCCCGCCGCACCGGCGAAGCGCTGCGCCAGCAGCACGTCGATCACGTTGCCATCTTCGCCGCTCTGGCGATCGCGCAGCCGTAGCAGATTGTTGCGCGCCCGCGCTGCTTCGCCGGCATAGGCGCTGCAGATGGAGCGCAGCATCTGCCACTCGACATCGTCGCGATATCCCGCGCGCAGCATGGTCAGCGGACACGCCCCCACGATATCGCCGGTCGCGATATAGGCGTCGATCGCGGCGTTGGAGAGGCGCGCGTTCCACACATCGACATCGACATCCTGCGCGATCGCGCGGGCCACGCCGAACTCGCCCATCCGGTTGAGCAGCTGGGCACGCAAGCCGGCGAATTCGACCCCGCTCATGCCTTCCGGCGATGCCAGACGGCTGGCGAGCGCGCGTCGCAGCGCGATATGGCCCCAGCGCGAGACGAGCCGCCCCTGCGTCCCGGTCAGCGCGGCGCGGACGATCGATTGCGGTTGTCGCGCCAGCGAGGTCGCAGGCAGACCGCCCTCGTCCTCGGCCAGAATGCCGACCCGCGTCGTCGCGCGGCGCTGCGCGTTCGGGATGTCGTAGGTGGGCCTGAGGCCGAACAGCTCGTCCAGTTCGTCGGTGTCCAACGCTTCGAGCTCTTCCAGCGTGGGCAGGCGGTTGCTGCTGGAGCTGCTCGAAGATTGCTCTTCGCTCGGCGCTGCTCCCTCACTCGCCGGTTCCCCCGCAGGCGCAGCGGTTTCTGCCGGTGCGGGTGCCGCACTGGGTGCGGGAGCGGGCGCGACGGGCGCAACCACCGCTGCCGGATTGGCTGCGACCAGTGCGATCGGTGCCGCGAGCACGAGCAGGCCCGCGCCAGCCAGCAAGGCAGCCTTGCGTTGCAGCATCATTGGGCGGTCCCCGGCAGTTCTATGGTTTGCGTGATCGGTCGCATCGGCTGTTCGCCGCCATCCCACCAGGCCCAGGCGAGAATCGCGATGATCGCCAGCGCACCCACGCCGATACGCCGCCGTGCGGTCTGCGAAATGTCTATCTGCACGCGTCCGATACCCTTTGTTGCCATCGCCCTAGCCCATCTCTACGCCACCGGGCAATGGACCGAGTGCCTTCCCCTGCCGACCGGGCGCGGCTCCGCGCGCTTAAGGAACGCCTCGACCGGCCGATCACCCTGGTGGGGCTGATGGGCGCGGGCAAATCGACCGTGGGCCGGCGGCTGGCGACCCTGCTGGAATGCAATTTCGTCGATGCGGACGACGCGATCGAGGATGCCGCCCGGCTTTCCATCGCAGAGATCTTCAGCGAATTCGGCGAAGGCTACTTCCGCGATGGAGAGCGCCGGGTGATCGCCCGCCTGATCGAGGAAGGGCACGGCGTGATCGCGACCGGCGGCGGGGCTTTCGTCAATCCGGAAACGCGCGCGCTGGTGCTGGAAAAGGCGGTCGCGGTGTGGATCGATTGCGACATCGCCACGCTGGTCGAGCGGACCGGACGCCGCAACACGCGCCCGCTGCTGCGCGATGGCGATCCCGAGGCGATCCTCAAACGCTTGCTGGCCGAACGCGCCCCGCATTATGCGCAGGCGCAGATCCGCGTCGAGGGCCAGCAAGGACCGCACACCCGCACCGCGTGGACGATTATCGAGGAGCTTGAAAAGTGGCTGTCGTAAATGTCGCGCTGGCAGGGCGTAGCTACGAGGTACGGGTTGGCCGCGACCTGTTCGACAATTTCGCCGGTCAGGTCCGCCCCTTCCTCGAGCGCTACAGCGCCGACGAGCGAAGCGTGCCCTTCGTCGCGGACAGCAACGCGCGGGCGTTGTTTGCCGAAACCCTTGAGCAGTCCCTGTCATGGGTGGGACTGGAGATCGACTGGTACGAGGTCACCCCGGGCGAGGGCTCGAAAAGCTGGGCCGAGCTGGAGCGGCTGACCGACTGGCTGCTGGCGCGCGGCGTCACCCGGTCCGATCATGTCTTCGCACTGGGCGGCGGGGTGGTCGGCGATCTGGTCGGATTCGCCTGCGCGATTCTGAAGCGCGGCTGCGGCTTCGTGCAATTGCCGACCACGCTGCTGGCGCAGGTCGATTCGAGCGTCGGCGGCAAGACCGCGATCAATGCCAGCGCGGGCAAGAACCTGATCGGCGCGTTCCACCAGCCCTCGCTCGTGCTGGCCGACACCGGCTGCCTCGCCACCCTCCCCCAGCGCGAACTGCGCGCCGGACTGGCGGAAGTGTTCAAGTACGGCCTGCTGGGCGATGCGGAATTCTTCGCGCGCGTCGATAAGGACAGCGCCGCGATCCTCGCCTGCGACAATGCCGTGCTGGAAGCGACAATCGCGCATTGCGTCGGCATGAAGGCGCGGATCGTCGCGGAGGATGAGCGCGAGACGAGAGACGCCCGCGCGCTCCTGAACCTCGGCCACACCTTCGGCCACGCGCTGGAAGCGGAGACGGGCTTCGGCGACAGACTTCTGCATGGCGAGGCGGTGGCGCTCGGCTTGGTGCTCGCGGCGCGCTTCTCCGCCCGTCGCGATCTGATCTCGCTGGCCGACGCGGAAAATGTGACCGATGCTCTGGCCCGTGCAGGCTTGCGGACCGAGATTTCCGCGCTGGGGCTCGACTGTGACGGTACGGTGCTGGCCGATCACATGCGCCACGACAAGAAGGCGGGCGGCGGCACCGTCCCCTTCATCCTGCTGCGCGCTCTCGGAGAGGCCTATGTCGCGCGCGATGTAGAGCTGGCGGACGTGGCCGCCTTCATGGACGAGCAGCTACAGGCGCATTGAGGCGCACGGCATGGAAGCCGCCTAAAACAGCCGCGATCCGTCGGGCACCGGCTTGTCGGGCGAGAACAGCACGACCTCGCCCGCCTCGTCCGCGAAGCCCAGCGTCAGCACTTCGGACATGACTGGTCCGATCTGGCGCGGCGGGAAGTTGACCACCGCCGCGACCTGCCGCCCGACCAGTTCTTCGCGCGCGTAGTTCGCGGTGATCTGCGCGCTAGTCTTCTTCACGCCGATCGCCGGCCCGAAGTCGATCTCGAGCCGGTAGGCAGGCTTGCGCGCCTCGGGAAATTCATGCGCCGCGACCACCGTGCCGATGCGGATATCGATCTTCAGGAAATCGTCAAACGCAATCTGCTCCCCCGCAGGCGCATCGGGTTCATGCGAGAGGTGCACTATTCCAGCTCGAGGATCACCTCGTCCACCGCGAGGCTGTCACCCTCGGCGGCGTTGATGGAGGAGATCGTGCCTTCCTTTTCGGCGCGCAGGATGTTTTCCATCTTCATCGCCTCGACCGTCGCGAGCGGCTGGCCCGGCTGGACCTCGTCACCCTCGGCCACGTGCAGCTTCACCAGCAGGCCGGGCATCGGGCAGATCAGCATCTTGGAAAGATCGGGCGGCTCCTTCTCGATCATGTGATCGAGCAGCGGGGCGAGCCGTGCGGGGACCGCAAGGCCCTTGTGCGTCTTGCCGCGCGTGGTCAGTGCCCAGATCGCGCTGCTTTCACGGCGCAGCTGGATCGCCAGGTTCTCGCCATTGCCGTTGGCCGCGGCGAGTACCATGCCCGGCTGCCAGTCGGTCGTGCCGGTAATCCACTCGCCATCGACCGTGGCCCCGCCTTCGCCCAGAACGACGTCGAACTGGCGCCCGTCGATCTTCACCACCCAGTCGGACGGCACCTTGGGCGCGCCATCGAGGCGGCCCGAGATCTGGCCTTCGTGCGCCATGACCGAGCATTGGGCCCCGGCGATCAGCGCCGCGACCAGCTTCAGCCTCGGCTCGTCCACCGCCGCGCCCTGGAAGCCTTCGGGATATTCCTCGGCAATGAAGCCGGTGGTCAGCTCGCCCGAGCGGAAGCGCGGGTGCTGCATGATGGCGGACAGGAAGTCGATATTGTGCCCCGGCCCTTCGACGCGGAACGCATCGAGCGCTTCGACCTGCAGGTCCGCCGCGGCATCGCGGGTCGGGCCCCAGGTGATCAGCTTGGCGATCATCGGGTCGTAGAAGATCGAGACTTCGCCGCCTTCGAACACGCCGTCATCCACACGGATGCCGCCGCCGCCCATCTCATGCCCGCGCCGCCCGGCGGGGCCGCTTGCACCCGTCCAGCCCGGCACCGGCGGTTCGTAACGGACCAGCCGCCCGATGCTCGGCAGGAAGTTGCGATAGGGGTCTTCGGCATAGACGCGCGTTTCGATCGACCAGCCGTCAATTTTGATATCGTCCTGCTTGAAGGGAAGCTGTTCGCCCGCTGCCACGCGGATCATCCATTCGACCAGATCGACGCCGGTGATCGCCTCAGTCACTGGGTGTTCGACTTGCAGGCGGGTGTTCATTTCGAGGAAGTAGAAGCTCTCCCCCGTCTTGTCCGCGCCGCTGACGATCAGCTCGACCGTCCCGGCGGAGAAATACCCGACCGCCTGCGACAGCGCGACCGCCTGCTCGCCCATTGCTTTACGCATTTCGGGCGTGACGAAGGGCGACGGCGCTTCCTCGACCACCTTCTGGTGGCGGCGCTGGATGGAGCACTCACGCTCGTTCAGGTAGAGCGTGTTGCCCTGCCGGTCGGCGAGGATCTGGATTTCGATGTGGCGCGGGTCTTCGATGAATTTCTCGATAAACACGCGGTCGTCGCCGAAGGAATTGAGCCCTTCGCGCTTGGTCGCCTCGAAGCCTTCTTCGACATCTGTGTCGTTCCAGGCGAGGCGCATGCCCTTGCCGCCGCCGCCTGCCGACGCCTTCATCATCACCGGATAGCCGATCTCGTTGGAGACCTTCAGCGCTTCCTCGGTCGTATCGATCGCGTCCTTGGAGCCCGGGACGACGTTGACGCCCGCTTCCTTCGCCAGCTTCTTCGATTCGATCTTGTCGCCCATCGCGGCGATCGCTTTGGCCGGCGGCCCGATGAAGACGATGCCTTCCTTGTCGAGCGCTTCGACGAAGCTCGCGCGTTCGGACAGGAAGCCGTAGCCCGGATGGACCGCTTCGGCCCCGGTCTGCTTGCATGCCTCGATGATCTTGTCCGCCAGCAGGTAGGATTCGGCAGCGGGAGCGGCACCGATATGCACCGCCTCATCCGCCATCTTCACGAAGGGCGCGCGCGCATCTGCATCGGAATAGACCGCCACGGTGGCGATCCCCATCCGCTTGCACGTCTGGATCACGCGGCAGGCAATCTCACCGCGGTTGGCAATCAGGATCTTGGAAAACACTAGCCCGGAAACTCCAGATATTCACGTAGTTGCTTGGTGCGCGCCTCGGTCAGCGCGGTGAGGCAGGTCGACCGGATCAGCGGCATGATCGAACCGCCGCGATACTGGTTCGCCTCGAACGAACATTGTGCGTCGCGAAAGGTCAGCCACGCGCGTTGCGCAGCCAGCAGCTCGCGATGCTGGGTGCCGTCGCCGACATCCTTGTCGACCGACTTGGCGCGCTGCGACGCCTTCTTCCACACCGCGTTGAGTTCGCGGTCGGCGGCCTGATATTCGCGGCCTGCGCAGATGTTCATGTCCATCTGCGTCATCGCGTTTTCGCAATCGACCTGCGGCTGCGCGGCTTGCGCGCTCGCCTGCATCAGCAGCAATGCGGTCAGGATCATGCATCCGTCTCCTCTTCTCGTGCCTTCGCATAGCCGATAAGTGCCCTAGCGTAAGCCCCCACGCCCCTGCGCTCCACCTCACCATTGAGCAAGGTTGTCAGACCGCCCGCAAGCCTGCCGACATTGGCGGTCGAAAGCTGGCCCAGCGGGGCGACGTAGATGCCGATGGTGAACAGGATCGCGCCCGTGCGCGGCAGGCGGCGCAGCGTCTGGCGTTCGGAGCGCACAAACAGCGTGCTCCCGGCGTTCTCCGGCGTCACATGCGCGAAGGCCAGTTCGGGCGGCTCGGCAACCCAGCGCATGTCGGGCGTGGCGGCAATGAACCAGTTGGCGCGGCCGTAGATCGGGCCGGGCCGCAGCTTTTCCATGAACCGGTCGACCCCGCTGGCGAGCTGTTCCTCATAGCCCTGGATCGGCGCGTGCAGCGCACGCAGGGGAAGCCCCATCTTGTCCGCAGGCGTCCAGTCGGACGGCCATGCGACTGCTGCCCCGACAAGGCGATACTGCTCCTCGTCATCGCCCCGGGTCAGCAGGCACATGTCCTCGTGATGCGCGTGGGCCGCTTCGGCCAGGCCGCCCGAGACCCCGAGCCCGGTGGCAAGCTCGCGCCCCGCCGCCTCACCCTCGGGCGTCAGCTGGATGCCCTCGGGGAATTGCGCAAAACCTTCCGCACGCGCGGCAAGGTCGGGATGGGACTGCAGCCACTCGTTCCCGCCCAGCTTGACCAGCCCCATCTTGAGCTGCCCACCGCCGCGTGCGCGGGGCAACAGCTCGTTGACGGAGAAGCCGAGGCTCACTGCCCGGAAAGCGCCGGTCCACCCCGGTCGCAGCGAAGGCCCAGCCCGTATTCCTCCAGCCAGTCCGCGTCGGTCGGCAGGAGGTATTGCAGTGCCTCGGGCGTCAGAGCGTGCAGGCTGTTGGAGTGATGCAGGTCGGCGCGCCGATCCGAGAAACAGTAGGCCTGCCCCTCCCCGATTTTGCCGAGCAGCGCGAACATGCCCTGCTCGGTCTCGCCACCCTCGTCGGCCAGCGACAGGTATAGCGGCGGACGCCCTGCCGCAGGGGCGCTCGCGGTCAGGGCAAGCGACTGACCGTCCCACTGAAGGCTGGGAGAAATCGCCGCGTAGCCGCTGAAAAGATCGGGCCGCTCCAGCCAGGTTTCGAGCACGAAATGGCCCGCCGCGCTTTCGCCCAATAGGATGATCGTGCCGTTATTGCGATAGCGCGCAAGCAGGAGCGGGAGCACCGTATCCGCCAGCCATGTGCGAAAGGCCTCGCTCTCGCCTGCGGTAGGATATTCCGCTTTTTCACCCGCGACAGCGGTCTCGGGCAACAGCTCGCGCTGGCGATCCACGGTCTGGATGCCGACCAGGATTGCAGGCTGGCTGCGGCCCCACAGGCGATTCCATTTCTCCAGCCCGTTGCCCAGGAACAGGTCCTGATCGGCTCCGCCGTCCAGCTGAACCACAATCGGCCAGCTCTTGTCGGGCTGGTCTGCGTAATCGGGCGGGAGGATGACGTTGACCGCGCGCTTCTGCCCCAGAGCCTCGAGCGTGTAGCTCTCGCCCACCACGATCGGCTCGGGCTCCGGCACAGCCGCAGGCTGGCCCGACGCGAGCAGCAGCGCGGCGAGCGCGCCGATCACTCGGCAGGCTCCGCTACCTTGCAGGCGCGCGCGGGCTCTTCCTGCATAAGAGGTGTGAGGCCCAGCTTGGCGAACAGCGCGCCGTCGCTGTCGTCGCCCGCATTGGGCGCGGTCAGCAGCTTGTCGCCGGTGAAGATCGAGTTCGCGCCTGCGAGGAAGCACAGCGCCTGCGTTGCCTCGCTCATGCTTTCGCGACCCGCGCTCAGCCGCACCATGCTCATCGGCATGCAGATGCGCGCCACCGCCACGGTGCGGACGAATTCGATATCGTCGATCTTGGCGAGCGGCGTGTCGGCCAGCATGTCGCCCAGTACCGTGCCCTTGACCGGGACCAGCGCATTGACAGGCACGCTTTCGGGATGCCGCTCCAGCGTGGCGAGCGTGTGAACGAAGCCGACGCGATCCTCGCGCGTCTCGCCCATGCCCACGATCCCGCCGGAACACACGTTGATCCCCGCATCGCGCACGTTCTGCAGCGTATCGAGCCGGTCCTGATAATTGCGGGTCGAGATCACCCGCTCGTAATATTCCGGCCCGGTGTCGACATTGTGGTTGTAGTAGTCGAGCCCCGCTTCCTTCAGCATGTCCGCCTGTTTCGGCGTCAGCATGCCCAGCGTCATGCAGGTCTCCAGCCCCATGGCGCGCACGCCCTTCACGATCTCGACGATCGCAGGCATGTCGCGGTCCTTGGGATTGCGCCACGCGGCCCCCATGCAGAAGCGCTGGGAGCCCGCATCCTTGGCCTGCGCCGCGGTTTGCAGCACGGCGCGCACATCCATCAGCTTGGTCGCCTCGACGCCGCTATCGGCCTTCACCGACTGCGAGCAATAGCCGCAATCCTCCGGACACCCGCCGGTCTTGATGCTGAGCAGCGTGCACAGCTGGACCTGTTCTGGCGGATGGTTCTCGCGGTGAACGCTCGCCGCGCGGAACAGCAGCTCGGTGAAGGGAAGGTCGAAGAGGGCCGCGATTTCCTCGCGGGTCCAGTCGGTGCGGATTTGAGTCATACGGGTTTCCTGGCGAGATAGAGGCCCACGGCCATCACCGCGATGCCCAGGATGCGCTTGGGCGTCAGCGAAGTCTGGATCACACCGAGCAGGCCGAAATGGTCGATGGTGGCAGCCGCGATGAGCTGGCCGGTGAGGACGAAGAAGATCGCGTTGCCCAGCCCGATCTTAGGGGCGGAGAACGCGATCGCGGTCGCGTAGAACAGCATGAAGACCGAAGCGCCATAGACCCACGGCCTGTCGAGGGTGAAGTCCGACGCGCTGGGGAAGCCGGCGAAGGCGAGCACGGTCGTCGAGATGACCAGGCCGATGCCGAAGGTGACGGCAGTCGCCGCAATGGGACTGCCGAGCTGCTGGTTCAGCCCCGCATTGAGCGAGGCGAAGATGGGAATGCCCAGCCCCGCCGCGAACATCATCGCGGCGATCGGCAGGAAGCTCGCGCCGCTTTGGGGGGCGCTCACTTTGTGGCCTCCCTGGTCGAGTGGGTGCGGGTCTTGGTCACTTCGATACCTCGAATCTGGAGTGAACTCGTTTCGTCACCCCCGCGAAGGCGGGGGTCCCGCTTCCTTCCGCAAAGCACCAAAGAAGAAGCGGGACCCCGGATCAAGTCCGGGGTGACGTGTGAGGGCGAAATCACTCCCCCGCCTCGCCTTTCGCAACATAGCCGATACAGTCGCAGCCCTTCACGGCGCAGGCGAGGTCGCCGTCGGCCCCGGCGTGGTGCGTGCTTCTCGGGTGGGCACAATGGATGCAGTCGGCTGACATGCCTCGCTCAGCCAGCCGCCGCCAGCGCCTGGTCGAGGTCGGCCTTGATGTCCTCGATATTCTCGATCCCGACAGAGACGCGGACCACGTCCGGCCCCGCGCCTGCCGCGATCAGCTCGGTCTCGCCAAGCTGGCTGTGCGTGGTCGATGCGGGGTGGATGATGAGCGAGCGGGTGTCGCCGATATTCGCCAAGTGGCTGAACAGCTTCACGTTCGACACCAGCGCCCGGCCCGCATCGTAGCCGCCCTTCAGCCCGAAGGTGAACACCGCACCGCCGCGCCCGCCGAGGTATTTGTTCGCGAGGCTGTGATAATCGCTGTCCCGCAGCCCGGCGTAGGAAACCCAGGCGACCTTCTCGTGCCCCTTGAGCCATTCGGCCAGCTCCAGCGCGTTGTCGCAATGCCGGTCCATCCGCAGGTGCAGCGTTTCCATGCCGGTCAGCGCGAGGAAGGCGTTCATCGGCGCGAGTGCGGGGCCGAGATCGCGCAGGCCCAGCACGCGGCAGGCGATGATGAAGGCGATCGGGCCGACCGGCTCCAGTGCATCGACCAGCACCGCGCCGTGGTACGACCCATTGGGCCTGGTGAGCGAGGCGAACTTATCGCCTTGCGCCTTCCAGTCGAACTTGCCGCTGTCGACGATCACGCCGCCCACCGCATTGCCGTGTCCGTTGAGGAACTTGGTGGTGGAATGCGTGACGATGTCCGCGCCGAAATCGAACGGCTTGCACAGCGCAGGGCTGGCCATTGTGTTGTCCACGATCAGCGGCACGCCGCCCGCGTGGGCGACATCGGCAATCGCGGAAATATCGCTCACCACGCCGCCCGGATTGGCGAGGCTTTCGATGAAGACGCAGCGCGTCTTGTCATCCATCGCGGCGCGAATGTTTTCGGGGTCGTCGGCATCGACGAAGCGCGTTTCCCAGCCGAACTTGAGGAACGCCTCGCCCATCTGGTTGAGCGATCCGCCATACAGCTTGCGCGCCGCAACGATGTTGCAGCCCGGCTCCATCAGCGTGTGGAACGCGATCAGCTGCGCCGCATGGCCCGACGCGACGGCCAGCGCTCCGACGCCGCCTTCCATCGCCGCGATCTTCTTCTCGAGCGCGTCGTTGGTCGGGTTCATGATGCGCGAATAGATGTTCCCGAATTCGGAGAGCGAGAACAGGTTGGCCGCGTGATCGGGGCTGTCGAACACGTAGCTCGCCGTCTGATAGATCGGGGTAATGCGCGCGTTGGTGGTCGGATCGGGCTCGCACCCGGCGTGGACGGCGAGGGTTTCGGGGTGGAGATCGGTCATGTGGGGGTTCCGTGGGGTCGGTTTAGGGGATTGTCGACGGGGATCGACACCTGCGATGGGTGGGGCCAGCCGGTGCGGATCCCGCTCGGCATCGGACATTCCTCGGCCGAACGACCGATGCGGTTGGAATGGTAATGGTCTGCGGGCAGGCCACGAAGTCTATCGAACATCGATCAACCACTCACAACGTGTCGCATCCGTGCCGATTGGCCCATGCTTTCTGACCTTATACCTCCATCTATCGCCTGTCGCATAAAGACAGCGGACCTCCGCTTCGTCACCATACGCGATGGTTTGCTTGCCTGTAAGCAAACCCTTGTCGGTCACGGCCAATACGACCTGACCAGTCCAGCAAAGCAACAGGCAGCCGATGCCGACCTTCTGCCAAGCGGTCGACTTAGACCGCCCGCCGGACTTCACTCCGCCGCCTCTTCTAGCTCGTCGTCGGGCGGGGGCATATTGTGCCCCAGCAGCCGCAGCATGTCCGCCGCGCATTCGACCACGTTGCTGCCCGGGCCGTAGATGCCCTGCACGCCTGCATCGCGCAGGAACTGGTAGTCGCTCTGCGGGATCACCCCGCCGGCGGTCACCTTGATATCGGCGCGGTCTGCGTCCTTGAGCAGGCGGATCAGCTCTGGGATCAGCGTCTTGTGGCCTGCCGCCAGCGAAGACGCGCCGATCGCGTCGACGCCCTCTGCCAGCGCCATTTCGAGCGTTTCCTGCGGGGTCTGGAACAGCGGGCCGGAGACGACGTCGAAGCCCATGTCGGCAAAGGCACTCGCGATGACGTTGGCGCCGCGATCGTGGCCGTCCTGGCCCATCTTGGCGATCATGATCTTGGGCTTGCGGCCCAGCCGCTGCTCGACTGCATCGACGCCCTGGACGACCTGCTGGTAGCGGCTGTCCGCAGCATAGGCCTTGGAATAGACGCCCTTCACCGGGGTCGGCTTGGTGTCGTAGCGGCCGAAGACATCTTCCATCGCGCTGGAAATCTCGCCCAGCGTCGCGTCGTGGCGCGCAGCCTCGACTGCGAGCGCGAGCAGATTGCCTTCCTTCTGACCCGCGCCGCGCGCCAGCGCGTCGAGCGCGGCCTGACAGGCCATCTCGTCGCGCTGCGAACGGACCTTCTCCAGCCGCGCGATCTGCGACTGGCGCACCTTGTGGTTGTCGATATCGAGCGTCTCGATCTCGTCTTCCTTGTCGCGCCGGTACTTGTTCACGCCGACGATCACCGTCTCGCCCCGGTCGACATTGGTCTGCTTTTCCGCAGCCGCCTGTTCGATCCGCCGCTTGGGTTCACCCGTGGCGACGAACTTGGTCATCCCGCCGGCCGCGTCGACCTCGTCGATGATCTTCTTCGCTTCCTCGACCAGCTTGGCGGTCAGCGCCTCGACATAATAGGAGCCGCCCAGCGGATCGGCGACATTGGTGATGCCGGTCTCTTCCTCCAGCACCAGCTGCGTGTTGCGCGCGATGCGGGCGGAGAAGTCGGTCGGCAGCGCGATCGCTTCGTCGAGCGCGTTGGTGTGGAGCGACTGGGTGCCGCCCAGCACCGCCGCCAGCGCCTCGATCGTGGTGCGGATGACGTTGTTGTAGGGGTCCTGCTCCTGCAGCGACACGCCCGACGTCTGGCAGTGCGTGCGCAGCATCTTGGACTTGGGGTCCTTCGCGCCCAGCCCTTCCATCACGTCGTGCCACAGATGGCGCGCCGCGCGCATCTTGGCGACTTCCATGAAGAAGTTCATCCCGATGCCCCAGAAGAAGCTGAGACGCGGGGCAAAGGCGTCGATATCGAGCCCGGTGTCCATCGCGCGCTGGGCGTATTCCTTGCCGTCGGCGATGGTGAAGGCGAGCTCCTGCACCGCCGTCGCGCCCGCTTCGTGCATGTGATAGCCCGAGATCGAGATGCTGTTGAAACGCGGCATGTGGTCGGAGGTGTAGGCGATGATATCGCTCACGATCCGCATGCTCGGCTCGGGGGGGTAGATGTAGGTATTGCGGACCATGAACTCCTTGAGGATGTCGTTCTGGATGGTCCCGCTAAGTTTCTCCTGCGAAACGCCCGACCGCTCCGCCGCGACGATGTAGAACGCCAGCACGGGGATCACCGCGCCGTTCATCGTCATCGAGACGCTCATCGTGTCGAGCGGGATCTGGTCGAACAGGATCTGCATGTCCGCCACGGTGTCGATCGCGACGCCCGCCTTGCCGACATCGCCGACCACGCGCGGGTGGTCGCTGTCATAACCCCGGTGCGTGGCGAGGTCGAAGGCAACGCTCAGCCCCTTCTGCCCGGCGGCGAGGTTGCGGCGGTAAAAGGCGTTGGATTCCTCGGCGGTGGAGAAGCCCGCATACTGGCGGATGGTCCACGGGCGGCCGGTATACATGCTGGCATAGGGCCCGCGCGTGAAGGGCTCGAAACCGGGCAGGCCGGGGTCGATGCCCTGCGTATCCTCGGCGGTGTAGAGCGGCTTCACATCGAAGCCTTCCAGCGTGTGCCAGGTCAGGTCGCGGCCTTTGACTTCCTTGTCGGCCTTGGCCTGCCAGTCAGCGTAGGTTGCCGCGGGGGTCGGGGTCTTGTCGGTCATAATTCCACTCAGGCTTTTGCACTTGGTCGGGCGGACACACGCTGGTGCCAGTCACGCAGGTTTTCGCAATCCTGCGGCATTCCACAACCTATGAATTCTGCGAAATCGGCGGTGGTCAGCAGCAGTATGTCGGCCACGCTGTAACCATCCGTGGCGAGGAAGTCCCGCCCTGCGAGCGATTGGTCGAAGAAACGGAACGCGTCGGCCACGCGGGGCCGGTTGGCCTCGCCCCATGCCTCGTTCCGGCCGGGCAGCGCGGCGGTGAAGCGATGCGTGTGGACCCACACCGCGCCCACTGCGGTCATCAGGATCATCTCGACCCGGCGGCTCCACATCTCGACCTGCGCGCTTTCCAGCGGGGTCGTGCCGAACAGCGGCGGTTCGGGATGCAGCCCTTCGAGATAGCGCATGATCGCGACGCTTTCGGCGATCACCGTGCCATCATCGAGTTCGAGGATCGGCGTCTGCCCGCGCGGGTTCTTCGCGAGATAGTCGGGCGCCTTCTGCTCGCGCTGCGGGATCGAGACCTGCTTGGAGGGTAGCTCGATGCCCTTCTCCGCCGCAAAGATGCGCACGCGGCGCGGATTGGGTGCAGGCATGGCGCTGTCGTAGAAAAGCATCGAAGTTCCTCTCCTTATTCCTCTCCCCTTGAGGGAGAGGATAGCGCAGCTTGGTCGCGATGCGACCTAGCGGAGTTTGGAGAGGGGGTGGGGGCCTGTCCCACCCTCTCCAACTGCGGCTAGCGAGCAGGCTCGCAAGCCTTCGTATCCTCTCCCGTCAAGGGAGAGGGAGGCGCTAGTTCGACCAGTGCGCGCCCTCCTTGGGCGTCTCCATGATCTCGGTCAGCTGGCCCATCATGTCCTTGGGGTGGAGGAAGAAGATCGGCGTGCCGTGCGCACCGATGCGCGTGGGGCCTAGGATGCGCTTGCCCTTCCCCTCGAACCACTCGCGCGCCGCCTCGATGTCTTCCACCTCGTAGCAGACATGGTGCTGGCCGCCCGCGGGGTTCTTGGCGAGGAAGCCGTTGATCGGGCTCGCCTCGTCGAACGGCTCGATCAGCTCGATCTGCGTGCCCTTGCCGACTTCGCCGGTGCTGTCGGGCGTATCGACGAAGCAGACCTTCACGCCCTGTTCGGGCAGGTCGAACGGCTCGTTGATCCGCACCGCGCCCATCGTGTCGCGGTAATAGGCAATCGAGTCCGTAATCGAAGGCGTCGCGACGCCGATATGGTTGAGACGACCGAGTTTCATATCCTACCTTTCGACTGGTGCCCGAGCTTGCGTAGCGCGATGCCTATTCCAAAAAGAGCAGGGCTATAGAGTATCGCCAGAACGACAACTTCCCGGATGAAACCCTGACCGTCAAAATTAGGCCTATACATACTCACGATTGAAGACGGACCCCATGCCGCGAGAAATGCGGCAAACACAAAGCTGAGAAGGCAAAGCAACGAGAGCGCTATCAGTTTCCGCATCACTCACCTCAAAGCGGAATATTATCGTGCTTCTTCCACGGGTTGCTCAGCTCCTTCCCGCGCAGCTTGCGCAGCCCCAGCGCAATCCTCCGCCGGGTCGAGTGCGGGTAGATGACCTCGTCGATATAGCCGCGTGAGGCGGCGACGAAGGGGTTGGCGAAGCGGTCTTCGTATTCCTTCGTTTTCTCGGCGATCTTTTCGGGATCGTCGCGGTCCTGACGGAAGATGATCTCCACCGCGCCCTTCGCGCCCATCACCGCGATTTCCGCAGTGGGCCAGGCGTAGTTGAGGTCCCCGCGCAGGTGCTTGGACGCCATCACGTCGTACGCGCCGCCATAGGCCTTGCGGGTGATGACGGTGATCTTGGGCACGGTCGCCTCGGCATAGGCGAACAGCAGCTTCGCGCCGTGCTTGATGATGCCGCCCAGTTCCTGGGCCGTGCCGGGGAGGAAGCCGGGCACGTCGACGAAGGTCACGATCGGGATGTCGAACGCGTCGCAAAAGCGCACGAAGCGCGCGGCTTTCTTGGACGAATTGATATCGAGCACGCCCGCCAGCACCATCGGCTGGTTGGCGACCACGCCCACGGTGCGGCCCTCGACCCGGCCGAAGCCGCAGATGATGTTGCCCGCATGCTTGGGCTGGACCTCGAAGAAATCGCCATCGTCGAGCGTCTTCGAAATCACCTCGTGCATGTCGTAGGGCTGGTTCGCATTGTCGGGGATCAGCGTGTCGAGGCTGTCCTCGCGCCGGTCCCACGGGTCGTTGCTCGGCATTTCGGGCACCGGCTCGCGGTTCGACAGCGGGAGGAAGTCGAAGAATCGGCGCGTCGCCATCAGCGTTTCGATGTCGTTCTCGAACGCATCGTCGGCCACGCTGGTCTTGGTGGTGTGCGTCACCGCCCCGCCCAGCTCTTCCTGCGTGACGACTTCGTTGGTGACGGTCTTCACCACGTCCGGGCCCGTCACGAACATGTAGGAGCTGTCCTTCACCATGAAGATGAAGTCGGTCATCGCGGGGCTTATAGACCGCGCCGCCCGCGCACGGCCCCATGATGACGCTGATCTGCGGGATGACGCCGCTGGCGAGCACGTTGCGCTGGAACACCTCGGCATAGCCGCCAAGCGAGGCGACGCCTTCCTGAATACGCGCACCACCCGAATCGTTGAGGCCGATCACCGGCGCACCGACCTTCATCGCGGTGTCCATCACCTTGCAGATCTTCTCCGCATGGCGTTTCGACAGCGAACCGCCGAAGACGGTGAAATCCTGACTGAAGACATAGACCAGCCGCCCGTTGATCGTGCCCGATCCGGTGACGACGCCGTCACCCATGATCTGCTGGTCTTCCATGCCGAAATCGGTGCAGTCGTGGACCACGTAGGTGTCGAGCTCCTCGAAGCTCCCCTCGTCCAGCAGCACGTCGAGCCGCTCGCGTGCGGTCAGCTTGCCCTTGGCATGCTGTGCATCGATCCGCTTCTGCCCACCACCCATGCGGGCGGCTTCGCGGCGCTTTTCCATTTCGGCAATATTGGCTGACATACGCGCGTGCGCTCCTGTGTTCCGCTTTGCCCAAGCGGTTAGGCATGGAGGTAACGCAGCGTCAAGCTGGGCGGCCCCGCAAGTCCGCTTCCCTGTCGAAACAGACAGTTCGATGAGGGAAGCGGACTTGCGGGCCGGATCAGCGCATCAGGACCAGTTCTTCGGCCATGGTCGGGTGGATCGCGACGGTCGAATCGAAGTCCGCCTTGGTCAGCCCGGCTTTCACCGCGATCGCGGCGGCCTGCATCATTTCGGGCGCTTCGGGCGCGATCATGTGGATGCCGACGATGCGGCCGGAATCGCCGTCGCACACCATCTTCATCAGGCTGCGCTCGTTGCGCCCCGCCAGCACGTTCTTCATCGGGCGGAAGTCCGACAGGTAGACCTTTACGCTGCCCAGCTGGTTCTTCGCCTCGCCCTCGGTCATCCCGACAGCGGCGATGGGCGGGTGGCTGAACACCGCGCTGGGGACGCAGGAATGGTCGACCGCGACCGGATCCCCGCCGCCGAACACGGTGTCGGCAAAGGCCTGGCCCTCGCGGATCGCCACGGGGGTCAGCTGCACACGGTCGGTCACGTCGCCCACGGCATAGATGTGATCGACATTGGTCTTGCTGAACCGGTCGACCTTGATCTCGCCACCCTCGCCCAGTTCGACCCCGGCGTTTTCCAGCCCCAGACCTTCGGTGTTGGGAATGCGGCCGACGGCGAACATCACCAGGTCCGCCTTTTCTTCGTCGCAATCGGACAGCTTCACGAAATAGCCGCCTTCGTCGCACGGCTTGATATATTCGAAGTGCGTGTTGAAGCGGAACTTAATCCCCTTCATCGTGCTGATCTGCAGCAGGCGGTCGCGCACCGCCTCGTCATAGCTGCGCAGCAGCCGGTCGCCCCGGTTGACGATGTGAACATCGCAGCCGAACTCGTTGAAAATGCCCGCGAACTCGTTCGCGATATAGCCGCCGCCCGCGATGATGATCTTCTTGGGCAGCTCATCGAGATGGAAGGCTTCGTTAGACGAGATCGCGTGCTCCGCGCCCTGACATTCAGGCATCCGCGGGCGCGCGCCGGTGGCGATCAGGATATGCTTTGCGGTCACGGTCTTGCCGCTCGCCAGCGTGATCTCATGCGGGCCGGTGATTTCGGCGCGCTCCTTGAAGATCTCCACGTCGTGGCTTTCGAGCGTGTTGGTATAGGCCCCCTCGATCCGGGTGACGTCCTCCAGCACGTTGTCGCGCAAGGTTTTCCAGTCGAACTTGCGCTCGCCGATATCCCAGCCGAACCGCTGGCAGTCTTCCAGATCCTCGGCAAAATGCGCGCCGTAGACGAGCATCTTCTTGGGCACGCAGCCCCGGATCACGCAGGTGCCGCCGACCCGGTGCTCTTCGGCCACCGCGACCTTGGCACCATGCGCGGCGCTGACCCGCGATGCGCGGACCCCGCCGGAGCCTGCGCCGATGGTGAAGAGGTCGTAATCATATTGGGTGTCGGGCATGTGCGCTCCTGCTTGCAAGAGCGCGGGATATGGCCCTGCGGATGGCGATTGCCAACCGGCAGCATCCTGCGATCGCCTAGCGCGGGTATCGAACCGGCGGTTCTTCCAGCGCGAGCTTGCGCGCGGTGGAGGCGGTCTGTGCCGCAAACAGGCCGATCAGCAGCACGCCCACGGCCCCCACGAACATGTCGAAACCCGTGAACACGCCGATCAGCGGGGTCGGCCCCAGCACGATCATGGCAAGCGTCAACCCGATCAGGATCAGCCGCAGCTCGGTCGGCCCGGCCTTGAGGTAGGACAGGCGCAATTCGCCCATCACCCTGACCGAGAGGAAAGCGTGGATCGACATCAGCAGATATCCCGCCAGTGCCACCAGCGCGACCTCCAACTGGACATAGGCCGAGGCACCGAGCCCCAGCACGACCAGCGTGGTCGCCAGCCCGTCGCAGCTATGGTCGAGGAAATAGCCGTAACGTGGCCGCTCGATCCGGCGAAAGCGCGCCAGACTTCCGTCCAGCGAGTCGCCGAACCAGTGGACCACGTATCCGGCGATGGACAGCCAGAGCCAGCCATCGCCAAGATTGCTCGCCGCATATCCAGCAAAAATGGCCAGTGCGCCGACCATTCCGGTGAAGGTCAGCATGTCCGGTGTGACCCACCGGGGCATGCGGGCGCACAGGCGATTGAGCAGCCACCGCTCCCCGCGCGCGAGCATGTTTTGCTGCACGCGCTCGATCGGCTGCGCGTCTGCGGGAAGTCCGTTATTCTCTGGTTCCATCCCGAACGCCTATCAGCCAGCCGCGCGGCGCGTGCAAGCTAAGCAGTCTAGCCTTGGCCGCCCGAGCGTGCTCCGCCCGAACGGTTGTTGCGGCGACGCTGGCCGCCACCACGGTTCTCGCCACCCGGGCCGCCACGGCCCTGACCGGCGCCCTGCGGCTTGCCCTTGCGTGCGGTATGCTTAGCCTTGGGCTTGCGCGCACCGTCGCCGATCGGACGGGGCGTCACGCGCTGGCCGCGCTGCTGCTTGGGTGCAGGCTTGGTCGGGCCGACGCCTTCCACCACCGCCCGGAAATTCTCCGGCAGCGGCAGACGCTCGAACTCGGCATCGGTCGTCTTGCGAATATCCTTGAGGTACTGGCGCTCGTCCTCGGCGCAGAAGGCGATGGCGATACCGTCGGCACCCGCACGTGCGGTGCGGCCGATCCGGTGAACGTATTGCTCAGGCACGTTGGGCAGCTCGTAGTTGATGACGTGGCTGACGCCCGGAATATCGATGCCGCGCGCGGCGACATCGGTCGCCACCAGAACCGGGGTCTTGGCCCGCTTGAACTCGTCGAGCGCGCGTTCGCGCTGGGGCTGGCTCTTGTTGCCGTGGATCGCGTTGGCGGGGATGCCGACCTGCGCGAGCTTCTTCACCACACGGTCGCAGCCATGCTTGGTCCGCGCGAAGACGAGCACGCGTTCGAGCTTGCCGGGAATTTCATGGCGACCCGAGAGGATCAGTTCGAGCAGGCTCTGCTTCTCGTCCTGCTGGACCATGAACAGGAACTGCTCGATCCGCTCCGCCGTGGTGCTTTCCGGCGTGACCGAAACCTGCGCCGGGTTGCGGCAGTACTGGCTGACCAGCTCCTTGATCGCCTTGGGCATGGTCGCGCTGAAGAACAGCGTCTGGCGATCCTTGGGCGTCAGTTCGTTGATCTTGCGCAGCGCGTGGATGAAGCCGAGGTCCAGCATCTGGTCCGCTTCGTCGAGCACCAGGATCTCGACCTTGTCGAGGGTGAAGGCGCGCTGGTCGATCAGGTCGAGCAAACGGCCCGGCGTCGCGACGAGGATGTCGGTGCCGCGGTGCAGCTTGTTACGGTCCTTGTTGACCGAGGTGCCGCCAACGATCGACTGCACCTTGAGGCCCGCAAGCGCGCCGTAATCCTTGGCGCTCTGGGCGATCTGCCCGGCCAGTTCGCGCGTCGGCGCAAGCACCAGCATACGGCACGACTTGAACGGGGTCTGGTTTTCGGCCTCACGCAGGCGATCGATGCTGGGCAGCATGAACGCGGCGGTCTTGCCGGTGCCGGTCTGCGCGATGCCGAGCAGGTCGCGCCCTTCGAGCACGGGAGGAATGGCCTGCGCCTGGATCGGCGTCGGCTCGGAATAGCCCTTCATGTCGAGGGCCTGGAGAACGGGCTGCGACAGCCCGAGATCGGTAAACTTGGTCATAGGAGGTCAGATACTCGCAATATATGCGGCGCGCAGAGTCACGACTCGCGCGGCGCGGGTGTCAAAACGACCCGCGTGAAAAGGGAAGTCTCTGGAAAAGGACCGAAGGGCTGCCGGGAGCGGGCTTGTCTGTCCGCTCGCTTCACGCTGGCGCGCGCCTCGATGGCCCGCAGATGGCGCATCGAGGCGCAAAAGTCAATCGCATGCCGACGCTTTCCCTGCCCGCACGCAGGGTCCGGCCTGGTGCGGAAGGTGCGGAAGGTGGTTGCCTTGGCGAGTTTCTAGGCTGCGGCCTTGCCACCGAAGGGCCCATTGAGCTTCACGATTGTCCAATTGAGGATGCTCGCAAAGCTGACCCACACCAGATAGGGCACAATCATCCAGCTCGCTGCGACCGACCATTCGCGCAGGAAAATGGTCAGCGCGAGGACGGAGAGCCACAGGAACGGCACCTCGATCAGCGCCCAGTCGGGCCGCTTGGCGGTGAAGAACAGCGGCGACCACAGGAAATGGAACAGCCCGTTGGCCAAGTAGAGCCCGATCAGCAGCGGGCGATCCCCCTCGGGCGCGCCGTTCCAGCTCAGCACGAAAGCCCATGCGGCCAGCACGAGGATCACCGTCCACGCCGGGCCGAACAGCCAGTCGGGCGGCTGAAAGCTGGGCTTGTTCAGGGCGCGGTACCATTCGCCGATACTCGTCAGCAGGCCACCGCCGATGGTGAGGACCAGCGCCCAAACGACAGAGAAGATGATCGGGAAGGTCATGGGAAGGACGCTACGCGCGCCGCAGGGGGTTGGCAATCGCTCCGGGCCTGACACAGCGTTCGAACCGAGCGGGGTGTGCCCGCGATGCCCGCTATAGATGGAGATCGACCCGAGCAGATTGAGGTAACAGCGTGCGTACCAGCGTTTCATCGCGGGGGTCTAGCACTGGCTTGGCGGGAAGTCCCCGACTTATGAGTCGGCAAGTCACCAGCTACCAATAGCCACGGACTGCGGGAGAGTCAGTGCATGAACAACCCCATCATTGCTCATCATCCTGAAGGAATCGCTCTGTTTTCTTCTGTTTGAGCAAAACCAGTGATCAACGATTTCGAGCAAATCCGTATTGGTCGGACTATTCAGAAAATGCTCGGTCAGTTCCTCACTCATATCGGGATCTGGAAACGTGAAGAAGTCACCTTGGTTTGGGAGTTCGTTAGGGGACTGCGCCTCTTGGGTCTTCTTCATCTGAAACATCTTACGTGGGATAACGACGTCAGGATTACCTTCAGCAAAGGCCTCCCGATAAATAGGGGACATAAAATCAAGGATGTGTGTCTCAGTCTCAACCCACATGTGAAAGGCATCATCGCCCCAACCCCAAGCGCCATCCACATTCTTTGCGTAACCAATAACACTGTCTTCCGCGGTCGGCCGCAACACGAACCCACCGGCAACTGGACGTGCTCCGAGCTTGAGATATTTGTTGAGCAAGAAAGAGCCGGCAATAGCGAAGAAAACGCAGCTCTTTTCCGCTCGTGTCTCATTAGCAATCGTGCCATGAACACACTGATAGATTCTGTTGAACTCCGCAAGCTTGATCAAGAAGCGCTTCGGCATATCCCCCCCCAACTACTCGACCAATAATATCACCCCAACCCACTCGCCTCCAGCAGCGCCTTCGTGCTCGCGTCGAACTCTGCCGCGCCGCCGTCGATATCCTTGGCCATCTTCTTGCCCAGCTCGACGCCGAACTGGTCGAAGGGGTTGATGCCCATCAGCACCGCATTCGCAAAAGTGCGGTGTTCGTGGAAGGCGATGAGGGCGCCGAGCGTCGCCGCGTCCAGATCGTCGCACAGGATGGTGGCGCTGGGGCGGTTGCCGGGGAACTCGCGCGCGGGGTCTTTCCCGTCGGCGCTCATATTGCCACCCGCCATCAGCGCCGCGCCTTGTGCGAAGCAGTTGGTCAGCAGGATTCGGTGATGCGCGGGGTTGAGCGCGTCTCCCGGCGCGATGCTGGCGATGAAGTCGACCGGGACCATGTGCGTGCCCTGATGCAGCAGCTGGAACACCGCGTGCTGCGCGTCGGTGCCCACCCCGCCCCATGTGATCGGCGCCGTGGGCCCGTCGACAGGCTCGCCTTGCGAGGTCACGCGCTTGCCGTTGCTCTCCATCTCCAGCTGCTGGAGATAGCTGGGGAACAGCGCCAGCCGCTCGTCATAGGCGAACACCGCGCGGGTCTGGCAGCCGCGCACGCGCGCATAGTACTGGTCCGCAAACGCCGCACGCAGGCACAGGTTGTCGCGCCCGTCGGTATTGGCGAAATGCTCATCGACCGCCGCCGCGCCATCCAGCATTGCGGCAAACTCGTCCAGCCCCGCGGCCAGCGCGACGGGGAAGCCGATGCTCGACCACAGCGAATAACGCCCGCCGACGCTTTCCATGAAGGGCAGCACGCGCGTTTCGTCGACGCCCCACTCGACCGCAGCTTCGGGATTGGCGGTCAGCGCGACCACCCGCCCGTGCGGATCGGTGACGCCGTTCTCGCGCAGCCAGGTGAGCGCACTGTCGGCATTGGTCATCGTCTCGATCGTGGTGAAGGTCTTGCTGGCGACCGCGATCATGGTCGTCGCCGGGTCGCACGCCTCGAACGCGGCCTCCAGCGCCACCCCGTCGATATTCGAGACCACGTGGCAATCGACATAGGACAGGTCGCGGGTCAGCGCATTGATCGCCAGCGCGGGGCCGAGCGCGGAGCCGCCAATGCCGATATGGATCAGGTGTTCGATCTGGCCCAGCGCACCTTCGCGGATCGCCTCGACCAGCATTTGCATCCGCGCGAGCAGCGCCTGCGCCTCCTCCACGCTCGCCTCGCTGCCGAAGCCGCGCTGTGCGGTATGTTCGGCGGCGCGGCCTTCGGTGACGTTCATCGCATCGCCCGCGAACAGCGCGGCGCGCTTGCCGGTGAAGTCGCTTGCTTCGGCCAGCGCCTCGAACCCGGCGAGCAGATCGTCGGTCAGGTGCGTCTTGGACCAGTCGAAGCGGATGCCCGCCGCGTCTTCGCCCTCGCCCCAGCCGATCCGGCCGGACAGGCGATCGACCCGCGCATCGTCACCGGCGAACAGATCGCCCAGGCTTTCCTGCGGCAATGCCTCGATCCGCTGCCACGCTGCTGTCCTGCTATCGCTCATGTGCTCAAAATCCTGTTGCCTGCCTGCCGCTAGCGCCTAGGTGCTGCGCCGATGGATGAAAAGGGCGAAGCAGGCGAGCCGCACCGGGATGCGGACGACGCGCGCGGGCGTGATCGCGCGTCTGGTGGCGGCATCGTCAACCTGCTGCAATTCGTGCTGCTGGCCGTGATCCTGGCGCTCGCGCTGCGCACCTTCGCCTTTTCGCTGTTCACGATTCCCAGCGAGAGCATGATGCCCGGCTTGCTGCCCGGCGACACGATCGCGGCGAAGAAATGGCCCTACGGCTATTCGAGCAACTCGCTGCCCTTCGACCTTCCGCTGATCCCCGGGCGCTGGTTCGCACATCAGCCGCAGCGCGGCGATGTGGTGATCTTCAAGCATCCGGTCGACGGAAGCGATTACGTCAAGCGGGTGATCGGCCTGCCGGGCGACGAGGTGGAGCTGCGTAATGGCTACGTGGTCCTCAACGGCCAGATCCTGAGCCAGTCGGCAACCGATGATGCGATCATCCCGGTCAGCCCCGATGCGCCATGCGGCTGGGGCGGACGCGAGGAGGCGAGGCCTGCCGGCGGCGCGGACTGCCGCTATCGCCGCAACCGCGAATATCTGCCCTCTGGCGTGAGTTACGAGGTGTTCGATTTCGGCCCCACTCCGCAGGACAACTGGGGCCCGCGCACCGTACCAGCGGGATCGCTGTTCCTGCTGGGTGACAACCGCGACAATTCGATGGACAGCCGCTTCCCCGCCCTGCCCGGCGGGGGTGTCGGCTTCGTCAGGCAGGATCTGCTGATCGGCCAGCCCGGCGCGGTACTGTGGTCGACCGACGGCAGCGCGCGGTGGGCCGATCCGGGCAGCTGGCTGTCCAGCCTGCGAAGCAACAGGACCGCGCAAGCCCTATGAGCGTTGAAGCCGAATGACTGACTGGAAAGAGACGAAAGCATGGCTGGTCGCGAACGGTTTTGCCGCGCGCGACGAGGCCCTGTGGACCGAGGCACTGACCCACGGCAGCCTGGGCGAAGGGCGCGATTACCAGCGACTGGAATTTCTCGGCGACCGGGTGCTCGGCCTCGCGATCGCGGAGTGGCTGTTCGAAAATCAGGGCAGCGCAAGCGAAGGCACGCTGGCGCAGCGGCTGAACGCGCTGGTCAGCAAGGGTGCCTGCGCAAAGGTCGCCCGCAGCATCGGCGTGCCCGACCACCTGCGGCTGGGCCGGCAGGCGCGCGAAGATGGTGGAGCGGAAAGCAGCAATATCCTCGGCGATGTGATGGAATCGCTACTCGGCGCGCAACTGCGCGAGGACGGTTTCGAGAGTGCACGGGCGCTGGTGCGTGCGCTGTGGCGCGACGCGGTCGAAGGCGATGCGGGCCGGGCCAAGCATCCCAAGTCCGCGCTGCAGGAATGGGCTGCGGGCAATCGCCGACGCCCTCCCGAATACGCGCTGATCGACCGCTCCGGCCCCGATCACGCGGCGCGCTTTACCGTGCGCGTCTCAGTGAAGAATGTCGGCGATGCGGAAGCCACCGCCAACAGCAAGCAGGAAGCCGAGACGGCGGCGGCAAAAGCGTTTATGGAGCAGTATGGCTGACCGCTTCGACTCCCCTGTCTCTGCAGGAGAGTGGCGGGGGTGGATGTACCACCCCGCGAAGTGTGGAGCCCACCTCCACCCGACCTCCCCTGAAGGGGGAGCAGAAAAGGTTCTATGACTGATACATCTACCAAATGCGGCGTCGTCGCTGTGCTGGGCGCTCCGAATGCCGGCAAATCCACGCTGGTCAACGCGCTGGTCGGCCAGAAGGTCGCGATCGTCAGCGCCAAGGCGCAGACCACGCGCGCGCGGATGCTCGGCATCGCATTGCACGAGAACGACGACGCCAACACGCAGATGATCCTGGTCGACACGCCCGGCATCTTTGCGCCCAAACGGCGGCTCGACCGCGCGATGGTCAGCGCGGCATGGGAAGGCGCGGAAAGCGCGGATGCCGTGCTGCTGCTGGTCGACCCGATCAAGCAGCGCCGGCACGAGCTGGAGCCGCTGATCGAACAGCTTGCCCAGCGGCCCGAGAAGAAGATTCTCGTCCTCAACAAGGTCGACATCGCCAAGAAGGAGCCCCTGCTGGCGCTGGCGCAGGAGCTTTCGGCCAAGGTCGACTTCGCGGAGATCTATTTCATCTCCGCACTGACCGGCGACGGGGTGTTCGAGCTGAAAGACGCGCTCGCCGGCGAGATGCCCGAAGGCGAGTGGATGTACCCGGAAGACCAGGTCTCCGACGCCTCCGAACGCCTGCTCGCGACCGAGATCACCCGCGAGCAGCTCTATCGCCAGCTGCACGAGGAACTGCCCTACGACTCCATGGTGCGGCCCGAGAAGTATGTCGAACGCAAGGACGGCAGCGTCGAGATCCACCAGCAGATCATCGTCGCGCGCGACAACCAGCGGATGATCGTGCTCGGCAAGGGTGGCAGCAAGATCAAGTCGATCGGCCAGGCGGCGCGCGAGGAGCTGAGCGAGCTGCTGGGCCGCAAGGTCCACCTCTTCCTGCACGTCAAGGCGACCGAGAACTGGGCCGACGACAAGGAAATGTTCGAGGAAATGGGGCTCGACTGGACCAAGTGATGCTTCGCCCGCGCCTTGCCCGCGTGGAACAAAGGCATTCAGCTCTCGTCTCCGTCACATCGGTATGAAAGCCATGAGATCTCGACCGGATGGACCGGACGAGACCGCCTGTGCTGCAATCCAGTTGTTGGAGATCTGACCTTGCGTACTCTTCTCAGCCTCACCGGCGTTGCCGCCGCCACCCTCTCGCTGTCGGCCTGTGCGCCCTACCCCGACGAGCCGGGCGATGCGCCCCCGGCTGCGGGCTGCCCCGCCTACAAGGCGCGCGACTTCAAGGCGTGGATCGACACCATGCCCGGACCCGGCGCACGCCCCACGCTGCACATTACCGGCGAAGTCGACATGCCCACGCCCGGCTATTCGGTGAAGCTGGTGGCAGGCCCCGCGGACCGCATGCAGCCGCCCGGCTGGCGCTTCCAGCTCGATGCCAAGAAGCCCGACGGCATGGTGACGCAGGTCATCACCCCCACCCCCGTGCGCTTCGACGGCCCGACCCCCTACCCGCAAATCCGCGAGATCATCATCACCTGCGGCGGTGAAGCACTGGCGAGGATCGAGGATGTGCCGGTGGTGCAGTAGGGGGAAACAAGACCCCCTCCGTCAGCCCTGACGGGCTGCCACCTCAGATCAGGTCAGAACAATCCTCCCCATTTTGCGAAGCCAAATGGGGAGGTGGGCCGATGCCGTCAGGCATCGGGTCGGAGGGGCTAGCGAAGGCAGGAACGTATCACGGCTTCCGCGACCTCTTGCGGAGATCGCAGGACTTCGGTGGCCGCGATCCGCAGCACCGTGACACCCTTCTCGCGCAACCATTCGTCGCGGGTCGCATCGCGCTTCGGGGCACTTCCCATATCGTGCGCGATCCCGTCGACCTCCATGCACAGTTTCGCAGCGGCACAGTAGAAATCGAGCACGTAGGGCCCGAGAGGGTGCTGGCGGCGGAACTTGACCTCCGACTGCTTGCGCAATTCCTGCCAGAGAAGCACTTCGGGCAGCGACATTTGCCGGCGGAGTTGGCGCGCTCTTGCGACATTTCCGGCGTTTCTCGAACGCGGCATTACCCCTCCGTCAGCCGCCTGCGGCGACTGCCACCTCCCCAAATGGCTACGCAATTCGGGGAGGATCATGCAAGCAATCCTCCCCATTTTCGATGCAATCCCAAATGGGGAGGTGGGCCGGTGTCGTGAGGCAGCGGCCCGGAGGAGCCTCTTCTACCGCTTCTTCGCGATCGCGATCTTGTTCTTCTTCGCGAAATCCTTGGTCGATTCCTCGCTGCGGTTCAGCGCCTTGGCGATCTGCTTGAGGCCTTGGCCCTTGGAGGCGAGCGTCTTCAGCTGCCCCGCCTCCTCGCCCGTCCAGGGCTGCTTGTGCCGCTCGAACTTGTCCTTCGCCATTAATCGTTCCCCCGAGAAACGTGTTCTCTAAGTCGCTCAACATACGAACGCATTTCATTGCGTTCGGCACATTCTAACAGGCGACTATATGTCTCTTCTGGAGACAGCCCATGTTCCAAAGCGCCAGGGACATTATGGAAAATGTCGGCCAACGCTTGTGCCGCCCGTAACGAGTTGGTCGCGCGAATCTCGATAAGTGCGATCGAGAGCATACGCGATAAATCCGAGGCGGTTACGGCGGCCGTCGCCATCACTCGTCCTTCGCAGAAGCCTTCTTCGCAGGGGCTTTCTTCGCCGCAGGCTTTTTCGCAGCGGCTTTCTTGGCCGGAGCTTTCTTTTTCGCCGCCGTCTTTTTGGGCGCTGCCTTTTTCTTCTTCGCCGGTCCCTTGGCGGCGCGGGCGTTGATCAGTTCGATCGCCTGCTCCTCGGTCACATCCTCGGGCTTCACATCCTTGGGGATGGTCGCGTTGGTCGTGCCGTCGGTGACGTAGGGGCCGTAGCGGCCGGGCATCACCTTCATCTCGGCCTCGGAGGTCGGGTGCTTGCCCAGCACCTTGATCGGCTCCGCCTTGGCGCGCCCGCGGCCACCCTTCTGCGCCGCTTCGGCGAGCATGGTGACGGCGGCGTTCATGCCCGTTTCGAACACGTCAGCGGTGGTGGTGAGCTTGGCGTACTTGCCATCGTGCCGCAGATACGGGCCGTAACGCCCTATACTCGCTTCGATATCCTGACCGGTCTCCGGGTGCTGACCGACGATGCGCGGGAGCGAGAGCAGTTTGAGCGCCATCTCCAGATCGAGCTCGGGCACGTCCTTGGGAATGCTCGCGCGCTTGGCCTCCTTGCCCTCGCCCAGTTGCAGGTACGGCCCGAAGCGGCCCGTCTTGCGCTCGACCGGCAGGCCGGTTTCCGGGTCGTTGCCCAGCACCGCATCCTCGGCCACCTCGTCGCCATCGGCACCCGGCTGCGCGAAGCGGCGGGTGAACTTGCACTCGGGATAGTTTTCACACGCCACAAACGCACCGAAGCGCCCACCACGCAGGTGCAGGCGGCCACCGGCGCGCCCTTCCTGGTCGCACAGCGGGCAGAAGCGCGGGTCCTTGCCGTCGGCGCGTTCGGGGAAGAGGTAGTCGGAAAGGAAGGTGTCGAGCACCGCCGTGATGTCCGACGGCTTCTGCTCCATCACCTCGTCGGACTTGGGCTTGAAGTCCTTCCAGAACGCCTCGAGGATCGCCTTCCACTCGGCGCGCCCGCCGGAGACGTCGTCGAGCTCTTCCTCCATCCCCGCCGTGAAGTCGTAGGCGACATAGGTGGGGAAGAAACGTTCGAGGAAGGCGGTCAGCAACCGGCCCGATTCCTCGGCGAAGAAGCGGTTCTTCTCGATCCGCACATATTCGCGGTCGCGCAGCGTCTGGATGGTGGAGGCGTAGGTCGACGGGCGCCCGATGCCCAGCTCCTCCAGCTGCTTGACCAGCGAGGCTTCGGAATAGCGCGGCGGCGGCTGGGTGAAGTGCTGGTTCGCCTCGACCGACTTGCGCGCAGGCGCATCGCCTTCGCGCATGTGCGGCAGCAGGCCGCCGTCCTCGTCATCCTTGTCGTCGAAGCTTTCCTGATAGACCGCGAGGAAGCCGGGGAACTTCACCACCTGGCCGGTCGCGCGAAGCGAGTGCTGCCCGCTGCCTTCGGTCAGCGTGACCGTGGTCCGTTCGAGCTGCGCGGTCGCCATCTGGCTCGCCAGTGCACGCTTGAAGATCAGGTCGTAAAGGCGCGCCTCGTCACCCGAGCCTACCTTGTCCTTGCGGAAATCGGTCGGCCGGATCGCTTCGTGCGCTTCCTGAGCATTCTTCGCCTTGGTCTTGTAATAGCGCGGTTGTTCCGGGCGATACTCGGCGGAGTAACGATCGGTGATCGCATCGCGGCAGGCGTCGATGGCGCTCTGGTCCATCTGCACGCCGTCGGTACGCATGTAGGTGATCGCGCCCGCTTCGTAGAGCGACTGCGCACACCGCATGGTGTGGCTGGCGGAGAAGCCGAGCTTGCGCGCCGCCTCCTGCTGCAGGGTCGAGGTGGTGAACGGCGGCGCGGGGTTGCGCTTGACCGGCTTGGTCTCGATGCCCTCGACCGTGAAGCGCCCGTCCTCGACCGCCTGCTTGGCGGCCATCGCGCTGCCCTCGTCGCCGAGCGTCATCTTGTCGAGCTTCTTGCCGTCGAGCGTCACCAGCCGTGCGGTGAAAGGCGTGCCGTCCTGCTCGAAATTGGCGATGATCGACCAGTATTCCTCGGCCTTGAAGGCCTCGATCTCGCGCTCGCGGTCGACGATGATGCGCAGGGCGACCGACTGAACGCGGCCAGCGGACTTGGCGCCGGGCAGCTTGCGCCACAGCACCGGCGAAAGCGTGAAGCCGAACAGGTAGTCGAGTGCGCGGCGCGCCAGATAGGCGTCGATCAGGTCCTGGTCGAGCGCGCGCGGCTTCTTCATCGCCTCGGTCACCGCGCCCTTGGTGATCGCGTTGAAGGTCACCCGGTCGACATTGGTCGGGAGGCTTTTACGCTTCTTGAGCATGTCCAGCACGTGCCAGCTGATCGCTTCCCCTTCGCGGTCAGGGTCGGTTGCGAGAACGAGGCGGTCGGCGTTCTTGGCAGCATCGGCGATCGCCTTGACCTGCGCACGCTTGCGCTGGTCGGAATAGATCTCCCAGTCCATCGCGAAATCCTCGTCCGGCCGCACGCTGCCATCCTTGGGCGGCAGGTCGCGGATGTGACCGTAGGAGGCGAGAACCTTGAAGTCCTTGCCGAGGTATTTCTCGATGGTTTTCGCCTTTGCGGGCGATTCGACGATGACCAGTTGCATAAGAGTGGGGGCGTTCCTTCACGTGTACGTACGCGCGAGAGTGGGAATCGGGAGAGCGGTTCGTCAAGCGGGATCGCTCGGACCGGAGTGATTTATTCGAACACCTCTGCCAGCCCGCTGTCCCTGCGGGCCAAGAGTGAGAAGACCGCCAGACCGATCGCTATGCCGGCCGCTTGGGAGCTGTAGACCAGCGCGTTGGCGATGAGCGAAGACCACCAGACTGGCGGGCCGCCCCCTTCGACAATAAAAACCATGGCCAGGGCTCCACCTGTGCCGATGAGGAAAGGCGGCAAGATCGAACCGATGATCGGGCCGACATGCCTGCTGGTCGCCTCCCAGCTATCGGAGAGGGCTTCCGTCGTTCCGTGCCCCTCTCCAAGGCCATAGCCATAGGCGGGTAACCAGCGTGCCCAGAGGATCAATCCCGGCACGATCAGCAGCAGCAGGCCCAGCGCGATGGCGATCCCGGACAAGAAAGAAATTCCGAAATAGGTCGAAAAACCACTATCCCCGCGCTGGCCGCCCTCCACGCCTTTCCTGACGATCTTGAGAGTAAGAGCGTAAGCCGCGGCAAGCGAGCCGATGCTCACCGCAAGCGTCCCGCCCGCTTCGGGGGGCGAAGATGTCGGCAAGCGTCGACCCGATGATCGTCACGAGCAGATAGATCGCGACATCCATCGGTGCTGCCGTCAGCAGCCGCCACGCCTCGCTCCAGATGACGCCGACCCGATCGCCGAACGACGCATCGCGTTCCATGCTCATGCCCCCCGCTCAGGATTTACTCGAACACATCCGCCACGCTGGTGTCGGCAGGCGCGACGAGGTGGAACACCGCGATGCTGAAGGCGAAGCTGGCCGCGTTGTTGAAGGCCTCGATCAGGCCGGACACGGTCATTGCAACGCCGAAAAGCGGCGAGAAGCCGCCCGAAGCCGCAAAGCCTGTCGCTGCGACGATGCCGACCACGATGCTGCTCAGCACCGCGAGCCCGATCCACAGCACCAGCCCCGCGCCAAAGATCGACCAGCCGCGCCCGCCGGTCGCCTCCCAGCTGGCGCCCAGCGCGCCGGTAATGCCCTTGTCGCCGCTCAGCAGAAAGCCGTTGGCGGCCGACCAGCGGACCAGCAGGATCAGCGCGGGAATAATCAGCAGCACGAAGCCGATCATCAGCCCGATCATCGCGAGGACCGACATCGCAAGATAGCTCAGCAGGTTCCCGCCGCGCGCCGGGCGACCGATCTGCTCCAGCATCTGCCGCAGCAGGAAGAACGCCGCGACGACGTAGAGAACCAGCCCGAGCAGTTGATAAAGCGTCGCTGCGAGGCCGAGTGTTTCGGCATTCAGAACACCGCTGCGGATGCCGACGGAGAAGATATTGTCGTCCATCTGGGCCAGCCCCGCGAGCCCGCCCATCCCGTTGAACAGCCCCAGCACCACCACGTAGATCAGCACCGCACGGCCCGCAGCACCGATCACATCGACCGTCTGACTCAAAATTCCGCTGACGTTTGCTTCCCGTTCCATCTGCGCGCCCCCTTTCGCCCGATTCCGCCCGGGGCTTACCGCGAGGAGGAATGCTAGGAAAGGCTGACCTTGCCCCCGGCGTGCCGTTCCAGCCGCCCGGCGATCTCCAGTTCGAGCAGCGCAAGCTGCACGGCGGCGGAGCCTGCGCCGGACTGGCGGATCAGCTCGTCGACCGAAACCGGTGCACTGGTCAGCAGCTGCGCGATCTCGGCAGGCTCTGCCTCGGCCATGTCCTCGGGCACGGCCTCGAATCCGGCGGAAGGTTCGCGGAAGGTGCTGCGCGGCGCGCCGTCGAACGTGCTCAGCAGTTCGACCACGTCCGACGGCTCCTGCACGAGCACAGCACCCTCACGGATCAGGTGGTTGCACCCGTGGCTGCGCGCGTCGAGCGGGCTGCCGGGGATCGCCATCACCTCGCGCCCATATTCGCCCGCCAGCCGCGCGGTGATGAGGCTGCCGGACTTGACCGCCGCCTCGACCACCAGCGTGCCCAGCGCGAGGCCTGCGATGATCCGGTTGCGGCTGGGGAAGTGGCTGCCGCGCGGCTCGGTCCCCGGGGGCTGCTCGGCGATCAGCAGGCCTTCGCTGGCGATGCGTTCCTGCAACTCGGCGTGCTGCGGCGGATAGGCGATCTCGATCCCGCTCGCGATCACGCCGATCGTGTGCGGCATCGCGCCTTCATGCGCCGCGCCGTCGATCCCGCGTGCGAGCCCTGAGACGACGACGAACCCTTCCGCGGACAGCGTTGACGCGAAATCGCGCGCCAGCTTCACCGCCGCCGCACTCGCGTTGCGCGCGCCCACCATGGCGACGACCGGCTTGCTCGCCAGCGACAGATCGCCCTTGTAGGTGATGATCGGCGGCGCGCCGTCGCATTGGGCGAGTGCCTGCGGATAGTCGGGCTGGTCGTGGAACAGGTAACGCGCGCCGTGGCGCTTCACCGCGTCGATCTCGTTTCGGACGGCGTCCTGCTTCGCCAGCGTATAGTGCCCGCCGCCCTTCTTCGCGATGCCGGGCAGAGCCTCGACCGCCGCCTTCCCGCTGCCATAGCGGGCGAGCAGCTGTGCGAAGCTGACCGGGCCGATCCGGGGGCTGCGCAGCAGGCGGATGCGCGCGAACGCCTCTGCCTGCGACAGCGCGCTCATTTTTTCGCGCCGACCTTGGGTTCCTCACCCTTGGCAAGCCGCGCGATGTTGGTGCGGTGGAGCCAGATCACCAGCAGCGCGATCAGCACCAGCACCGGCACAAACGGAGTGTATCCCAGCAGCGCAGCGGCGATCGCGGCGCAGACCACCGCGCTCATCCCGGCGAGCGAACTGATCCGCAAGGTCGCGAGCACGCCAATCCAGACCAGCGCGTAGGTCAGCCCCAGCGGCCAGGCGAGGCCGAAGCACACGCCCGCATTGGTTGCCACGCCCTTGCCGCCCTTGAACTTGAGCCAGACCGGGAAGCAGTGGCCGAGCACCGCAAACAGCGCGGCGGCGGGCACGGGCCCGAGGGCTGCGGCGGGCATCGCATCGGGCTGGTCGAACAGCGTGCGGACGATCAGCACCGGGGCGAGGCCCTTCGCCAGATCGAGCAGCAGCGTCGCCGCCGCCAGCTTCTTGCTGCCGGTGCGCAGAACATTCGTGGCGCCGATATTGCCGCTACCCTGCGCGCGGACATCGCCCAGCCCCGCCGCGCGGGTGAGCAGGTAGCCGAAGGGAATCGAACCGAGGAGGTAACCGAGCGCGGCAGCGAGCAAAACGTCCATGCCGGTTCCATAGCCCGTCGGCGCCGCTTGTCGAAGCCCACACCACAACCACACCGGATAAATTCGGCGGTACCAGTCGACCGTACCTTGCCCTGCCCCCCGTTCGCGGTAGGTCTGGCATCATGACTGCCCACCAGCTCTCCTCCGACGCCGCCGCCGTGGCGCGGCTGACCGACAAGGAACGCGAATGCCTGCGCCTCTGGCTGGGTCACGCCACCGCGAAGGAAATCGCGATCCGGCTCGGCGTCACCCATCACGCGGTGGAAAAGCGCCTCAAGTCGGCGCGGCACAAGCTCGACGTCACCAGTTCGCTCGAGGCGGCGCGGATTGTCGCCCGCTCGGAAGGGTACGGGGGGACAATATCCGGTCCGCCGGAGCTATCGGACGGCGGGCGTCGAGCTCAGATCGAGGGCCTTGGTGCCCGTATCCGGTCGGCAGCCCCGCGATTCAACCGGCACCGCCTTTTCCTGGCTGCCGGAGTACCGATCATGTCGATGATTTTCGTTCTGGCCCTAGCGCTCACCGGCCAACCCGGATCGGACGCGCGGGCTCTGTCCGCCAGCGACAAGGCGCGCACCGAGGTGGGCGTCGAAGAGGCAAGGATTGCCCGTGAAGATTCCGCAACGGTGGCTGCAGATGCCGCATCGGCGGCTGAAGACGAGCAGACGGCGCTCGCCGATTCGCTAAGCGCTGCGACGGTGGAAAAGCGCCAGCTCGCCCGCGCAAAGCGGGTCTCTGCCGATGTCGGCCGGGAGGGCTACGACTTTGTCGGCAAGTGGAGGCTGGATGACGAGTCGGATGAGCCGCTGGCCGCCGATCCGCAATAGGCGCTGGGCCGCGAACCCTCCGGATTGACCAACCGGGCGCGCGGGGCCATGCGCCGCAAAGCATGAACCCCGCCGCCCCCATCCTGATCTTCGATTCCGGCGTCGGCGGGCTGACGATCCTCGCCGAGGTACGCAAAACGCTGCCGCAGGCGCCGGTGATCTACGCCGCCGATTTCGCCGGCCTGCCCTACGGCACCAAGAGCGAGGCCGAGGTCGCCGCGCGCGTGTGCGGCCTGCTCGGCCGGATGGCGGAGCGCTATCAGCCGCGCCTGATCTGCATCGCGTGCAACACCGCCAGCACCATCGCGCTGTCGATGGTGCGCGACGTGCTGGAGGTGCCGATCGTCGGCACCGTCCCCGCGATCAAGCCCGCCGCGCTGGCGACGCAAACCGGCGTGATCGGCCTGCTCGGCACAGGGGCGACCGTACGCCAGCCCTATGTCGACCGGCTGGAGGCGGAGTTCGCCGCCGACAAGCACCTGATCCGCCACCCCGCCGATGCGCTCGTGCCGCTGGCCGAAGCGAAGATGCGCGGCGAGACGCTGGCCGAAGGTGCGGTGGCGCAAGCAGTCGCTGGCCTGCGTGATGCCCCGCAGGCGCAAGACCTCGACACGCTGGTGCTCGCCTGCACGCATTTCCCGCTGCTGGCGGACGAGTTGCGCGCGGTGTTCGGCAAGCACGTGCAGCTGGTCGACGGCGCACAGGGGATCGCCCGGCGGATCGCCTCGCTGACGCAGGGGCAGGATTTCGCCCGCGAGGGCAGCGATTTCGCGGTGGCAACCGGCAGTGCCAAGAGCCTCTTGGCGCTCACCCCGATGCTCGAACGCCACGGACTGATGCACGCAACGCAATTCTGATTGCAATATAACCGTCACCTTTGCGAATCACTCGCAAAGATCGCGCTGGAAACTGCCGTTTTTGCGCTTTAAACGGTGCCCCACCGTGACGAACTACAGCCATATATTCGACCGGGCGATTGATCGCCTGCACGAGGAAGGCCGGTATCGGGTCTTCATCGATATCCTGCGCAACAAGGGTGCCTACCCCAATGCGCGCTGCTTCCATGGCCATAACGGCCCGAAGCCGATCACCGTGTGGTGCTCCAACGACTATCTCGCGATGGGCCAGCATCCCAAGGTGACCGAAGCGATGGAGCAGGCGCTGCACGATGTTGGCGCGGGCTCCGGCGGAACGCGCAATATCGGCGGCAACACCCATTACCATATCGAGCTGGAGGCGGAACTCGCCGACCTGCACGGCAAGGAATCCGCGCTGATCTTCACCAGCGGCTACGTCTCCAACGACGCGACGCTCTCCACGCTGGCCAAGCTGCTGCCCGGCTGCGTGATCTTCTCCGACGCGCTCAACCACGCGAGCATGATCGCGGGCATCCGCAACTCGGGCTGCGCCAAGCGCGTGTTCCGGCACAACGACCTGGAACATCTCGAAGAGCTGCTGGCGGCGGAAGATCCCGACGTGCCCAAGCTGATCGCCTTCGAAAGCGTCTATTCGATGGATGGCGACGTCGCCCCGCTCCACGAAATCTGCGACCTGGCGGAAAAGTACAACGCGCTGACCTATTGCGACGAAGTCCACGCGGTCGGCATGTATGGCGCGCGCGGCGGCGGGATTTCCGAACGCGACGAGGCCGCGCACCGGATCGACATTCTCGAAGGGACGCTGGGCAAGGCGTTCGGCGTGATGGGCGGCTATATCGCGGCGGACAAGCGGATCGTCGATTGCATCCGCAGCTATGCGCCCGGCTTCATCTTCACCACCTCGCTCAGCCCCGTGCTGGTCGCGGGCGTGCTAGCCGCGGTCAAGCACCTCAAGTCCAGCAGCGTGGAACGCGACGGGCAGCAGGCGGCGGCCGCGATGCTCAAGCAGATCATGCGCGAGGCGGGCCTGCCGGTGATGGATTCCACCACGCACATCGTGCCGCTGATGGTCGGCGACCCGGTAAAAGCGAAGCGGATCAGCGACATCCTGCTCGCCGAATACGGCGTTTACGTCCAGCCGATCAATTTCCCCACGGTGCCGCGCGGAACGGAGCGCCTGCGCTTCACCCCCGGTCCCGCGCACACCGAGGAAATGATGCGAGAGCTGGTCGATGCCCTGGCCGAGATTTGGGACCGGCTGGAGCTGGAGCTGCTCAAGGCGGCATAGCTGCGGGCTAATTGCTGCATTGCGGAACCGAGCGGTCATTTGATCGCTTGGCCACCATGGCAGAGATAACAAAAGTAAAGCCCGGCACCCTCACCGATTTCGGCGACGGTTTCCATCACATCCGCGGATCGTTCAAGCTGGGCGGCGTGGTCGACCTCGGCACGCATTGCGCGCTGGTCGAGCTGCCCGACGGGCGGTTCGTCTTTCTCGACAGCTATACGCTGGACGACGATCTGAAGGCCAAGGTCGACGCGCTGACCGATGGCGGCAAGAAGGTCGCCGCAATCATCAACGTTCACCCCTTCCACACGCTGCATATCGAGTGGATGGCGAAGACCTATCCGCACGCCAAGCTCTACGGCACGCGCCGCCATCACGAGAAGTTTCCCGAGCTGAAATGGGAAAGCGACTTCTGCGAGGCAGGCGCGCTCGACGGGCTGTTCGGCGAAGCGCTGACCTTCTCCGTCCCCGAAGGCGTGCAGATGGTGTGCGAGGACGAGAACGTGCATTTCTCGTCCGTCCTCGCCTACCACCGCCCCAGCGGGACGATCTTCGTCGACGACACGCTGTCGTGCATCAAGGCACCCTTCCCGCTCTCGCTGCTGCCGTTTACCGGCAAGCTGGCGTTCCATCCGACGCTGGCCAAGGCGCTGGAGCCCACCCCCTACGCCGCAGACGCCTTCCGCGAATGGGCCATCGGAATGGCGCAGGACTGGGCCGATGCCCGCCGCGTCGCCACCGCGCACAACACCACGGTCGATTTCGCTCCGGGCGAGTTTCCCGAAAAGGTCGGTGCGGCGCTCGGCCAGGTGGCAGGCACGTTGCAGAAGCATCGGGACCACCCCGCGCACAGCTAGGCAGATCGGCGCGACTGTCGATGAAGTTCGTCGATGGATCGCGCAGGTTCGCACCATCGGCGATGGTATTGCCGCGGGCGCACTCTAAATAGGCGCAATGGAATTGCTGCGATCGGCCTGGTTTCGGGAGAATGTTCCGCTGGTCGGCGTGCTGGCGATCCTGCTGGCGACCTTTGCAGTGTTAGCGCTTGCAGGTGGTCCCTCGGCTGAGCGACCGCATGCGGTCGCACAAGCAGACGTCCCGCCGCCCGAGAGCGTCGAGGCCCTCCCCGCCAGTGGCGAGGAGGCGGACACGCTGAAATCGCAGCTCGCGCCCGACGATGCACAGGCGCAGAATGCCGCGGTCGATATCGTCGAAGGCGGCCCCGGCATCGCCCCGCCCTTCCGCTTCAGCGGCAGCGCCGCCGACCGCACGCGTGCGCGCGACTGCCTCGCGCTCGCCGCGATGGCGGAAGCGGGCTATGGCGATGCGGACCAGCGCGCGGTGATGCAGGTTATCCTCAACCGCACGCGCCACCCCGCCTTCGCCAACACGGTGTGCGGCGTGGTCTACCAGGGAGCGGAGCGGCGCACCGGGTGCCAGTTCACCTTCACCTGCGACGGATCGCTCACCCGCAGCTACCCCGAAAGCCAGTGGCGCGCGGCGCGCCAGCGGGCGGAGGAAGCGCTCGGCGGGCGGGTCGACAAAACCGTCGGCATCGCGACCCATTACCACGCGAACTACGTCTATCCCTGGTGGAGCCCCAAGCTGGACAAGATCGCTACCGTCGGCCCGCACCTGTTCTTCCGCTGGCGCGGCTTCTGGGGCACCGGCACCGCGCTCAACGCGACCTATCGCGGGGGCGAGCCCGATCCGATGGCGCTGCGCAGCACGGCGCAGGCGGTCGTGCGCGACGAGACGCTGCTGCCCGACCTGCTGGGTGACGAGCGGGCGGTGCGCAGCATCACCGCCAAGCAGGATGTGGGCGGGCAGGACAAGACAGAGCTTTCCGCGAGCACCTCCGCCGCACCCGCGCCAGCGGCCCCGCAAGGCCCCGGCCCCGGCGCGCATTTCGTGCTGGTCGGCGCGGGCGACGATCCGGCGGCGATCGTCGCGCAGGCACGCACTCTGTGCCCCGGCTCGCGCTTCTGCCAGGTCTATGGCTGGAGCGAGGCGAGCGCGATTCCCAGCGAGCTGCCGCTATCGAGCGAGGCGCGCCGCCAGCTGCGCTTCAGCTACCTCGCGCCGCGCAACGGCAATCCGGAGGCGGTGTTCTTCGATTGCCGCCTGTTCGCCCAGCCCGCAACCGGCCGCTGCCTGCCCGCCGCGCGCCCCTGACCCGCGCTTCCGTAACGGATTTGCCGCGCCCCCACACCCGCGCTACCCGGTCGGCCTGAAACAGGGAGAGACACGCGTGGGCGGCAATCGCAATCAGACGTATGAAGAGGTCGTCACCGGCCGCCGGAGCATTCGCGGTTTTCTGGACAAGCCGGTCCCGCGCGAACTGATCGAGGAGGTCATCACCCTCGCGACCCGCGCGCCGTCCTCCTACAACAACCAGTGCTGGAACTTCACGGTGGTGACCGGCGACCCGCTCGACGCGATCCGCCGGGGCAACACCGAAGGCATCCTCGCCGGCAATCCCGACACGCGCGAGTTCCGCCGGCCCGAGGGCGACCCGCCCGAGCATCACCGCCGCCGGCAGATCGACGTCGCCAAGCAGCTGTTCGGCGCGATGGGGATCGAGCGGGAGGACAAGGAGCGCAGACAGGACTGGACGCTCCGTGGCTTCCGCCAGTTCGATGCGCCCGTCTCCATCGTGGTGACCTATGATCGAGACATTCTCGGCAGCGATATCGCGCCGTTCGATTGTGGCGCGATCACCAATGCGCTGGTCAACGCGGCATGGTCGCGCGGGCTGGGCTGCGTGATCAACTCGCAGGGGATCATGCAGAGCCCCGTGGTGCGCGAGCATGCGGCCATCCCCGAGGATCAGGTGATCATGATCTGCGTCGCGATGGGCTGGCCCGATCCGGACTTCCCCGCCAACACGGTCGTCTCCGAACGCAAGCCGCTGGACGAAACCGTCCGCTTCGTCGGGTTCGACGGCTGAGGGGAGAGCCTGCCCCGCGCAGGCCCTCCCCCAACGATCCTACACGGTAACTTCGGCCATCTCGGCGGCGCAGCGCTCCACCCAGCTCTTCACCTCCGGCCCCGCAGCCAGCGCATCGCCGAACCACTGGAACGGCGAGCTCAACAGCATGTCCGCCGCGCTGAACCGCTCGCCCAGCAGCCACGGGCCGGTGCGCAGGGGCACGCTCAGTGTCTCCAGCATCCGCTCCATGTCGCCCAGCCCGTCGGTGACGACCGGATGGTCGATGCCGGCCCACTGGAGGATGAGCAGCGGCTCCATGATGCCCTGATAATATGACAGCCACGAAAGATACGCCCCGCGCCCCGCCTCGCCCGGCAGCGGGCCCAGTTTCGCCTGCGGGTACTTGTCGGTCAGGTAGAGCATGATCGCCCCGCGCTCGCGCACATGCTCGTCGCCATCGACGAGGTAGGGCACCTTCTTTTCCGGGTGCGGATTGTCCGGGTCCTGCGCGCCCGAGCCATCCTGACGGCGGATGGTGACCTCGCGAATATCCGCATCCGCGCCGAGCATGCGGACCAGATGGACCACCGTGTCCGAGCGCGACTGGGGCGAATGATAGAGCGTAAGCATGTGCTTTTTCCTTTCCGTTTGCAGTGGCGCAGGGATATGCCTGCCCTCCTGACAGAAAGAGGCAGCAGCGATGGCACGGCAGGACAGGTTGATGCGGCTGCTCGCCGCGCTCAGGCGGCTGCCCGCGCCCGTCACGGCGGAGCGGCTGGCGGCGGAAACCGAGATCTCGCAGCGCCAGCTCTATCGCGACATCGCCACCCTGCGCGCAGGCGGCGTGCTGATCGATGGCGCGGCAGGCTATGGCTATACGCTGACCGAAGACCCCGCGCTGCCGCCGCAAAGCTTCACGCGCCTAGAGACCGAAGCGCTGATGCTGGCGGTGGGCAGTCTGGACGAGCTGGGTGACGAGCGGCTCGCCAAGGCCGGGCGCGACGCGATGGCGCGGATCATCGCCACCCTGCCCGACCGTCAGGCGCGCCAGTCCATGCATGCGATCATGCGATCGTGGCGCATACCCGCAGAGCGCCCGCAAATCGCGGTCGATGTCGATCTGCTACGCCAGGCCTGCTGGGACGAGACGAGCGTGACGATTACCTATCGCGACCGGCAGGAGCAGGTCACGCAGCGCGAAATCCTGCCGCTGGGCCTGTCCTACAGCCCGACCACGCTGATGGTCGTCGGCTGGTGCCTGCTGCGCGAAGGATACCGCACCTTCGAGGTCGCGCGGATGGACCGGCTGGAGCTGGGCGAGACGAGCTTCCGCCCACGCAGGGTCGAGTTGCTGCGCCGCTATCAGGCGATGCGCATGGCGGAATGGGAAGCGCAGAAGGCAGCGGAGCGGCAGGCCATCCCAGCGCCCGCAGCACAAACTAGCGCAGGTTGACCACGTTGTCCGTCTCGGGGCGTTCGCGGCGACCATCGTAGAGCGTCTGCATCGGATCGTCGCCGACCACGATCGCCATATTCGCGCCGAAGCCGTTGAAGTCGGTCTTCATCGCCGCGCCATAGGCGCCCAGCATGCCGATCTCGACATAGTCGCCCGCCTTGATGTCGGCCGGAAGCGCGAAAGGCCCTTCCATATAGTCCGCATCATCACAGGTCGGGCCGTAGAGGGAGAAATCCTCGCTCGCGGCATGCTCGTCATGGCCAAGCGCGCGGACCGGGAATTTCCAGCCCAGATGCGCGGCGTCGTACAGCGCGCCATAGGCGCCGTCGTTGATGTACAGCTCCGTCCCGCGGCGCTTTTCGACCTTCGCCAGCAGCGAGGAATATTCCGCGCACAGCGCCCGTCCGGGTTCGCACCACAGCTCCGCCGAATAGGAAATCGGCAGCGATTCGGACGCGCGGAAGATGACGTCGAAATAGTCTTCGAGCGGCGGCGGCTCCATGCCCGGGTAGATGCTCGGGAAGCCTCCGCCCACGTCGATGATGTCGATCACCACGCTGGACGAAGCAATCGCGGCGCGCGCACGCTCGAGTGCCTGCACATAGGCGAACGGCGTCATCGCCTGGCTGCCGACGTGGAAGCACACGCCCAGCCAGTCGCAATGCTGGCGGGTCTGCTGCAGCAGCACGGGCGCGTCGATCAGGTCGGTGCCGAACTTGCTGGCGAGCGACAGCTCGGAAAATTCGGAAGAGACGCGCAGGCGGACCAGCAGCTTGAGGTCTTTTGCCGGGCTGCCATCGGGCGCGCGGCACGCGTCGACGATCTTGGTCAGCTCTTCCTCGCTATCGAGGCTGAAGGTGCGGCAGCCGTGCTGGTGATACGCCTCGGCAATCGCGCTGCGCGGCTTGACCGGGTGCATGAAGCACAGCTCCGCATCGGGCAGCAGGCCGCGCACCAGCCGGACCTCAGCGATCGAGGCGACGTCATAATGGGTGATCCCGTTGTCCCACAGGATGCGGATCAGGTCGGGCGAAGGATTCGCTTTGACCGCGTAGAGTGCACGCCCGCGAAAGCCGTCCACGAAGAAACGCGCAGCGCGTGCCGCAGCGTGCGGACGGTTCAGGATAACCGGTTCGTCAGGCGAAAGCGCCGCAACTACGGATCGAGCGTCGGGATAAGTGGCCAATTCAAGGGACCCCCAAAACGGTTAGGTTTCAGACAAGGGCTGCCTTGCGGTTAGAGTCCCCTTGGGGCAGCGGAGGCGCGCAAATAGGCGTTCCGCAGCATGATGCAAGAGAAATCGGTATGCGCAGCATCTGATGATTCAACGCTGCCCAGCCTAGGAGTTCCGAAGAGGGTTCCGCAACCCCCGTCGCCCCAGGCATGAGCGGGCAGAAACCCGCCCTTTTTGCGTTACGACAAGCGGTTGCGGAATTCCTCGTATCCGAAGCGCTTCACGCAATCGAGCACGTCGGTTTCGCTGTCCCACAGCCAGATCGAGGGAAGCGGGACGCCGTTGAAGGTGTTGGTCTTGACCATCGAATAATGCGCCTGGTCGAGGAAGGCGATCCGCTGGCCCGCCTCGTTGGGCACGGGGAGCGAATATTCGCCGATCACGTCGCCGGCGAGGCATGACGGGCCGCCGAGGCGCACCGGCGGCTCGCCCGCTTTCTCGTGCAGCATTGCGGGCCGGTACGGCGCTTCGATCACGTCGGGCATGTGGCAGGTGGCGGAGATGTCGGTGATCGCGATCGGGCCGTCGTTCTCGCCCGTATCGAGGATGGTGCCCACGAGGATGCCCGCGTCGAGCGCGACCGCCTCGCCCGGTTCGAGGTAGATCTCCGCGCCTGTATCCGCCTTCGCATCGCGCAGGAACTCGATCAGCTCGTCGCGTTCGTAGTCGGACCGGGTGATGTGGTGCCCGCCGCCCATGTTGATCCACTTGAGCTGGCCGAAATACGGTTCGATCGCGTCGAACACCCGGTCCCACGTGCGGTGGAGCGGCTCGAAGCCCTGTTCGCACAGGTTGTGGAAGTGGATGCCCTCCACGCCCTCCATATGCTCTTCGGTCAGCTGGCTGAGCGGGAAGCCGAGGCGGCTGCCGGGCGACGACGGATCGTAGCGCGGCACTTCGCCGGTCGGCACCTGCGGATTGATGCGCAGGCCGACGTCGAACGCCCCGCCGCTCGCCTTCGCCTGCTCCAGAATCAGCGCCGCACGCCGCATCTGGCCGGGCGAGTTGAAGATGACATGGTCGGAAAGGCGTGCGACCTCCTCCAGCTCCTCGGGCTTGTACGCGGCGCAATAGGTGCTGATCTCGCCATCGTAGAACTCGGAGGCGAGCCGCGCTTCCCACAGGCCGGAGGTGCACACCCCGTCGAGATACTCGCCGATGATCGGCGCGGTGCTCCACATGCTGAACGCTTTGAGCGCGCTGAGCATCTTGATCTCCGCCTCGTCGCGGATTTCGGCAAGGATACGGCAATTCTCGCGCAGCTTCGCCGCATCCACTACGAAGGCGGGCGTATCGACGCGGGAGAGATCGAAATGGGCGAAGGCGCCCGGGTCACCGGCTTTTGTTTCCATGATCAGCGCTTCTCCAACAGCCGCAGTGCTTCGGCAAGGGCCGGATCGGTCCCGTCGGGCGCCGTGCTGGCAGGCTCGATCGCGACATCGGCAACGTAGTCCTCGCGCGGGGTGCCATCGACATGGAACAGCGACTCGCCGCCAAGGTCGAGACGCGCGCCGCTCAGTTCGAGCTGTTCGTTCCACACGCCGCCCAGAAGGTCGCCCATGTTGGAGCCGATCGTGGTCGCATTGGTCGCCGCGTCCATACCGATGACGATCCCCTCGCCCATGCTGCCGGTCCAGCGACCGTGCAGCACGATCACGGGGCCGTCGAAGCGCGGTTCGCGCGGGAATACATATTCGACGAACTGGCGCGGCACGGTGAACTCGCGCTCCAGCGCAGGAATGCGGTGCATCTGGTACGGGCTCACACGGTCGGTGAAGTGCCCGATGATCGAGCGGCCGACCTCGGTGTTCCCCCCGCTCGGCGTTTCGCGCATGTCGAGGATGATTGCGCGTGCGCCGGCACCGATCGCCTCTTTCACCGCAGCGTCGAAGGCGGTCATCGTGCCGTTGTCGCCCAGCGAATTGAGCGGCGTGAGCACAGCAACATCGCCGCCGGTGCCGACGAAGGAGAGGTCGACCAGTTTCCGGTCGTTCAGCGAATTCGCCCAGTCGCGGGTCGAAGCCAACTCGAAGGTGCGGACCTGCCCCTCGGCCGACCGGATCTTGAGCGTGCGATCGCCCTTGCGCTGTCCATTGACCGCCAGCGTCAGCCCGTAGTCGAGCTGCGCGGCAGTGGGATCGGGGAGCACTTCGCCGAACGGAGCCTGCGCGGCAGAATTCGCCGGTTTGCCGCCGATGGAAAGCACTTCGTCACCCGGCCGCAGCCCTGCGTCGAAGGCGGGCGACCCGCGCCGCACGTCGACGATCACCGCCTTGCCATCCTCGAATCGCGCATCGAGATCGGCGGAGGACATGAGGATCGCGTAATCGTCGTCCGCGAAGGGCCCGACGATCAGGTGCGGGTCCATGAAAGTGAGCGCAGTGCGGTGCATGATCCGCCGCAGCGCCGCCTTGTCCGGCGCCTTCGCGGCCAGCGCGCGGGAGCGGTCCAGCTGCGCTTCGACGTCGATATCGTCGCGCTCGATATAGGCATACCCGCGCCGCAGCACCTGCTCGAACTCGTCCCACGCCGCAGCCGCATCGAAGGCCGCTGCACTCGGGGTGGACTCGGTTTCAGCGTCCTGCGCGGCGGCGGGAATGGACGCGCTCAGCGAGGCGAGAAGCAGGCACCCGAGGGCGATCTTGCGCATGGTCTGGAAGTCTCCGGCTGTTGTTAGTTCGGCGCTCAGCCAAACGCAGCCGACCGCTTGCGTGTCAACCGGCCCGAACCGCCCCGCCCACCGATTGCGCCATCACGGCTTGAAGATGAAGAACGACCCCGCACCGATCAGCGCGAACCCGATCAGCTGGTTGAGACCGGGCTTCTCGCCGAACATGAAGAAAGCGACGATGACGAAGCCGACCAGCGAGAAGATGGTGGTGATCGTCTTGAGCTCGGCCAGCGAATAGGCCGCGATGCCGATCCGGTTCGCGGGCACGGCGAACACGTATTCGCCCAGCGCGATCAGCCAGGACACGCCGATGGCCCACACCAGCGTCTTCTCCGGCGCCTTGAGGTTGGCGTACCACGCGACGTTCATCACGATGTTGGACATGGCCAGCAGGCCGATGGGTGCCAGCAGGGCGAGTTTCGGGCTCACTGCACATTCTCCAGAGCAGCCTCGAATGCGGCAACCGCCTCGTCGTCGAAACATACCAGCGCGATGCGGTCGAAGGCCTCGGGATTGTCCACCACCACATCCGCGACCGTTCGTGCCGCGACCTGCGCTGCGCGATCGAGCGGATAGCCGTAGATCCCGGTCGAGATGGCGGGGATGCCCACGCTGCGCGCGCCGATCTCGGCCGCGCGGGCGAGCGATTCCCGGTAACAGCTCGCCAGCTGCTCGGGCTCACCATTATCGCCGCCGCGCCAGACCGGGCCGACGGTGTGGATGATGTGCGATGCGGACAGGCGATAGGCCTTGGTGACTTTCGCCTGTCCGGTCTTGCAGCCGCCCAGCAGGCGGCATTCGTGAACGAGATCCGGCCCCGCCGCCCGGTGGATCGCGCCATCCACGCCGCCCCCGCCCAGAAGCGAGGAATTGGCCGCGTTGACGATCGCGTCGAATTGCATCGTCACGATGTTGCCCTTCACGGCCTCGATCGTGGTGGCGGCGATCTTCATTCGGGTCAGAACCCGACGGGCCCGTCCAGCTCCTTCACGTTCCACGGCAGGCCGTGCTCGTTCAGCATGTCCATGAAGGGATCGGGATCGAACTGTTCCATGTTGAACACGCCGTCGCCATCCCACGTGCCCTGCACCATCATCGCAGAGCCGATCATCGCCGGCACGCCGGTGGTGTAGCTGACCGCCTGGTTGCCGGTTTCCTCGTAAGCGGCTTCGTGGCTGCAGATGTTGTTGATGTAGAACGTCTTCTCGCCGCTTCCGTCGAGCGCTTCGCCGGTCGCGATGACGCCGATATTGGTCTTGCCCTTGGTCGTCTCGCCCAGGCTTTCGGGCTTGGGCAGCACGGCGGCGAGGAATTGCAGCGGGATGATGTCGCGGCCCTGATACTTGACCGGCTCGATGCTGGTCATGCCCACGGCCTGCAGCACGCTCAGGTGCTTGATGTATTCATCGCCGAAGGTCATCCAGAAGCGCGCACGCTCCAGCTCGGGGACGAATTTGGCGAGGCTTTCCAGCTCCTCGTGATACATCATGTAGGCGTTCTTCGGGCCGACTTCCTCGAAGTCGAACTCGGTCTTCACCTGCATTGCGGGCGTTTCCACCCATTCGCCGTTTTCCCAGTGGCGCGCGGGCGCGGTCACTTCGCGGATGTTGATTTCCGGATTGAAGTTGGTTGCGAACGCCTGCCCGTGATCGCCGCCATTGCAGTCGAGAATGTCGAGCTGGCGGATGGTCTTGAGCTTGTGCTTCTTGAGCCACATCGTGAACACGGAGGTCACGCCCGGATCGAAGCCCGAGCCGAGCAGCGCGGTGAGCCCCGCATCCTTGAAGCGGTCCTGATAGGCCCACTGCCAGTGATATTCGAACTTCGCCTCGTCCTTGGGCTCGTAATTCGCGGTGTCGAGGTAATCGACACCCGCCTCAAGGCAGGCATCCATGATCGGCAGATCCTGATAGGGCAGCGCGAGGTTCACCACCAGTTTGGGCCCGATCTTCTTGATCAGGTTGATCATCGCGGGGACTTCCTCTGCGTCGATCTCGTAGGTCGAAATCTCCACGCCCGTGCGCTCCTTCACCGAAGCGGCAATCGCATCGCACTTCGATTTGGTTCGGCTGGCGAGATGGATGTCGCTGAAGATATCCTTGTTCATCGCCATCTTGTGGACGCAGACCGAGCTGACGCCCCCTGCCCCGATCACCAGTACCTTTGCCATGTGAGTTCTCCGTATTCGAATCTTTGTGCGCGCCCTTACCCAAACGGACGCGCCGGTCCAAATGATCCGGGCCGCACTTCGTCGAAGGACGCTTCCCTAATGCCCCGGCATGGTTTTATGGCACCGGCGCGTAAGGTCGGCCGTTGAGGCAACTGAATCGACACCCCTTCAAGGAAGATGATCATGCCTGCGACCGATAATGCCATCGCCAATTCCGGTACCTTCGCCCTTGGAGACCGCACCGTGCACCGCATGGGCTACGGCGCGATGCAGCTTGCCGGGCCGCACGCGTTCGGCCCGCCGAAGGACCGCACTGGCGCGATTGCTGTGCTGAAGGAAGCGATGGAACTGGGTATCGATCACATCGACACCAGCGATTTCTACGGCCCGCACGTGACCAACCAGATCATTCGCGAAGCGCTCGCCCCCTATCCCGATCGCCTTACCATCGTGACCAAACTGGGCGCGAAGCGGGACGACGAAGGTGCATGGCTCCCCTGGAACGATCCCGAGGCGCTGGAGCAGGGACTGCGCGACAATCTGGAGAACCTGGGGCTGGAGGCGATGGAGGTCGTCAACGTGCGCATCATGGGTTCGGGCGAAGGTGGCATCGAGCCGACCGGGGAAAGCATCGCCCGCTTTGTAGAACCTGTGGCCCGGCTTCAGCAGCAGGGGCTGGTACGGCACATCGGTGTCAGCACCGTCTCACGTTCGCAGGTCGAAGAAGCGCGCGGCATCTGCCCGATCGTGTGCGTGCAGAACATGTACAACCTCGCCAACCGCGACGACGACGAACTGATCGACTGGCTCGCGGACGAAGGCATCGCCTACGTTCCCTATTTCCCGCTCGGCGGCTTCGATCCGCTTCAGTCGAAAGCGCTGGACGAGGTTGCGAGCGATCTTGGCGCGACCTCAATGCAGGTGGCGCTCGCATGGCTCTTGCAGCGCTCGCCCAACATCCTTCTGATCCCCGGCACAAGTTCGGTCGAGCACCTGCGCCAGAACGTCGCCGCCGCCAATCTCGAGCTGCCCGCCGAAGCGATCGAGAAGCTCGACGGGATCGGCGGATGAGGGGTACTCGCTTTTGTGCCCTTGGACACTGTGTCAGGTGTGTCAGGGAGCGCGCAATTTGACCCGTCAGCCCACTCGCGAAGGCGTGCTCGCCGCTGCGCGCAGCATCGCGCAGATCCTGCCCGCTACCCCGCTGCTGTCGGCCGAGATCGGCGGCGTGCGTTGCTGGATCAAGGCGGAAAGCCTGCAACCGATCGGCGCGTTCAAGATCCGTGGCGGCTGGTGGCGGCTGTCATGCCTGAACGAAGAGGAACGCGCGCGCGGCGTGGTTGCGGTCTCCAGCGGCAACCATGCGCAAGGCGTGGCGTGGGCGGCGAGGAAGCTGGGCATCGAGGCCGCGATCGTGATGCCGCGCAATGCGCCCAAGGTGAAGCTGGAGGCGACTGAGGCACTGGGCGCGGAGATCATCCTCTATGACCGGCCCGGCGAAGACCGGGACGAGGTCGCCGCGCGCGAGATCGACAAACGCGGCGCGGTGCTGGTCCACGCCTTTGCCGATCCGTGGGTGATCGAAGGGCAAGGCAGCGCCGGGATCGAGTTTACCGAACAATTGGGCAAACAACCCCCGATGATCCTCGCCTGTTGCGGCGGCGGCGGGCTGACCGCGGGGCTGGCGCTCGCCTGCCCGGACAGTAAGGTCGTGCCGGTCGAGCCCGAAGGGTGGGACATGGTCGGCCAGGCGCTCGCCAAGGGCGAGATCGTCCAGGTCGCGCCCGATGCTCCGACAACCATTTGCGACGCGCTCCAGCCGCCCGCGACCAAGCCGATCAACCTCGATGTGCTGCGCGGTCGTGCGCAGCCCGGCGTGACCGTTTCCGACGAAGACGTGCGCGCTGCACAGCGCTTTGCCTTTGCCAAACTGGGCCTCGTGGCAGAGCCCGGCGGCTCGGCGGCCCTTGCGGCAGCCCTTGCCGGTAAGCTAGCGCTGGAAGACGATACCGTCATCATGCTGACCGGACGCAATGTCGACCCCACGGCCTACGCCGCGACCATCGCGCCCGACGCAGCCTGAACACCGCAACCGGAGACTACCCCCCATGCCGCAAGGCGATACCCACATCATCGACCGTTCGGTGGTCCGCAAGAGCTCGGGCCTCAAGGACACGCTGCTCGACAAGGCATTCGCCACCGCGTTTCGCGGGCTGGTCTACGCGCAGATCTGGGAAGACCCGGTGGTCGACATGGAAGGCCTGCAGATCAACGAGGACAGCCGCGTGCTGTGCATCGCCAGCGGCAGCTGCAACGCGTTGAGCTACCTCACCGCAAACCCCGCGGCGATCACTGCGGTCGACCTCAACCGCGCGCATATCGCGCTGGGCCGGTTGAAGATCGCCGCGATCAACGCGCTGCCCAATTACGATCTGTTCCGCCGCTTCTTCGCGCATTCCGATTACAAGGAAAACGTGTCGATCTACGAAGACCGGATCGCCCCGCTGCTGGATGCGGAAAGCCGCAAGTACTGGGAGGGGCGCGACATTCGCGGCCGCCGCCGGATCACCCAGTTCCAGCGCGGGATCTACAAGCAGGGCCTGCTGGGCAACTTCATCGGCATGGCCCACCTGTTCGCCAAGCTGTACGGCGTGGACCTGCGCAAGGTGCTGGAAGCGCCCAGCGTGGAAGAACAGCGCGAGGTGTTCGAGAACGAACTGGCCCCGGTGTTCGACAAGAAGTTCGTCCGCTGGGTGACCAACCAGCCCGCCTCTCTCTTCGGCCTCGGCATTCCGCCCGCGCAGTACGATGCGCTGGCGGGCGACGAGAAGATGGCCGAAGTGCTGCGCAAGCGGCTGGAGAAGCTGGCCTGCGATTTCGACGTGAAGGACAACTACTTTGCGTGGCAGGCGTTCAATCGCGGCTATTCGAAGGATGAAAACGCGTCGCTGCCGCCCTACCTCCAGCGCGAGAACTACGCCGACCTGCGCGAGCGGGTAGCCCGGCTGAGCGTGCAGCGCGCCAACCTTTCCGAATTCCTCTCCTCGCAACCCGCGATGAGCCTCGATCGCTACGTCTTCCTCGACGCGCAGGACTGGATGGACGATCACCAGCTGACCGATCTGTGGCGCGAAGTGACCCGGACCGCGCGCAAGGGCGCGCGGGTGCTGTTCCGCACCGCCGCCGAACCCAGCCTGCTGCCGGGCCGCGTGCCGAACGAGATACTCGACCAGTGGACCTATCACGACGAGCTGTCGAAGGATCTGACCCAGCGCGACCGCAGCTCGATCTACGGCGGCGTGCACCTTTACGAGCTGACGTGATGGCCGACGCGGGGGGCAACCACGACCATGCCGCGCTGATGGATTCGATCTATCGCGGGCAGAAGTACATCTACGACGTCACGCGCAAGTACTACCTGTTCGGGCGCGACGATCTGATCCGCGGGCTGAATTGCGCGTCAGGCGATGCGGTGCTGGAAATCGCCTGCGGCACGGGGCGCAATCTGGCGAAGGTGCAACACGCCTACCCCGGCACAAAGCTGTTCGGGATCGATATTTCGGCGGAAATGCTCAGCAGTGCGCAGGCCAAGCTGGGTACCAACGCGATCCTCGCCCCGGCCGATGCGCGCCAGTTCGATGCCCGCGCAATGCTTGGCCGCCCGACATTCGAGCGGGTGATCCTGTCCTATTCGATCTCGATGATCCCCGACTGGGAACGCGCGATGCGCCATGCCGCGACGCTGGTTGCGCCGGGCGGGTCGCTGCACGTGGTCGACTTCGGCAGCTACAGCGCGCGCGACACGCTGGGCGCGCGTATCCTCAAGTGGTGGCTCAAGCAGTTCCACGTCTCCCCCCGGCTCAACCTGCCCGAGGTCGCGGAAGAGATTAGCGCACAGCCCGGCTGGCGGCGCGAGGGGCGCGACGGAATGGGCGGTTACTACCGGCTGGAGCGGCTGTACCGTGCAGCACCTGATGCTGCGTAGGGTCGCTCGATTGACACAGCGGCAGGCCGTCTTCACCTTCGCGGCACACAAATGGGGGAGAAGTTGATGCAGGCTCAAATGCTCGCGCCAGCCGCAGTGCTGGTTGCATGGTCGCTGATAATGTTGGTCTGGATGGCCGCGACGCGGCTTCCGGCGATGGGCAAGGTGACCGGCGGCCTCAAGAATGCGCCACGCGGTGGCCGGGGACAGAACCTCGAAGGCGTCCTGCCTGACAAGATCAACTGGAAAGCGCACAATTACGCGCATCTGATGGAACAGCCAACGCTGTTCTACGCCGTCAGTGTGATCCTCGCGATCCTCGCCCCCAGTCCGCTCGCGATCCTGCTCGCATGGATCTACGTGGGGCTGCGGATCGTGCACTCGATCTGGCAGGCGACCGTCAACATCGTGGCGGTTCGCTTCCTGCTGTTCATCACCTCTACCTTGGCCCTGATCGCGCTCGCGGTCATGGCCCTCATTGCAACTCTCGGAGCGCCCTCATGATCGGCATGGACATCCTGCAACCCGTCGTCGCGCTGATGATCTGGACCATGATCATGTGGGTCTGGATGTACGCGACCCGCATTCCGGCGATGAGCAAGTCGCCGCAGATCCCCCCGATTTCCCAGCTGAGGGGCGGCAAGGGCACCGATCTGGATGCCATCCTGCCCGACCGGGTTCAGTGGAAGGCGCACAACTACAACCACCTGCACGAACAGCCGACCGTGTTTTATGCCGTCGGCATCGTGCTTGCGATCATCGGGGCGGGCGACGGCATTCCCGCGCTGCTGGCATGGATCTACACCGGCTTGCGGGTGATCCACACGATCGTGCAGGTCACCGCCAACCGCGTGCTGGTCCGCTTCGTGCTGTTCGCGGTGTCCAGCGCCGTGCTGATGGCGCTGATCGGAATCGCCGCAGTTCGGGTGTTTGGGGGATAAGCCGACAATATCGTGCGCCCGTCGTCTCCCCTCCCCTTGGGGAGGGGCCGGGGGTGGGGGTTCGACGATAATGGCTAGGGCAAGTCCAAGCCACGATCGCCGTACACCCCCACCCAACCTCCCCCTCAAGGGGGAGGAGTTGCAGGCTATTCCGCCGCTTCGGCTTCCTCGACGTGGCCGTGCAGGTCGATCTCGATCCCTGACAGGAACCGCTCCGCATCCAGCGCGGCCATGCAGCCGGTCCCCGCCGCAGTCACCGCCTGGCGATAGGTGTGGTCCATCACGTCGCCGCAGGCGAACACGCCGGGGATCTCGGTCTTGGGCGTGCCCGGCTCGACCTTCAGGTAACCGCCGTCTTCCAGCGGCAGCTGGCCCTGGAACAGCTCGGTCGCGGGGGCATGGCCGATCGCGACGAAGGCACCGTCGACCTCCAGCGTCGATTCCTCGCCGGTCTGCGTGTCCTTGAGGACCAGATGATCCAGCGCGCCGTTCTCGCCCGGCACGAACCGTTCGACCGCCTTGTTCCACAGCGGGGTGATCTTGTCCGAAGCGAAGAGCCGTTCCTGCAGGATTTTCTCCGCGCGCAGCTCGTCGCGCCGGTGGATCAGCGTCACGTCGTCGGAATGGTTGGTGAGGTAAAGCGCTTCTTCGACCGCGGTGTTGCCGCCGCCGATCACCGCGACCTTCTTGCCGCGGTAGAAGAAGCCGTCGCAGGTCGCGCAGGCGGACACGCCCTTCCCGCCCAGCTCCTGTTCGCCCGGCACGCCGAGCCATTTGGCCGAGGCACCGGTCGCGATCACCACCGTGCTCGCGATATACTCGTCGCCGCTGTCGCCCTTCGCGCGGAACGGCGGGCCCGACTTGAGATCGATCTCCACGATCGTGTCCCAGATCATCTGCGTGCCGACATGCTCTGCCTGCGCGCGCATCTGTTCCATCAGCCACGGGCCCTGGATCACGTCGGCGAAGCCGGGATAGTTCTCGACATCGGTCGTGATGGTCAGCTGCCCGCCCGGTTGCAGGCCCTGGACCATGATCGGCTGGAGCATCGCGCGCGCGCCGTAAATGGCCGCGCTGTAGCCCGCCGGGCCGGAACCGATGATGAGCATCTTGGTGCGGTGCGTCGCCATGTGCGAAGCGTCTCCTGTCAGTCTAAAGTCTTGCGGGGAATATGGGGATCATGGCGCGCAGAGTCACGCCACGAAGCGGTCGTTCAGCCGCTCCCGCAGCGGGTCATCCACACCAATCGCCTGCGCCAGAAACGCATCGAGCGATCCCCAGCGCTGATCCACCGTCCCGATGAAGCGGTCGAAGTAACTCTCGCGCACCTGCATCAGCGCGTCGATCGTATCCCGGTCGAGCGGGCCGAGCCGCGCCTCGATCCCCGGCAGCGATTGCCTTTCGAGGATGTCGTATGTAGGCGCGTCATTGGTGCGCAGAAACTCGGTGACCATGTCGGCCCGCGATACGCCAAGGATGTGGTGCAGCAGCGCAGCCGCTATCCCCGTGCGGTCCTTGCCCGCGAAGCAATGGACCAGGCTCGCCCCGTCGCGATCCGCCAGAGCGCGCAGGTACTGACCAAAGATCACCTGCATCGCCGGGTTCTCGGGCATACGGGTGTACAGCGTCAGCATCCGCTCCTGCGCGGTCTCCGGCGTCAGCTCGCGCTTTTCCTGCGGGACGTGCGGCGGGCTGGAGCTGGTTTCGCCATCGTAGAACACGACCTCGCCATCCCACAGATCGGGCCGGCGGCACGGATGGCGTTCCCGCTCTCCATTGCCGCGCAGGTCGATCACGGTGCGGATGCCCAGATCGGCGAAGGTCGTAAGGTCCGCGTCGCTCGCCTCGACATGCTGGCCCGAGCGGTAGAGGAGGCCCCTCACCACGCGCCCCCCGCCCTGCGTGGGATAGCCGCCATAATCGCGGAAATTGTGAATCCCCTCGGTGGCGAGGAAGGTGGCGTCGCTGTCAGTGCTCATGCTGGATCGGTTGGCAGGAGCGCCGGGCGCGCGCAACCACCGACGACAAATTGCAAACCGCAACCCTTGCCAAATCCGCTCATTTGCCCGAACCGATGGCCCAAACGAAAGCGGGATCGAGGAGCAAAGCATGGCAGACTACCAGACCATTCGCGTTGAACAGACCGAGGGGATCGTCACCCTGACGCTGAACAAGCCGGACAAGCTCAATGCGATGGGGCCGGAGATGGTCGGCGAAATGCTCAAGGCGTTCGACGCACTGCCCGCGATGGGCGCGCGCGCGCTGATCATTACCGGAGAGGGACGCGGGTTCAGTTCGGGCGCGGAACTGGGCGGGCGCACCTTCGATGGCGGCAATCCGGGCGATGCCTCGCGCCGGTCGCTGCAGACCAGTTTCAACCCGCTGATGCTGAGCCTCGCCGGGCTCGACATTCCGGTGGTGACCGCAATCAACGGCGCGGCTGCCGGTATCGGTTGCACGCTGGCGCTTTCGGGCGACCTGATCGTGGCGGGCAAGTCCGCCTATTTCCTGCAGGCCTTCGTCAATATCGGCCTGGTGCCCGATGGCGGCGCGACCTGGGTGCTGCCCAAGGCGGCGGGCATCCCGGCAGCGATGGAAGCGATGCTGCTGGGCGAGCGCATTCTCGCAGAGCGCGCTTACGAGCTCGGCATGATCAATCGCTGCGTCGAGGATGCGGCGGTGATGGACGAGGCGCGCGCGCTGGCCACCAAGCTCGCCAATGGCCCCACCGTTGCGATGGGTCAGATCCGGCGGCTGGTCCGCAACGCACAATCGCAAAGCCTGTCCGACGCGATGAATGCCGAGGCCGAGGCGCAGCGGATCGCGGGCAACAGCGAGGATTTCGTGGAAGGCGTCCAGGCCTTCCTCGGCAAGCGCGAGGCGCAGTTCAAGGGGCGCTAGTCCCCGCGCGAGATACTCCGCGCAGGGCGGGTGTTTATTCGCCCGCCTGCGCCAGCAGCCCGCGCGCCTGTTTCAGGTGCGGAATGTCGACCATTTCGCCATCGAGCTGGAGCGCGCCTGCATCGGGGTTCTCCTCGAACAGGGCGACGATCCGCCGCGCCCGCTCAAGGTCTTCGTCCGAGGGTGTGAAGGCGTGGTTGGTCGGCCCGATCTGCGCGGGGTGGATGCACATCATGCCCCGAAAGCCGAGCGTGCGGGCCGCCTGCGCGGTGCGATGCATCCGCTCCTCATCGCGGAAATTGGGGTCGATCGTCTCGATCGGAGCAATGCCCGCCGCGCTTGCCCCCGCGAGGCACAGCGTCCGCGCCAGTGCGAAGGGTTCCAGCAGATTGCCCTGCGCATCGCGGTTGGCCGCCGCGCCGAAGGCCGCCGCGAGGTCTTCCGCGCCCCAGGTCAGCGCGTCGAGCCGGGGCACGCCTGCATAGTCGCCCAGCCGGAAGAGTGCGGGCGCGGTTTCGGTCGCGACCACGATCAGGCGGATACTCTCAGCCTCAAGCCCGGCGGCAGCCTCCAGCGCGGTGAGGTAGTGGCCCAGCAGCCGGGTCTCGTCAGGCGTCGCCTTGGGCAGCATGATCCCGTCGGGGCGATGCTTCACGATCGCGACCAGATCGGTCAGCGCGTGGGCCGTATCCATCGGGTTGATCCGCACCCATAGCGGCTTGGCCCGCTCGCCCTGCTCCGCCAGCGCCCCGGCCACATGCTCGCGCGCGGCAGGCTTGGCGCTCTCGGCGACCGAGTCCTCCAGGTCCAGGATAATCAGGTCGGCTTCGCCCGCCAGCGCCTTTTCAAGCTTGCGCGGCGAATCTCCGGGCACGAAAAGGAGCGAACGTGCGGTCCACGGGCGGATGGTCGCGGCGGGCGTTGCGGCCGCCTTCAGTGCATGCGTGTTCATCCGCACGGCTCTAGCGTGGCCACGCCCGACTAACCAGAGCGCCCGCTAGAGGCGACAGCGCACGCTGATATTGCGCGCGATCGCCTTGCGCTTGTCCGGGTGCGCACGGTCGCCCTCCGACCAGTCGACCTGATAATCGATCGATTCGTAGATCGTTGTGCGCGGCGTCCACGAATCCGCGCAGGCCATCCGCGCAGCTATCTCCACCTTCGCCGCCAGCTCTCGCCGCGCCTCGCTGGTGTCGCTGAAAAAAGCGCTCTCCACCCCACGCTCGACCCGGACCAGTTCGGCCCTCTGGGGTTGTTGCGCCATCGACGGGCAGGCGCAAAGCGCCGCCAGCACCGCAGCCGGTGCGATCTTGTGAAGCATTGCCTTTCCCCCTTCGCGGCGGTTCGCAGAACCTTTGCGCAGCAGGGAGTTTGCAACACCAGCATCGATCGTCAAGCGGCGGCACCACGATGGGTGGATCGGTGCGCAGGCGGCTGGAACGGCGCAGACAGGTGCGGCCAAAACGAAACGAACCCACCGGTCGGCCAGTGCCAACCGATGGGTTCGTTCGTGAAAGACAGATGTCTCCCGGTACGTCGGGCTAGTAGATCATGATCGGTTCCATATCGACCAGCCCGCCACGTGCACCGCCCATCGCCATCAGGTCCGCCAGCGCATGGCCATCGGCGGAAATCGGATCGACTGCGTGCGAGGGGAGGAAGTCGAGCGCAGCAGGGAATGCTCCACCCAGAGAACCTGCCGCCATCGCACCATCGCCCCCGCCAAGGTTCTGCAGCGCGGCCACCGCGTCATCATAGCCATGGCTGCAGGCTGCGCCGCCGCACGGGCAACCGCTGTACTGCTCGATCGGGATGGTAAGATCGGGCTCGATCTCGATCCCGCGATTGTGGAGGTTGGCGGCATTCGCCGCGGCCTCGGCAGCGAACTGCAGCTCGCCCGAGGTCGCCTGGACCTGGGTGAAGTCGGACCCGCCGTAGGAGACGTAGGTCCAGTCTCCACCGAAGCCGACGATATCGCCGATCCCGTCGCCGTCGACATCCGCGATGGTGCGCACGAAGCGATCATTGGACGTCCAGCCGCCGGCAGCATCGCTGGCCCCGTAAGAGGCGATCGCGAGGACCGGAGAGGCGAACGTACCGTCGCCCTGCGACAGCGAGACGTAGGCTCCGCCCGAACCGAAGCCGACGATGTCGGCATAACCGTCGCCATTCACGTCCGCGACGCGGCGCGGATAGGTGTCGTCGCTTGCCCAGCCGCCGCCTGCTTCGGCATAGCCGAAGCCGGCAATGCCGAGCATCGTCGGACCGAACGTGCCGTCGGCCTGGCCGAGCGAGACGTAGGCGCCATTGCCGCCGAAGCCGACAATATCGGCGCGCCCGTCGCCGTTGACGTCGCCAATCTGACGCGGGAAGCGATCGACCGACGACCAGCCGCCGCCGCTATCGCTCGCGCCGAAACCGTTCAGTGCCAGACTGGTCACGCCGAAGCTGCCGTCAGACTGGCCCAGCGAGACATAGACGCCCGCCGATCCGAAGCCGATCAGGTCGGCCCGACCGTCGCCGTTCACATCGGCAACCGCGCGGGGATAGGTGGCATCGTTCGACCAACCGCCAGCCGCCTCGCTCGCGCCGAAGCCGTTATAGACCAGCGCGACATTGCCGAAGGAAAGCTCCGACGTACCGCTCGGGTCAGGTCCCTGGCCAAGTGCAACGTACACGCCTGCCGAACCGAAGCCGATCAGGTCTGCGCGCCCATCGCCGTTCACATCGGCAATGGTGCGCGGGTAGGCATCGTTGCTGCTCCAGCCGCCGCCGGCCTCACTCGCCCCGAAGCTGTTATAGGCAAGGAAGGCGTTGCCGAAGCCGCCCGATCCATTGGCCAGCGCGACATACACGCCTGCCCCGCCGAAGCCGACCAGATCGGCCCGACCATCGCCGTTCATGTCGACCGCCATGCGGGGGTAGACGGTGTCGTTCGACCAGCCGCCAGCCGCCTCGCTATAGCCGAACCCGGCATAGGCCTGCGTTGCGTTACCGAAGCTGGCACCGCTGCGCCCCAGCACCATGTCGTCGAACATCAGCCGCTCGATACCGGTCAGCGTATCGGTGCCGTCGGTCCCGGATACCTGTACGCGGCCATCGCTCAGGTTGGTGATCGTGTAATCCGCACGGTTGCCGGAGAACACCGCGGTATCCGTGCCCAGACCGCCATCGATCGTGTCGTTGCCTGCATTGCCGCGCAGAATGTTGTCCGCACTATTGCCGATGATCGTGTCCACCCCGGCTCCGCCGATGGCGTTCTCGATCACCGTGCCGCGCGCGATCACCAGATTGCCGACGCGCCCGCGGGTATTGCCGAACACCTCGGGATTGAGGTTGATCAGCTGGGTGTAGGAAGGATTGGTGAAGGAATAGTCGAGCGTGTCGATCCCGCCATGGTCGACGATCGCCACGGTCGCGTTGGCGTTGACCGATGCGTCGTAAACCGCGCGGCCGGAGGTGTTGTTGAACCCGTAGGTCGTGTCGCCCGTGCGGGTGCCCGCATAGGACGCATAGAGCCCGCCATTGGTCGAGATGATGTCAGCCACCATCGGCGTGATGGTGTACTGATAGGTGAAGCCCTGCTGGCTGAAATAGGTGTTCTCGCCGGGCGAGAAGTACGACATGATCGTCGTGTTCCAGCTGTCGTTCTGGTACAGCGCGTCGTCCGGATAGTTGGCCGATCCGTTGTAGTTGCCGGCGTGACCCAGCCCGATCGCGTGGCCGATTTCGTGAATATAGGTCTGGAACGAATAGGTGTTGAGCGTGGTGCCGTAGTTCGCCAGCCAGTCGGTCGAAACATTCACCACGCTGTTGCCGGTGAAGAACCCGTTGGAGGTCGCCCCCCCGGCGAAGGCGCCGGATTCGTTGTCGTCGAAGGTGATCTGCGCGCTGGTCGTGATCTCGCTGAAATTGATCCCGGTGACGTCGGTCCACAGGTTGAGCGCCTCGCGGGCCAGGAACTGCCCTTCGGCGGTCAGGCCGGTCAGGTTGACGGTGATCGTGCCGCCCGGCGCGACGTTCCAGCGGCGCGTGGTGCCGCCCCAGTAACCCGACGTCAGCTGGTCCGATATCTGGTCATTGGTGAAGATCGGCAGCGCTTCGGCGAAACCGGTCGTGAGCGTATAGCCACCCGTCCCGGTGCTATATGCACCGACATCGATGTAATATGTGCCCGAGGTGGTCGCGGTGAACCTGATCTGGGAATAGGCGTTATCGGGGTAGTCGATATCGTCGTTGATCGCGAGCTGGTTGCCGTTGGCATCGCGCAGGGTCAGGATCGTGTCGACGCCCGTTCCGCTTTGCGGTGCGCCGGTGGTGAAGGAGTAGGTCTGCCCCGCCGTCAGCTCAACCCGATACCAGTCGTGATCGCCCGAAGTGTCGATCGCCTCCCCGGTGTAGGTTCCAGGTACGGAAACATTGGTCGTCGTCGCGGTCGACCCCAGCACGCCATCTGGCATCTTACTCTCCCCTCAAAGAAAAACTGATCATCGGTAACACGGTTACTGATTCGTCGAAATGGTGTTAACTGCTTGATCGGCCAAGCGATCTACCAAGTCGCCATCTGCCGGACGATCCAGCAGCATGTATTCGACTTCAGGAAATTCGGTCCTGTCGCCCGCTTGTGACCGGGTAATGTTCAATCTGGCAATGCCGTTGGGCGAGAAGCTCGCGCTCGCCTGTACCCAGTCGCCGCCGTCACCGGCGGGCGCGCTGCCTTCGGCCATGACCGTCCGACGACCGAGCGCGGCATCCAGCCGGTCCTTCAGACGGGCGCAGATCTGGTCGCGGGTCATGCGCTGTTCGAACAGCTGGGCCCCCTCGATCGAGCAATAGAAGCGGGTGTCGCCCGGAACGGTCGCGGCGGAGCATCCGGTCGTCATCAGAAAAATCCCTCCCAGAAGCCCTGCGGTACGAAGACGCGACCGGACGATCTCCGTCGGTCGCTGGCATGGCCGCAATGTCCGCATAGCTATCCCACTCCCCGGGCCGATATCCGCCAATCAGACGAGCGCTGACGCCTCGGGTCTATTCGCGGAATGCACGGTCTCTCAGCCGCGTAATCGGCGTCAGGATATAGGACAGAACCGATCGCTTGTCGCCGAGTAAGTTTACGGAGGCAGTCATACCCGCAGTCAAAGGCTGCTCGCGCCCCGTCTTCTCGCGCAGCTCGTCGAGATCGGCACGCAGCTGCACCGCGTAGAAACTCTCGCCCGTCCGCTCGTTGACGGTGGCGTCCGGAGAGATCGAGATCACCTCTCCGTGGATCGAACCGTATACCGCTGAATCATAGGCACTTATGTCGATCGTCGCACGCTGGCCGAGCCGCACGGAGGCAATGTCCTGCGGTGCCACGCTCGCCTCGATCGCGAGTTGTTCGCTCGATGCGACCACCTCGACGATTTCGGCACCGGGAGCGACCGCCGCGCCGATCGTGGTCACCAGCACGCGGTTGACCCGTCCGCGCACCGGCGATGTGATGGTCGAGCGTTCGACGCGGGCGACCAGCGCAGGCATCACCTCTTGCCGGCTCGCCAGTTCCGCCTGTGCGGTGGCGAGTTCGTCGCCTGCCTGCGCGCGCCATGAATTGCGCACCTGGGTCAGCCCGGCGCGCGCTTCGGACACCGCGTCGCGCGCCTGTGTGACCGCGGCCAGCGCCTGTTCTGCCTCGCTCTGCGCCATCGACGCCTGTGCTTCCGCCTGCTGCCCGGCGAGGCGCGGTTCGATACCCTTCGCAACCAGCCCGGCGATCGTATCCGCCTCGCTACGGGCGAGCTGCGCCGCGGTGCGCCGCCCCGCCAGTGCCGCCTCGGCCTGCGTCACGGAGCGCTGCGCCTGGCCGATCCGCGCGCGCGCCACTGACTCGGCATCGGCCAGCTCTGCCAGCCGAGCGGCATGGAGCGATTGTTCGATCCGGATCTGCGCCGCGGTTTCGGGATTATCCGCCACCGGATAGACCGGCCGCCGCCCGGCGATCTCCGCCTCCAGCCGCGCGATCTTGGCGTTGAGCGCGTCCAGCGTTGCCTGCTTGCTTTGCAGATCGGACCCCGCTTCGGTCAGGTCGAGCAGCACCATCGGCTGCCCCTTGTCGACCAGATCGCCGGTTTCGACCAGAATCTCCGAAACGATCCCGCCCTCCTGGTTGGAGACGACCTGCAACCGCCCCAGCGGGATCACCCGCCCGGTGGCCCGAACGGTGCGATCGAGCTCGGTCACCGCAGCCCATGTCACCGCCGCCACGGTGAACAGCAGGATCATCACCAGCAGCAGGTTGGCCGCCCCGCCCGGCCTGAACCGTTCGATCAGCGTTTCCAGCCCGCTGGGTTCCTGATCCTCAGGCGGCGGGGCGCCCACCTCGCGCACCTCGGGTCCGGGCGCAAAGGGCGAACGCAGCAGCTCCGCCGGCTCGGCTGCCGAGCGATTCTGGCCCGAGCCGTCTGCGGGAGGAGGAGTGGTATTCGCGTTCACGATGCGGGTACCGTCGCCGACTTGGGCCGCTGCAGTTCCTTCAGGACAGCATCACGCGGGCCATCGACCGCGACCCGCCCGTTCTCGATCACCGCGACCCTGTTCACCAGCCGCAACAGCGCGGGCCGGTGGGTGATGAGGATGAAGGTGCGCCCTTTGATTTCCTGCTCGAGCCGCATGATCATCTCGTATTCGGTGGCATTGTCCATTGCGCTGGTCGGCTCGTCGAACACCAGCACCGGCGGCTTGCCCGCCAGCGCGCGGGCGATCGCGATCGACTGGCGCTGCCCGCCCGACAGGCTGTCGCCGCGATCGGCCAGCCGCAGGTCGTAACCATTGGCCATCCGGCCGAGGAAGTCGTGCGCGCCCGATACCTTGCACGCGCGCAGCACCTCTTCCATGTCGACCTCGGGCCGGCCCAGTGCGATATTCTCGCGCACGGTCCCGGTCAGCAGCGATGGGTCCTGCAGCACCACGCCGACGTGGCGGCGCGCGGCCTTGGCATCGTACTGGCGCACATCGGTGCCATCGACCAGCACGAGCCCTTCCTGCGGATCGTACAGGTTGAGCAGCAGCTTCGCGATGGTCGACTTGCCCGATCCCACGCGCCCCAGCAGAGCGATGTGATCGCCCGGCTGGACCGTCAGCGACAGCCCGTCGAGCGTCTTCTCCGCAGCCCCCGGATAGGTGAAGGTGACATTGCGCAGCTCCACCCTGCCATCCAGCCGGGCGGGCTTGAGCGCATCGTCCCCGCCCGCCTCCGATTTCTGCTCCATCATCTCGTCGATCTGGCGATAGGCCAGCCGCGTGGTCGAGATGCGCGAGAGCAGCGAGGCGATCTGCGCCAGCGGCTGCATCGCTCGCCCGCCCAGGATAGAGCACGCGATCAGCGCGCCCATCGTCATCTTGTCGTCCGCGATCTGGAACACGCCCACGACGACCACCCCGGCATAGGAGATGGTGTTGGCCGAGGCCGCGATGGTGACCGACATGGTAGAGATCAGGCGCTGGCGCGAGGAATAGTCGCCATGCATCTGGAGCGAGCGGAGCCAGCGTTCGGTCAGCAGGCCGCCCGCGCCCGCGCTCTTGACCATCTCAAGCGAGCCGACCGTCTCGACCAGCACGGTCTGCTTGTCGAGCGCCTGGCCCAGCGAACGCGCGGCGAGCCGGTCGAGCGCGGGGCTGGTGATCCAGCCTGCGGCGATCACGATCGGGATCAGCACCAGCGGCACGAACACCACCACCCCGCCGATCATCGCGATGATGACCAGCGTAAGCAGGATGAAAGGGATATCGACCAGCGCGGTCATCGTTGCCGAGGCGAAGAAATCGCGGAGCGTTTCCAGCTCGCGCATCACCCCGGTGATCGCGCCGGTGGAGCGGCGTTTGCCGTCGAGCCGCATGGTCAGCAGCTTGTCGAACACCTGCGCGCCGACCTTGGCATCGATATCGACGCCCGCGAAATCGATGAAATAGGCGCGCAGCACCCGCAGCACGAAATCGAACACGATCACGATGCCCAGGCCAATCGACAGCGCGAGCAGCGAATTGAACGCGTTGTTGGGCAGCACCCGGTCGTAGACCGTCATCGTGTAGAGCGAGGTGACGATCCCGAACAGGTTGATCATCGTCGCCGCCAGGCCGACCTTTATGTAGATCGCCTTGTTGGCCAGCATCGGCTCCATCAGCCAGCGCGCGAAACGCGGCTTGGGATCGGGGATCGCACTGTCGGTCATGGTGTGTCCGCGATCATCGCGCTGTCGATACCCAGTGCATCCTGAAGGCTACCGGTCCGGGCGAGAAAAACATAGCGCGCAACATCAAGCTCGGTGACGGTCTGCAGATAGCGCGTGGCGACATCGAAATAGTTCGACTCGGCGACCAGTACATCAAGCAGGGCTGCGCGCGCCACCTGAAACCGCTCGAAAACAGCGCCCTTTGCGCGGCGACTGGACAGGTAGCTCATCCGCACGGCCGCTTCCGCCTTTTCCAGCGCGGCCACGTCGGTCGCGGCAATTCGCGCATTGCGCAGCGCTTCGTCGCGCAGCCGGTCGAGCCGCGCCTGCGCCCCGGCCTGCCGCGCCTCGGCCTGGTCGGCGCGCTGCTTCTCGCCCCCGAACAGGCGGAAATTGAGGTTGACGGTGGCGCGGATGTCGTAGTCCCGCGTGCTCTCGATAATGTCGTAGCGCCCTGCATCGACCGACAGCGTGACCTTGGGCAGAATGTCGGCCCGGGCCGCCTTCGCCTCCCGCTCGGCAGCGCGCAGGCCCGCACTGGCAGCGCGCACCTGGGGCAATGTGTCGAGCAGGGCGGCAGTCTGCCCACCCTCTGCGGTGACCGATCCGGCGAGCACGAAGGGCACCGGGGGGCGCCCCAGCCCGGGCGGCGCAGGGGTGCCGACCAGCTCGAAATAGGCGGCTTCGGCGGCGGCCAGCCCGCGCTCGAAATCAGCCTGCTGCGCCTCGGCCTGCGCGATGTAGCCATCGACCTGCGCCAGATCGACTTCGGAGGACACGCCCTCGCCGACCCGCTCGACCATCTTGGCGCGCAGGTCGTACAGGCTCGCGATGAAAGCACTGCCCAAGTGCACCAGCGTGCGCCGGCCATGGACATCGCTCTGGACGGAAACCGCGCGCAAGGCGGTCTGGTTCGCGGTGTCGTCGATCTGCGCGATGGCGACCTCGATACGCGCATTGGCCGCCTCGATCCGCTGCACCGTCGCGCCGAAATCGAACAGAAGCTGGCTCGCGCGCAGCGTGGCGTCGGTCCGCTTGGACGGACGCGAGCGCTCGAGAAAGTTCTGCGGATCGTTGGAAAAGTCGCGCGAGATCACGCGGAAGGAACTGACGCCGAGTTCGAGGGTCGGCGTCTCCTGCGTGCGCACTTCGTTGCGGCGCGCCTCCGCCTCGTCCCGTGCGGCCCGCGCCTCGCCCAGCGATCCGCTGCGCTCGATCGCGGAAAGCACCGCTGCGCGCAATTCCTCGAGGTCCGATGCTTCGCGCGCAAAAGCGAGTACGGGATCGTCGGAATCCTCTGCCACCGGCCCGACGATCGAGTCCTGCGCCGCTGCCGGCAGCGGCATGAACGCCAGCAGCGTACAAGTCGCCAGCCACATGGCCGCGCCACGCACCCTGCGGCACGCGCGTGGCGAATTGTCGCCCCGCCCTGCCTGGGCCCAGCGCACCCCTCGTTTCATGAACCGCTCCCGTCCGATGGAGGCCCCTAATCCAACGGCATCCCTCAAACATGCTGAAATACAGCACCATACAGGCCGGTAAACCCCCGGTGAGCGTACCTAGATCAAGTTAAGTCACCCGTGTGTGCGTCTGTGCGCGCCTGTGTACACTTGTGAACGCGCGCCCGACGGGCCCGGCGGCTGGGCAGGTCAGAGCGCGCGCATCAGCCGCAGGAGCTTGGAAACCGGGCGCGGCACGCCGACCCGCCCGTCGAGCCACAGGCTGATCGTCGAACGGTCGACCCCGATCGCGGCGGCTAGCGCGGATTGCGTGGTGCATCCCAGCGCCTCCATCGTCTCGCGCAGTTCCTCCGGATGCATCGATACAAGCATGGCGTCGCGTTCGCCGGTTAACTTCGCACTCGCAGCGATTTGTGCACTGCAATCAGGCCGTGTGAATATTTCACGCGAGTTTTGCGCCGCACTCATGCTCGATTTCCCCTTCTTTATCAGCCTCCTCGACGCAATTTGCCGATCATCTTTGAGCGATTGACGATCTACGCCGTGTTGTGCGATGCACCATAAATGACAAAGGAGTTACGTTTCAAGCAAGCTTTTTAGGTTTGCGAGAGCGGGCACGAGGTTTTGTTGCGGAGGGAATCGATGAAGCTGATCATAGCAATCGTGAAACCGTTCAAGCTCGACGAAGTCGTCGAAGCTTTGACCGGTGTGGGGGTACAGGGATTGACCGTCACCGAAGCCAAGGGCTTCGGGCGACAGAAGGGCCACACGGAAGTCTATCGCGGGGCCGAATACTCGACCAGCTTCGTGCCCAAGGTGCGGATCGAAACCGTGGTCGACGACGCAGTCGCCCCCAAGGCGGTCGAAGCGATCTCCGCCGCTGCCAAGACCGACGCCATCGGCGACGGCAAGATCTTCACCATCGACGTTTCGTCCGCGCTGCGCATCCGCACCGGCGAAACCGACGACACCGCGCTTTGAGGGGGCCAGACATGATGGATAAGATAAAATACTTTGCCGCAGCGGGGCTTGCCACGCTCGCTGCCTCTCCCGTCTTCGCGCTCGAAGCACCGGCACCGACCGCGCCTGCGATGGCCGCGGCCGAGGCTGCGACGACCATCGCCAAGGGCGATACCGCCTTCATGATCATCGCCACCGTGCTCGTCATGCTTATGATCGTGCCGGGCCTTGCGCTGTTCTACGGCGGGCTTGCCCGGACCAAGAACATGGCCTCGGTCCTCACCCAGGTGCTCGGCGTCGCGTGCCTCGCGATGATCATCTGGGTCACCTACGGCTATTCGATGGCGTTCGGTGACACCGGCAACGCCTTCATCGCCGATTTCGGCAAGGTCTTCCTGAAGGGCGTTACGGCCGATTCGGGCGCGGCGACCTTCAGCGACGGCGTCGAGATTCCCGAATATATCTTCATCGCCTTCCAGATGACCTTCGCCGCGATCACCGCGGGGCTGGTCGTGGGCGGCACGATGGAGCGGGCCAAGTTCTCGACCATGATGGTGTTCACCGCCATCTGGCTGACGATCGTGTACTTCCCGATCGCGCACATGGTGTGGGCGACCGGCGGCCTGATCTTCGAATGGGGCGCACTCGACTTCGCGGGCGGCACCGTGGTCCACATCAACGCGGGCGTTTCCGCGCTGGTCGGCTGCCTGATCCTGGGCAAGCGTATCGGTTACCCGAAAGAGCCCATGCCGCCGCACTCGCTGACCATGACGCTGATCGGCACCGGCCTGCTGTGGGTGGGCTGGTTCGGCTTCAACGGCGGTTCGGAACTGGAAGCGGACGGCGTTGCCTCGCTCGCAGTGCTCAACACCTTCGTCGCGACCGCTTCGGGCGTGCTGTTCTGGATGCTGGGCGAGAGGATGACCGGCCACAAGGGTTCGCTGCTCGGCGGCTGCTCGGGTGCCATCGCCGGCCTCGTCGCGGTCACTCCGGCGGCCGGCAACAGCGGCCCGTTCGGCGCGATCCTGATCGGTGCGGCTGCCGCGCTGGTGTGCTTCTGGTTCGTAACCATGCTGAAGCCCAAGCTGGGGCTGGACGATACTGCAGACGTCTTCGGCATCCACGGGATCGGCGGCATCGTCGGCTCGCTCGGCACCGCCTTCACCATGATGCCCGCGATCGGCGGACCGGGCGATGCAGACTACAACGCGATTGCGCAGCTGATCATCCAGGCCAAGGCCGTGGGTGTGGCGATCGTGTGGGCCGCTGTGGGTGCAGCAATCGCATGGTTCATCGCCAAGCTGGTGACCGGCGGGCGCGTCTCCGAAGAGAAGGAACGCGACGGCCTCGACCTCAGCGAACACGGCGAACGCGCCTATAATTACTGAGTGTGACTTAGGACCGGAGGGGTCCGCGATCCCGGCAAACCAGATCGGGACGCGGCCCCCGCCGGATGAGGGGGGAGAGGGCGATTGTTCAAGGAGAATGAGAAAATGCGTTTTTCCAGAATTGCCCCGGTGGCGCTGCTCGCCACCACGATGTTCGCCAGCCCCGCGCTGGCGCAGGACGAAGAGGCCGGAGCCGAGGAAAGCGGTCCGATCGAAATCAGCGCCAATGTCGCGCTGACGACCGACTACCGTTTCCGCGGCGTTTCCTTCAGCGGCGAAGACATCGCGATCCAGGGCGGTTTCGACGTCGCTCATGAGAGCGGTTTCTATATCGGCGCATGGGGGTCCTCGCTGGAGGATAGCGCGCTTTACGGCAACTCGGAGCTGGACATCTATGCCGGCTGGTCGGGCGAGGTCGCATCGGGCTTCAGCATCGATGCCGGTGTGCTCTACTACATCTATCCCAACGGCAACGACCTTGTCGGCGACAGCGACTATTTCGAGCCGTATGCCTCGGTAACCGCGGCGCTCGGCCCGGTCGAAGCGACCATCGGCGCGGCCTACGCCCCCGAACAGGGGAGCGCGCTGACCGACGACAATATCTACGTCTACGGCGATCTGGGCGCGGGCATTCCGGGCACCCCGATCAGCCTTGCAGGGCATCTGGGCTATTCGGACGGCAGCCTCGACTACGGATCGGGCGGCTATCTCGACTGGTCGCTGGGGGCGAGCGTGTCTTACGACATCCTCACCTTCGGGGTCGCCTATGTCGATACCGACCTGCCCGACATCGCGGGCCAGGACGGCGCCGTGGTGTTCACGCTGGCCGCGTCGTTCTGATCGCCACGATCTGAACACGCAGAGCACTTCGCAGGGGGCGTGCACGGAAACGTGCGCGCCCCTTCGCACATCCGGCTAAGGCTATGCGCTCAAGGCTGGCCGACCAGCAGCCCCCGCCCGATCACCTGCGCCTGAATTTCCGCCGCGCCTTCAAAGATATTGAGAATCCGCGCATCGCACAGCACCCGGCTGATGGGGTATTCCAGCGCATAGCCATTGCCGCCGTGGATCTGCACGCCGTTATCCGCAGCGGTCCACGCGACCCTTGCGGCGAGCAGCTTGGCCTGCCCCGCTTCGATATCGCAGCGCTTTCCCGCATCCTTGTGACGCGCGGCGGAATAGGTCAGCTCTCGCGCCATCACCAGTTCCGCGACCATCATCGCCAGCTTGTCCGCCACGCGCGGAAAAGCGATCAGCGGCTTGCCAAACTGCCTGCGCTCCAGCGCGTAACGCAGCGCGAGATCGAAGGCGTTCCACCCCACCCCCACCGCGCGCGCTGCGGTCTGTATCCGGGCACTTTCGAAAGTCCGCATCAACTGCTTGAAGCCGCGACCCTGCGCACCGCCGAGCAGACCGTCCGCAGCGACCGCGAACCCGTCGAAACCCAGAGCATATTCCTTCATCCCGCGATAGCCGAGCACCTCGATCTCGCTGCCTGAGAGCCCCTCGTCGGGGAACGGATCGGCTTCGGTCCCACGCGTCTTGTGCGCGAGCAGCATCGAGAGGCCGCCATAGCCGGGTGTGTCGGGATCGGTCCGGCACAGCACGGTCATCAGATCGGCGCGCGCGGCGTGGGTGATCCAGGTCTTCGCGCCGGTGATCTGCCAGCTACCGTCATCCTGCACGCGTGCGCGCGTCGCAACCGAGGCAAGGTCGGAGCCGGTATCCGGCTCCGTGAAAACAGCGGTGGGCAGGATCGAGCCGTCGGCGAGCCTCGGCAACAGCGCGGCCTTCTGCTCCGGCGTGCCGTTCTCTCCGATCAGCTCGCCCGCGATTTCCGACCGGGTGCCGAGCGAGCCTGCACATATCCACCCGCGCGAGAGCTCTTCGGAGACGAGACACATCGCGGTCTTGCCAAGGCCGAGGCCGCCATATTCCTCTGCGATGCACACGCCGAAGACGCCGAGATCGGCCATTTGCTGAACCACCTCGATCGGGATCAGCTCATCCGCGAGGTGCCATTGATGCGCGCGCGGCGCGATCCTCTCGGCGGTAAAGGTGCGGAACTGGGCGCGGATCATGTCGAGCGTTTCGTCGCCGAAAGCCTCGTCGGGCAACGCGCCCTCGGCGAGCAGCGCAGCCAGCTCGGCGCGAGTTTCAGCTGTGTTGCCGTGGGTCAGGAAATGCATGACCGCCGGTTCGGCGCGCATTGCGTCGGCAGCGGCACCAGCGTCGAGATCAAACGGTCGCACGAACTCGCCCTGCCCCATCGGCAAGGCAGACGTCAGCTGGTGCAGATATTCGCCAAAGCCGACCCGCAGCGTCAGTTCCTCGATCGCGCCGAAACGACCATCGCGCCGGGCCCGCGCGGCCCAGTCGGCAAGCGCCTCCAGCGCAGCGAGCGTGGTCGCCGCCCATGCCAGACCGTGCACCCGGCGCTGCTCGCGCTCGATCAGCGATGGGTCGGGCGAGCCATCCGGCGCGACGATCCCGGCGGTCGCAGCGCGCGCAGCTTCGATATAGCGCTGCGCTGCCGCACACGCCTCTCGCGAAAGGTCGATAATGTCGCTCACCCAACGATCCCCCGATCATGCAGCCGTGCAATCTCGCCGCTGCCAAGGCCGAGATGCTCGGCAAGAACCTGGTCGGTGTCCGCACCGATTATAGGCGCGGGTTTCGCGGGTTCGCGCGGCACACCGGGACTATGCGCCGCCGCGCCCGGCGTCGGATAAGCTGCGCGACCGGCATGCTCGACCGTCGAGAAGACGGGATTGTCCGCGAACAGCCGCGCATCCTGTGTCACCGCCTCGTGCAGGCTGCGATAACGCGACCAGGTGACCCCGGCGCGATCGAACCGGGTTTGCAGTTCGGAAGAGCTGAATCGGGCGCACCCTTGTTCGATCACCGGATCGAGCTTGTCCCGATGGGTGAACCGCGCGCCTTCATCCGCAGCGAAATCAACGCCCAGCGCTCGCTCCAGCTGTGTGATCTCATCGGCTATCTCAAGCGCGTCCACCATCCCGCCCCACTGTTTGGGTGTAATCGCGACCAGCATGAAACGCGCGCCATCGCTGGCAGAGAAATCGCGGCCGAAGGCACCGAAAAGGTTGTTGCCCGTCTTCTCGCGATCACGCCCCGAAAGCATCACTTCGGCCACATTGCCCAGATGCGCGAGGCTGGTCGCGGCGATGTCCGAAAGGGCAACGCGTAGCTCGCGTCCCTCGCCGCTCGCCCGCCGCTCCCGCTCGGCGGCGAGCAGTGCGAAGGCAGCGTAGGCTCCGGTGAGAAGATCCCACGCGGGCAAGACGTGATTGACCGGTCGGTCGTCGTCCGGATGGCCCGTCATCAGCGGCAGGCCGACGGCGGCATTGACCGTGTAATCCACCGCGGGCGAGCCATCGGGCCAGCCCATCACGCGCAGGGTGATCTGGTCCGCGCGCAATGCCTGCAGCGCCTCGTGTGCGAAGAAGCCGTCGACCGGGAAATTGGTCACGAACAGCCCCTCCCCACCCGTGACAATCCTCTGGGCAAGCTCGCGCCCCTCCGCGCTGCGATAGTCGAGCGCGATCGACAGCTTGCCCTTGTTGAGGCCCTGCCAATAGAGGCTCTCGCCCTGAGGACCGAGCGGCCAGCGGCGCGCGTCGGGCCCGCCGCCGATCTGGTCGATACGGATAACCCGCGCACCCATCTGCGCGAGGTAGAGTGCGCATGACGGGCCGGCGACGAAGGCCGCGCCCTCGACCACGGTCATTCCTGCGAGCAGAGACATCATACCCGGGCCCTATCGCGATCCGCTTGCGCCCGCCAGACCCGCATGTGCGGTGCACCACGAATTTCAGATGGCAGCCGGGATTTCACCGACGCCCGCATAGGCTGACAGTTTGAGATGTCCGTTTATATTTACACCCGAGTGGGGGTGGAGTATATCCGAGGCATGGAAAGCAACGTCGTCGGCAATCTCGATGTCGCCATCTTGTGCGTCATCGCCTTCGTGACCTTCTTTGTCGGTCTGGTCGTCTACCTGCGACGCGAGGACAAGCGCGAGGGATATCCTGTCGAGGTCTCAGGCGTCATGGACCGCACGCACGCCGCAGAGGGCTTTCCGGCAGTGCCCCGGCCCAAACTCTTCTACCGCCCGCATGGCCGCGGCGTGGCGCAGGCCCCGCGGGTGGAGGAACCGGAAACGGTCCGTCCCGGGCAGACGCTGCCGCCGATGGCCTTTCCGCTGGATCCCGGGCCCGACCCGCTCGAAGAAGGGATCGGCGCTGCCGCCTATACGACCTTGCGCGAGGACGAGCCCGATCTCGACGTAGAAGGCGAACCCAAGCTGATCTCTCTCAACGATCACCCTGAATATTACATCCCGACCGGCGATCCCGATCCGCGCGGGTGGGTGCTGGTTTCCGCCGACGAGAAGATCGTCGGCAAGGTCCATGACCTGTGGTTCAACCGCGCCGAGTTTTTCCTGCGCTATTTCGAGGTTTCGATCGACGAGGCAGAGGGACGGCGGTTGATCCCATCCTTCTTCGCGGAGGCCCTGCCGCGCGACAGCGCAGTTCGGGCAACCACGCTGATCGCGCGCGATTTGCGCCGAGCACCAATACGCGCCGACGACAGCTGCATCACCATGCGCGAGGAAGACCGGCTCAACGGCTTCTTCGCCGGTGGCCTCCGGTTCTCCACCGGGCACGGCCAAATTCACGATCCCGCCTGATGGCAACGGTGATGCCTTTTGCGGCGGCCACCAGTAGGGCGCGCGAAATCGAGCGTTCTATCAGTGATGATCCGAACGATCTGCCGATCGACATTGCTCTGGGCCTGCCCGGGCCGCTGCCCGATGGCGAGCAGATCCTGTGGCATGGAAAACCCGATCGCGCCGCGCTGGCACGCTACCTCCTTCGCTGGCCATGGCTGACCGGGTACTTCGCACTATTCGCTTTGCTGCCGATTGCCGCCACCGCCCGCGCTGGCGCAAGCGTCGCGCAGATCGCGTTCAGCCCGCTGCTGCTGCTGCCGGTTGCATTGCCGATCGCCGGATTGGTTCTGCTGTTCGCTTGGCTCATGTCGCGGACCACCACCTATGTCATCACCGACAGGCGGGTCGTCTTGCAGGTCGGCGTGGCCTTTACCCGCACGATCAACATTCCGCTGGCCCTGGTGACAGACGTATCCTCGCGGGAGCGCAAGCGTGGAATCGACATCGCGCTGACGCTGCGCCGGCCCAACAAGATCGCGTGGCTGGCCCTGTGGCCGCATGCGCGTAGCACGAAGTTCTCCGCACCGGTGCCGATGCTGCGCGCGCTACCGCCCTCAAGCCCGGCGGCAGACATCCTTGCCGACGCAGTCAGGCGGGCGGCCGCGGGCGCTGTCCACCTACCCCGCATTGAGCGAAGCCCTTTCGCGATATGCGCAAGGCCGCAGCATGTCTGAGATCACCGTCCCGCGCGGAGCGCTGATCGGTGCGGCGCTTTTGATCGGCTTTACCGTGACCGCGATCACCACCTCGCGGCATTACGATGTCGGACGACTGACCGTGCAGACGGCACAGGCAGGCGAACGCCGCATGCTGATCTTCGAGCCGCTTCCCAACGGCGAAATGATGGTACTGAGCGAGCGCAGAGAGCCGGTCGCCCATCTCGTGATCGAGGGAGACACCTTCGCGATGGCAGCCGTGCGCGCCCTCGCCATGCAGCGTGACGATCGGGAGTTCGCGCACGGGTTTCGCCTGCTCGTCCAGCGTGATGGTTCCGGGCATGTCGAGCTGGCCGATCCCGATACCGGGCGCACGGTCAAGCTGCAGGGCTTCGGCCAGGCGAGCGCCAGGGCCTTCGCCCGCTATCTCGACGCCGGTGACGGGCAGTACGCACCCGGCTGAGCGTGCCTGATCGCTGCGGCTGCGCTCAGGTAACGCTCCCATCTCTACAATCCGCTATACGCCCATGCCGTATTTGCGGCACCTGGCGGAGGTTCGGGCCGCTATTGGCCGCCCTGCTGCAAACCGGCGGGCGTTGGCGCGGGTTCGGTAATTTCGGCCTCATGAGGCAAGCGCGTTTCGAACGCGGTGGCACGTGTGATCGCACTGCCCGAGCCCGCCCCCCGCAATCCCTCGTAACCGCGTGCCATTGGCGCCCCTCCCAGCGGGCGCGACATGCCGTTGTGACAGGTGCCGCAATCCACCTTGGCAACATCGCCGAGCGGCCCGAGCCGATCGGCAGGAAACAGGTCATGCATCTTGGTCAGATAGTCGCGGTTGATCCCCCGGGTCATGCGGATGCCGTACCACGCAGTGATCCGCTTCGGCGTACTCTGCGACCAGTCGGCGAAGGCGCGGCTGTTGTGGCAGAAATTGCAATTGACCCCCAGCCCGTCGGACATCTGCATCATGAGGATGTAGATGTTCTCCAGATCCGCGAGATCAGTGACTTCGCCGGATACGGAGCGCGCCTGCGCACCCATGATCTGCTGATCGTCCAGCAGATAGTTCTCGAACGCAGCGCGCGGGAAGAAATCGCGCATCGTCTTCGCCGTTCTGTTCCATGGCGGAGGCTTGCCAACGACACCCCCCATCGGCGGCTTGGGCTCGGCTGCCTTGAACCAGTGACGAGGCGGCACGCCCTGCCCGCGGTGGCAGGTGTAGCAGGTCACCCCGACATTGCCGACGTGCCTGGAATTCGCATTGATATCGCGGACCATGGTCAACATCCGCCGGGCGACTTTCTTGGTGTACATGTCGTCCGCCGCGAAGCTCGCGTCAGGATTGTGACAATAGGCGCAGCCTTCTTCGGGCGCGACCCATTCGGTGATCGACAGCATCAGGTGATCGAATTGCGCGGCGTCGAGATCGCCCAACACCTGGACGTTCTCGTAAGCCTCGCCAGCGGATACTCCGCGTGCCTCGAACGGTTCGATCGACGCGGGCACCAGGTTGAGCGGGTCGCTGCGGGTCCGTTCGGAGGTGAAGGTGTTCATCGCGATACCGCGCCAGCCCCATTCGCGCGATTCGATCGGATCCCAGGGCGCATCCCAGGTCGGCACCAGCAGGACGAACAGCAGCGTCGCGAATGCCGCAGCAAGCAGGAAGATGCCGAGAAGGCTCGACCGGGGGCGCTTTTCCAGCGGGGTCATTGGGATACCTCCGGCGAAGGAGCAGGCGCAGGCGGTGCCGACAGATCAAGCGAGGCGCCGGTTCCGCCGGTAGCCGCGCGAACCTGTTCTGCAATCTCGGGCGGAAGCGTCATGTCGGGGTAGGTCGCGGGGTACTCAGGAGCGAGGCCCCATTTAACGCCCCACAGATACCAGTTGTCGACCACGGTCCCGGTCAGCAGGATGCCGATCGCGCCCGAAAAGGTCGTCAGGATGGCGAACCAGTAGGCCCAGCGATGGACGGACTCGAAGGTCGCGTTAAAGCCCATGGTCCAGCGCCAGAACAGCGCGCCGCGCTCCGCCGCAGTACCGCGATCGACGATCTCCTCCGTCTCCCGCTCTCCCCCGAAGCGCGACACTGCAAGGATGGTGCCGCCATGCATCGCGAACAGCAGCACCGATCCGTACAGGAACACGATCGAGAAGCAGTGGAACGGGTTGTAATAGAAATTGCCGTACAGGACGGAGAACGACGCGGTCCAGTTGAGGTGGGGGATGATCCCGAAAGGCGGTGCCTCGTGCCATGATCCCATCAGCATCGGGCGAATGAAGCCGAGGCTGAGATAGAGGAAAATCGCGCTGGCGAAGGCCCACGCGACATGCGTGCTCATCCCCAGTGCCTTGGCGCGCAGGTACATCCGGCACCACCACAGCAGGATCGAGGCGGTCAGGAAAAAGCCGGCCCAGATCCACCAGCCCCCTTCGGTCAGCGGGACGAACGGGGTGAAGCCCCACTTCGCCTCCGGCGGATCGAGCCGGTGCCAGGCGATTCCTTCAATGAAGGCGACCGGATTCCAGTCGACGGAGGCCCAGAAGTTGAGGCCGATAATCTCGATCGCAATGAAGCCGCAGATCAGCGAGGCAATGCCGCAGAACCCCAGATAGGTTGGCCCAATCTGCGGGTCGCCGATCTTGCCGAGCCACCGGTTGAGGACCGGCTTGATAAGGCGCGGAGATTCATGGCCTTTCAGCGGCAAGCCTTCGTCGTAGGGCCCGTGGATCTGGATCTGCGAATAGAGAGAGTGAAACGAAGCCATCAGCCGAGCCCCCCCAGCCCCATGTCGTTCCAGAACGGCAGCTGCAGGTACCAGTCGTAGAAATAGGGCCAGCCGCTGATCCAGAAGGGACCGCTGATCAGGATGCAGATCGCGCTCCAGAAACCAGCATTGATCGCCGCGAACCAGCCGAGCCTGTGGATTCCGAGAGGCCCGATGGAATAGGCGATGGTGTCGCGGAAATACTGGTTTTCGTGCTGGCCATGCTTGACCTCCTCACCCTTGGGCGGATTGACCGCAGACAGGATGACGCCGCCGTGCATCGCCAGCATCAGCGTGGTGCCGAAGAAGCACGTTACCGCCAGCATGTGCGCCGGGTTGTAATGAAAATGCAGCCCCTGGTAGCCGACGTTGGAGACCCAATCGAGATGGCTGAAAATACCGTAGGGGAAGGCGTGACCCCATGCGCCGAGCATGATCGGCCGGAATACTTCGAGGCTGAGGTAGGCGAAGATCGCGAAGGAAAACGCGATCGGGATATGGAAGCCCATCCCCAGCTTGCGGGAGATTTCCACCTGCCGCAGCGCCCATGAAACGAACGCTCCGATCGCGCAGACGGTGATGATCTGCCACAGCCCGCCTTCGCGTAACGGCGCCAAGCCGAGGCCATATTCGATCGCGGGCGGCGCGATGTCGATCTGCCAGATATTCCACGTGCCGCCGATGGCCGCACCGTAGACGATCAGGCTGGAACCGAGCAGCGCGAAAAACGCGGTCGTGACGCCGAAGAAGCCGACGTAGAACGGCCCGACCCAGAAGTCGAAGAGATCGCCGCCAACCAGCGTGCCCCCCGAGACGCGATATTTCCGCTCGAAACTGAGCATCGACACGGCACGACCCCTCGGCAACTGTACAACATAATAGACACTTCATGGTGGCTACTGTGATTTACGTCGCACAATAACCCGAGCGCCGCAAGGTCAAAGCACGCGGACCACCGGGCAGATGCTCGCCCTTTCCTCGCCGCCGAGGGCGAGCCCAGCCGCAGAGCGTCACCGGATGTCCGAATGACGATGCGATGGGTTATTGCGGCCGGCCAGGCAGTGTCTCCCCAACCTGTTGGAGCGACTCGGCGCGCATCGTCTCAGCCGTCTTGGTGTCGGCATCGGCGCTGGCCCACTGCCTGACCACGTGGGTCATCAGTTCCAGATCGCCGTGCACCCTCGACCGGGTCGCGCTGCCGCGCGCTTGCTAGGCCGCGCTTGACCCAATCGCTGACAGCAGGATGTCCCAGCGCCCACGCGAGCCGATCCTTGACCAGCCTGAGCTCGACCGCGCGCTCATCGCCCGGCATCGTCCGCTCCATCTCCTGCGCGCAATGCCTCCCATTGCAACCCGCCGAGATAGCGATGCGTCAGGCCCTCCGCTCCCATCGCGAAGAGATGCAGCCAGCGCTTGTCGAACAGGCTGCGCACCCCGTCGTGCCGGGAAAGGATATCGCTCATCGCCTCGCACGGTGCCTCGATGCACACCGACAGACGCAGCGGCTGATGGATCAGTTTTTCCCCATCATGCAGGGATTGCCACGGCAGGCCTGCACGCAAGGGGCCGCCATTTCCTTCCAGCACGCCCACCCCGCCCACGACATTATGGAGCAGCTTGTTGCCCGCTCCGAACGCCTGCGGAGCAACGGCAGAGCCGTAATATTGCAGGTTTATCCAGCTCGCGACGACCACCGGTGCGGTCATGATCTGTTCGAGCACGGGGAAGCCGCGCTCCTCGTCGAGCCGCCAGTCGTAGTCGTGCAGGAATGTGCGCCCTTGCAGGTTGCGGCGGGAGGTCCGCTGACGCGGCGCGGCGATGAACGCTTGGCATCCGGCCAGCCCCCATTCGGGCCGCACCTCGGCCCAGTTATGCGCCCGCGCAGACACATCCCGTGCCCGCCCTGCGCCGGGAAGCCGCAGCGCGCGCTCGCCCCGCGCGATTTCTCCAGCGGTCTCCAGCCAATGTTGCACCTTGTCGAGCTTACTGTGGTGCACATCGCTTGGCCGGTCGTTATCGTACAGCGTGACCCGGTCGGTGGTCGTATCGTGCAACGCGGCGACAAACAGCGTATCGTGCGGGATGGCGATGCCCCGCTCGACCAGCGCTTCACGAACCGCCGGATCATTGAGGAGCTGCGCCAGCAGCCGCGCGCTTACCTCGCCCGAATAGCCGCCGCAGGCACCGCAGTGCAGGCCGCTCGCGTGCGGATTGTTGACCACGTTGGCACCGTGACCCGCCAGCAAGACGATTGGCGCAAACCCATCGACCAAAGACATCGCCCGCAGCACGGTTTCCGCCGCATCGACTCGCGCTTCGGGCGCGAGGTCGGGGTCGAAGCGTGGGGCTGGATCATCGCGAGCCGGGGCCGAAGCGATGCCCAGACCGTCGCGCACCAGCTTGCCGATATAGACCGGACCCATCGCCTCGACGAAGGCGAAGGAGGACACTGCAGCAAGCTTGAAGCGGCCCCACGCGCGCTTTGCCCTGGCGCGATAGCGTTGGGCCAGATCGGCCTCCGCATCCTTCACGTCGCCGGCGCGCGAGGTGACGACAGCGTTGAGCAACACGGGCAGGCGATGCTCGTCGACATCGGATGCGGACCGCCGGTGTTCGGCAGCAACGCCGAAGAAGCCTGCGAAGCCCAGCGTCCGGATCGCGGGATCGACCGACTCCAGCGCGCGCCGGAAGACTTCGGAGCGCACGTCGATGCAGAACGCTGCCTGCAGCGCGGGGCGATCGGGCGCGTGGGCGGGCAACTTGGTGGCAAGCGTCACGGCTAGCTTGCGTTGTGCGGCCCGTTCGGCGGCCTCCTGCAGGATCTCGTCCACCACATGCCGGCGCGAGGGCCTGATCGGTGCGGAGTGCGCGGCACGCATGGTGGTCCAGTCTTCGTCGATCTGCGTTTCGTGCTGGAGGAACAGCGCTTCCTCCCACAGCAGCCTGATCGCGAGCAGATCGATCAGCGTCTCGTCGGTCGCCCCGGCAAGCTCCGCCCGCCACAATTCACAGCGCGCGAACTGCGCCCAGCCGCCCAGCGACATCAGCAGCTGATGGAACAGCGTGGCGAGCGCCGCCTCGCCCAGCCCCAGGCGCGCGACCGAGCGGGCGATGGAATGGCGCGCGTCCTCGGGCGCCTCCGCCACGAAGCGCGCGAACCCTTTCAGCCCCATGATCTCGGGTGTGAGATCATGCATCGCGTAGGCGCGCCAAGCGGCCCAAGCAGACCGGTCGCGCGGTGCGGCCCACAGCGCCTGCCCGCGATCGAAATAGCCACCGGCCCAGAGCCCGATCCGTTCTGCGATAACGCCCGGCCAGTCTGTCCCGCTGCGCGCTGCGACGAGGTCCGCCACGGTCCGCAGCGCGTTGGGGATCGGAATATCCTTGTCCAGCTCAGCCTCAAGCATGGCGAGGTCGCGCGGTTTGTTTTCGTGCGGGGAGCTGGCGAGCGCGGCGGCCAGATCAGCCTGCGCAATCTCGCCAGAAGCGATCCGCTCCGCATACCAGCTGCGCGGCATGACCACCGGCACCTTTCCGACCCGCGACAGGCGGGCCGCGGCCTGGGCCAGCGTGGCCTCGCTCTGGCCTAGAAAGGGATTGACCGCGACCGAGGACGACAGCGACCATAGCGGAGGGATCTGCCGGGCAGCCGCCTCGGCCGCGCGGGAGACGACGGCTTCGTTCCCGGGATCTTGGCAGGACATCAGCATTGCTTCTCTCTCCTTCACCGCGGGCTGCGCGGGGTGGTCCAGTTGCCGATCAGACGGTCGAACACGGCATTGGCGTAGAGCCCGTTGGACAGGTGGACGCGCAGGCCTGCTGCAGCAGGGTGGTTCGACCAGATGGGAAACATCGCCTGCGCCACCGCGACCACGCCGAAGCTGCACACGGTCAATACCAGCAGCGCCCATTCGAGCGGCCCCGGCGCGGGCGTTGACGGGAGCGCGCCCTTGGTCAGCCACTCGGTGATGGTCTGGAGTGCGAAGTAGCTGATCGAGGCTGCGACGGCGGCCAGCGCGGTGCGCAGGGTGAGCACGCGCGGGGCTGCATCGGCGAGCCCTTGGGCAAGCAGGTAGGCAACGCCGAAGATCAGGATCGCGCCCAGCGTTATCGCCTGGGGCGACTTGTGCCCGATCCCGAAGACAAGGCCGATGGTGGCATAGATCGCCAGCGCGAGCGCGAACGCACGCGCGACCGCCCATCCATCGGGGATCGCGATCGGCCCGGGACGGCGGATCGCAGCGACGACCTCCACCGCTCCGCCCGAGGACAGAAACGCGTGCGCCTTGTAGAGCGAGTGCGCGACGATATGCAGCAGCGCGAGCGGGAACAGCGCGAGGCCGCACTGCATGATCATGAAGCCCATCTGCGCGATGGTCGACCAGGCGAGCGAGTTCTTGACTGCCGACTGGGTCAGCATCGCTAGCCCGCCAAGCAGGGCGGAAAAGCCGCCGATGATGACCAGCACGGCAAGCACGCCGGGGCTCAGCAGCATGACATCGGCGAAGCGCACCAGCAGGAACCCGCCGCCATTGACCACGCCTGCATGGAGCAGCGCGGAGACAGGCGTCGGCGTCTCCATCACCTCGGTCAGCCAGCCATGGACGGGGAACTGTGCGGACTTGAGGATCGCGGCGAGCGCCAGCAGCCCTGCTGCTAGTCCCGATCCCCCGGGGACCACACCCGCGCGGGTAGCGTCCGCGATCGCGGCAATATCGGCGGTGCCATAGCCGAAGAACAGCAGCGCTGCTGCTCCGATCAGCGCCGCATCACCGACCCGGGCGACAAGGTATTTCTTGCGAGCGGCGCGCACGGCCTGCACCCGGTCCGGATAGAACAGCAGCAGGCGATGGAGGCACAGGCTCGTCGCGATCCAGGCGACCACGAAATGGAACAGGTTGCCGCCCTGTACCAGCAGCAGCACCGCCGCCAGCGTCGCAGCCATCCATCCCAGAAACGGCCCGCGCCGCGCCTCACCCTCCAGATAGGTGATCGAATAGCGCAGCACGATCCAGCCGACGAAGGCAACCAGCGTCAGCATGGTCGCGCTGACCACATCGAGCCGCGCGGCGAAGCCGAGACCTCCGACACCAAGCAATACCCCTGTCTGAGGACCATCAACGACGAGCAACGCGAGAGCCGCCACGCTGATGGCCAGCGCACCGAGCGATGAGGCCTCGACCAAGCGTGGGATAAGCCCCCAGCGATGCCTCGATGCGAAGGGCGCGATCGCGGCCGCGAGCAACAGCAGCGCCGGCGTGCCAAGGAGCAGGAAATCGAGGGTCATGAGCAGGCATCTTCCCGTGGCTGTGAACGACGGGCCGGGAGCTATGCGCCCGGTGGTGATAAGAAAAATTCATTATTCATAGAATTTCGTTCTGTTTAAAAGAACGAATGGCCGAACTGAACTTCCATCACCTGCGCTATTTTCACATGGTCGCGCACGAGGGGAACCTGACCCGCGCCGCGCAGCGCCTCAACGTGTCGCAGTCCGCCGTCTCGACCCAGATCCGCCTGCTTGAAGAGCGGTTGGGCCATCCCCTCTTCGAACGGCGCGGGCGCACACTGATCCTGACCGAGGCGGGGCGGATCGCACTGGATCACGCCGACGCGATCTTCGAGACCGGAGATGAGCTGCTCAATACTCTGGGGGAGCGTCACTCGCGCCAGCGCCAGGTACTGCGGGTCGGATCGCAGGCGACGCTGTCGCGCAACTTCCAGATCGGTTTCCTCCAGCCGCTGATCGGGCGCGACGATGTCGAGATCGTGATCCGCTCCGGCGCGCTGGGCGAACTGCTTGCCGGGCTGGAAGCGCACCGGATCGATATCGTGCTCGCCAATATCGCCCCGCAGCGCGACGCGGCGACCCCCTGGATCACCGATACGATCGCGGACCAGCCGGTCAGCCTGATCGGAACGCGCGAGCTTGTCGGCAAGAATGCGCAGCTGGAGACGTTGCTGGCGGAGCGCCCGCTGATCCTGCCCACGATCGACACCAGCATTCGCTCGGGCCTCGACGCTCTGTTCAACCGGCTCGCCATACGCCCGAAGATCGCGGCGGAGGTGGACGACATGGCGATGATCCGACTGCTTGCGCGCGAGGGTGTGGGCCTCGCCATCGTGCCGCCAATCGTCGTCAAGGACGAGCTGGAGAGTGCCGCGCTGATTGAGGTCGACCGCCTGTCAGGCCTCGAAGAGGTATTCTACGCCATCACGCTCAGGCGGCGGTTTCCCAACCCCCTGCTGGCGGGTCTTCTCCAAGGGGAGCAGGATCAGGCGGACTGAGCTTCGGACACTCCAACGGGAGCGAATTCAGGCGCGCAAGAAATCGCAAGCCAAAAGAACAATAATAGCGTAAGGGGCCTTCAACATCGCCGACCGGCAGACGCTCGACGATACCCCATCCCATATAGTCGATGGCCACATTCAGCCGCATGAGGCGTCTGCCGCGCGTGCATTGCTTGCCAAGGTTTTGATATGAATTTCTCCGAACTCCCCGACACCCTGCAGACCGCCCTTACAGAGCGCGGCTATTCCGAGCCGACCGACGTGCAGGGCGCCGTCCTCGAACCCGAAGCGCGCGGGCGCGACCTCGTCGTCTCCGCACAGACCGGCTCGGGCAAGACGGTCGCCTTCGGGCTGGCCGTCGCCCGCCAGCTGCTCGACGAGAATGGCAAGGTACCGTTCGCGATCGCGCCGCTCGCGCTGGTGATCGCACCGACGCGCGAGCTTGCCCTGCAGGTCAGCCGCGAACTCTCGTGGCTTTACGCCAAGGCGGGTGGCCGCGTGGCGACCTGCGTGGGCGGGATGAACCCGTCCGCAGAGCGCCAGGTATTGCGCTCGGGCGCGACGATCGTCGTCGGCACCCCCGGCCGCCTGCGCGACCATCTGGAGCGCGGTGCGCTCGACCTTTCCGCGCTCAAGGCCGTGACGCTCGACGAAGCGGACGAGATGCTCGACATGGGCTTCCGCGAAGAGCTGGAAACGATCCTCGACGCGACGCCGGAAGACCGCCGCACGCTGCTGTTCTCCGCCACCATGCCCAAGCCGATCGAGGCACTGGCCCGGCGTTACCAGAACGACGCGCTGCGCATCTCGACCGTCAGCGCCGATCGCGGCCACGGCGACATTTCCTACGAAGCGGTCGTAGTCTCACCGCCCGAGGTGGAGAACGCGGTCGTCAATCTGCTGCGCTATCACGAGGCGGAGACCGCGATCCTGTTCTGCGGGACGCGCGAAAAGGTCCGCCACATGCACGCGACCTTGCAGGAACGCGGCTTTGCGGTGGTCTCGCTTTCAGGCGAGAACTCGCAGTCGGAGCGTAACCAGGCGCTGCAGGCGCTGCGCGACCGGCGGGCCCGTGTGTGCGTCGCCACCGATGTCGCCGCGCGCGGGATCGACCTGCCCACGCTCAGCCTGGTGGTCCATGTCGAAATTCCCCGCGATGCGGAGACTTTGCAGCACCGCTCGGGCCGTACGGGGCGCGCGGGCCGCAAGGGCACTGCGGTGCTGGTGGTCCCGTTCTCGCGCCGCCGCCGGGTGGAGCAGATGCTGCGCAACGCGAAGATCGACGCCAAGTGGACCGACGCGCCCGATCGCGAGGCGATCAGGGCCAAGGACCGCGACCGCCTGATGCAGACCCTGCTGACGGCAGTGGAGCCCGATGAAGGCGACACCGAACTGGTCGATGCGCTGCTCGCGCAGCGCACCCCGCGCGAACTCGCGGCGATGCTGGTCGCCTCGCACCGGGCCAAGATGCCCGAGCCGGAAGACCTGATCGCCAACACGCCCGAGGCACGGCGTGCTGCACAGGCGGAAAAGCACCGTCCCGGCTTCGAGGATACGGTGTGGTTCAAGATGGACATCGGCCGTCGCCGCAATGCCGACCCGCGCTGGATCCTGCCGCTGCTTTGCCGCCGCGGGCACATCACCCGCAACGAAGTCGGAGCGATCCGGATCGGCCCGGACGAGACGTTCTTCCAGATCCCGCGCACGATCGCGGACAAGTTCTCCGCTGCCGTGGCCCGCACCGCCGACGACGGGGCCGATGGCGACGACATCCGCATCGAAGCATCGGCCGAGGCTCCGCGAGATGCCGCGCGCGCCAACCGCAAGGGCCCCCCTCAGGGTCGGCACAATGGAAAGCCCAAGCCGCATCGCAAGAACAACGACGCGGGCGCAAGGCCCGGCCCGAAAGGCAAGGGCGCACCGAAGAAGGCTCGCCCGCGGGATCGCTGAATTGGTGGCGAGCCGGATAACGGCGAGCCCCCTCGATCCAGCGCATTGCCCTACAACGTGATGGACACCGAACCTCCGAAGGTTCGGGGGTCCGAACGGAAGGTGTTGTAACCGATGAAGCCATAGCCCGAGACCGCGTAGTCGCGGTTGGTGAGGTTGCGGCCCCAGATGCTTATCTCGATCCCTGACCTCTCGAAGGCCAGGCTTGCACGGCTTGCCAGTGTGAGCACATCGCCCTGGCTGCGCTCGAGCAGACCCGACGGATCGAGATAGAAGCGACTGCGAAAATTGGCGCTTCCGCTGAGCCCAAGCCGGACGTCGCGGCTCACCCGAGTCTGGTAAGCGACACGGGCGTTGGCGGAGAATTCCGGTGCGAATGGAAGCGGCTGGCCATCATACAGGTCGGCATTCCCGCCCACCGCGCTATCCTGCCGGATACGCGCCCGGTTCCAGACCCCTCCCAGTTCAAACTCGAGGCCAGACAGGGGCGTCCAGCCCAGCTGCGCTTCGACACCATAGGATCGCGCCGCATCGAGGTTGGAGAGCGAGTTCGAAACGATGCTCGATCCGTCGGGCAGCGCGAATTCGACGAAGATCCTCGCCTGCGGGTCCTGATAATCGCTGTAGAAGCCCGCGAGGGTATAACGCAGCGTGGCCGCCTTGCCCTTCACTCCCGCCTCGATCGTCGTGACGGTCTCGGCAGCGAACAGTCCTTCGTCGGCGTAATGCAGTGCGTTGTTCGCGATCTCGCCATTGAAGCCGCCCGACTTGTAGCCATTGGCGATGGAGACATAGGCGTTTGCGCCTCCGAAGGCGTAGCTCAGCGCGGCGTTACCGCTAAGCCGGGTCGTCTCGATCACATTGCCGCCAATTGCCGGGCCAAGGCCATCGCGGTTGTTGAGCGCGCGCACCCCGTCGCGGAACACATGCACACCCTCCCCCTGCCCGCGAATATCCTCGTAGGTCAGGCGAAGCCCGGCGGTGAGCGTCAACCGCTCGGTCAGTTCGATCGTGTTGTAGGTGAACGCGGCGAGCGACGCGCGCTCTTGCGCAATATCGGTGACCAGCGTCGCAGCGGGCGAAGTGCTGGCCGGCGTCGGCCCCACACGACCTGGCGCACCGACATAGTCGCACGAGCCGACCAGCGTCTGCGGATCGAGTTCGCCGCACCAGATGGTGTAGCGCTGGCTGAAATCCTCCAGAGAGGCTGAGAGGCCCAGCAGCACCGACCCGCCGGTAAACTGCCGGCTCAGCCGCGCTTCCTCGGAGAATTGCGCAAAGTCGCGCGCATAGGAGAGATTGGCATTCGACGAGGGGTCGCCGAAAGGCGCCGCCGTTCCGTCGAAGTCGAACCCGTAATTCTGGCGGTAACCTTCGAAGGCGGTGAGCGAGAACAGCTCCCAATCGCCCAGAGGCGCCGTGTACTCCGCCGTCACGCCATAGAAGGCGTTGTCGCTGTCCTGCACGCCATCGCCCGCGGATTCGATCTGATGCTTCCCGAGCTCGAGCGAGGAGTTGCGGGGCATCGTGTTGATGCCTCTGTCTTGCTCGTAGTGCCCGCGCAGCAGCAGGCTCGGCCCGCCGCGGTCGAGCAATGTCGAAAGGCGAATGCCAAACTCATCGGTTTCTCCGCCAGCCTCGGCCGGACCGGCGACATTCTCCAGCACCGGCGAGCGACGAACATAAGTGGTCGCAAGACGCGCATAGGCCCCTTCGCCGATGCGTCCGCCGAACGCTGCATCGATATCGACGCGGTCGAAATTCCCGTATCCCAGGCGCGCGTAATTCGCGCCCTCGGCATCGGGCGGACGACTGATGAGATTGACCGCCCCGGCAGACGCATTGCGCCCGTAAAGCGCGCCCTGCGGCCCCTTCAGGACCTCGACCCGTTCAAGGTCGTAAAGCAGCGCGCTGGTCTGCACGTTGGTCGCCTGGAAGACGCCATCGGCATAAACGGCAGCCGCGGTCGGGGTCAGCGCCTGATGGTCGACCGCCCCGATGCCGCGAATCTGGAAGGCAACCTGGGTCCCGTTCGCCACCGCGGCTTCGACCCCGGGGAGCAGTTCGGCGAGGTCTTCGGCACCTGTGGCCCCCTCCGCCTGCTCAAGCGCGGTTTCATCGAGCAGCAGGACCGAGCCGGGGACACGCTCGATCAAAAGGGGTTGCCGCGTGGCAGTGACCACGATCGCCTCGCTGCCGGAGCGGAACTCCTCGTTTGCCTCCTGTGCCATGGCACCAGCGGGGATGCCGCAGGCAACCAGCGAGAAGACGGCGTAACCGGAGGATTTCATAAGAAACTCGTCGATGAGGACACGCCGCAATCTGGCGCGCGAGCGCCCTAGTCCCTCACCGCAGAACGCGGAACATACCTCTTCCAGTTCTGCACACCCGCTCGCCCGGGGCGTCCACATGCCCTCAAAGCGCATTCGCTCAAGCAAGTACGGACAAACGGGATTCGAGGGCTCGTAGGCGCAAAAAGGGGCTCGTGCACCGAGACGCCGATCATGACCCAATCCTGCGCCGGTTTCCCCTTCTTATGCGATCCGCACGAGCTGGCGACCCTCGCCGTCCTGCTCAAAACGGGTCGTCCGGCCAGTGAACCTCGCGATGGTTTCGGCCGCTGTTCTCGTATGGTCGCTGATCTTCACGCTGGTGAACGCACCACCACCCGCCAACGCCATCGGCAACAGCAACTGGTCCTGAAGATAAGGCCCCGCGAACGCCTTCGACGCCTCGTATCCTGCCATCCGCTTGCCCGCAGTCGCCCCGATCCGTTCTGCGGACAGGCCGAGTTTGCCGAATCCGGAGACGACCTCGGTTACATTGTCGAACGATGAGGCGAGGACAAGCGCAACGCCAGGCCCCTGATCGGCAGGCAGTTCGCGGAGCGTAATCCGGTCTTCGGGCCAATCCGGCAGATTCTTCAGCGCCGCCTTGCGAATGCGGTGCGCAATCTGATCATCAAGCGAAGCGAGCAGAACGGTTCCTTCACGCCCCTGTGGCTGCCCCCGCTCGATGCACTCGATCCGACGCAGCGGAGCAGGCTCGATATCGATTTCGATCCGCCCACCACCGCGCGGGAAGAAGCCATGTCGCTTGATCCGCGTGGACACACGCGGCCCCATCCGTTCGAACACCGGCAGGAAGCATTTTTCGATGAAGTCGAACGGCGGCGCCATGCTGGCATGCGTGCCGCCCTCGATCACGAGGCGCGACGGCTTGTCCACCAGCGCCAGCGGAACGAGCACCGTCTGGAGGACGAGCGCGGTCGAGCCTGCGGTACCCACAGCAAAGCGATACTCGCCCGGCATCACACTTCCGGGCCTGAAGGCGATCCGGTTGGAGCCAAGCTCCAACCCCTCGCACTGCGCTCCGCCGATAGTGCAAGCCGCCTCGATTGCGGTGAGGTGCTGGCGCATCAGCCCCGGCTGGTCTCGCCGACCGCGGATTTTCTCGATGATGAAAGGCTCTCCCGTGACGAGCGACAGCGCGCATGCATTGCGCAGAATCTGCCCGCCCCCTTCCCCTTCGGAGCCGTCGATGATGATCATTTTTCCAATTCCAGATTTCGAGAATGGCGGCGTGAAGAGAATTACCCCTTCACGCACACCACCTGCTTGAGCGTATGCACGATCTCGACCAGATCGGCCTGTGCGGCCATCACGGCGTCGATCGGCTTGTAAGCCTTGGGCGTCTCGTCGATCACGCCGATGTCCTTGCGACATTCGACCCCGGCAGTATCGGCGATGTGCTCGTCGAGCGTCACTGCCTTCTTCGCCTCGGTCCGCGACATGATCCGGCCTGCGCCATGCGAGCAGCTGTCGAAGCTGTCCGCATTGCCCAGCCCGCGCACGATGAAGCTCTTCGCGCCCATCGAACCCGGGATGATGCCCATCGTGCCCCTGGCCGCACGCACCGCGCCCTTGCGAGTCACCAGCACGTTCTCGCCGAAGTGGTTCTCGCGCGTCACGTAGTTGTGATGGCAGTTCACCGCTTCGAGTTCGGCCTGGAAGGGCTTGGCGATCTGCCCGCGCAGCGCGGCGATGACATGCGTCATCATCACGCGCCGGTTGAGCTTGGCGAAGTCCTGCGCCCACTCGACCGCCTCAACGTAATCGTCGAAATGGTCGGTCCCTTCCGGGAAGTAAGCGAGATCCTCGTCGGGCAGGTTGATATGCCACTTGCGCATGTCCTGCTTCGCCAGTTCGATGAAGAACCGGCCGATCGCGTTGCCCACGCCGCGGCTGCCCGAATGGAGCATCACCCAAACGCGCTGGTCCTGATCCAGGCACAGCTCGATGAAGTGGTTGCCCGTGCCGAGCGTCCCGAGATGGACGAGGTGGTTGGCCCGCTCCAGCTTGGGATACTTCGCCACGATCCGGTCGAACCGGTGGACGAGCGTCGCCCACGCCTCGATCGTTTCGGGCGGCGGATCGCCCCATGCACCCTTGTCGCGCCCGCCGCGCCCGGCAGACCGCCCATGCGGCACGGCCTTTTCGATCGCGGAACGGATGCCTTCGAGGTTGTCGGGCAGGTCGCTCGCCACCAGCGAGGTGCGCGCAGCCATCATGCCGCAGCCGATATCCACCCCGACCGCAGCCGGGATCACCGCACCCTTGGTCGGGATTACCGAGCCGACGGTCGCGCCGATCCCGACATGCACGTCGGGCATCGCGGCCACATGCTTGAAGATGAAGGGCATCTTTGCCGCGCGCGAGAGCTGGTCGCGCGCCTTGTCATCGACAGGCACATTACGGGTCCACATCTTGATCGGGACCCCGCCCTCGACGGCGTGAAATTCGTAGCCGGTCTGCTGCATCGTCAAAATCCTCTGGCAGGCTCGGGGGTGGCCGGCCCATTCCGACCACCCCAGCCGCATATGTCGGGCGTTCGATGGTCCCGACGCAACTTCATTTGCACCGCCCATGCCAACTTGGAGATTGCGCGCGAAAAACTTACTCAACCATCTGTTTTATAACGCGATAATGCAATTCTCGTGCAGAAAGAAACCCAAGTGGGACGATAGCCTTTCCTATCGCAATATATACCATTTTATCCTACTAGATAAGAATGGCGAAAAACACAGTCATCGGTTTCCTCGGTTCCACTCTCGATGCGAGCAAGCGCGATTCCTCGCGCTGGCAGAAGTGGCGACCGACCATCGGATTGTGCATGCAGCAAGACCTGCGGGTCGATCGGCTCATCCTCCTGCACGGGGAAAAGCACGAGAGCCTTGCCCGCTTCATCACGCAGGATATCGCCTCGGTCTCACCGGAGACTTCGGTCGAACCTCACCGGATCAATTTCGACGACGCCTGGGATTTCGAGGAGGTCTACACCGAACTGCTCGATTTCGCGCAGGGCTTCCCCTTCGACCCCGAGCATGAGGATTACCTGGTCCACATCACCACCGGCACGCACGTAGCGCAGATCTGCCTGTTCCTCCTGACAGAGGCGCGCTTCATTCCGGGCAAGCTTCTGCAAACGCAGCCCCGGCGTGGCCAACCCGATCCGTCCGGCAGTTGGAATGCAATCGACCTCGATCTTTCGCGTTACGACAGCATCGCGCAGCGCTTTGCCGCGAGCAGCCGCGAAAGCACGTCCTTCCTCAAGGGCGGTATCGAGACGCGCAACGCGGCCTTCAACACGATAATCGACGAGATCGAGCAGGTCGCCACGCGATCCTCCGCCCCGCTTTTGCTGATGGGCCCGACGGGCGCGGGCAAGAGCCTGCTGGCGCGACGGATCTACGAATTGAAGGCGGAGAAGCACCAGCTTTCCGGCCCGTTCGTTGAGGTGAACTGCGCGACGCTCAAAGGCGACAATGCGATGTCGGCGCTGTTCGGCCATCGCAAGGGCGCCTTTACCGGCGCGGTAGCGGATCGCGCAGGCCTTTTGCGCAGCGCCGATGGCGGGATGCTGTTCCTCGACGAGATCGGCGAGCTGGGCCTCGACGAGCAGGCGATGATCCTGCGCGCGATCGAGGAAAAGCGATTTCTCCCCATGGGTTCGGACAAGGAGGCGTCCAGCAAGTTCCAACTCATCGCAGGGACCAACCTGAACCTTATCGACGCGGTCGCGAGCGGCGCATTCCGCGACGACCTGTTCGCCCGCCTCAACCTGTGGACGTTCCATCTGCCCGGCCTTGCCGACCGCAAGGAGGATATAGAGCCCAATATCGACTACGAGCTGGAGCGGTATGCTGCGGCGGAAGACACGCGCGTGACCTTCAACAAGGAAGCGCGAGAGAGATATCTCGCTTTCGCGACCGGCCCGAATGCGATCTGGAGCGGCAATTTCCGCGACCTCTCGGCGAGCATCACCCGCATGGCGACCCTGAGCCCGGATGGCAGGATCGACCGCAAGACGGTGGATATGGAAGTCGCCAGGCTGCAACGGCTCTGGACTAGCGACCGCGGTGATGATGACGACACTCAACTTTCGGCCATTCTGGGGGCCGAGCGGCTCACGCGAATCGATCCCTTCGACCGTGCGCAACTCTCCGAAGTGGTGAAGGTCTGCCGGCACAGCGCCAGCCTTTCGGCGGCGGGGCGAGATCTCTTTGCGGTCTCGCGGCAAAGCAGAAGCTCGACCAACGACGCCGACCGGCTGCGCAAATACCTGATGAAGTTCGGACTGTCGTTCGACGAGGTGCGCGCGCGCTGAATCGACTGGTAAAATGGTAGCGGAGGAGGGACTCGAACCCCCGACACGCGGATTATGATTCCGCTGCTCTAACCACCTGAGCTACTCCGCCCCAATCTTGCCATACCAGGTAAGGTATGAGGCCTGCCGGAGCGGTTAGCTCGACGGCAGGCGGCGCTCTTAGGGCGCGGTTGCGCGGCGGTCAAGGCGCTGTGTTGATGCGCGATCAGGCGCGTGCCCTTCCCCGGAAATTGACGTCCTCCACCAACTCCCACGGACCACCCAGATAGCGGTGCAGGCCAAGGCCGCGAAAGGCGAAGTCGCGCGGTTCGACCTGCGGGGCAAGCTCGGCCTGCAGCGCCTTCGCCTGTCTGCCGGAGACCTTGTTCTGCACAGTCACATGGAGGCGCTTGCCGCCTTGGTCCTGCTCGGTCAGAAGACCGTGAAAATGCTCGGCAAGCATTGCGCGAAGGCTCAGCATGCCCTCGCTTTCGAGCCGGATGGCGGTGCCCCCGCCGAGCGACATCACCCCGGCGATTCGGCCCTCCACCGGCGCAAATTCACTCGCCAGCTGGCGCATGTGCTGGATCGCTTCGCCCTCGCAGAAGCCCGGCAGTGCGTGAAACAGCGTTACGTGCGCCGCGAGGTAATTGCGCTCCGGCGGGAAATGCTCTGTCCGCAGCGCGGTTGCCCAGCTTTGCACGTCTGCGGGCAATTGGGCGGTCAGGATCAGCGGGGGATCGCCCATCGAGCGCGGCTACATTTCGCCCCGTTCGCGGCGCAGCCTGTACCACTTGGCGACATTGGCGTTGTGCTCCTCCAGCGTAGAGGAGAATACGTGCCCGCCCGAACCATCGGCGACCATGAAGAGCGCGTCGGTTTCCGCCGGATTGAGTACCGCCGCGATCGCCTCGCGCCCCGGATTGGTGATCGGCCCGGTCGGCAGGCCAACTCTGGTGTAGGTGTTGTAGCCGTTCACCGCCGCGATCTCCGACTGGCGGATGCGGCGGCCCAGCGGCTTGCCCTTGGTGATCGGGTAGATGATCGTCGGATCGGCCTGCAGCAGCATCCCGTCCTTCACCCGGTTGGAATAGAGCCCGGCGACCATGCGCCGTTCTTCGGGCACGCCGGTTTCCTTCTCGACGATCGAGGCGAGCGTCACCGCATCCTCGATATTGTCGACCGCGATTTCCTTCGCGCGCCTCGGCCATGCTTCGGCGAGGTAATTGCGCATTGCCGCCTGCATGCGGGCGAGCACCGCCGCGCGATCTTCACCACGCTCGAAATCATAGGTGTCGGGCAGCACGCTGCCTTCCTTGGGCACCGGGATTTCCCCGGTCAGCAGATCCTCTGCCATCAGCGTTTCGTAGACCAGGATCGAAGGCGTGCCTTCGGGAATGGTCACGAACCGGCGGATCACCTCGCCATGCTGCAGCGTGTCGAGGATCGTCGCAGGGCTGGCGGCGCCCGGCATCAGGAACTCGCCCGCCTTGATCGGATCGTCGCCGCCCATGATCTTCGCCCGCAGCAGGAAGGATTCATGGCTGCGAATCAGCCCCTCGTCTTCCAGCTGCTGCGCGACGCCCGTGAGGGTCGAGCCCGAGCGAACGATGAACGAGGTGTCCTGCTGCGTGGGGCCGGCACCATACCAGCCCCACGCGAACCAGCCTGCGCCGAGCGCGAGCGCAATCAGCACCAGCGCTGCGAGCGCGCGAAACATCAGTCGATCTTCCGCATCACGAGGCTGGCATTGGTGCCACCGAAGCCGAAGCTGTTGTTGAGCACAGCGTTCACTTCGCGCTTCTTCGCGGTGTGCGGCACCAGATCGACACCCTCGGTCCCCTCGTCGGGATCGTCGAGGTTGAGCGTGGGCGGCACGATCTGGTCGCGGATGGCGAGGATGCAGAAGATGCTCTCGACCGCGCCTGCGCCGCCGAGCAGGTGTCCGATGGCGGACTTGGTGCTCGACATCGAAGCACCGCCCAGATCGTCGCCGAACACGCGCTTGGCTGCGGCGAGTTCGATCGTGTCGGCCATGGTCGAGGTGCCGTGGGCATTGATGTAGTCGATATCGCCCGGCTCGAATCCCGCCTTGCGCAGCGCCATCCGCATCGAGAGTTCCGCGCCCTTGCCTTCGGGATGCGGCGCGGTGACGTGGTAGGCATCGCCCGACAGGCCGTAACCGACCACTTCGGCGTAGATCTTGGCGCCGCGCGCCTTGGCGTGCTCGTATTCTTCCAGCACGACCACGCCCGCACCTTCGCCCAGCACGAAGCCTTCGCGATTGCGGTCATAGGGGCGGCTTGCCTGTTCGGGCCGGTCGTTGAACCCGGTGTTGAGCGCGCGCGCCTGCGCGAAGCCCGCAATGCCGAGCGGGTTGATGGTCGATTCTGAACCACCGGCCAGCATGATGTCCGCATCATCGTCGCGAATCATGCGGGCCGCATCGCCGATCGAGTGCGCGCCGGTCGAGCAGGCGGTGACCACGGCGTGGTTGGGCCCCATCAGGCCGTAACGGATCGAAACCTGCCCGCTGATGAGGTTGATGATCCGCCCGTGGACGAAGTGCGGGCTAACGCGGCCCGGGCCACGCTCGTGCAGGTTGACCGATTCATATTCGATCCCCGGCAGGCCGCCGATACCCGCACCGATGGAGACGCCGGCGCGTTCCTTTGTTGCCTGATCCATTTCGGTCAGGCCCGCGTCTTCGATCGCCTGGCCTGCGGCATCGAGGCCGTAGACGATGAAGGGATCCACCTGACGCTGGATCTTGGTGTCGACCCGCTTGTCGGGATCGAAGCCCCATTCGTGATCCTTGCCCTTCACCTCGCAGGCGATGGTCGCCTTCTGGTTGGAAGCGTCGAAGCGGGTGATCGGCCCCGCCCCGCTCTTGCCGGCAATAAGGTTCTTCCACGAGGTTTCGACATCGCCGCCCAGCGGGGTGACAAGGCCAAGACCGGTTACAACGACGCGGCGCATACTTATCTCCAAAAACAGCACAGGCCCGGCCCGCTAACCGGGTCGGGCCTGCAAATGGCGGCGGCAGCACGCCGCCGCGAGAGCATCAAGGACTTAGCCCTTGTGCTCTTCGATGTACTTGGTCGCATCGCCGACGGTGCTGATCTTCTCAGCCGCATCGTCGGGGATTTCGACACCGAATTCTTCTTCGAACGCCATCACCAGCTCAACGATGTCGAGGCTGTCCGCGCCCAGATCATCGATGAAGCTCGCATCCTGCGTCACCTTGTCGGCTTCCACGCCCAGATGCTCGACAACGATCTTCTGTACGCGCTCGGCGGTATCGCTCATTACCTATGTCCTCTCGACATCTTGCTGTTGCTAATCGCCAACCGCCCTATCCAAGCCCTCGACCCCGCGCAAGGGGGGCAATCCCCTCTACGCGCCCCGTCATGTGAAAAACTCTGTTAGGCCCAAATCCTTGCGTGGCGCAAAGCCCGGCGCGGTGTTATAGGCTGTTTATCAGGGTCGCACATTGAAGAAACGGGGGGCTGCGCTGGATCGCGTAGGGGCTCCCGTGTGATTTTTTGGATGGGAGCCTTAGAATTATGCGAAAGATTGTCATGGCCCTTGCTGCGGCCGCGATGCTGGGCGCGCCGGTGGCGGAAGCAAGCGCGCAGAGCAGGTCGTCGGGCGCGCAGAACCGCGACGGCACCACGCGCGGCGCCTCTTCGGGACGCAAGGAGCAGGAGCGCGGCCAGCAGGAGATCCCGCGGTGCAGCCGCAATCTCGGCACGATCGCGATCGTCGAGCCCGACGATCAGTGGTGGCGCGAATACAACCTCGGCAGCCCCGAAGCCATTCTGCGCCTGTTCGTTCAGCGTTCGGGCTGCTTCACGATGGTCAACCGCGGCCGCTCGATGCAGAGCCGCGCGATGGAACGCGCGCTGGCGGACCAAGGCGAGCTGCAGGAAGGCTCCAACCTCGGCCGCGGCCAGGTTCAGGTGGCCGACTATTTCCTCCAGCCGGATATCGTCTCGGGTAACTCCAACTCGGGCGGCAGCGCGGTAACCGGAATTCTGGGCGGCCTGCTGGGCGGCGCGATCGGCGGCATCGTCGGCGGGATCAACATCAAGAAGAAAGAGGCCAACGTCACGCTGGTGGTCGTCAATTCGCGCACCACGGTCGAGGAAGCGCTGGTCGAAGGCTATGCCCGCAAGACCGACCTCGGCTGGGCTGCCGGCGGTGGCGCAGGCTGGTGGGGCGGTCTCGCCGGTGCGGGTGGCGGCAGCTACCAGAACACGCAGATCGGTCAGGTCATCGTGCTCGCCTATCTCGACGCGTACACCAAGCTGGTCGATGAAATGGGCGGCCTGCCCTACGACGCGGCAGAGGATGCGCCGCTGGCGCAGTAAGCTAGGTCCAAGATGGCACAAGAAGAGGCGGCTCGCACCGATGCGGGCCGCCTCTTTCTGTTTGTAGCTGCGGCGGGCCAGCCGCCTCTCGCCAATCAGTCGCCGTAGTGGATCGCCAGTTGGCGCTCGGCTTCCTGCCGTGCGCGAATCCGGTCGAGCCCCTCACCGGCATTCGACTTGGAGGGGTCCGCCTTGATTGCGCGGCGATAATATTCCTGCGCGCGGTCGAAATCGCCCCCCGCTTCCGCGCATAGTCCGATATTGAACAGCAGCGAGACATGCTCGCCGATGGTCGGCTCCAGCGCGGCGAAGGCATCGCATGCCATTTCTTCGTCGCGCTTGGTCATCGCGATCGCGTCGCGGAACGCACGGCCGGGCTCCTTTTCCATGCCCTTGCGCGTTTCGAGCACGCGGATGTCTTCCGCACGCTGCTGGGGTGCGAGCGCGTAGCGCAGCCTTGCGGCAATCTCGTCCAGCATCTCTTCGACCATCGGGTCGATCGCCGGCTCGCTCTCGTCGGCGCAATAGCGAACCTGACGCTGGGACTCCGCATCATCGTCGTGGATCAGCGCGCCGTCATATGAGTACAGGCGGATGGTCGGCCTGACCGACAGCGTCAGCTGCTCGCAGGGCACCTTCTCCTTGCGCTTTTCGAGGCACTTGTTCTTGTCGTCGCGCTTGACGCAGGTCTCCACCTCCTTGGGCGAGGCGCGGTAGACATCGACGTCGGTGGCCACGCTGCCACTCAGCACCGCGTCGCCATCGCGCATCACGCTTGCCGGGGCGACGCGAAAATAGGGTTCGCCATCGATCGACGCGCTTCGCAGTGCGTCGGCGGCCTTGATGGAAAGCGTGGGACCGTCGATCCCGCCGAACTGCTCGATCCCGATCGACTGCACTTCGGCAGCATCGCCATCATGCGCCGGGTACACCCCGACGACCCGCAAGGTCTCCGCCGAAACCGGCATGGCAAGCGTGCCCAGGCCAAGCCCGACCACGACCATCTTCAAAGTCCGCATGAGTTCCCCTCCTCACCAGCTTCGCCGAACCTTACAGGCATCGGGCGAAGCGGCAAGATGGGGAGAAACCCGGCCTCGTCAGGCGTCGCCGGCGCGATCGACCCGGGTTGCTTCGGGCGCGTCCGGTTTCGGCTGTTCGACCGTGCGGATCGAAAGCTCACGCAGCTGCTTGGGGCTGACGATCGACGGCGCGCCCATCATCAGGTCCTGCGCGCGCTGGTTCATCGGGAAGGCGATGACTTCGCGGATGTTCGGCTCGTCCGCCAGCAGCATCACGATCCGGTCGATCCCCGGCGCAGAGCCGCCATGCGGCGGTGCACCCAGCTTGAACGCCTCGATCATGCCGCTGAAGTTCGCGTCGACGTCTTCCTTGGAATAGCCTGCAACTTCGAACGCCTTGTACATGATGTCCGGACGGTGGTTCCGGATCGCGCCCGAGCTGAGTTCGTAGCCGTTGCACACGATATCGTACTGCCACGCCTTGATCTCGAGCGGGTCCTGGTTCTCCAGCGCGTCCATCTCGCCCTGCGGCATCGAGAACGGGTTGTGGCTGAAATCGATGCGCTTCTGATCTTCGTCGTATTCGAACATCGGGAAGTCGACGATCCAGCAGAACTTGAAGCAGCCCTGCTCGATCAGTTCGAGCTGTTCGCCAACACGCGTGCGTGCGGCACCCGCCAGTTTCTCGGCTTCCTTGGGCTTGCCAGCCGCGAAGAACAGGCCGTCGTTCTCGCCGAGGCCCAGCTCGTCATAAAGCTTGGCCATTTCTTCGGGCCCGTGGTTCTTGGCGATCGGCCCGCCGAACTCGCCGCCCTTGCGGGTGACGTAGCCGAGGCCCGAATAGCCTTCACGCCGCGCCCAGTCGTTCATCTCGTCGAAGAACTTGCGGCTCTTCTCGTTGGTGTTCGGCGCAGGGATCGCGCGCACGATGCCGCCACCGCCGACGATCTTCTCGAAGATGCCGAAGCCGGACTTTTCGAAGTGATGCGTCACGTCGGTGATGATGATCGGATTGCGGAGGTCCGGCTTGTCGCTGCCGTATTTGAGCATCGCCTCGGCATAGGGAATGCGCGGGAATTCGCCCGCGGGCGTCACGCTCTTGCCGCCAGAGAATTCCTCGAACACGCCTGCGAGCACGGGCTCGATCGCCTGGAAGACGTCTTCCTGCGTCACAAAGCTCATCTCGAAGTCGAGCTGGTAGAATTCGGGGCTGCGGTCGGCGCGCAGATCTTCGTCGCGGAAACACGGCGCGATCTGGAAATAGCGGTCGAACCCGGCGACCATCAGCAGCTGCTTGAACATCTGCGGCGCCTGCGGGAGCGCGTAGAAGCGGCCCGGATGCAGACGGCTGGGCACAAGGTAGTCGCGCGCGCCTTCGGGCGACGACGCGCCAAGGATCGGCGTCTGAAATTCGGAGAAGCCCTGGTCGATCATCCGGCGGCGCAGGCTCGTGATGACCTTGTTGCGCAGCATGATGTTGTTGTGAACCCGCTCGCGCCGCAGATCGACGAAGCGGTATTTGAGGCGGATATCCTCGGGATATTCCTGCTCGCCCGCGACGGGCAGAGGCAGTTCTTCCGCCATCGACTGGACGGTGGCGGACTTGGCGAAGACTTCGATATCGCCGGTCGGCAGGTTGGCGTTGCGCGTTTCCTGCGACCGCGCCTTCACCACGCCGTCGATCGTGATGACGCTTTCGGACTTGAGCGAATCCAGCAGGCCCAGCGCCTCGCTATCCTCGTCCGCGACGATCTGGGTGATGCCGTAGTGGTCGCGCAGGTCGATGAACAGGACACCGCCATGGTCGCGCTTGCGGTGGACCCAGCCGGACAGGCGAACGGTCTCGCCGACATTGCTTTCGCGAAGCTGTGCGCAAGTATGGGTGCGATAGGCGTGCATTGTGGAACTTTCCGGTTCGGGGATTAGGCGCTAGGGGCGTGCCGAAGCTGGACGGCGAAAGCCCTGAAAGCTTGCGCGCGCTAACACGCGAATGGCCCGGTTTTGTCAAGCCGGGCGCGCTCGATTGGAGGGGCCACGACGGCCCGAGGGCGGCACTCCGCCCGGCAAAGAAAGAACAAATATGAAAATCCACGACCTGATCACGACCACCGATGCACTGGCCGACCTGTGCGATCGGCTCGGCAAAGGCGACTTCGTCTGCGTCGATACCGAGTTCATGCGGGAAAACACCTATTGGCCCGAGCTGTGCCTAGTCCAGATCGGCGACGAGCACGAAGCGGCGGCGATCGACCCGCTGGCCGACGGGATCGACCTCAAACCCCTGCTCGACCTGCTGACCGAGAACGAGGATGTGCTGAAGATCTTCCACGCGGGCAGCCAGGACGTAGAGATTTTCTACAACCTCACCGGCAAGACCCCGCATCCGATCTTCGACACGCAGATCGCGATGATGGCGATCAGCCAGTCCGAACAGATCGGCTATGCCAATCTGGTGGAGCACTGGCTCGACAAGACGATCGACAAGGGCGCGCGCTTTACCGACTGGAGCCGCCGCCCGCTGACCGACCGCCAGCTGGAATACGCGATCGGCGACGTGACCTACCTCGCCAAGATCTTTCCCCGCATCCTCAAGAAACTGATGAAGACCGATCGCGGCATGTGGCTCAACGCCGAGATGGAAAAGCTCGCCGACCCGGAAAATTATGCGATCGAGCCCGACAAGGCGTGGAAGCGCATCCGCGCGCAGGGCCGCAACGCGCAGGTGCTCGGGCGGCTGAAGGCCGTGGCCGCATGGCGCGAGGGAGAGGCGCAGCACAAGAATATCCCGCGCGGACGGATCATGCGCGACGAAACGCTGGCCGACATTGCTTCGCACCCGCCCAAGAAACAGGCCGACCTCGCCAAGGTGCGCGGCCTCTCCAACGCGTGGAAGGACAACGAGATCGGCAACCGCCTGATGGACGTGCTGGAGAACGCCGAGCCGCTACCCGACAGCGAGATGCCCGCGCGCAATAGTCGCGGCGCACCGCTGGGTAAGGAAGGCGCGCTGGTCGCCGACCTGCTCAAACTGCTGCTCAAGATCCGCGCGCGCGAAATCGACGTCGCTCCGCGCCTGCTGACCCGCTCGGGCGAGCTGGAGCAGCTGGCCGCAGGCGTGCGCGACCTGCCGATCCTTGAAGGCTGGCGGCGCGAGGTGTTCGGCCGCGATGCGCTGGACCTGGTCGAAGGCAAGCTCGCCTTCGCGGTCGAGAAGGGCAAGCTGAAGATGACCCATATCGACGATGTCGAGGACTAGCCCGGAATGAGCACCTACCTGCCGACGATCCGTCAGCTGCAATATCTGGTCGCGCTGCACGAGCATGGCCATTTCGGCCGCGCGGCGGATGCGAGCTTCGTCTCGCAATCGACCCTGTCGGCAGGCATCCGCGAGCTGGAGACGCTGCTGGGCGTCACTCTGGTGGAGCGCAGCCGGCGGGTGGTCCGCTTCACTCCGCTCGGCCAACAGGTGGTCGAGAAGGCGCACGCACTGCTGCGGCAGGCGGAAGACCTGTCGGACCTCGTGCGCGCCGCTGGTCAGCCGCTCACCGGCACGCTGCGGATGAGCGTGATCCCGACGATCGCGCCGTTCATGCTGCCGCGCATCCTGCCGCGCCTGCGCCGCGAACGGCCCGAGCTGGAGCTGTTCCTGCGAGAGGAGACCAGCAGCGACGCGGTGGAATCGCTCCACCACGGGCGGGTCGACTGCGTGCTGCTCGCCCTGCCCTTCCCCACCGGGGAGGTGGAGCAGGAGATCATCGGCGAAGATCGCTTCTACGTCGCCTATCCGGGCGACGAGCCGCGCGATCTGCCGAAGGAAATCCGGCCCGAGACCATCGAGGACGGGCGGTTGCTGCTGCTGGAAGACGGGCATTGCCTGAAGGAACACGCGCTGGCCGCGTGCAACCGGCCCGAATTGCGCGCCGCGACCAGCATGATCGGCACGAGTCTGCACACGCTGGTGCAGATGGTCGATAACGGCCTGGGGGTCACCATGCTGCCCGAAATGGCGCTGGAGGCAGGCATCCTGAAGGGTACAAACGTGATCGCGCGCCCGCTCGATGCGCCTGCTGCGGCGCGCGACATCGCCCTGATCTGGCGGAAGAATTCACCACGCGAGAGCGACTTCCGACTGCTCGCGGACGAGCTGCGTGCGGGATAGCCCTTCCGCAGATCGCTTCCCAAAGAATAAAATTGGGAAAACCCGAGACAAACACGGTATTCTTGTGGCAAATAGCCGGCGGACAGGGGAGCGCAGCTTTCACCCGACAGGTGAATGATCGGGTCAGCGACCAACTTACAATATTCGATTTCGAAATGATTACAATCATGGGGGCGAATGTAAGAGATGACGGCGATGTGGAAGCGCGCTCATTCAGGCGACGCAGGATCGAGCCCTTTCGATCCTTCGCGGCTCGATGGCGAGGCCGCTGGGAACATCGTCGCCGACATCGCCGCCCGACCGCGTCTGCACCCACACGTCATCACCTTCGCCAACGAGAAGGGCGGCGTTGGCAAATCGACCCTCGCGTTTCACGTCGCTGTCGCGCTCGCCCATAAAGGCCAGAAGGTCATCGCGATCGATCTCGATCGTCGCCAGCGCACTCTGGAGCGCGGTCTGACCTATCGTCAGGGCACTGCTACGAATCTCGGCATCGCACTTCCCTCACCGATTTTTTCGGTGCTCGACCACCCGAGCACGGCTGTGCTCTACCAGACGATCAATCGCCTGAATGCCTATGCCCATTTCGTCATTCTCGACGCTGCGGGTGCGGACTCGCCCATCTTCCGCCGCGCGGTTGCGATGGCCGATACCTTGGTCACCCCGGTCAATGCCTCGTTCCTCGATCTCGAACTGCTCGGCCATCTCAACCCGGTCACCGGCGTGCCGGAACGAGCGGGCTGCTTCGGCCAGACGGTCGCCTCGCTACGCGAAGAGCGGCTCGCCCGGGAAATGGGCCCGATCGAGTGGGTCGTGGTCAAAAATCGCGTCCGCAGCGCTGAAAAGCGCCATATCGGCAGGGTCGACGAGGCGCTGGAAAAGCTTGCGATCGCGCATGATTTCCGGATCGGGCAGGGCCTCACCGAAAGGGTGGCGTTTCGTGAACTGTTCCAGTTCGGCCTGACCCATCTCGACCTCGGGCTGATCCCCGAGATGATCCGGCCACAGCAATCCAGCCGCCAGGAGATCGCGAGCCTGCTCGACGACCTCAACCTGTCCTTCGGCAAGTGGGAGCGCGCAACCGCTGCTGCCAAGCCCGCAGCACGGGTGCTTCGTCGGGCGCGGCAGGATTTTCGCGCCGCGATCAGCAACGCGCTATAGCCTAGACAGCGCGGAGCTTCTCGCCTGCGAGGCGGATCTGGTTGCGCCCCCCCTCTTTCGCGAGATAAAGCGCCTCGTCCGCAGCGGCGAGCGCCTCTCGCGGATCGTCGTACTGCAGCACATCGGCAAGGCCGCCCGAGAAGGTGATCATCCCGAAGGGTTTGTCCGTCCGGCGGTTTATCATCCGTCGCGCTGCGAGCGCTTCGCGCGCTTCATCGAGCAGCGCACGAGCGTCGGGCAATTCCAAGCCTTTGAACAGGAGTACGAATTCCTCGCCCCCGTGGCGCGCGATGTAGCAATCCTCGAGACATAGGCTGGACAGCGCATCCGCAATCTCGCGAATGATCCGGTCACCGGCCTCGTGGCCGTGCGAATCGTTGACCGCCTTGAACCGGTCGATGTCGCAGAAGGCCACGCAGAGCGGCTCGCGCGTGCGCTGCGCGTCGCGATAACAGCTCTTGAACACCTCTTCGAACGCTCTCCTGTTGGGCAGCCCGGTGAGGTAATCGACCTGCGCATCGCGCCGCGCGCGGTCGAGATTTTTGCGCAGCTTGGCGGTCTCGCGCTCGTTCGCCTTGAGCTCTTCCTCGGTCTGGCGAGATCGGGCGAGCATCGCTTCAGCAAAGTCGGAAAGGGTGGAGATAAGCTGTTCCGGGTCGAACGGCCCCTGCAGATCGTCGACCCGCCGTTCCAGCTCGTCGCCATAGTCGGAGGTCGCCCGCCGCATTGATTTGGACGCGCGCGAGAGTTCGTCGATCCCGCGCTCCATGTCCTTCGCCAGATCCTCGATCGATTTCTTCCCCGGATCGTCGGCGGTCAGCTCTTCCAGCAAGTGCTGCGTGATTGCTTCGCCCTGTTCGCGGCGCCACTCGATACTGCGCGCCAGTCGCGGATTGAGGCCCGAACACGCCTCGTGCGCGGCGAGCAGGGTGGCGGGGGTCACATCGAGATCGTGGTCGATGAGGAAGCTGCGAATATCGTTGAGCAACCGACGACGTGCGCGGGGGTCGGCTCGCGCCGGAGCCACCGGCTTTTCGGCAGGCTCTATCACAGCACGCGGCAAGCGTGGGCGCAGCAGCCCGATTCGCTGCAGCAAGGTTTCTGCCGGTTCGTTCGCCTCGATTGCGGGGTTCGTCGCCATGCCCCCTTATCGCCCGGCGAAGCTTTAATCGGTGCTAACCAAGCGAAGAATTTTTACCCCTTCCGGAACCGATACTTAGACGAATCCGGAAAGGGTGAAGTCAAGAACCACGCGATTTCTTGCTCGCGAATCAGGTGTCCATGTGGCGCAGGCCGATACGCAGGTAATCGTAGCCGGTCACGCAAGTCAGGACTGCGGCGACCCACAGGGCGCCCAGCCCGGCCCACCGGATCGGCTCGATCTCGTGGAACACGCCGGCCAGAATCAGCGTGCCCAGCGCGATCAGTTGCAGAGTGGTCTTCCACTTGGCGAGCTTGCTGACCGGGACCGAGACCTGAATTCCGCCGAGAAATTCGCGCAGACCCGACACGATAATCTCGCGCATCAGGATGATCAGCCCGGCGATGACGTGGGCATCGCCGACGATCGGCCCGGTAAGCCCGCCCTTGGCGGTCAGGATCAGGATCACAGCCGCAACCATGATCTTGTCCGCGATCGGGTCCAGAAACTGGCCCAGCTTGGACACGGTCCCCTGCGAACGCGCGAGCATGCCATCGAAATAATCGGTTATCGCCGCCGCGCAGTACAGCACGAAGCCCAGCGCATACCCGAGTTGCCAGTCCGGCCACCACAGGAACAGGACGAGCAACGGCACGGCGAGAATCCGTGACAGGGTGAGCAGGTTCGGAAGTGTCAGCATCTCTTGGTGAATGCCCCTAGTCGATGCAGGCTCCCAGAAAAAGCGTCATCACCCTTTGCGCATGCCGCTGGCCTGTTCTAACGCGGCGCAGGCAAGTGGTGCGGCCAAGCGCGCCGGAGTGGATTTATGACGACGTTGAGATTGCTGCGACGGCGGCGCTTTCTGCCGCTGTTCTGCACACAGCTGCTCAACGCTTTCAACGACAATCTCTACAAGACCGCGATGGTCCTGTTCGTGGTGTACGCCGTGTACAGCGACCCCGAGACGGAAACCGTGTTCAGCGCGATCGCGACCGGGCTGTTCATCGGGCCGTTCATCGTGGTGTCGGCGATCGCCGGCCAGCTCGCGGACATGCGCGACAAGGCCAAGATCATCCGCACGGTCAAGCTGTGCGAGATCGGCATTATGACCATTGGCGCAGCGGGGCTTTTCCTGGCCTGGCAGGATACGCTGGTGCACAGCGTGGCGGTGCCCCTGATGCTGTTCGCGCTGTTTCTGGCAGGGCTGCAATCGACCTTTCTCGGCCCGATCAAATACGCGATCCTGCCGCAGCATCTGCGCAAGACCGAGGTGCTGGCAGGCACCGGCCTGGTCGAGGCGGGTACCTATGTCGCGATCCTTTTCGGCACGATCATCGCAGGCTGGATTCCGGTGGAGGCCGCGATGGTGGCCATCATCATGACCGCGCTGGCCGGTTACGCGATGAGCCGCCAGATTCCGGCAGCCCCGGCGCTGGGCGAGATCGAACCGATCGACTGGAACATCCTGCGCTCTTCCATCGCGCTTATCCGCTCGGTCCGGAAAGACCGGGTCGTCTGGCTGGCCACGCTTTCGATCAGCGTGTTCTGGATGGTCGGGGCGATCCTGTTCATCCAGTTCCCCCCGCTGGTGAAGAACGTGATCCACGCCAACAAGGAAGTCGCGACGCTGTTCATCGTGATGTTCTCGATCGGGATCGCGATCGGATCGGTGGTGATCAATCACCTGCTGAAGGGCGAGGTTTCGGCCCGGCATGCCCCTGCAGGGGTGGTGGCGATGGGATTTTTCCTCGTCCTGTTCTACGTCTTCGTGCGCCAGTGGCCGACCGGCCTCGAAGGCCCGTTCCTGACCGTGCCCGAGTTTCTGACCTACCCGCTGGCGTGGGTTTTGCTGGTCAACCTGCTGATGATCTCGGTCGCCGGGGGCATCTTCGTAGTGCCGCTCTATGCCTTCCTGACCACCCGGGTGGCAGGGAACATGGCATCGCGCACCATCGCTGCGACCAATGTGATCAGTTCCAGCTACATGGTGTTCGGATCGGTGCTGGCGCTGGTCATGACCTATCTGGGCATATCGATCGCAGAACAGCTGCTTGCCAGCGTGGCGCTATGCCTGATTACCTGCTGGATGGCCCGCAAGCTCCACGCCGAGGAGCATCTGCCGAGCATCCACCTCGACTAGAAGATGAACATCAGCGCGCCGGCAAGGCACACGACATAGGCACCGAGAAAGCCGGCCCAGTCGCTTCGCCCGAAGGACCAGCACGTGCGCCGGACCATCAGGTCGCGCCTCAGATCGGGCCGCACGGGCAGCGAGGCGCGGAAGGGGTGCCGCGCCGATTCGTTGGTAAGGACAAGCGAACGTCTCATGCGAACGAGGCTTAACCTTTTGGTAAGGATTGGCGAGTGGCCCCTCCCACCCGTCCGCAGGTGGGACACTGCCCGCTTTCAAGCGTTAACGCGCGGGATGATTGCCCACCGCCGCAGCCCGCTCTAGACGCGGGCGGATGGCTGACCACAAAACTCCGCAGGCTGCGCGCCTGCTCGTCGATTGCCTTGCTGCGCAGGGTTGCGATCGCATCTTCACCGTCCCGGGCGAGAGCTTTCTCCCGGTGCTCGACGCGCTGGTCGACATGCCGCAGATCAATGTGACGACCTGCCGGCAGGAAGGCGGCGCCGCGTTCATGGCCTGTGCCGACGGCGCGATGAATGCTGCGGGATCGGGGCGGCCCGGAGTTGCCTTCGTCACCCGCGGGCCAGGCGCGACCAATGCCAGCATCGGGGTGCATGTCGCCATGCAGGACAGCCAGCCGATGATCCTGTTCATCGGCGACGTCGGGCGCGACATGCGCGATCGCGAGGGCTTTCAGGAGATCGACTTCCCGGCATTTTTCGCGCCGATCTCCAAGTGGAGCGCGCGGATCGACCGGGCGGACCGGATTCCCGAATATATTGCGCGTGCCTATGCCACCGCGATCTCCGGGCGGCCCGGCCCGGTGGTGCTCGCCCTGCCCGAAGACATGCTTTACGACGCGACTGAAGCGCTTCCCCGGGCGGCTGTGACGCGGCCTGCACAGGCCCCCTGCCCCGATGCGATGCAGGCGATGATGGCGCTGATCGGCGATGCCGCCGCGCCGCTCGCGATCATCGGCGGGGCGGGCTGGAATGCAAAATCCCGCGAGTATTTCCAGCTGTTTGCCGAGCGGCTGGGCCTGCCGGTGGCGACGGCGTTCCGGCGGCAGGATGCGATTTCGCCGTCCTCTCCGGTCTATGCGGGGAACCTCGGCTATGGCCCGAACCCCAAGCTGGTCGAGCGAGTCAAGGCGGCGGATCTGCTGCTGGTGGTCGGTGCGCGGCTGGGCGAGGCAACCACCGACGGCTACCGGATACCGCCGCTGGAGGACAAGGAGCGCACGCTGATCCACGTCCATCCCGACCCCGCGGAAATCGGCAGCGTCTACCCCACCGACCTCTCGATCTGCGCCAGCATGGACGAATTCGCAGAGAGCGCGGCGCTATGGGCGGGCGAGGATCCGCTGCCATTCGACGCGGGTGCACAAGCGCACAAAGAGTGGGTCGAGTGGGCCACAGCGACACCGAGCGACACCTACCCGCTCGACCTCGCGGCCTGCGTGCAGTTCATGCGCGATACGCTGCCCACCGATACGATCATCTGCAACGGCGCGGGCAATTTCGCCGGCTGGTGGCATCGCTACTGGCGTTACGAAGGCTATCCCAGCCAACTCGCGCCGACCTGTGGCGCGATGGGGTATGGCGTGCCCGCGGCGGTCGCGGCGGCGCAGCGTTTTCCGGAGCGGACCGTGGTCGCCGTGGCGGGCGATGGCGATTTCCTGATGAACGGACAGGAACTCGCGAGCGCGGCGCAGGCGGGCTGCGACATCATGGTGATCGTGGTCGATAATAGCGGCTACGGCACGATCCGGATGCATCAGGAACGCGAGTTTCCCGAACGGATTTCGGCCACCCACCTGGCCAATCCAGACTTTGCAGCCTTCGCCGCAAGTTTCGGTGCCTGGAGCGCGACTGCCGCCACGACCGGGGAATTCGAGGATGCCCTGATCGAGGCGAAGGGACGCAGGGGATTGCGGCTGATCCACGCCAAGATCGACATCGAACAGCTCGCCGCAAGTGGCGCGACCGTCAGCGGTCTGCGCGCAAAGGCCTGACGCGACGAAAAAGGGGCGGCGCCGCAATGGCACCGCCCCTCTTTACGCTTCACTGCGTGACGATCAGATGTCGTCGCCGAGCGCGCCCTGGACTTCACCCTTGGCCTGCTGGGCCTTGCCCTTGACTTCCTGACCCTTGCCGTCGGCGCGGGTTTCGGGGTCGTTCGACTGCTGTTTGGCCTTGCCAATGGCTTCGTTGACGTTGCCTTCGACCTTACTCTTCAGTTCACCCATCATCGTTCTCCATTTCGTGCGTCGGCATCATCGCCGATGTAATAAAGAAACAGAGAAACAGGGGTTTACGTTCCCTTTGACAGGGTCGGATGCGCCCAAGCGAGTGCCGCTTGCGACCAGCGCGTCACGGCGCTCCACCTATCATAATTTCGGAACCAACGCCGCACATCGGAGTGCGCGAAAGCCGCGTCAGACACCCGCCATTTCGAGGATGATCGACCACTCGTCGGGCATCACCTCGGCCACGGACAGGCGCGACAGCTTGACCAGCTGCATTTCGGCCAGTTGGGGCTCCGCCTTCACGTGCTTGAGCGTCACCACACTGGGCAGCTTGGTCTTGGGCTTTACCCGCACCGCAGCCCACTTGCCCGTATCGTCGGTCGGATCGGTCATGTGAGCCTCGACGATCTCGACGATGCCGACGATCTCGCGCCCGATATTGGAGTGGTAGAAGAAGGCCTGGTCGCCCACCTCCATTGCAGCAAGGTTGTTCTTGGCCTGATGGCTGCGGACACCGTCCCACACGCCGGTGCCTTCCTTTTCCAGATCGTCCCACCCGTAAACGTCGGGTTCCGATTTCATCAGCCAGTAGCGCAATGTCTGCTCCCTTGAATCTGTGGCGTCCTCCGGGAGAACGCATGATCGTGCCGAGGGTCCATGGCACGCCTGCGACAATCGGTGCGACTTTCGCACGGCGCATTTACCCGATTTTCAAGACCTGCTGGCAAAAGTGAGTCGAACCGGACGGGAAACCCCATTCTCAGGATGAAGATTGCCACGCCTCATGGGTGACAAGGTCGACGATCTGCCCCGCCTCGACAAGGCGCAGCGCGACGTGGTGATGCTGGGCATCGCCACGGCGGCCATCATCCTTTTCGTCGGCATCGGTGGCACGGTGATGCCGCAGGTCGCGCGGCACTGGCTCGATAACAGCGTCGAACCGCCCGATACCGCGCTGGTCAACGCCCTGCTGCTCAACATCGCGCTGATCATCTTCGGCTGGCGTCGCTATGTCGATCTGCGCAAGGAGATCGAACAGCGCCGGAAAGCAGAAGAAGAGGCGCTCCACCTTTCGCAGATCGATCCACTGACCGGCTGCCTCAACCGGCGCTGTGCGACCGAGAGGCTGATGGAAGCGCTCGATGCGATGGCGGAGACCCAACAGGCCGTGGCCTTCGTGATGATCGACCTCGACGGGTTCAAGGAGATCAACGACAATAACGGCCACCAGGCCGGCGACGAAGTGCTGCTGGAAGTGTCGCGCAGGCTCAAGGCGATCGCCCCGTCGGAAGGGCACTGTGCCCGCCTGGGGGGTGACGAATTCGCCTTCATCATGCCGCTCGAGAACGAAGACCCGCACAGTCTCGAACTTTGGGCGTGCGAGATGACAGGCAATATCGCGCGCCCCATCCAAACCGAAATGGGCGCGCTGGAGGTGACCATTTCGGCCGGCATCGCGGTGCACCGGCCGGACCAGCGGATCGACAATCTGGAAGGCGCGGCGCGCAAGCTCATGCATCGGGCCGACCTGGCGATGTACCACGCCAAGAAGGAAGGCCGGAACCGGTTCTGCTGGTTCGATCTGTCGATGGAGGCGGAGGCACGCCTGCGCCGCGAGATGGAGGCGGCGATTCGCGCCGGGCTGGAACGCGGCGAGTTCACCCCTCATTACGAACAGCAAATCGATCTGGAGACCGGCCGACTGGTCGGTTTCGAAATGCTCGCCCGCTGGCACTCGGCGGAACTCGGCGAAGTCAGCCCGGATATTTTCATTCCCATCGCGGAAAATTGCGGCCTGATCGGCCCGCTGTCCGAAATGCTGATCCGCCGCGCGCTGATCGACGCCCAGAGCTGGAGCCCCAGCCTGACCCTGTCGATCAATATCTCTCCGGTCCAGCTGCGCGATCCATGGCTGCCGCAGAAATTGCTGAAGCTGCTGCTGGGCAGCGACTTCCCCGCCAGCCGGCTGGACGTGGAGATTTCCGAAGCCTGCCTGCAGGAAAACCTCGCCGCGGTGCAGACGATGATCGTCAGCCTCAAGAATCTGGGCGTGCGCGTCAGCCTCGACGATTTCGGCACCGGCTTCGCCACCCTCACCCAGCTGCGCACCCTGCCCTTTGACCGGGTCAAGATCGACCGGAGTTTCGTCGGCGAGCTGCGCCGTGTCGCCCAGGCCTCGCCCGACCTCATCAGTGACCGCGCGCAGCAGGACCATATCGTCAACGCGCTGGTCTCGCTTGGTCAGGGCTTGCAGATCCCGATTACCGCAGAGGGGATCGAGGATGCCTCGATCCTCGAAACGCTGCGCGGGATGGGCGAGATGAAGGGCCAGGGCTATCTCTACGGCAAGCCGGAGGATGCGGCAGCCGTGGTCAAACGCCTGAGCGAGCTGGACATGCTGTCCGAGAGTGCGAAAACCGCAGCCGCGCAACCCGCGCCCGACCCCGGCCAGCGCAAAAGCGCCTGACGCGGACGCGGCCTGAGCCGGTGCGTGATGCGCGCCCGGCCTTTACGCGGACCCCACCCCGCCATAAGTGCGCAGAACTATGCGCCTTCCCTTCATCAAGATGCACGGCCTGGGCAATGACTTCGTGATCCTCGACGGGCGCGAGATCGACCTGCCCTCCCTCGACACCGCGCAGATCCGCGCGCTGGCGGACCGGCATCGCGGGATCGGCTTCGACCAGCTGATCGTGCTCGGCCCGTCGGACGAGGCGGACCTCGCGATGCGGATCCACAATGCCGACGGCGGCGAGGTGGAGGCATGCGGCAATGCGACCCGCGCGGTCGCGGTCCTGCATGGCCAGCCCGCCAGCATCGCCACAGCCGGCGGCACGCTGCGCGTGCGCCCGGGCGAGAACATGGCCGAAGCCGCGATGGGCCGCGCACGGTTCGACTGGCAGGACATCCCGCTTGCCTACGCGATGGACACGCGCGAGATGCCGCTGGGCTGGGACATGCTCGAACGGCCGAGCGCGGTGAATGTCGGCAACCCGCACATCGTGTTTTTCGTCGACGACGCGCGCGCCGTGCCGCTGGAAACGCTCGGCGCGGAGATCGAGACCGACCCGCTGTTTCCCGAGCGGATCAACGTCAATGTCGCGCAGATCCTGTCGCGCAAGGCGATCCGGTTGCGCGTATGGGAGCGCGGTGCCGGGCTCACGCTGGCCTGCGGTACCGGGGCCTGCGCCACTGCGACCGTCGCCTATCGCCAGGGGCTGGTCGATGCCGAGGTCGAGGTGACGCTGCCCGGCGGCACGCTGACCATCCGCCACGACGAGGAAGGCGGCATCCACATGGCAGGCCCTGCCAGCGAAGCGTTTCGCGGCACCTTCGAGCTGGACGATTATTCTTGAGCGAAACCCGGGTCATATCGCTCGGCTGCCGCCTCAACCATGCCGAGAGCGAGCGGATCGCCGCGCTGGTGGAGGCGCAGCCCGATCTGGTGGTGGTCAATTCCTGCTCGGTCACGCGCGAGGCGGTGCGCCATACGCGGCAGGCGATCCGGCGTGCGCGCAAGGCGCATCCGGCAGCGCGCCTGCTGGTGACCGGTTGCGCCGCGGAGACCGAGCGCGAGGCGCTGGGCGCGATGGACGAGGTCGACGGGTTCGTCGCCAATCAAGCCAAGCTCGATGCGCGCAGCTGGAACGTCCCCGAGCCGCGCGTGGCGCTGCGCCAGCAGGGCACCCGCGCCTTCATCGGCGTGCAGAACGGCTGCGACCATGCCTGCACCTTCTGCAGTATACCGGCCGGGCGTGGAACCAGCCGGTCGGACGATATCGCCACCGTGTTGCGCGCAGTCGAAGCACGGCTGATCGAGGGCACGCAGGAAGTGGTGCTGACCGGGGTCGATCTGACCTCATGGGGCCACGATCTGCCGGGTGAGCCGCGACTCGGCACGCTGGTCGCTGCAATTCTGGCTGAATTCCCGCAATTGCCGCGCCTGCGCCTGTCCTCGGTCGACGGGATCGAGATCGACGAAGCGCTGTTCGATCTGATCGCGGGCGAGCCGCGGGTTATGCCGCACCTGCACCTCTCGCTCCAGCATGGCAGCGACCTGATCCTCAAGCGGATGAAGCGGCGGCACCTGCGCGGCGATGCGGTCGATCTGGTCGCGCGGCTGAAGGCGCGGCGGCCCGAGATCGCCATCGGCGCGGATCTGATCGCGGGCTTCCCGACCGAGACGGACGCGCATCATGCGGACAATCTCTCCATCGTCGCGGAGTGCGGGATCGTCCACGGACATATCTTTCCCTACTCACCGCGCGCGGGCACGCCTGCCGCGCGGATGCCGCAGGTCGACGTCGCCACGATCAAGGCGCGCGCTGCCGAATTGCGTACCGCCGTGCGGCGCACCCGCGATGGCTGGCTCGCCAGCCTGATCGGCCAGCGCCACACAGTGCTCGCCGAGAAGGACGGCAGCGGTTACACCCCGCACTTCGCGCGCGTCGCCTTGCCCGAAGGCACCGCGCCGGGCACCATCGCCCCCATTACCCCCACCCGGATCATCGAAGGGATGCTCGCATGAGCGAACAGAGCTCCTCCAGCTGGAGCGACCGCCTGCTCGGCGGCTTTCGCAAGACTTCCGACCGCCTGAGCGAGAATATCGCGCCTGTCAGCCAGACGCGGGGCAACACCCGGCTGGACGACGCCACGCTCGACGAGATCGAGGATGCGCTGATCATGTCCGACCTCGGCCCCGAAGCCGCGGGCCGCGTGCGCGAGGCGCTGCGCGAACAGCGCTTCGGTGCGGAGATTACCGAACGCCAGCTGCGCGAAGCGGTTGCGGAGGAGATCGCCGCGATCCTGCGCCCCGTGGCCAAGCCGCTGGAGGTGACCGCCTTCCCGCGCCCGCAGGTGATCCTGGTGATCGGCGTCAATGGCAGCGGCAAGACCACCACCATCGCCAAGCTCGCGCACCTGTTCATGGAAGACGATTACGAGGTGATGCTGGCGGCGGGCGACACCTTCCGCGCCGCCGCGATCGGCCAGCTGCAGACCTGGGCAGACCGCGTCGGCGTGCCGCTGGTGCGCGGGCCCGAGGGCGGCGATCCCGCCTCGATCGTGTTCGACGCGGTCAAGCGCGGGACCGATGAAGGCACCGACGCACTGATCGTCGACACCGCAGGCCGGTTGCAGAACAAGCGCGAGCTGATGGATGAGCTGGCCAAGATCCGCAAAGTGCTCGGCCGCCTCAACCCCGAAGCTCCGCACGATGTCGTGCTGGTGCTCGATGCGACCAACGGCCAGAATGCGCTCAGCCAGATCGACGTGTTCAAGGAAGTCGCAGGCGTCACCGGGCTGATCATGACCAAGCTGGACGGCACTGCACGCGGCGGCATCCTCGTGGCGGCGGCGCAGAAATACGGTCTGCCCATCCACGCCATCGGCGTGGGCGAACAGCTCGACGACCTGCGCCCGTTCGACCCCGATCTGGTCGCGCGCGTGATCGCAGGGGTGGCCTGACAGGTCGTCATTGCGATTCGCTTTTGCGATCGACCTGGCGCATGGACTGCCGCGCGGCTGCGCCGCTCGTAACGACACGGGAAGACATTGATGACCGACACCCAAACGCCGCCCAAGAAGACCAGATCCGGCTGGCTCAACGTCGCGATCGACTACGGCCCGTTGATCGTCTTCCTGCTCTCGTTCTACCTCTTCCGGCCTGATGGCGATGATTCCGTCGGCACGCTCGTCGCCATCATCAAGTCGACCGGCGCATTCATCGTCGCCGCCATCGCCGCACTGATCGCGAGCAAGCTGCTGACCGGGCAGATCTCCAAGATGCTGATGCTGTCGACCGTGCTGATCGTCGGCTTCGGCGGCATGACGATCCTGCTACGCGATCCGTTCTACGTGCAGGTGAAGCCGACCGTACTCTACGCCTTCTTCGGTGTCGTGCTGCTGATCGGCTGGCTGCGCGGCAAGGCGTTCCTGCAATGGCTGCTTGAGGCCGCGTTCGAAGGGCTCAGCCAGGAAGGCTGGCTCAAACTGTCGCGCAACTGGGGCTTCTTCTTCCTGTTCCTCGCCGTGCTCAACGAAGTGCTGCGCATGAACCTGAGCTTCGAGGACTGGCTGTGGTCCAAGCTGTGGGTGTTCATGGGGCTCAGCTTCGCGTTCACCTTCAGCCAGATCCCCATGCTGCTCCGGCACGGGCTCGATCCGGAGCGCAAGGAAGGTCTGGTCGAGGAAGAACCGCCCACGGGCGCCTAGAATACCGGAGCCTAGAGCTTCGCGTCATCCGCAGGCACTGGCCCGGCCACATCCTGCTCGACCCGCAGGCCCAGCCGGTTGGCCAGCCAGTTGATCGTCGGCCCCTGAATGACGCTCGACAGCAGAACCACGAAGAACACGATGTTGAAGATCGTGAACGCGCTCGGCACGCCCGCGACTATGGGGAACGTGGCGAGCACGATGGGCACCGCGCCGCGCAGCCCCGCCCATGACACGAACAGCTTCGCCCGCCACCCGAACTGGCGGAACGGCGCGAGGCACACGAACACGCTCACCGGGCGGGCGACGAACATCAGGATGAAAGTGATGGCGAGGCCCGGTACGATCACTCCGGTCAGGTTCGAGGGGGCGATCAGCAGGCCGAGCGTGAGGAACATAACCACCTGCGCCAGCCACGCCAGCCCATCCTGAAAGGTCGAGACGATCGTACTCGCGCGGTAGGTCCGGTTGCCTGCGGTCAGACCTGCGACATAAGCGGCAAGGAAGCCGTTTCCGCCAAGGACGGATGCCAGCCCGTATGCGATCAGCGCGGCGGCGATGGAAATCACAAACGCCAGCCCACCGTGGCGGTATTGCGAGCGCTTGAGTATCTCGGGCAGCAGATATCCCGCGCCGAAGCCTACCGCCGCGCCAAGGACCATCTGGAGCAGGAATTGCGGGACCAGCGTGACCGGCGAGAAGTCGGGCACGGTGATGAACATCAGCGCCGCCCCGACGAGGAAGATCGCCATCGGATCGTTGGAGCCCGACTCCACCTCGATCAGCGCGGGGACGTCGCCATGCAGGTCGAGCCCGGTCGATCGCAGGATGGCGAACACCGCGGCCGCATCGGTCGATGCGATGATCGCTCCCAGCAGGAAGCCCTGATACGGGCTGAAGCCCAGCAGCAGGTTCGCCGCGAGCGCCATGATCCCCGCACTGATCAGAACGCCGCCAGTGGCAAGAACCAGTGCTGGCGTGGCAACGCGGCGCACGTCGCGCCAGTCGGTGTCGATGCCGCCTGAGAACAGGATGAAGATGAGACACGCGATGCCCACGCCCTGGGTCAGCAGGTAATCGTCGAACGCGATCCCGCCGGGCCCATCCACCCCGGCCAGCATGCCCAGGCACAGGAACCCGATCAGCGCGGGCAATCCGAACCGACTCGAAAGAGAGCCCGCGAACACCGTGGCGAGAAGCAGGATGCCCAGGACGAGGAGCGCGACTTCCGGGCTAAGGCTCAGCATGTGCCCGTGAAAGACGATCACCGCAAAGGTGACAAGGGGAAACCGTCGGTGCCGTACACCCGCAACGTGCGGATGGCGTCTTGCAGAACTCTAGATCCGCACCTGAGAACCCAGCTCGACCACGCGATTGGTCGGCAGGCTGAAGAACTCCATCGCGCTCGCCGCGTTGCGCAGCATCCAGCTGAATATCTTCTCGCGCCACACGGGCATGCCCGGCTTGTCACCCGGCAGCAGCGTCTGGCGGCTGAGGAAGAAGCTGGTGTCCATCATGTCGAACTTGCCGCCGCAACGGCTCATGTGTTTCAGCCCTTCGGGCACGTTGGTTTCGTCCATGAAACCATAGCGCAGCACCGCACGGTAGAACCCGTCGCCGATCTCGGTGAAATCGCAGCGCTGCTCCGGATCGACATAGGGCACATCCTGAATCTCGACCGTCAGGATCACCACGCGTTCGTGCAGCACCTTGTTGTGCTTTATGTTGTGCAGCAGCGCGGAGGGCACACCGGCGGTGCTCGACGCCATGAAGATCGCGGTGCCCGGCACGCGGGTGGCGCTGTTCTGCGCGGACTTGGCGAAGATCTCGATCGGCAGCGCGACCTCGCCCATCCGCTCCCGCATCAGCTTGCGCCCGCGCGACCAGGTGGTCAGCAGCAGGAAGGCGAAGGCACCGACGACCAGCGGGAACCAGCCGCCCGAGGGCACCTTGGGCAGGTTGGCCGCGAAGTAGGCCCCGTCGACGAAGACGAACAGCAGGAACACCGGCACCATCAGCCACCATTTCCACTTCCACACCGCGATCAGCAGCACGCCCATCAGCAGCGTGTCGATGAACATCGCCCCGGTCACCGCGATGCCATAGGCGCTGGCGAGGTTGGTCGAGGACTGGAACATCAGCACAAGCAGGATGACCGAGACCATCAGCACATTGTTGACGAAGGGAATGTAAATCTGCCCGCGCTCGGTCGCGCTGGTGTGTTCGGTCGACAGGCGCGGGATGAAGCCCAGCTGGATCGCCTGGTGGGTGATCGAGAACGCGCCGGAGATCACCGCCTGGCTGGCGATAAAGGTGGCAGCAGTGGCGAGAATGACGAGCGGCAGGCGCAGCACGTCAGGGGCCATGACGAAGAACGGGCTCTTCATCGCCTCCAGCGTTTCCGCCGGGTCCATCGCCGCGATCATCGCGCCCTGGCCGAAATAGTTGAGCAGCAGGCAGGGCATCACAAAGCCGAACCAGCTCAGCCGCATCGGGCCGCGGCCGAAATGGCCCATGTCGGAATAAAGCGCCTCCGACCCGGTCACCGCCAGCACGACCGAGCCGAGCGCGAGGAAGGCGATGTAGCCGTCGGTGAGGAAGAACTGCACCGCGTACCAAGGGTTGAGCGCCTGCAGGATATAGGGGTTCTGGACGATCTGAATCGTGCCGAGCACCGCAATCACGCTGAAATAGACGATCATGATCGGCGCGAACAGCTTGCCCACGGCGGCGGTGCCGCGTCGCTGGATCAGGAACAGCCCGACCAGCAGGACCAGCGCGATCGGAATCACCAGCGGCTCCAGCCCCGTATTGACCACCGTCAGCCCCTCGACCGCCGAAAGCACGGAAATCGCGGGCGTAATCATGGAGTCGCCGTAGAACAGCGCGGTCGCGAACACGCCCAGTACGACGGTGAGGAAGCCCCAGCGCGACTTGCCGATATAGCGCGACAGCAGCGCGACCAGCGCCAGCGTGCCGCCCTGCCCCTTGTTGTCGGCGCGCATCAGGATGGTGACGTACTGGATCGAGACGATCAGCGTCATCGACCAGAAGATCAGGCTGACCACACCATAGATGTGCAGCTTGTCGATCGTCAGGCTGTGTTCGCCCAGAAAGGTTTCGCGGAAGGCGTAGAGCGGGCTGGTCCCGATATCGCCAAAGACCACGCCGACCGCGCCCACAGCGAGCGCCGCCTTCGAGCCGCTGGAGTGCGACTCGGTGAATTTTTCCGGTGCCAGGCCCGGCTGGACGGATGCTCCGCTCATAAAATCTTCGCGATGCTCAACCTGTTGCGGACCCGGCGTCGACGAACCAATGCGTTTGTCGGGTGCGACGGGCGCGGTTAGCAGTGCCCGTGTGCAAGTGCAACATCGCGCGCAGTTGCGATCAGCGTGTCGGCTCTTGCCCCGGCTGAGCGGGGCCCATCTGCGGCTGCGCCCCGGATGGCGGCATTCCGGGGGCGCCCTGCATCGCGGGGCGTTCCTCCATCGCACGTTCTCCCAGCACGCGGATCACGCCGTCGAGCCGCTCCAGCTGCGCCGCGACGTAATCACGCCCGCGCGCACCTTCGGGTGCGTCCTCGACCGCCTGTGCCCAGAACTCGCGCGCCTCGCCCAGTGCACCGCCACGCATCGAGACGATGCCGCGGAAATAGGACGGCGCGGGATTGCCCGGCGAAGCTTCGCGGGCACGCTCGAACGCGTATTCCACCGGCGGCGTGACCCGCCCCTTGGTCTGTTCGGCAAGGGCGAGCGCCAGCGCCAGCCACGCCTCCCCGTCCTCACTGTTCTCGTGCACGCCGTTGCGCAGCAGGCCGGCGGCGTCGCGATGCTTGCCCCGGCGCGAGAACGCGTCCGCAGTGACCACGAAGCGCGCGGGCATGATGCCTTCGATATTGTAGAAGCTGCGCCGCAGATCGATCAGCGACTCCGATGTCGGCGAGACCTCGACCTTCGCGGAGCGCGGGCTGCCGGGCAGTTCGGGTGAGCCCTGCCACGCATAGCCCGCCAGTGCGAAGACCAGCGCGGAGGCGATCAGGGTCCACACGCGGCGTCCCTCGCCCGCCACCAGCCAGGCGACCCCGAAGGCCGCGAGTGCAAGCACACCGATTGCGATCCAGGTGCCGATCATTCGCCGCGCCTCCCCAGCCGCCGGAACAGGATCACGCCCGCCACCAGCAGAAACAGCACCGGCAGTGCGAACAGCGGCCAGGTCGCCGAATCGAGCCCCGGGCGGTAGGTCACGTAATCGCCATAGCGCTCGACCAGCCAGGCGCGGACCTGTTCGGGGCTTTCGCCCGCCGCAATCCGGCTGCGTACCTGATGGCGCATGTCACCCGCCATCGGCGCATTGCTATCGGCGATCGACTGCGACTGGCAGGTGAGGCAGCGCAGTTCTTCCATCAGCGCCTGCGCGCTCGCCTCCTGCTGCGGATCGGCAAGCTGGGTGTTCGCCAGCGGCGCGGCAGAGGTCATCTGCCCGGCCGGCGGCGCGGCGATCGGTGCGCTCAGCGAAAGCATCGCTGCGGCCAGAAGCGGAAATGGCGTCACTTTGCGGCCTCCCACTTGGCGTAGATCTCGTCGACGTCGCTCTCGCGAATATCGCCGATATGCTGGTGGCGGATGATGCCCTTGCCATCGATCACGAAGGTTTCGGGCACCCCGCTGGAACCGAGCGCCAGCTGCACCTCGGCAATATCGTCGCGCGCGATCGCAGCGTAGGGATCGCCGTATTGCTCGAGGAACTGCGCAATGGCCTCCGGCTCGTCGCGCACCGCGATGCCGACGATCGGCACGCCGCGTTTCGCCAGTTCCTCCAGCTGCGGAGCCTCCGCGATACAGGGCACGCACCAGGTCGCCCACACGTTGAGCAGGCGCGGCTGGCCATCGGCGAACAGGCCCGAGGCGACGCGCGGTGCGTCGTCGGTCGCGCCGGGCAGATCGAACGCGGGCAGCGGCTTGCCGATCATCGTGCTGCGCACCAGCGTGTCGCGCGGCTGGATCAGCTGATAGGCCGCAACCCCCAGAAACAGGGCGAACAGCATCAGCGGAATGATGAGCCAGAGCTTTTTCACAGCAATGCCTTTTCCGCTCGGCGACGGGCCACTTCCTCGCGAATACGGCGCGAGCGTGCGCTGGAGCGCAGGTGGCCGAAGATCGACAGCAATCCGCCCAGCGCGATCAGCAGCGCGCCGTACCAGATCAGCGTGACGAACGGCTTCCACCACAGCCGCAGCTGCCAGCGCCCCTCACCGGCTGCATCGCCCAGAATGGCGTAGAACTGACCATCCCACCGCGTCAGCAGCGCGCTTTCGCTGGTGCTTTGCGGAGGATCGGTGAAATAGCGGGCCTGCGGGCGCAGCACGGTGTCCACCCCGCCCCCGGTGATCGCCAGCCGCCCTTCCAGCGCGGTCCAGTTCGGACCCGCGACCGGGTCCACTTCCTGCAGCGTGACCTGGTAAGGCCCGACCGCAACGCTCTCCCCAGCCTCGACCGCAACCAGTCGCTCGATCGAGAAGGCGGTTTCGCTGGCCATGCCCGCGAGGCTCACGGCGACGCCAAAGTGGGCCAGCATCGATCCCCACAGCGCCAGCGGAACGCGTTTGAGCTTCCGCCCACGCAGGGGCAGCCAGCTGGCCAGTGCGAGTGCAACGGCGATCGCAAGGCCGAGGACCGGCAGCACCCCGGCATCGGTAAACAGCACCAGCACGGTGACAGAGGCGGCCAGCAGCGCGCCGACGATCGCCAGCGGCACCGCGATGCGTGACAGACTGTCGCGCTTCCAGCGCAGCAGCGGCCCGACCAGCAGGACCAGCAGCATCGGCACGGCGAAGATCGCGCTGACCGGATTGTAATAGGGCGGGCCGATCGACACCCGCGTGCCCAGCGCCTCGGCCGCCAGCGGGTAGAGCGTGCCCAGCAGCACCACTGCCAGAATGCCGCTCAGCATGACATTGTTGACCACCAGCGCGCCCTCGCGGCTGACCACGGCGAAGCGCTTGCCCTCCGCCAGCGCACCGGCGCGCAGCGCGAACAGCCCGAAGCCACCGCCGACATAGATCGCCAGCAGGCCGAGGATGAAGGCCCCGCGCTCCGGATCGACGGCGAAGGCGTGCACGCTGGTGAGGATGCCGGAACGGACCAGGAAGGTGCCGACCATGCTCATCGAAAAGGCGACCACGCCCAGCATGATCGTCCAGGTGCGCAGCGCGTCGCGCGCTGCCAGCACGCTGACCGAATGGAGCAGCGCGGTCGCGGCCAGCCACGGCATCAGCGACGCATTCTCCACCGGGTCCCAGAACCACCAGCCGCCCCAGCCCAGCTCGTAATAGGCCCAGTAGCTGCCCGCCGCGATGCCGAGGGTCAGCGCGACCCACGCCGCAAGCACCCACGGGCGCATCACGCGCGCCAGTTCGGGCCCCGCCTGGCGCGTCACCAGTCCGGCGACGACGAAGCTGAACGCCACCGACAGGCCGACATAGCCGAGGTAGAGCGTGGGCGGGTGGAACGCGAGGCCGATATCCTGCAGCAGCGGGTTGAGCCCGGCGCCGAAATCGGCGGGCGGGTTCAGCCGCGCGAAGGGGTTGGAGCTGAACAGCAGGAAGGCGAGGAAACCGAGCGCGATGAACGCCTGTGCAGCCAGCACCGCCTTCATGAAGCGATCGTCCATCCGCCGCTCGAACAGCGCAACCAGCCCGCCAGACAGGCCCAGGATGGTAACCCACAGCAGCATCGAGCCTTCGTGGTTCCCCCAGGCGGCAGCCAGGCGATAGATGAACGGCTTGTCGACGTGGCTGTTGTCCGCGACCAGCGCCACGGACAGGTCGGTCACCGCGAACACCCGCAGCAGGCATGCGAAGGCGACCAGCAGCAGCAGGCCCTGGACCACCGCCGCAGGCCGCGCGAGCGCGCTGACCGGATGAACCGCGCCGTCCGCGCCCGCCTCACGCACGCCGAGAACCCCGGCGATGAATTGCAATGCGCAGAGCCCTGCGGCGAGCCACAGGGCAGCAAGACCGATCTCTGCAATCACGGCGTGCCTGCTGCGCTTTCTTCGAGCACTTCGTGCATGGCCTGATCGCTCAGCCCTTCGAGTTCGCGCGGGGTGTAATTCTCGTCATGCTTGGCGAGCAGGGTCTCGGCCTCGAAAGTGCCGTTGGTGCCCAGCCGGCCGTTGGCGATGACGCCCGAGCCTTCGACGAACAGGTCCGGCACGATCCCGCGATAGGTCACGGGGATCGCATTGCCTTCGCGCCCGGTCACCTGGAAGGCGATGGTCACGCCGTCCGACAGCGTGCGGATCGAACCCTGCTGAACCATCCCGCCAAGGCGGATCGCACGGCCCGGCTCGGGCGGGTTCTTGGCGATATCCTCGGGCAGATAGAAATAGTCGGCCTGGCTGCGCAGGCCCCAAGCGGCGAGCATCCCTGCCGCGACCAGCACGAGCAGCGCGACGACCACCAGGATCAGTCGCTGATGCTTGGGGGCGAGGCCGGTCTTTTGCGTATTCATCCCTTGCGACCCTTCTGCCGCGCTTCGTCGCGCGCACGTTCTGCCCGGCGCATCCGCAGCCAGCTGAGGATCAGCAGCGCGGCAATCGCCGGAATCGCGATCGCATAGGCGGCGATCACATAGTCCCATTGGGAGAGGGCTTCACGAACCATCAGGCGGGCTCCGCTTCCATCGCGCGGCGGCGCAACCGCGCCTCCGCCTGCGCCTGTGCCAGGAGCGCACGCATGTTCATCAGCACGGTCGCGGCGAACAGGCAGGTGAAGCCCAGCATCGCGATCAGCATCGGCCACAGGAAAACCCCGTCGATGCTGCTGCCACCGGTGGTGATGCTGGGCGGCTGGTGAAGCGAGTTCCACCACACGACCGAACGGTTGATGATCGGGATGTTGACCGCCCCGACCAGGCCGAAGATCGCGGGCAGGCGCGACGAGGCCCCTTCGCGGTCGACCGCCTGGCTGAGCGCAATATAGGCGAGGTAGAGGAACAGCAGGATCAGCATGCTGGTCAGCCGCCCGTCCCACACCCACCAGGTGCCCCATGTCGGCCGGCCCCAGATCGACCCGGTGGCGAGGCAGATCGCCGTGAACACCGCGCCCGGAATGGCGGCGGCACGCGCGGCCAGAGCCGCAAGCGGGTGGCGCCAGACGAGCAGCGCAAGGCTCGACCCCGCGATCGTCATCCAGCCCGCCATGCCAAGCCACGCGGTCGGCACATGGATGAAGATGATCCGCACGGTTTCGCCCATCAGGCGGTCGGGCGGTACCATGACGAGGCCCCACGCGATCGCGCCCGTCGAGGCCAGCAGGCCCACAACGAGGAGGATCGGTGTCAGCCTTTTCGCGAGACCGAGAAACCGGCGGGGATTAGCGAAACCATGCATGATTTTATCGCCTGCCCCTATGCCGCCCGCGCGGGGTGCGCGCAAGGATTCGTCGCGCTTTTTGCCCGCAGGCCGCGGGATCATCCCCGGGCCAATCGGGGCGAGCCGAATCGGATCAGCCGCGGCCGATCAGCTTCTGCGCCATCGCGTCGGCGACCTGGTCGGGTGAGGAACCGCTTGCCTCGCTGTCCTGCCAGATTTTCGTCAGCCGCTCGGGGATCTGCGCGATGCGCTTGCGCACCTCGTTGATGTCGCACGGCGCGCTATCGCGGCGGCACAGATATTCCATCGTGACGCTGATGATACCGCCCGCGTTGATCACGTAGTCGGGTGCGTAGAGAATCCCGCGCTCGGCCAGTGCAGCACCGTTTCCGGGCCCGGCAAGCTGGTTGTTAGCGCCGCCTGCAACGATCGCGCAGTCGAGCCGGGCAATCCCCTCATCATTGAGGATCGCACCCAGCGCATTAGGGCTGAACACATCGCAGCCCAGCGACATGATCGAATCGGGAGCGACCACGTCGGCACCCAGTTCCTGCCCCAGCGCCTGCGCGCCGTCGGTATCGATGTCGGCCAGCGTCAGCTTGGCGCCATCCTTGGCGAGCAGGCGAGCAACGCCGCCGCCGACGCTGCCGACGCCCTGCATCGCAACATGCACACCCTCGACGCTGTCGCGCCCGAGCTTGTGCTGCACCGCGGCCTTGATGCCCAGATAGATGCCGAGCGCGGTGAACGGGCCGGGGTTGCCGCCCGCCTCGCCTTCCGCGACCGGGAGGCCGGACACGTAATCGGTGCGCTGGTTGACCGCGACCATGTCGGCCACGGTGATGCCGACATCTTCGGCGGTTACGTATTTGCCGCCCAGAGCGTCGACCGCATCGCCGAACGCGGCGAGCATCTCGGGCGTCTTCTTGCGTTCCGGATTGGCGAGGATCACCGCCTTGCCCCCGCCCATCGGCAGGCCGGCCATGGCGTTTTTGTAGCTCATCCCGCGGCTCAGGCGCAGCGCGTCGCGCATCGCGGCGGCAGGCTCGGCATAATGCCAGAACCGCGTGCCGCCCGCTGCCGGGCCGAGATGGGTGGAGTGGAGAGCGATGATCGCGGTCAGCCCCCGCTTTTCGTCATGAACGAAGTGGACGACCTCATGGTCGTCGAAATCGGGGTCGGTCCAGAAAGCGCTCATCGGCTTGTGCATCATCCCTGCAAGAGTGATCCGGGCTCGCACGAACCCGGCAGCGCCGGTTCTCTCGAACCCTAGACCCGCAGGGGAAAATGGGGCGATCGAGGGGTCTCGAACCCCCGACCTCCGGTACCACAAACCGGCGCTCTAACCAACTGAGCTACGATCGCCATATGCCCCGACGCGGCCACGCCAGGCGCAGGGCAGTTACGTACACGAATCGCCGCGTCAAGAGCGGAACTTGCGTGTGGAGGCTCGCTTGCACGGCGAGCGCGATTTGGGAAGTGAAAAACGCAAAATCATCGTCTTTACGCAGCATTATTGCGCGGCTTGCAAAATAGTCCACCGCTTCGCATGAGGCGCGCATGCGCGATCCGGGCGAATCCGATTCAGACGAACTCGCGGCCCGGGGCATGCAGCGCCTGCCCTTCCCCAAGGTCGAGCTCTTGCAGATGCGGCGGTTCCTCGATCCGAATTTCTGCGGGGAGCTGATCGCGATGATCGATGCGGACCGGCGCCCCTCGACCCTCGCCGATCACGATGGCGACATGTATTTCCGCACTAGCGAGACCTGCGATCTGCCGATGGACGACCCGCGCACCCAGCGGCTAGAGGCGATGCTGGCGGAACTCTCCGGCATCGACCCCACGCATGGCGAGCCCTTGCAGGGACAGCGCTATGCGGTCGGACAGGAGTTCAAGGCGCATTGCGACTATTTCAATCCCGACGGGCAGGACTGGGAGAAATACTGCTCGGTCGCGGGGCAGCGCACTTGGACCTTCATGATCTACCTCAACGAACCCGAAGCTGGCGGCGCGACGCGGTTCAAGGTGCTCAAGAAGAGCTTCCAGCCCGAAACCGGCAAGCTGCTATGCTGGAACAACCGCCGCCCCGACCAGTCGACCAACCCCAATACGATGCATCACGGGATGAAGGTGCGCAAAGGCACCAAGTACGTGATTACCAAGTGGTATCGCGAGAAGCGGTGGGGCTGGTGAGACGCAATCCGGAGTGAGGAAACGGCACTCGACCGTTTGCGAATTGACCGAGATCAATCTTTGCCCCGCCGCTTCCTGCTAGACCGTCGCGAACAACGGTTACAGGAGAGTGGCAATGACCGACTATGGCGATCTGCGCGAACAGTTGGAGCAGCGGCTCGCGGACTTGCTCGAGCGGGCTGACGTGATCGAAGACGATCTGCGCCATCCCCTCGATGCCGATTCGAGCGAACAGGCGATCGATCTGGCCGACGACGAGGCTCTCGAGGGCGTCGATGGCGTCCTGCGCGAGGAAATCGCACAGATCCGCATGGCGCTTCTGCGAATCGAGAACGGCACCTACGGCAGGTGCAGCCAATGCGGGAAACCGATCGCTCGCAAGCGGCTGGAAGCGCGGCCCATCGCGACACGCTGCGTCGACTGCGCCAGCTAGCTTGGGCCAGCTGGGTTGGCCCAATGAAAAAGGGCGGCCCCGTCGGACCGCCCTTCCCTCGCGGCACGAGGCCGCAAAGCGCGTAAAATCGCGTTACTTCTTGAGGCTGAGCCCACCGAAGCGCTTGTTGAACGCGGCCACACGGCCACCTTCCTGAAGCTGCTGCTTGCCGCCGGTCCATGCCGGGTGGCTGGTCGGGTCGATTTCCAGCGTCAGCGTGTCGCCTTCCTTGCCCCAGGTGGAGCGGGTCTGGAATTCGGTACCATCGGTCATCTTGACCGTGATGGTGTGATAATCGGGGTGACCTTCGGCCTTCATGTCATGTCTCCATAGCCTCGGAACGGTTCCGACCGGTCCAGCTGTTGGGTGGGAAAGGCGCGCCGATAGTCCCAACGCGCCCGATTGGCAAGCCTGCTTCGTCCCCGCCCCTATTCGGGCGGATCGGCGATCATCGCGGTGAACTCACACTCGCAGGTCGTCTTGCCGTCCACGCTCGCCTTTCCGGCGAACTTGTAGACCCGGCTACGCTTCTGCAGGAACGAGACCTTCAGATCGAGCAGGCAGCCCGGCGTCACCGGCGCGCGGAACTTGGCTCCGTCGATGCCCATGAAATAGACCAGCTTGCCACTACCGGCGAGGTCCAGCGTCTCAATCCCGAGGATCGCGGCAGCCTGTGCCAGTGCCTCGATCTGCAACACGCCGGGCATGATCGGCGCGCCGGGGAAATGGCCTTGAAAGAAATCCTCGTTGAAGGTCACGGCCTTCACCGCGTGGATTTCCTCGCCCTTGGTCAGGCTTTCGACCCGGTCAACCAGCAGCATGGGGTAACGGTGCGGCAGGGCCTTGAGGACCTGCCGCACATCCATTTTCCGCGTTTCGGCTGTTTCGCTATTATCCATGTCGACGACGGGATTAGCGCCCGGACGGCTGCGCGGGTGCCTGCTGCTGCTGGCCCTGCTGCTGCGCGGCCTGCATCGCCTGCTGCTGTGCAAGACCCAGCATGATCTGCTGGACGCGCTGCTGCAGCGCGACCGTCTGGCGGCTCGGCTGCCAGTTCGCCGGGGGTGCGGTCTGCACGGTCGGCATGCGCTGGTCGAGGACCTTCAGGATATCCTCCGTCACGTTGGCGCTGTCCGGCGCATACTGAACCACGTCCGGGCTCAGCAGCATCTGGATCTTCTTCTGCTGGATGACCTGATTCTGCGCGTTCTGGTAATCGGCGACCAGCTGTTCGATCGCATAGGCCTGAGCCAGCTGGATCGGCTGATAGATCTGCGCGATCTGCTGCTCTTTCTGCTGAAGCTGGGCGACCACGGTCGGGTTCGCCTGAATTTCCGCGTCGCTGACCTGATTATCGGAATTGGTGTCGAGGCTGCGCTCGAGCTGCGAGGATTCCTGGCGGATCGTGTTGATCTGCTGAATCTGCGCCTGGTACTGCTGGCTGATCTGCTGATAGGCGGCCTGACGCGCCGCGCTCTGCAGGATCACCGCTTCGGGGTTGCTGATTGCGATGCCGTTGACCTGCGCTGCGGCGGGCACGGTGGCCAGCGTCGCACCCAGGATGGTCGCACCGGCGAGAATTGCTTTGGCGAGTTTCATCAGAATTGCGTCCCTACGTTGAATGAGAGTGTCTTGGTGTCGTCGCCCGGCTCCTTGCGCAGGGCGTAGGCGAAATCGATGCGGAACGGGCCGAAGGGCGAGTTCCAGTCAACCCCCGCGCCGATCGACACGCGCGGGCTCGCGCTGTCACCGAGGAAGACCTCTTTGACCCGCGAATTGGCCAGGATGTTGGGCGTGTTCGCATTGCCTTCATCATCGACCGGCGAAATCACGATCTCGCCATCCTGAATGTACTGCAGGTTCCCATCGGCATCGGTGGTCTGAAGCCCGTTGGGATAGTCGATCAGCGTGGGCGCGGTGACATTGAAGAGGGCACCGACATCGACGAAGATCGACGGTCGCAGGCCCATCTCGCGGACACCCGCGCCGAGCGGAATTTCGAGCTCCGCACGGCCGAGGTAATAGGCGTTGCCACCCAGCGCATCGTTGCGAACCCGGTCGCGATCGGTAATCAGTTCCGGCCCGTTTGCGCCATCGACGTAGGGCTGGCGCAGCACGCGCGGGCCAACGCCGCGAATGTCGAACCCGCGGAACTGCGGCTCACCAAGGAAGAAGCGGTCGTTCAGACGGACATCGTCGACCCCGGCGCCGCGATCTTCCAGACCCTTCACATAACCGCCCTCGGCCGAGAGCGAGAAGATGAAACCGCCAAAGACGGTCCAGTACTTCGCCGCGCTGGCCGTGAACTTGGCATATTTCACGTCGCCACCAAGACCCGCAAAGCTTGCGCCAAGCGTGATCCGCTCGCCCCGGCTCGGGCGATAGTAGCTGTTGAGATTGCTGAAGACGTAGTTGATGCCGAGGATCGAGCTGACCCGATCGCCGATCACGTCGCACAGGAAGCGGCTCGCCTGGATCGGATCGCACTCGGTCGTCCCGTCGCCGTCGATATCGCGGAAATAGAGCCGCTCATCGAGGCTGATCTGGTCGTAGTTGAGCGTGTAACTCGCGATCAGGTTCGAATATTCGGTCAGTGGCACGCCCAGCCGGAGCGAACCACCAGTGGTCGCCTGCTTGAAGCTCGTCTCGCGATCGCCGCCGATGAAGTTGAAGCTGCTGACATCGCGGCGGTAGAGATCGACCCCGGCCGAGATGTTGCGATCGAACACGTAAGGTTCGGAGAAGCTCAGGTTGAACGAGCGCGAATAGCGCGAGAACTGCGCGGACGCACCGATCGTCTGACCGCGACCACGGAAGTTGCGCTGCCGGATCGAGCCGGAGAACAGGAAGCTTTCGAGCGAGGAGAAGCCCGCCGATAGCTGCAGTTCGCCGGTCGGCTGTTCGACAACGTTGGCTTCCAGAATGATCCGGTCTTCGTCGCCGGTTTCCTTCTGCTCAACCTCGAAACCTTCCTGGAAGAAGCCGAGCGAGTTGATCCGGGCGGTGGTGCGGTCGACCTGCAACGAGTTGAACGGGTCACCCTCGGACGACCTGAACTCGCGACGGATCACCTTGTCCTGCGTCAGCGTGTTGCCGTTGATGTCGACCCGCTCGATATAAACGCGCGGCGCCTCGTTGATGACCAGGGTGACATCCATGGTCAGGTCTTCGGGGTTGCGACGGAACTGCGGGCGCACGTCGGCAAATGCATAGCCGAAGCGACCGGCAAGTTCGCTCAGCTGCTCGACCGTATCCTCGATCTGCTGGGCATCGTACCAGTCGCCGCTCTTCATCGCGAGGCCCCTGGTCAGGGTCTCACCATTGAAATCGCGGATTTCGCTGGTGACGTCGACATTGCCGAACTTGTAGCGCTCGCCTTCCTCGACGACGTAGGTGATGATGAAGTCGCGCTTGTCCGGCGTCAGTTCGGCGACCGCCGAAACGACGCGGAAATCGACATAGCCCTGCTTGAGGTAGAATTCGCGCAGCTTCTGCTGGTCGAAGGCCAGACGGTCGGGATCGTAGCCGGTGTTGCCACTGAGGAAGCTGAACAGGCCAGTCTCCTTGGTGATCATTTCGCCCTTCAGCTGGCCGTCGGAAAACTCATCATTGCCGATAATGTTGATCTGGCGGACCTTGGACTTGGGACCCTCGGTGATCTCGAACACCAGATCGACGCGGTTCTGGCTGAGCTGGACGGTCTTGGGTTCAACCGTGGCGGCGAACCGCCCCTGCCGCTTGTACAGCTCGATGATCCGGGCAACGTCGGCGCGAACCTTGGAACGGGTGAAGATCTGGCGCGGAGCAAGCTTGATTTCCGGCGCGATCTTGTCGTCCTTCAGCCGCTCGTTCCCTTCCAGGATGATGCGGTTGATGACCGGGTTTTCCTCGACCTCGATCACGACGTTGCCGTTATCGTTGCGGATCGAGAAACTCTCGAACAGCTCGGTCGCGGCGAGATCCTTCAGCGCCTGGTCGGCGGCTGCGGTGGTGTAGGTATCGCCCGGGCGCAGCCGGACATAGCTGAGGATGGTGTTCGGCTCGAGCCGCTGGACCCCCTGCACGGAGATCGAGCGGATCACGTCGCCCTGCTGGAGCGCGGCGACCGGGCCGGTCCGCTCCGCAGCCGGATCGGCTTGCTCTGCAGCCTGATCGGTCTGCTGGGCATCATCCTCTGCCTGTGCCCAGGCTGCCTGGGGAAGCCCTGCCAGCGTGGTGCCGGCAAGAAGTGCGAGCGCATAATTGCGAATATTGCAGCTGCGGCGCGATGCGCCCGTCTGAATGGCCGTCATTGGCGAAGTTGTCCCGTCAAAATTTCTGACCCCGGATCGGACCTTGCTTTGTCGTATCGACAACCGGACCAAGCGATCCGGCGCCCTCTGCCCGATACGCGCGCCCCTTTCAAGCAGGTCGAAATCGCTGCTGGGTCCGCCTCTCTCATGCTTCCCGGCTCGCCATCACCCGAAGGGCAACAGCTTCACCAGGTCGTTAACAGTCACGAATAGCATCAATGCCAGCACTAGGGCCACACCGGTGCGATACGCCATTTCCGTCGTCCGGGCGCCCACCGGTTTGCGGCGGATCGCTTCCGCCGCGTAAAAAGCCAGGTGACCGCCGTCGAGCGCCGGGATTGGCAGCAGGTTAATGAATGCCAAATTAAGCGAGATCAGCGCAACAAAGCTGATGAACGCGAGCGGCCCGAGGCTGAGATGCTCGCCCGAGAACTTCGCGATCGAGATCGGCCCTCCCAGCTCCTGGACCGAGCGCTTTCCGGTGAAAATCTGGCCGATACCGGTAATCATCATGTCGACCGTCTTGACCGACTGGTCGATCCCCGCCCCGATCGCCTCTATCGGGCCGAGCGCACGATAATCGTACTGGACCTCCTGCGGAGCCACACCGATCATCCCGATCCGCATTTCGTTGCCGAAACGGTCTTCGACCTCGGTGCTGCGGGTGGTCACATCGACCGTGCTCAGCGCCCCGTCACGTTCGATCTCGAAGGTCATCGTCTCTTCGGGACGCAGCATGATCGTGTTCTGCAATTGGCTGAACGACTCGAGCTTTTCGCCATTCACCGACACCAGCCGGTCGCCGACCTGCAGCCCCGCCTCGCGCGCCGCCGAATCCTCGGTAAAGCTCGCAATGGTCAGCTGGGCGTTGGGATCGACCGGAACCGGACGCCCGATGAACATGAAGAAGGCGGCGAAAATACCCACTGCGATCAGAATGTTGGTCGCAGGCCCTGCGAACACGATCAGCGCGCGCCGCCACAGCGATGCGTGCTGGAACGCGCCGTCTTCCACCGGAGCATCGCGGTCGGGCATGCTCGCCGGGTTCATGTCGCCCTTGAACTGGACGTAGCCGCCCAGCGGGAGCGCGGAGATGCGCCAGCGGGTGCCATGCTTGTCGTTGAAACCGGCCAGTTCCTTGCCGAAACCGACCGAGAAAGCCTCTGCCTTTACGCCCAGCCAGCGGCCGATCAGCAGGTGGCCCAGCTCGTGCAGTGTCACCAGCGGCCCCAGCACCAGGAGGAAGCCGACTATCCACATCCAGAAGGGAGGCTGTTCGATCATGCGTTCTCCAGAATCGCCTGGGCCTGCCTGCGGGCAGCTTCGTCGATCGCCAGCACGTCATCGAGCGTGGCGGGCCTTGGCGGCCGGTTCGACTGTTCCAGAACGTCTTCCACCAGTGCTGCAATCCGGGTGAACGGAATGTGACCGGCAAGGAAAGACGCAACCGCTATCTCGTTGGCGGCATTGAGAACCGCCGGGGCCGCCCCGCCCTCCTCGCACGCCGCGCGTGCAAGGCGCGTTGCCGGAAAGCGCGTTTCATCCGGCGCAAAGAAGCTCAGCTCGCCGATCTTGGCCAGGTCGAGCGGCTCGCATGGGCTGTCCATCCGCTCGGGCCAGGCGAGACACGAGGCGATCGGCACCATCATGTCCGACGGGCCGAGCTGGGCGAGCGTCGAGTGGTCGCGATATTCGACCATCGAGTGGATCACGCTTTGCGGGTGAACGATGATACGGATCTTATCGAGCCCGACGGGGAACAGATGATGCGCCTCGATCAGTTCGAGGCCCTTGTTCATCATCGTTGCCGAATCGACGCTGATCTTCGCGCCCATGTCCCAATTGGGGTGCGCGACCGCCTGATCCGGGGTGACCCGGTGCAATTCCTCGGCGCTGAGCAGCCGCAGCGGGCCGCCGCTGGCGGTCAGCGTGATCATCCGCACCTCTGACAGGCGATTGCCCGCCAGGCACTGGAAGATCGCGTTGTGCTCCGAATCGACGGGCAGCAGCGTCGCGCCGTGCCTGGCGACCGCTTCGGTCATCACCGGGCCTGCGGAAACCAGCGCTTCCTTGTTGGCCAGCGCGATCGTGCCGCCCTGCTCGATCGCGGCCATTACCGGAGCGAGGCCGGCACAGCCGACGATCGCGGCCATGGTGATGTCGACCGGGCGCCTTGCCGCCTCGATCAGCGCAGCGCGGCCGCCCGCGGCCTCGATCCCGCTCCCGCTGAGCGCCTCGCGCAGTTCGGGCAGGCATGCCTCGTCGCTGACCACGGCGATCTTCGCATCGAATTCGCGGGCCAGTTCGGCCAGCTTGGTGGCGCTGCAATGCGCGGTCAGCGCCTCGACCCGCCACTCGCTGCGGTGCTGACGCAGCAGCTTGAGCGTCGAATCGCCGACCGATCCGGTGCTGCCGAGGATAGAGATCGAACGCATCAGCCGATCACGCCAGGGACACGATCACGCCGATCACGATCGCGACCGGGATGACGCCGTCGAACCGGTCGAAGAAGCCGCCATGGCCCGGGATCAGGCGGCTGGAATCCTTGACCCCCGCCTTACGCTTCAACCAGCTTTCGAACAGGTCGCCGGCCAGCGCGATCACCGCCAGGACAGGCCCAGCGACGGCGGCGACGGTCAGGGCCTGCATGTCCAGCACACCCATGATCCTCGAAGAAAGATAGATCAGCGGGGTCAGCGCGAGGAAGCCGCCGAACATTCCGCCGATCAGCCCCGCCCAAGTCTTGTTCGGGCTGACCTTGGGCATGATGCGCGGGCCACCGATCAGCGTCCCGAAGATATAGGCGAAGGTATCGGCGAACACGACGACCGCGATCGCCATGTAGAAATACTGCACGTCGAAATCGATCAGGATCAGCGCCGCAAGCCCGATATATACCGCGCCTGCCAGGATCCCCGCCAGACGGAATGCGACGTTGTCGGTCGCCTTCACGATCAGGAACAGCAGTTCGAAGAAACACAGCGCGGCGACCACTGCCACGATGATGTCCAGCCCCCGGGGGCCCAGCGCCCAGTACACCGCAACCGCAATCGCGAGCATCACCGCCGCAGAGGCGGCCCTGATGCCCAGCGTCTTGCGCCGCGAATGCTCGCGCACCTCTTCCAGCGTCGGCTTTTCTGCGCCTTCGCTCTCAGCGGCCTCCATAGCGCCTCTCCCTCTTCGCAAAGACGTCGAGCGCCTTGCGCAAATCTTCAGGACCAAAATCCGGCCACAGCGTATCGACGAAAATCATTTCCGCATAAGCCATTTGCCATAGCAGAAAATTCGACAGGCGCACCTCGCCGCTGGTGCGGATCAGCAGGTCGACCGGCGGCAGGTCGGCGGTAAACAGGTGCCGCTCGATCGCCTCGGGGGTGATCTCACCCTCCTCCGCCGCCGCGCGGGCCGCGCCTGCGATCTCCTGCTGCGAGCCGTAATTGAGCGCGACCGCCACGGTGTGCGTGCCACCAGCGGTACGCTCCAGCGCATCCTCCAGCATCGCGACGATATCGGGATCGAGCGCGCGCCAGTCGCCGACGATCTTGAGCCGCACGCCGTTGGCCACGAATTCTTCAAGGTCGGAGCGGATGAAGCTGCGCATGAGGTTCATGAGGTCGGACACCTCTTCCTCCGGGCGCTTCCAGTTCTCGGAGCTGAAGGCGTAGAGCGTCAGACACTCGATCCCGGTGCCCTCCAGACTGCGGACCAGCTTGCGGACCGCCTCCACCCCGCGCTTGTGGCCCATCGCGCGCGGCAGGCCGCGGCGCTTCGCCCAGCGTCCATTGCCATCCATGATGATGGCGACATGTCTGGCCTGGTTTTCTTCCGGCATCGTCAGAGCCTGCCCTCGATCAACCGGTCGAAGTGCAAGGGGCGAGCGCGCGCTAGCCCCTTGCAGTCGCGGACGGCGCACAGCGCCACCAGCTCGGCTCGACCGGTGGCTGGGCAGCCCATCACTGCGACAGGATTTCCTTTTTCTTGTGCTCGACGGCCGCATCCGTGTCGGCGACATACTTGTCGGTCAGCTTCTGGACTTCGTCCTCCGACCGCTTGCGATCGTCCTCGGAAATGTCCTTCTTCTTCTCGTCTTCCTTAAGCGCTTCCATCCCGTCGCGGCGCACATTGCGGATCGCGATCTTCGCGCTCTCGCCATATTTGTCGGCGACCTTGGCAAGATCCTTGCGGCGCTCTTCGGTCAGGTCTGGCATCGGGATGCGCAGCGTCTGGCCGTCCTGCATCGGGTTGAGGCCCAGGTTTGCGTGCGCGATGCCCTTCTCAACCGCGCTGACATTGGCCTTGTCCCACACCTGCACGCTGAGCATGCGCGGCTCGGGAGCCGAGACTGTCGCCACCTGGTTGAGAGGCATCATCGATCCGTAGACCTCGACCACCACGGGATCGAGCAGGCTGGTATTCGCACGGCCCGTGCGCAGACCACCGAGATCGCCCTTGAGGCTTTCCACCGCGCCCTGCATCCGGCGCTCGATATCGCTCTTGTCGTATTTCGCCATGATCGGCCTTCCTCGTACCCTTGTGAACTCTAGTCTTCCTGAACGATCGTTTGCACGCCTTCGCCTGCGAGAACACGGGCAAGATTACCCTTTTCGCGGATCGAGAAGACGACGATCGGGATGCTGTTGTCGCGGCACAGCGCCACGGCGCTCGCGTCCATCACCCTCAGATTGTCTGCCAGCACCTTGTCGTAGGTGACGCTGTCGTAACGCTTTGCCTGCGGGTTCTTCTTGGGATCGGAATCATAGACCCCGTCCACGCTGGTGCCCTTGAACAGCGCGTCGCAGCGCATTTCGGCTGCACGCAGGGCGGCGCCGCTATCGGTGGTGAAATAGGGCGCGCCGACGCCTGCTGCGAAGATCACGATGCGGCCCTTCTCCAGATGCCGCTCCGCCCGGCGACGGATCACCGGCTCGCACACCTGATCCATCTGCACGGCGCTCTGCACGCGTGTGGGCACGCCCAGCTGTTCGAGCGCGCTCTGCATCGCCAGCGCATTCATCACCGTGGCCAGCATGCCCATGTAATCGGCCTGCGCGCGGTCCATTCCCTGCGCAGCGCCGGCCATGCCGCGGAAGATGTTCCCACCGCCGATGACGAGGCAGATTTCCCACCCTTCGTCCTTCGCCTGCTTCACTTCCTGCGCCAGCTCGAGGACGAAGGCCGGGTCGATGCCGAATTCCTGCTCGCCCATCAGCACTTCGCCCGAGAGTTTCAGGAGGATGCGCTTGGCGTTCTTGATCGGCATGGGGATAGGTTCTCGACTTTACAGGCAGGCGTTTGCCCCTAACCCGCAAGCAGGCGGGTGGCAACGGCGGCGCACGCGGTTTTCATCGCGCGGGCATCGGCTTGTCGCCCGGCCAGCTTTCGGACAGATCGGACCGATGCCTGCTTCACCCGAGCCTTCCGAGCCGATCTCTCGCCCACGCCTCCCGCGTCTGCGCTGGCTGCTACTGCCGCTGGCCGTGCTCGCAGCGATCACGAGCATCAAGACATGGCAGAACACGCTCGGCGATCCGGTCGTGCGCGCGACCACGGTGACCCTGCCCGACATGCCCGCAGACAGCACGCCGGTAACCGTCGCGCTGATCTCCGACATCCACGTCGCCGGGCCCGACATGCCGCCGGAACGGGTGGAGCGGATCGTCGCGCAGATCAACGCGCGGCGGCCGGATGCGGTGCTGATCGCGGGCGATCTGGTGAGCGAGAAGCGCGGCACATCGCATGTCTATCGCCCGGACCAGATCATCGCGCCGCTGGCCGGACTGAAGGCGCCGCTGGGTGTCTTCCTCGTACCCGGCAATCACGATCACTGGTTCGGGTGGCCCGCGCTCAAGCGGGAGCTGGCCAAAACGCCGATCACCGTACTGGAGAATGAAGCGGCGCAGGCCGGGCCGCTGCTGATCGGCGGGCTCGACGACGATTACACGGGCCGTGACAATATACCGAAAACGCTGGCCGCGATGGACCGGCTGAAGGGTGGCCGCATCATCCTCAGCCACAGTCCCGATCCGCTGCCGGACCTCCCAAAAGGCTCGGTCATCCTCGCGGGCCATACACATTGCGGCCAGATCAGGCTGCCGCTGGTCGGCGCGATCGCGACCCAGTCACGCTACGGCGACCGCTTTGCCTGCGGCAGGACCGACGATCCCGCCGGGACCGCGATCGTCGGCGCGGGGCTCGGCACCAGCCTCCTGCCGATCCGCTTCGGCACAGGGCCCGAAATATGGCTCATAAAAATGCGGCCGCCGGGCAGAAACCCGACGGCCGCGAAATAAAGCGTCGATGACGAAGGGGCGTTAGCCCTTCACCGCCGCGGCGACTTCGGCTGCGAAGTCGCTTTCTTCCTTCTCGATGCCTTCGCCCAGCTGGAAGCGGACGTAGTCCTTCAGGACGATCGGCTTGCCGGCTTCCTTGCCCGCCTGCGCGACGACCTGTTCGATCGGGGTCTTGTTGTCGTGGACCAGAATCTGGCTCAGCAGCGCGTTTTCCTTGGCGAACTTCGCCACCGCGCCTTCGACCATCTTTTCCTGCACGTTCTCGGGCTTGCCGCTCTCGGCTGCCTTTTCCTTGGCGATCGCACGCTCACGTTCGATCAGTTCGGCGTCGAGACCTTCGGCGTTGAGCGCCTGCGGGAACGCGGCCGCGATGTGCTGGGCAAGCTTGGTGCCGAGCGTTTCGAGCGTCGCGGCATCCGCCTCGCTCTCAAGCGCGACGAGCACGCCGATCTTGCCGAGGTTCGGCGAAACCGCGTTGTGAACGTAAGGCACGACGAGGCCCTGCGCGACCGAGACGGACTTCATCCGGCGGACCTGCTGGTTCTCGCCGATGGTCGCGACATTGTTGGTCAGCTTGTCGCCGATCGTGCCGCCATCGGGGTGATCCATGCCCTTGAGCGCTTCGACGTCGTCGCTGTTCGCGCCCAGCGCGACCTGCGTGGTCTTGCGCACGAAATCCTGGAACTGGTCGTTCTTGGCGACGAAGTCGGTTTCCGAGTTCACCTCGACCGCGACACCCTTGGTGCCGTCGACGGCCACGCCGACCAGGCCTTCGGCTGCGGTGCGGCTGGACTTCTTCTGTGCAGTGGCGAGGCCCTTGGCGCGCAGTGCGTCGACCGCGGCTTCGACGTCGCCATCGGCGGCTTCGAGAGCCTTCTTGGCGTCCATCATGCCCGCGCCGGTCTTCTCGCGGAGTTTCTTTACGTCAGCGGCGGTAAAAGCGCCCATCGATCGTATCCTTGAATTTGAATGTGGTCAGCGTCCCCGGAACGGGTCGATCCGCTCCGGGTCGCTAGTCAGCGATTGTGAAGCCGCGATTACGCGGTTGCTTCGGCTGCCTCGGCAGGCGGATTTTCCATCTCGCCAACGCCCGGATCGTTCGATCCATCCTTGCGCGCCGCTTCGCCGAAGGCGTCGCAGTACAGGCGCACGGCCCGCGCCGCATCGTCGTTGCCCGGAACGGGGAAGGCGATGCCGGTCGGGTCGGTGTTCGAATCGAGCACCGCGACCACGGGAATGCCAAGCACATTGGCTTCCTTGATCGCGAGGTCTTCCTTGTTGGCGTCGATCACGATCATCACGTCGGGAATGCCGCCCATGTCGCGGATGCCGCCGAGCGAAAGCTCCAGCTTGTCACGTTCGCGGGTGAGGTTGAGCACTTCCTTCTTGGTCAGGCCGCTGGTGTCGCCCGAAAGCTGTTCTTCCAGCGTCTTGAGGCGCTTGATCGAACCGGAAATGGTCTTCCAGTTGGTCAGCATGCCGCCCAGCCAGCGGTGGTTGACGAAGTGCTGGCCGCTCATGCGGGCCGCTTCGGCCACGGGCTCCTGCGCCTGACGCTTGGTGCCGACGAACAGGACCTTGCCGTTCGCCTGCGCGGTGGAGGCGACGAAGTCGAGCGCACGCGCCATCAGGGGCACGGTCTGCGACAGGTCGATGATGTGGACACCGTTGCGCGCGCCGAAGATGTACGGCTTCATGCGCGGGTTCCAGCGGTGGGTCTGGTGGCCGAAGTGTGCGCCGGCCTCGATCAGTTGCTGCATCGTGACGGTAGGAGCCGCCATAGGTATTTCCTTTCCGGTTGGACCTCTGGAAGGCGGTAACCCGCGGCGGAGAGCCCGCCTTGAGCACCGGTTCATGATGCCTTCCATGTGGATTTTCCCGCGAATCCTTCCGCGGAAGGCGCGCACTTAGCGACCCCCGGATGGAAAATCCAGCCTCAATTCGGCGCACCTGTGGTGGCGATCGACCCGATTTGCCTTGACAGGCGAGAACAAATGAAGAACATTGACGTTCATCAGCGGAACATCGTGAGTCGCTGATGGATTATCACCACGTTTTCCACAGCCGGTCCAGCTCTTTTGCACCGGCTCTCTGGAGGATGAAGGTCGGAGTACAAACCATGATTGCGTTCGCCATTACCTGTCTGCTTGTCGCCACTATCATTGTCGCGCTGCTGTCGGCGACCGACAGCCTGCTGCGCGGCGCACGCCATTATCGTGCGCTCGCAGCGCAATTGCGGACGCTGCGGGCGGATAACGGCCAGGCGAGTGGGGCTGCAACGATCACGGGCGGCAACCGCCCTGCCCCTTCGCTTCGTACCCGTCGAAAGAATGGGCCGCACCGCGCCGCACCCGCAGGGCTGCGCGCCGCCGCCTGATCTGCTGCCGACTTACTGCTGGAGGCCTTCAAGCTCGGCGGAAACGCCCAGCCGCCCCAGCACGGTTTCGCCAGCGGTCACCCGCTGGCCCATGAGCACCTGGGGAGAGGTTCCTGCCGGAAGGTAGAGATCGACCCTGCTACCGAAACGAATCAGGCCGAGCCTCTGCCCCGCGGCGACGATATCGCCCGGCTTGACGAAGGGAACGATCCGCCGCGCGACCAGCCCGGCGATCTGCGTCATCCCGATTGCCACTCCATCGCTGCGCATCACGACCAGGTGCTGACGTTCGTTCTCCTCGCTCGCCTTGTCGAGCTCGGCATTGACGAACTTGCCGGGAATATAGCTCATCCGCCCGATCGTACCGGCACACGGGCTGCGGTTGATGTGCACGTCGAAGACGCTGAGATAGATCGAGATCCGGGTTAGCGGCGCATTGCCAAGTCCGCCGTCATCACCGCGCATTTCAAGCGGCGGTTCGACCTGCGTGATCTGGGTCACGATCCCGTCCGCCGGCGACACCAGCAGATCATCGCCGCGCGGAACCACGCGTTCCGGATCTCGGAAAAATGCGAGGATGCAAAGGCACAGGAAAGCCAGCGGCCAGGCGATCGTCTCCCACGCGAGCAAGGCCGCGATCAGCGATAGCCCCGCACAGATCAGTGCATACTTGCGCCCCTCCGGGTGGACCGACGGCAGGCCGCCGCGCGCTTCGCCGCGACCGCGATTGTCCATGATCTCACCAGCCAAGGCGTCTCGCCCCCGCTTCTGCTACAGACGCTTGCAGGATCATCACGCCACCTTGCGCACGAACACCGTGCCCGCCGAATATCCCGCCCCAAAGCTGCAGATCAGCCCCGTGTCGCCTGCCACCAGATCGGAATTGTTGAGGTGGAACGCGATGATCGAGCCTGCGCTGGAGGTATTGCCGTATGTGTCGAGCACGGTCGGGCTCTCGTCCTCGCTCGCCTCGTGGCCCAGCACGCGCTGCGCGATCAGCCGGTTCATGCCGGCATTGGCCTGGTGCAGCCACAGGCGACGCAGCGCAGCGGGATCGAGCGACAGCCGATCGGCCTCGTCGACGATCATCTGCGCGACCATCGGCACCACTTCCTTGAAGACCTTGCGCCCTTCCTGAACGAACAGTTTGTCCGGCGTGCCGATCGTCTCCGGCTCCGCGCGGTTGAGGAAACCGAAATTGTTGCGGATGTTGTTGGAGAACACGGTCTTCAGCCGCGTCCCCAGAATGTCCCAGTGTTCCACCGGCGCGATGGAAGCGTCTTCCACCAGCACGGCAGTGGCGACATCGCCGAAGATGAAGTGGCTGTCACGGTCGCGCCAGTTGAGGTGCCCGCTGGTGATTTCGGGGCTGACCACCAGCACGCTCTTCGCATTGCCCGCGCGGATATAATCGGCTGCGGTCTGGATGCCGAAAGTGGCGGACGAGCACGCGACGTTCATGTCGAATGCAAAGCCGTCGATCCCCAGCGCCTGCTGGATCTCGATCGCCATCGCGGGATAGGGCCGCTGCATGTTGGACGCGGCGCACAGCACCGCGTCGACGTCGGCGGCATCGCGCCCTGCCCGCGCCAGCGCATCGCGCGCGGCGGCAACGCCGATTTCGGCCATCATCGACATATCGTCATTGCCGCGCGGCTCGTGGCGCGGCTCCATGATGTCGGGATCGATCAGCGGCGCCTTGTTGATGACGTGGCGAGCCTTGATCCCGCTCGCCTTCTCGATGAATTCGACCGAACTGTGGACCAGCGGCTCCACCTCACCCGCCGCGATGGCGTCCGCATGTGCGGCATTGTGCCGGTCGACGAAGGCATTGAAGCTCTCGACCAGTTCGGCGTTGCTGATGCTGTCCTCGGGCGTGAAGAGCCCGGTGGCGGAGATGACCGGCCGTGCGGCCCCGGTATTGTTATGCGCGTTCATTGGGTGCCGAGGAGTAGCGACGTGGGCGAAATGCGGCAAGCCGCATCCACCGTGACGATGGATATCCGGGGCGTTTGCAGCTCTGCTTCCGGCAGGCGCCCCATTCCCCGCCTCTCAGGGAAGCGTGAGCGGCGGCATGCGGTAGGCGCCCGCCTCCCGCACCGCGTCCAGATCGGGATAACCGTTCACCGCCATCAGGAGATCGGCCTCCGCCAAAATCGAGCGCAGCACGTGCGCCGCGCCAGCCGTGCCGCCGATCGCCAGCCCATAGGTATAAGGGCGCCCAATCCCGACCGCCGTCGCGCCCAGCGCGATCGCCTTGATCACATCGCTGCCGGAGCGGATGCCGCTGTCGAACAGCACAGGCGTCTTCCCCGCCCCCTCTACCACTGCGGGAAGCATGTCGATCGCGGCAATCCCGCCATTGGCCTGCCTGCCGCCATGGTTGGAGCAGTAGATCGCATCGACCCCGTGATCCGCCGCCTTGCGTGCATCCTCGCCGTGGCAGATGCCCTTGAGGACGATCGGCATGTCGGTCATTTCCCTGAAGCGGGCGATATCGTCCCACGTCAGCACCTTGCCGAACGTCGCAGCCCACTTGGCCACGGCGGCGGGCAGATCCTCTTCCGGCGGCCGCTCCAGCAGACCCCTGAACACCGGGTCGCTGAAGTAGTTTTCCAGCACCTTGCCGCGCAATTGAGGGAAATTGGCGGTGTTGAGATCGCGCGGGCGCCACCCGGTCACCCAGGTGTCCAGCGTGACGACCAGCGCACGATAGCCCGCCTTCTGCGCCCGGGATATCAGGCTCTGGGTCAGATCCTCGTTCTTGGGCGTGTAAAGCTGGAACAAGCCCGGCGTATCCCCCGCTGCGCGCGCCACCTCTTCGAGCGGCGTGTTGGAAAGCGTGGAGGCGCAGAAAGGAACGCCCGTTTCAGCCGAAGCGCGCGCCGCCGCCAGATCGCCCTTGCGATCCTGCGTCGCCTCTCCGTTGACGCCGATCGGCGCCATGAACACCGGCGAGGGAAGACGCATCCCGAACAGATCGATCGACAGATCGCGCTGCGTGCAGTCCACCAGCATGCGCGGCACCATCCCCCAATTGTGGAATGCATCCGCATTGCGATCCTGCGTGTGCTCGTCCCCGCACCCGCCCTGGATATAATTGCGCATGGACGGCGACAGGGCCTTCTCCGCACGCGCTTCCAGAGTGGCGAAATCGACCGGATAGTCTGGCTGAATCCCGCTCAGCCCTGCATTGTAGATCGCGTTCTGCATATCTCCGTAGTGGGGCATTCCAGGTTCTCCGCTCCGCATGTTTTTAAGGTCTTTTGCCTCCGCGCAGCCTAGAGCAGCAGCACCCTGTTACCAAGAGTCAGAAAAAACTACTGGCCAGTACGACGGTTATTTGGCATCACGTGCTCCAAGGTGGAGATACATCCACCAACGGAGAGACCGAATTGCCTGAACGCCCTGGATCGGCGATGGAGCGGCTATGTCATCGATAGCCACAAACGCTCGCGACGCGTCTGCCGGGGCGAACGACTCGCTGAAAAGCGAATTCGTCGCCTTCAAGACCAATCGCATCATCGAAGTCGCCAGCAACCTGTTCTACCAGCGCGGCTACAGCAGCTGCACGCTCGACCTTGTCGCGGACAATCTGGGCGTCACCAAGCCGTTCCTGTATTCCTACTTCAAGAACAAGGAAGCGATCCTCGCCGCGATCTGCGAGGTGGGCATCAGCGAGTCGCTGGCCGTGCTGGAAGCCACGCTGGCAGACGAGCACAAGACCCATCGCGCCCTGCTGACCGAAGTCGTGCGGCAGGTTGGCCGGATCGTGATCGAGCGACAGGAATATGTCGTCGTCTACCAGCGCGAAATGAAGCACCTCAGTGCCACCGATCACAACCGGATCCTGCGGATGAGGGCGTCTTTCGACCATCAGATCGCCGAACTGATCCGCGAAGGCGTGGAAGCGGGCGAATTCAGGGAAGACACCGATTCCTTCGTCGCGGTCTGGATCGGCGGTCTGATCAGCTGGATTCCAACCTGGTATTCGCCGGGCGGCCAGCGGTCCTCCGAAGAAGTAATCGATCAACTGGTGACGGCGGCCCTTCGGCTGGCGGGCGCCGAGTAATCCGATGACGGGAAAAAGCGGACACGCATCCGTTGAGTTTTAACTGAAAATACCAGCCAGTAGAAAATTATAGGGCTGGTAGAGTGGGAGAGAAAGCGATGAAAAAGAGCATCAAATGCGCGCTCATGTCGGCTGCTGCGGTGGCCGCAATCGCGGGCGCCACCCAAGCCTCGGCGCAGACCGCCGGTGCGCCGGAAGACAGCGAGACGAAGCGCGAAGTCGAGGATTCAGCGACCATCGTGGTGACAGCCACCAAGTCGGGCCAGTCGCTTGAAGATACGGCGGCCGCCATTTCGGTCGTGAGCGCCGAGGATATCGGCGCGGGCGGGATCGAGAATGCGAGCGACCTGTCCATCGCCGTCCCCAACCTGTCGGTCGGCGACCAGTTCGGGGTCAACCGCACCTTCATCCGCGGGATCGGCCTGACCAGTATCGATCTGGGTGCCGATGGCGCGGTCGCTTTCCTCCAGAACGGAGCCCTCATCAGCCGTCCCGCCGCACAGTTGAGCGGATTCTACGACCTCGAACAGATCGAAGTTCTGCGTGGCCCGCAGGGCACCACCTACGGGCGCGGTGCGACCGGCGGGGTCATCAACCTGGTCACTGCCAGGCCGACCTCAACTTTCGAAGGCTACGCGCGCGCAACCTACGGCAACTACGATGCGATCACTCTGGAAGGCGCGGTCGGCGGGCCGATCGTCGGCGACACGCTGGCCTTCCGGGTCGCAGGCAAGTACGAGAACCGCGACGGCTACGGCGTCAACCTGTTCACCGGCAATCCGGTCGACAACCGCGACGCCTACTCCATCCGTGGATCGCTGCTCGCCAACCTGAGCCCCGATCTCGAAGTGCTCATCGTGGCGGACCATTTCCGGGAAGACGACTTCAACTACGCCTTCCATTATTTCGGCCCCACCGTGGTGCCGGAAGACCAGATCGCCTCGTCGCTGCTCGGCGGGCAGACGATCAACGACTATTATGCCGCGCGCGGCGAGCCGACCGATGTCCGCAACATCTATTCGGACGAGGACGCGATCAATGATCGCAAGGGCACCAGCGTGCAGGGCATCGTCACCCTCGACAAGGGCGACTTCACCCTCACCTCCACCACCGCCTACCGCAAGTTCGAGCGTTTCAATCGCGACGACCTGGACGTGAGCGATGTCAACGCTTTCGGCCAGAACAACTACACAGAAGACAGCGAATCCTTCAGTCAGGAGCTGACCTTCACCGCCGACCTGGGCAGCCTCTCGCTGCTCGGCGGTGCGATGTATTTCGAAGAAACGCTGTTCGGCGAAGTCCGCGTGCCGACGGTCAACCTCGCGCAGTATTTCAACATTGCGCTGGGCACCAACCTGCCTGCCGACGCCTTCGACAACGGCAACTACCTCCAGCGCGGAACCGTGGATACCACTGCGGTGGGCGCCTATCTCGAAGGGTCGCTGGAGATCACGCCCAGCCTCACCTTCACCGCAGGCGCGCGCTATAACTGGGAAGAACGCTCGGGCGTCGGTCGCTTCACCTTCGATGCGCAGGGTATCGACATCCCGACGGACAAGACCGGCGACTGGGATGCGATCACGCCCAAGTTCGTGCTCGAATACGAAACGCCGGGCGGCACCCTGCTCTACGGCAAGGTCACCAAGGGCTTCAAATCGGGTGTGGTGAACATCGGATCGGTCAATTCCGTGATCGATCCGGAGGATGTGTGGAGCTACGAAATCGGGGTGCGGGGCGAAACCATCGATCGCACCTTCGGCTACAGCGTGGCGGGCTTCTACTACGATTATTCCAACCTGCAGGTCGGCTTCGTCAACGCCAACAGCATTGTTGAAACGATCAACGCAGCTTCGGCCCGCAACTACGGGATCGAGATCGAGACGACCCTGCGGCCCGGGCCCAACACCACATTCCGTATCTTCGGCACCTATCTGAATGCCAAGTACACCGACTTCTGCAACGGTTACTACGCAGCGGGCGATCCGGCACGCCGACAGTTTCCCACCTGCCCGACCGATCCGGCCCTGTCCGACCTTTCGGGCAACAAGCTGGCCAATGCGCCGGCGATCACCGTTGCCGCCTTTGCCGATCACACGATCGAGCTGGGCAATGGCGCAACGATCGATCTCTCGGCGGACGTGAACTTCCAGGACGAGGTCTTCTTCACCGAGTTCAACAACCAGGATGCCCGGCAGGAAGCCTTCGCGATCGCGAATGCCAGCATCACCTACCGCGCCTCGGGCAACCGGTGGTCCGCCTCGGTCTGGGGGAAGAACCTGTTCGACGAGGAGGTGCTGGCCAACACCATCATCGCCTCGCCCCTCTACAGCTACGTGTCGGTCGGCTCGCTGCGTCCTCCGCGGACCTACGGGATCACGCTCGGCTACGACTTATAGAGTTGGGGTGCACGCCATGGCCGGGGAATTTCGTATCGGATCGCACAAGGTCCATCGGATCGAGGAATGGCAGGGCGGGTTCGCCCCTCCCGAAGCCCTCTTCGCCGAATACGAAGCCTCGGCCTTCGGCGGCCATGCGAGCGAGTTCGAGCCAGACTTTCTGCGCGACGGCCTGATCTACGGCTATCTCCAGAGCTGGCTGATCGACACCGGCGAAGAGACGGTGCTGGTCGATACCGGGGCGGGCAACGGCAAGTCCCGCCCCGGTATTCCCATCTTCGGCAACCTGGAAAGCGACTTTCTGACGCGTCTGGGCGAGGCGGGATTTGCGCCGGAAGACATCGACAAGGTCTTCTGCACGCATCTCCATATCGATCACGTGGGCTGGAATACGCAGCGGGTCGACGGTGAATGGAAGCCGACCTTCCCCGACGCGCTCTATTTCTTCCCGAACCTCGACGAGCAGGCGTGGAATCCGGACAAGGAGATCTACCCATCGCTCGGCGGAGCGGCGGTCAACGCCAACGTCTTCGAAGACAGCGTGGCACCCGTCATCGCAAGCGGACAGGCCCGGCTCATCGAGAGCGGTCACTCGATTGCAGAGGGGATGACCGCGTTCGATTCGCCCGGCCATACGCCTGGCCACATGGTCCTGCAGGTAGAAGCGGACGGGGATGTGGCGCTGTTCACCGGAGATATTCTCCACCACCCGATGCAGATCCTCCGGCCCGACTGGAACAGCGTCTATTGTGAAGACCGCGCCACGGCAGCCGCCACCAGACGCAAGGTGCTGGAGCAGGCCGCGGACCAGCATGCCCGCATTGTGCCTGCGCATTTCGGCGCGCCTCACTCGGTCTTCGTGGAACGCGATGGTGATGGGTTCAGGCCCATCTACCGCTGATTCCCACGCGAGCGCGTTTGCCGCGAGGCGCGAAAACGATGCGCTTGATCTTTTCCCTGCGGACTTCCGGGGCAGCAGCCCGCCACGCGCGACCGCCCGGGGCAGCGGGCGCAGATTCGCCGGCCACCCTCCCCCGCTAGACCGCCACCGCTATTCAGCCGGTGGCGGAGCGTGGCGACGTCTGCGCCGCGCCGTCGAAGGCGAGGTCGCTCTCGTCCGGTGAGCGGGTCATCCGCCAGAAGGCGTCGTTGCGCCATGGGGTGATGGCGATAACCCGGCCCTTGGAATTGCGATACCAGTTCTCCGTTCCCGGATGGGTCCAGACCAGCTTTTCATGCGCTTCGTCGATCCGGCGCAGGTAGTCTTCGTAGACCTTGTCGCGCACCTCGACCGTTCGCGCGCCGTGCTTGTTCGCCGAGAGGACGACCTCGCCTGCGAAGTGCATCTGGTTCTCGATATTGCGGATCATGCTGCCGCCATGGCCCGAGCCGACATTGGGGCCCAGCAGGATGAAGAAATTGGGGAATCCCGGCACCAGCGTGCCGAGATAGGCGGCCGCATCGTCCTCGCCCCACTTGTCGTGCAGGTTTTCCCCGTCCCGGCCATAGATGCCATAGGAGCCGAGCACATTGGTCGTCTGGAAGCCGGTCGCGAGGATGATGACATCCGCCTCTACCGTCTTGCCGGACGAGGAGTGCAGCGTGTGCCCTTCCACCTTCGCGAGATGTTCGGGGATCAGGGTCACGTTGTCGCGCTTGATCGTGCGGTACCAGCCATTGTCCAGCAGCATGCGCTTCGCGAAAGGTGGATAGTCTGGCAGGACGTGCTCGATCAGTTCGGGCCGGTCCTCCAGCTGTTCCTTCACATAACGGGTGAAGGCGCGGCGATGGCCGTCGTTGACCTCGTTGACCGCCCGTTCCGGGTGCTCGAAGTCGGGATCGCGGAACAGCGTGCCGTGAACCCGATCGTTGAAGGTCCAGGACAAGCGCTGTTCCAGCCATGCGCGATAGAGTGGCACGACCTGCATCAGATAGCGCACGCCTGCCGGGATGGTCTTGCGGAACTGCGGGAACGGCGCGGCCCATTGCTTGGACCGGGCGAAGATCGTCAGGCTTTGCACCTGGTCGGCGATCGCTGGAGCGACCTGCATGCCTGACGCGCCATTACCGACCACCGCGACCCGCTTGCCCGCGACCTGTGCATCATCGGGCCAGCGGCTGGTGTGGTAGACATCGCCCGCGAACTCTTCGAGCCCGGGAATGTTCGGGTATTTGGGGATGTTGAGAATCCCCACCGCGCTGAACAGATAATCCGCGCTGTGCGTCTCGCGCTTGCCATCGGCGGTGGTGATGGTGACATCCCACTTGCCGGTGCCCTCGTTCCAGCGCGCTTCCTCGACATAGGTGTTGAACCGCGCGTTCTTGTAGAGCTCGAAGTGCTTGGCCGTATCGAGCAGGTACCCCTCGATCTCGTCGCGCAGCGGGAAGTACATCGACCAGTCGTTGGGCCGGCACGAAAAGGTGTAGGTGAGCGAGGGCGTGTCGACGCCGCATCCGGGATAGCGGTTCTCGAACCAGGTGCCGCCGAAATCCTCGTTCTTTTCGAACAGGGTGTAGGGAATGCCAAGCCTGCCAAGCTCGATCCCGGCGCAGATTCCCGAGACGCCGCCGCCGATCACGATCGCGCTCTTGCCCTCGGGTAGGATACCTTGGGCAGGTTCTTCAGCGCCGTAATCCATGCCCGACGCGATGATATCGCCATATTCCTGCGGCACATGTTCGGTCATCGCGACCGTCAGCATCTCGGCAAGACGCGCGTTGCTGGGCCGGGGAACCGCGAGTGGCCGACCGTCGAGCCACGCGGTGATCGCATCGCGAGCCGCCTCGCGGATCTCGTTCTGGCGGGCGACGGGCAGCTGCCCGCTGTCATTGTCGTCAAGCCCGGGAGACCGCCCCGGCGCGTAAGGGTCCGCCAGCCAGCGATCATCGCCGGTCATCTGGTACAGCACCATCAGCAGGGCCGGGATGTTGCCCCGCGCGATGCCATCATCCAGCAGATCGCGATCGACCTCGTCGGCAGGGATCGGAGGGGTTGCGAAGGGATTGCTCATCGAATGCATTGTCCTGCAGCGTTCGGGCAGGCCGGGCCTGCCGCAAGGAAAAGGTCGGAAAAGGTCACGCGCTGAAGCTCTCGCGCCGAACCCGCATGCCCGCCGCTTCGCGGTCCCAGGTGTCATGGGTGACGCCTTCGGCCCTCAGTTCGGCCTTCATCACCTTGGCAGAGGGGGTCTTGGGCAGTTCGTCGAGCAGGCGGATATATCGCGGCACCATGAAGTAGGGCATCGCGTCGATCAGGAACTCGGCCAGCTCGCGCGGGTCGATCTCGCGTCCGGGAACCGGGGCGACGATCACCATGACCTCGTCTTCGGAATATTCGCTCGGCACGGCGATCGCGGCGGCCTCGCGCACGCAAGGGTGGCGGCAGACGTCGGCTTCGACTTCGAAGGACGAGATATTCTCGCCCCGTCGCCGGATCGCATCCTTCACCCGGTCGACGAAGTAGAAATAGCCATCCTCGTCCTGACGGAAGGCGTCGCCGGTATGGAACCAGCCGTTGCGCCACGCCTCGGCAGTCGCTTCGGGATTGGCGTTGTAGCCGCTGTTCATCGCCCAGGGGCGATCGGTGCGGACCAGCATTTCACCGATCTCGCCGACCGCGACCTCGCAGTCATTGGCATCGACCAGCCGGACCTCGACCCCGTCGCGGACCTTGCCGCAGGTACCGATCTTGTCCGGGTTGGCCTCGGACACGATCGGCGAGGATACCTCGGTCATGTTGAAGATCGTGTAGATGTCCACGCCGAACCGCTCGGTAAAGGCGGCGGCGTCGCCGGTCAGCGGCACCATGAAGGCCTTCTTGACCGTGTGGTCCTTGTCGCCCGGCCGAGGGTCCGCCTTCAGCAGGAAGGTCGCCATGACACCGAGCAGGAAGACCATGGTCGACTTGGTCGCCTTCGCGATCGACCAGAACTCGTCGGTCGAGAAATTGTCGATCATCGCGACCGACGCGCCACGCGCCAGCATCACGAAGGGCGGGCCCATGCCGCCGATGTGGAAGATCGGCGCGACGCACAGATAGCGATCATCCTCGCCCACCATGGGCCAAGATTCGGGCCCCGCGTTGGAAAACATGTGCAGGTAGGAGGAGAGCACACCCTTGGACGGGCCCGTGGTGCCCGAGGTGTAGATGATCGACTGGATATCCCACGGCTGGATCGGGCGTTCGAGCGGCAGTTCGTCCGCCGGATCGCCGAGCAGGTCGTCATACGCCGTGACCGGCAGCGGCGCGCCGTCCACGCTGCGATCGGTCGTCACCACCAGCCGTTCCAGCTGCGCCAGACCCATGCCCGCCAGGCGCGGGAGGAGATCGGGATGCACCACCATGAAGCGCGCGCCGGAATTGGCGACGACATGCTCCAGCAACTGCCCGCGATAGGCCGTGTTGAAGGGCACGAAGACCGCGCCGAGGTAGTTCAGGGCATAGAAGGTGACGATTGCATCGCGCCCGTTGGGGAGCCACACGGCGACATGCTCGCCCTGCTGCACGCCCAGTTCGCGAAAGCCTGCTGCCTTGGCGCGAACCTTCCTTTGAAGCTCTCCGAAGGTCCATTCCTCACCATCGGCGAAGACGATGTGCGCCTTGTCGGTCCGCTCGACCGCCCATCGATCGAGCAGGTAGCGAAGGACGCACTCGTCACGATTGGGAATGCGCGGGTCCGCGAAATCGCGTTCTCGTGACATTGCTCGCCCCTCAGGCTGCCAGACGGAGAATCTGCATGATGTCGTCGGCGCTCTTCACCGGACGCGGGTTGGTCCGCCCCCAGATATCGAGCAGCGTGTATTCGGCGACCTGCTGGAAGCGCGATTCGTCCACGCCGACCTCGCCGAGCGTTCGCGGCATGCCGAGGTTGCGGATGAACGCGTCGAGCGCTTCCGCCGCAGTGGGATGCGTGTTGCCGAGCACCGCGAGGGTGCGCTGCTGGCGGCTGTCGTCGTACTCGGCGTTCCACTGAAGCACGTAGGGCGCCATGACGCACGAACAGTGCCCGTGGGGAACGTCGCAGGTGCCGCCCAGGATATGGCCGATCGCATGGCTCGCCCCCATGGGCACGCCGCCGATGATGCTGATCATCGATTGCCACGCGCCGATCTGGCACTTGAGCCGGCCTTCGAGATCGTTCGGGTCGGCCTTCACACGGGGCAGACCCTCGACCAGCAGCTTGAGCGCGCTTTCGGCAAGCCCATCGGCAAAATCGTTCGACTTATCGGAAGAGAGGGTTTCGATCGCATGGTCGACCGAGCGCACGCCGGTCGAAAGCCACAGCCATGCGGGCGTGTGGACGGTGATCGCGGGATCGAGCACCACCATCACCGGGGCCATGTTGCGATGCTCGTAACCCTGCTTGTGCTGGGTCACCTCGTCGGTCGATCCGGACAGCGCGTTGAACTCGCCACCTGAAAGCGTGGTCGGCACGCAGATGACGGGAATGTCGGGTCCGACGGTGATCGGATTGATGACCTGCCCGTCATCGGTGACGTAGGTGCGCAGCGGCTCGAAATCCTCGACGGTCCGCACGTCGTGCTTGATCATCAGGCTGACGATCTTTGCAGCATCGGTGGCAGAACCGCCGCCGATCGAGACGATCAGGTCGGCACCTGCATCGCGCGCCGCATTGGTCGCCGCCAGCACATCGGCGCGGGGCGCGTGAGGCGCGATACCGCTGAAAGTCCCGCCGTGGCGCGAACCCAGAGCCAGCTCGATCTTCGCAATCTCGTCCGTATCCTCGCGCAAGGTGGTCGACGCGATGAGGAAGACCTTCTTGCAGTCCATCGCCTGCGCCTGATCGACCAGCGCATCGGCCGCAGGCATGCCCATCGTGACCCTTTCGGTCCGGGTAAAGCGCAGCTCGCTCGGGGTTACGTGTGCCATCTCAGTTCCTCTTTCCCATGGCGTCCGCATTTCTTGCGGATCGTGCTGTTGGATAGTGACAGGCAATCGCCTTACTGGCTAGTAGATTTTTCAACTCACGGGAATATAAAGGAGAGGCGCCATGGGAGACGATCAGGGGAATACCGAGGCGACCGGGCACGAGCGGGACATGCCGCTGGCCGGAATGAGGATACTCGAAATCTCCGGTCTGGGCCCGACCCCGTTCGGTGCGATGCTGCTTGCCGACCTGGGCGCGGACCTGATTCGGATCGATCGGGAGGATGCAGCCAGCCCCCTGGGCGGATCGCCGGAGTTCGACTTCATCTATCGCGGGCGTCCTGTCCTCCCGATCGATCTGAAATCGCCCGACGGGAAGCAGCGTATCATTGAACTGGCGGACAAGGCCGACGTGCTGATCGAGGGCTTTCGCCCCGGCACGATGGAACGGCTGGGCATAGGTCCTGAGGATATCTGCCCCCGCAACGAGCGGCTGATCTACGCACGGATGAGCGGCTGGGGCCAGGAAGGCCCCCTCGCCAACCGGGCCGGACACGACATCAACTATCTCGCGATGAGCGGCGGGCTCTACCCGATCGGGCCTTTCGACGGGCCGCCTGTGCCGCCGCTGAACTTCGTCGGTAATTTCGGCGGGGGCGGCACGTTTCTGGCCATGGGCGTGCTCTCAGCGCTGCAGGAGCGCAATCGGTCGGGCAAGGGCCAGGTGATCGATGTCGCGATGGTCGACGGGATCAGCGTGCTGATGACGCAGCTGGCGGGCTGGATGCAGATGGATCGCTGGACCCGGGGCCGCGGTGGCAACCTGCTCGACGGGAGCGCCTATTTCTATCGCTGCTACGAAACCGCTGACCGCCGCCACATCGCGGTCGGCGCGCTGGAAAAGCCGTTTCACGATGCCTTCATCGCCGGCCTGGGCCTCGAGCCGGGCGATTACGCCGATCACCTCAATCCGCGCCACTGGGACGCCCGCGCAGAGGCGATCGCGCCCATCGTGGCGACGCGCAGTCTGCAGGAATGGGATGCCGAGTTCTCGAAAAGGGATGCCTGCGTGACGCCTGTCCTCTCGCTCGAAGAGGCCGCCGCAGCGAAGGCCACGGGTGGCCGCACCTCGTTCCATTCGACCGAAACGTCCTTCCAGCCTCTCCCTGCCCCGCGATTCGGCCGGTCGCACACGCGCCAGCCTGCCGACAGGGTCGGGCAGGAAAGCCTGCACGAAGCGCTCGAACGGTGGGGCGCGTCCGGAGCGGTCTGACCGCCCGGGCGAGCCGTTTCGACGCTCGCCCCGGAAAGGTGGAAGGAAATGGTGGACAGGGCTGGATTCGAACCAGCGTACGCTTGCGCGGGCAGATTTACAGTCTGCTGCCTTTAACCACTCGGCCACCTGTCCACAGGGCTGGTATGCGTGAGGCAATGCAAGAAACGATGTACCGGAGGCGGCCATCGTCTGCCGAGGAGCGCCCCTTTGAAGAAGCCGCGCTTGCCTGTCAATGGCCGCGGTGGCAGGGCGTGCGGCAATGGCAAAACCGGAACGCAAAAGAGCGCTGCGCGGACGCGCAGGAAGAATGAAGGGTGGCCGCGGAAGCGGACGCGCGAGCACGGGGCAGGTGCGCCTGTGGGGCCGCCACGCGGTCGAGGCGGCGCTGCTCAACCCCGAACGCAACCACCGTAAGCTGTGGGCAACGCGCGAGGGAATCGAATCGCTCGACGGCGAGCTGCCACCCAATTTTCCAATCGAATATGCCGATACCCCCGATCTCGACCGGCTGGTCGCACGCGATGCGCCGCACCAGGGGCTGGTGCTCGAATGCGCACCGCTGGAAGAGCGCGATCTGGCCGAAGTCATTCAGAGCGGGGAGCCGGGCCGCCCCATCGTGCTGCTGGACCAGGTCACCGATCCACATAATGTCGGGGCAATCCTGCGCTCTGCCGCTGCTTTCGATGCAGCGGCGATCGTGACGCAGGACCGGCACGCTCCGCCGGAAAGCGGCGTGGTCGCCAAGTCCGCCTCAGGCGCGCTGGAAACCGTGCCGTGGGTGCGTGTGGTCAATCTGGCACGCGCGCTCGACGATCTGGCCGAACGCGGCTTCTGGCGCATCGGCCTGGCGGGTGAGGCGGAGATGACGTTGGCAGAGGCGATTCCGACCGGGCCGGTTGCACTGGTGCTGGGTGCCGAAGGCGCTGGGCTGCGTCACAATATCGCGGGCCACTGCGATGCACTGGCAAAGCTGCCCATCTCGGACGCGATTGAGAGCCTGAACGTGTCGAACGCAGCGGCGATCGCGCTCTACGCTCTGGCCACCAGCGGCGACTGACTTCTGCGGAAAAAAGATAATAAAAAACCCCGCCGGTCCACCACCCGGCGGGGTTTTTCTTATGTCGTGTGCCGATCGGTCGGCACGCCAAGCCGTAAGAGGCTTAGTTCACCGCGTCCTTGAGGCCCTTGCCGGCCTTGAACTTCGGCTGGTTGGACGCCTTGATTTCCATCGGTTCGCCGGTGCGCGGGTTGCGGCCGGTCGAGGCCTTCCGCTTGGCGACCGAAAACGTACCAAACCCGACAAGCCGAACCTCATCGCCATTGGCGAGGGCCTTCTGGATCGCGTCGAAAACGCCTTCGACAGCGTTCGAGGCATCGCTCTTGGAAAGGCCGCAGGATTCGGCGACGGTGCCGATCAGTTCATTCTTGTTCATTCGGAAAAACCCCTCAGTCCCAGACATTCAAAGTGGTGATCCGCGATAGTGCGAATGCCCCCACCTGATACCTTCGTCACGAGTCTGTCAAAGGCAAATTGCCAGAAAAGCGCCGTTTCGTGCGATTTCTTGGTTCACATACGTTAACCTTGGGGAAAAACTCCGTCCCGGCGAGGCGCAGACGGCGTTCTCCCCCTCGGATTAATGCGTAGTTTGCCCGCTTTCCGCGAAGGGCGGTTCGCTCACCGGCTGGCTCGCAAGGTCGTCCGCCTCGGTCCACTCGATCGCTTCCGGCTTGCGCACCAGCGCATGCGCCAGAACCTCGTCGACATGGGCCACAGGGATGATCTCGACACCGTCGGTGATGCGATCGGGAATTTCCGCCAGGTCCTTCACGTTCTCTTGGGGGATGAGCACCTTGGGGATACCGCCACGCCGCGCGGCGAGCAGCTTTTCCTTCAGCCCACCGATCGCCAGCACGCGCCCCCGCAAAGTAACCTCGCCGGTCATCGCGATATCCGGGCGCACCGGAATCCCGGCAAGCGTTGAAACGATCGAGGTGACCATGCCGACGCCCGCGCTCGGCCCGTCCTTGGGCACCGCGCCTTCGGGCAGGTGGATGTGGATGTTCTTGCGGCGGAAGATCGACGGCTTGATGCCATAGGCGGGCGAGCGCGCCTTCACGAAGCTGAACGCCGCGGCGACGCTCTCGTTCATCACCTCGCCCAGCTTGCCGGTGGTCTTGATCTCGCCCTTGCCCGGCGTGGTGACGCTTTCGATGGTCAGCAGTTCGCCGCCCACCTCGGTCCACGCGAGGCCGGTGACCGCGCCGATCTGCGCCTCTTCCTCGCCCAGCCCGTGCTTGTATTTGCGCACGCCTGCGAACTCGCCGAGGTTATCCGGCGTGATCGCGACCGTCTCGGCCTTCTTTTCGAGGATCTTGCGCAAGCTCTTGCGGGCCAGCCGCGCAATCTCGCGCTCCAGCGTCCGCACCCCGGCCTCGCGGGTGTAATAGCGGATCAGGTCGCGCAGGGCGTCTTCGGTGAGCGAGAATTCGCCCTCCTCCAGCCCGTGGTCGGCGATCTGCTTGGGCAGCAGATGGCGCTGGGCGATCTCGACCTTCTCGTCCTCGGTGTAGCCCTCCAGCCGGATGATCTCCATCCGGTCGAGCAGCGGCTGCGGCAGGTCGAGCGTGTTGGCCGTGCACACGAACATCACGTCGGACAGGTCGTAGTCGACCTCCAGATAGTGATCCTGGAAGCGCGCGTTCTGCTCCGGGTCGAGTACTTCGAGCAGCGCCGAGGCCGGATCGCCGCGGAAATCCTGGCCCAGCTTGTCGATCTCGTCGAGCAGGAACAGCGGATTGCTGCTGCCTGCCTTGGTCAGGTTCTTGACGATCTTGCCCGGCATCGAGCCGATATAGGTCCGCCGGTGGCCGCGAATCTCCGATTCGTCACGCACCCCGCCCAGCGACTGGCGCACGAACTCGCGGCCCGTGGCGCGGGCGATCGATTTGCCGAGGCTGGTCTTGCCGACGCCCGGAGGGCCGACGAGGCACAGGATCGGGCCTTTCAGTTTGTTGGTCCGCGCCTGAACGGCGAGATATTCGATGATCCGTTCCTTGACCTTCTCAAGCGCATAGTGGTCATCGTCGAGCACCTTCTCCGCATCCTCGATGTCGCGGTTGAGCTCGCTCTTCTCGCCCCACGGCAGGTCGAGCAGCACATCGAGATAATTGCGGATCACGGTGGCTTCGGCGCTCATCGGCTGCATCGCCTTGAGCTTTTTCAGCTCGCTCTCGGCCTTGGCGCGCGCCTCGTCCGACATGTCGAGCTTCTCGATCTTTTCCTGCAGTTCGGCGACCTCGTCGCCTTCACCACCCTCGCCCGAACCGCCCAGCTCGTTCTGGATCGCCTTCAGCTGTTCGTTGAGGTAATATTCGCGCTGGGTCTTCTCCATCTGCCGCTTCACGCGGCCCCGGATGCGCCGTTCGACCTGCAGGACGGACAGCTCACCTTCCATAAAGGAGAGCAGCATTTCCAGCCGTTTGCGGGGATCGGGTTCGGTCAGCAGAGCCTGCTTGTCGGCCACCTTGATCGACAGCGCCGCCGCGACCGCATCGGCCAGCGCGCCGGCGTCGTCGACATCGCCCAGCTCGTCCGCCGCGCCTTCGTTCTTCTTGGACAGCTTGGTGTACTCGGCAAACTGCTCGACCACCGAACGCATCAGCGCCGTCACTTCGCTGCCCGACACAGTCGTCGGCGGGATCGGGCGAACTTCGGCGATGGTCAGTTCGCCCTGATCGTGCAGCTCGCTCAGATGCGCACGCTCGCGCCCTTCGACCAGCACGCGCACCGTGCCGTCGGGCATCTTGAGCATCTGCAGCACCTGCGCGACCACGCCGATGTCGTACAGGTCGGACCCGTCGGGGTCTTCGCAAGAGGGGTCGATCTGGGCGAGCAGGAAGATGTCCTTGTCACCCTCCATCGCGGCTTCGAGCGCGGCGACCGAGCGGTCGCGGCCCACGAAGATCGGCACCACCATGCCGGGAAAGACGACGATGTCGCGAAGGGGAAGCAGGGGAAAGCGCTGAGTCATAGATGTTCTTTGGCGCGCGGATTGGGCGCGCACCCGTCCTTGTCAGTCAATATGGGTCGGACCCCGCAGGGCTGCAATGCCGCTGGTCCGAGGTGTATGGATACGACGCAATCGGCGGCCGCGCTCCCTACGGCCGCCAGAAAAGCACTATCCCATGCCGGGCAGGTTGAAGCCCGGCGGCAGGCCCATGCCCGACTGGATGCGCTGCATTTCCTCGGACGAAACACGATCCGCCTTGCCGCGCGCATCGTTGAACGCGGCGGCGACCAGATCCTCGACCATCTGCTTTTCTTCCGGCTTCATCAGGCTTTCGTCGATCGACACGCCCAGAATCCGCCCGCGTGCGGTGCACTTCACTGTCACCAGCCCGCCCCCGGCGGTGCCTTCGACCTCGATCGAATCGAGCTTGGCCTGCGCATCGCCCATCTGGCTCTGGATCGTCTCGGCAGCCTTCTGCGCGGCGGCCATCATTTCTTCCATCGACTTCATGCTTGCTTGCTCCATTGGCGGGCGTTGTTGGCGGCGGCCTGCTCTTTCTCGTCGAGCAGTTCCGCCTGGGGGAAGGCGGCGCGCGCCGCCTGCATAAGGGGGTGGGCTTCCATCGCGTCGCGCAGCGCGGCCGCCTCTGCCTGCGCGGCTTCGGCCATGCTCGGCGGGGCAGCAGGGTCCTCGACCTCGGTCAGCACCCACGAACGCCCCGTCGCCTTGGCAAGAGCGCCGCGCAGTTCGGTTTCGATCCTGTCCCTGAACTCCGGCGCGCGGGCGAAAGTCAGCGCGCCGTCTTCCAGCGAGACAACCCGCAGCTGAAGCCGCATGATACTCGCCGCGATATATTCGCCCGCATCTTCCACCTTTGCCACAAGGCTGGCGAAATCGGGGCGTGCGAGTGAGGCTGGCCGAGTGCGGGCTTCGGGGCTGTCGCCGGAGCCGGAGGCGGGCGGAGCCGAATCGGCGGATGCTGCGGGGATGGCCCTGGCAAGCTCCTCCATCCGCTTGACCAGCGAGCCCGGGTCGGGCGCGTTGGCAGCGTGGATCAAGCGCAACAGCGCCATCTGCGCCGATACCAGCGGGTCGGGCGCGGTCTTTACCTCGTCGTACCCCTTCAGCAGCATCTGCCACAGGCGATGAAGCTGGCCGGGGGTGAGCCGCGCGGCCCATTGCGACAATTGCTCGCGCTCTTCCTCGCCCGCCAGATCGGGCATCGCGCCACCGATCTGCATCACGGTGATCCGGTGAACGATCTCCATGAGCGATCGCATAAGCGCGAGCGGCTCCACGCCGAGCGCGTACTGGTCTGCCACCGCATCCAGCATGGTCTTGGGTTCACCCTCAAGGATCGCGCCGAGCAGCCGACGCTGTGCGCCTGCATCGGCCAGGCCGAGCATGTCGCGCACCCGCGCTGCGGTGACCTTCGCGTCGCTGTCCAGGTCGGCATGGGCGATCGCCTGGTCGAGGATCGAGAGACCATCGCGGACCGACCCTTCCGCCGCTGCGGCAACCAGCTGCAGCGCTTCCGGCTCGGCCTCGACGCCTTCTTCGGTGCAGACCCACGCGAAATGCTCGCCCAGCCTGTCGGTCGGGATGCGCCGCAGGTCGAAACGCTGTGTTCGGCTGAGCACGGTGACCGGCAGCTTGTCGACCTCGGTTGTCGCGAAGAGGAACTTCACGTGGGCGGGCGGTTCCTCAAGTGTCTTGAGCAAGGCATTGAAAGCATTGCGAGACAGCATGTGGACTTCGTCGATGATGTATATCTTATAGCGCGCGCTGACCGCCGCATAACGGACCGCCTCGATAATTTCGCGCACGTCGTCGACACCGGTATGGCTGGCGGCGTCCATCTCGATCACGTCGATATGACGACCTTCCGCGATCGCCTGGCATGGTTCGCACACGCTGCAGGGATCGATGGTCGGCCCGCCCTGCCCGTCCGGGCCGATGCAGTTCAATGCCTTGGCGATCAGGCGCGCGGTAGAGGTCTTCCCCACACCGCGAACCCCGGTCATCAGGAAGGCGTGCGCCAGCCGGTCGCGCCTGATGGCGTTGGCCAGCGTCTGGACCATCGGCTCCTGGCCAATCAGCTGGCTGAAGGTCTGCGGGCGATATTTGCGCGCGAGCACGCGGTAGGGCTGCGCCGGGTCGGCGACGGCAGGAGATGCGGGCGCAGGCGCAGCTTCGGCGGCCTCCCACGCGCCGGATTCGGGCTTGGCTGGCTCGCCTCCGAACATCGCACTCTGGCCCGCAGCCTCCAGTTCGGCGGCGGTCGGTGCTTCGGCTTCGCTATCGGGCAGATCGGTATCAGGCATGATGGCCCAATCTAGGCACGCCGAGCGGCTTTGTCGAAGCTTGACTTTTAGGTTTTAAAACGCAACCTAGTCCGCATCGGGGAGAACGGCACATGAGCATCATCGCAGGGCGCAAGACTGCCCAATTCAGTGGTCCGCTGGTGGTTTTCGTCATCGGGATGCGGATCAACCACTTCCACAAGGTCGGCAAGTGGCTGCCTGTGCTCAGAGCCATGCCTCCAATGCTGGAAGAACTGACGAAAGACCCGGACAGCGGATTTCTCGGCTCCCAAAACATGCTTGCCGGGCCGCGACAGGTCTGCCTGCTGCAATACTGGCGCGATTTCGACAGTCTCGAAGCCTATGCGCGTTCGCGCGACAGGCAGCACTGGCCGGCCTGGGTTGCGTTCAACAAGGCGGTGGGCGGCGACGGGACAGTGGGTATTTTCCACGAGACCTATGCGGTCGACGCAGGTCGTCACGAAACGATCTACGCCAACATGCCCGCGTGGGGCCTCGGTAAGGTGTCAGGGATCACCGACGCCACGGGATCGCGCAACGAGGCACGCTCGCGCATGAAGACATCGGCAGAATAGGAAAAGGAGCCGAGCGACCCGCCGCAATTCACCTGGGCTGCTTCCTTCCGGACCTGACCCGGTGAGCGAACGCAAACGTCCACCCGACTCCCGATCGCCACATGGCGAACTTGGCTCAGGATTTCAAGCGCCGCTTTTGCGAATCCATTCGACAACCGCGCGCGCTGCATCGGCGAGCACGGCATCCGCCTCGGCGCTGGTGCCTGTCGGACGGTCGAGAAATGCCGTCAGCACGTAGTGTGAGCGGGCTGGCGTTTCGAACACCGCGATGTCGTTGAACTCGGGATGCCCTTCCCCGCCGCAGGTTCCGGTCTTGTCGCCAGCATTCCAACCCTCCGGCAATCCGCCCCGCAGACGCGCCATGCCTGTGGATGTCTCCACCAGCCAGCCGTGAAGGATGCCGCGGTCGATTGCGGAGAGCCGGTCGCCCCACAGCAGATTCCCGACCAGTTCGGCCTTCGCCCCGGGCGTGGTCGTATCGCGCGGATCGCCCGGTGCATTCTCGTTCAAGGTGGGCTCGTTGCGATCGAGCCGCGTCACTCGATCGCCAGCATTGCGCAGCCATGCGGTGAAGGCCTCCGGCCCACCGAGTCGGGCGAGCAGTAGATTGGCCGCCGTATTGTCGCTCAGCGTCACCGCGTGGTGCGCTGCCTCCAAACCGGACATCCAGCCGATCTGCGCGCGTTCTTTCGCATAGGGCGCGTAGGAGAGAATATCGTCCGCCCCGAAATCCAGCCGTTCCTCACGCACACCCGGCGTTTCCAGCGTCATCACCGCAAGCGCGAGCTTGAATGTGGAGCACATGGCAAAGCGCTCCGCCCCGCGATGCGCGAAAACGAGGCCTTCATCCTGCGAGAACAGGGCAAGACCCAGCCGCCCACCGGAAGCCGCCTCCAGTCCGTCGATCTGCGCGGCGAGCTGCTCGGTCGAAACCTCGGTAGGCTGTGACGGCGTCGAATGCGCCGCGCAGCCGGCCGTCGCCAGCGCAATCGCCCCGAGGAAGGCTTTCATCATCCGCTCAGCGGAAATTGTCGGCGTAGGACTGCAGCTTGAGTGTCTTGGGCGGGGTCGCATGGACGCGCGCGGCAATGCCGTATTTCTCGGCATAGGCCTTCGCCTCGTCCTTGCTCGGGAAGGTCAGGATGACCTGCGCCTGCGTGTCGCCGCTGCCGGTCCAGCCCATCAGCGGATCGGGCCGCCGCGCTTCGGATTGCTCGAATTCGAGAACCCACTCGTCGGTCCGCGCCTTGCCGGACTGCATCGCGTTCTTGGGTCGCTGGTAGATTCTGGCTGCCATGGCGATCTCCCTAATTCAGCCTTGCCCGCGTGAAAAGGCATTCTTCGTCTTGAGGCTGGCGACCTCGGTCCACGGCTCGTCAGGCCAGCGGTGCTTGGGATAGCGGCCCTTCATGTCCTTGCGCACATCGGCCCAGCTGCCGCGCCAGAATGCGGGCAGGTCGCGGGTCGCCTGCACCGGGCGGCCTGCCGGGCTGGTCAGCTTGAGCAGCAGCGGTGTGCGACCGATCATCGGATGGCGATCGAGCCCGTAAAGCGCCTGCACGCGCACCTCGATCGCGGGCGCATCCTGTCCCTCGTAATCGATCGCGTGGTGCGTGCCCGCGGGCGAGGTAAATTCGCGCGGGGCGGCCTCATCCAGCCGCTGCCGCTCGTTCCAGTCGAGCTGAGCCAGGACCGCGTCGACCAGCTTGCTCTTGCTCACCGCCAGATCGCGGCGGCCGGCGAGCAGTGGCGCGAGCCATAGTTCGGCAGTTTCTCGCAGAGCCGCGGCCGAAAGTCCCTCGATCCCCGCAAAACGCGCGCGGGCAAGCAGCGCAGCGGGCAGCAGTTCCCCCAGCTTGTCCAGAGCCTTGTCCACAAGCAGCGCCTGTACGGCCTCCATGTCGGGCTCCGGGTCCTGACCCTTCGAGAGGACCAGCGCCCCCAGCCGCTCCTCGCGCCGCGCCTCGACCCGTTCGCCGGTCCAGCGCAGCGTCCGATGGAGCGCAATCCGCTCGCCCAACCACTGGCGCAGGTCCGCTTCTTCCAGCGCGGCGGCAGCGGTGATCCGTGCGCCCTGCGCCGAGCCCTGCGCATCGCCGATCACGCAATACTCGGCTCGCGCGACCGAAGATGTCGGATCGAGCCGGTATCCACGCCCATTCGCCGCCAGCCAGTCCTCGCCCGAAGCATCGCGGCGCTTGGCCACGAATCCGGGCCGACCGGCGGCGAGGATGATGGCGAGTGGAACGGAACCTCCTCCCCCTTGAGGGGGAGGTCGGGTGGGGGCGTTCGACGGTCCGGCAGAGGGCGCCCCCCCCACCCCCGGCCCCTCCCCCGTGGGGAGGGGAGCAAGCAGTTTTTGAGCAGCAGCAGCCCACCGCCCGGCCAGCTTGCGGCTGGCGTCCGCACGCCCGCCCCTTTCGCCATTCCAGCGCGAGAGGCGCGCGTCGAGGTCCTCTCCGCGACCGCCCAGCCCGCGCTCCTGCAACAGTAGCACCGCGCGCGCCGCGCGCGCCGCACAGCCATGTCGCGCGCCGAACAGCACCATCGCCGCGCCCGCCGGGTCGAGCGGCAGTTGCGCCATCGCCTCGCCCTGCGGCGTGATCCGCCCCTCCGCATCCAGCGCACCGAGTGCGCGCAACTCTTCGCGCGCCGTCGCCAGAGAGGCGGCGGGTGGCGGATCGAGCCAGCGCAGATTGGCGGGTTCGCTCTCGCCCCACTTCGCCAGCGTCAGCACCAGCGGCGCGAGGTCGCTGGTGGCGATCTCGGGCGGCTCGAACGCGGGGCGACCCGCATGCGCGGCGTCGGCCCACAGGCGAAAAGCCACACCCGGCGCCTGCCGTGCCGCGCGCCCTGCCCGCTGCGTGGCGGAGGCCTGCGAGGCCTGCACCGTCACCAGCCGGTTGCCGCCCGCCGCGCGATCATATTCCGCACGCCGCGAGAGCCCGCCGTCGACCACCACGGTCACGCCATCCAATGTCAGCGAGGTTTCCGCAATCGCAGTCGCCAGCACGATCCGGCGGCGGCCATCGGCATCGCGGCGGATCGCGGCGCGCTGGCCTGCCGGATCGACCTGCCCGTGCAGCGGCAGGATCACCGCGCCGCGCAAGCGCTCCTCCAGCCGTTCGCGCACCCACTCGATCTCGCGCACGCCGGGCAGGAAAGCGAGGATATCACCTTCCTCCGCCCGCCAGGCCTGCGCCACCGCATCGGCCATCGCATCCTCGAACCGCTGCGTGCCGCTCGCGCCCAGCCACTCGATCCGCAGGGGATGGCTGCGCCCCTCGCTCTCGATCACCGGGCAGTCGTTCATGAGCCCGGCAAACCGCTCCCCGTCGAGCGTGGCGGACATCACCAGCAGTCGCAGATCCTCGCGCAGCACGCCTTGCGTCTCCAGCGCCAGCGCGAGGCCGAAATCGCTGTCGAGATGGCGCTCGTGCGCCTCGTCGAACAGCACGGCGGAGACACCCGGCAATTCGGGATCGGCGACGATCCGGTTGAGAAAAATCGCCTCGGTCAAGACGGTTACGCGCGTCTTTGCAGAGCGTTTCGAGTCGAGCCGGGTGAGGTAGCCGATGGTCTCGCCCGGCTTCTCCCCCAACATCGCCGCCATCCGCTCGGCAGCGGCGCGCGCAGCGACGCGGCGGGGCGAGAGCAGCAAGATTTCGCCGCTGCACCAGTCCTCGCCCAGCAGCGCGGGCGCGACCGCGGTGGTCTTGCCCGCCCCCGGCGGCGCGACCAGCACCGCGTTGGACCCGCCCGCCAGCGCGGCCTTCACCTGCGGCAATACGGCGTGGATGGGGAGGCTGGAATCGTCGGGCATTGCGCCGCCTCTAACCCACTCCGTCACCCCTGCGAAGGCGTCCTTCGTGGATCACTTCCCCTCCCAGCCGAACACGTCCTCCACCCCCACGCCGAACAGGCGCGCGATACGGAAGGCGGTCTCCAGGCTGGGGGAATAGCGCCCCTGTTCGATCGCGATGATCGTGTGGCGCGTCACCCCCACCGCCTCGCCCAGCGCGGCCTGGCTCATCTTCCCGTGCTCCTCGCGCAGCTCGCGCACGCGGTTGGTGATCGGCGGGCGCTTACCCATCGGACCGGCCCATCAGACGCCTCCCATCAGATCGGCCTGCGGAACAGGACGATCTGGAACACATATTCCGCCAGCTGCGCGACGATCAGCGCGCCGATGATGTGGTGGAACAGCATCCCGCCACTGGGCAGCGCAACGTAGGTCGCGCAGGCGGCAACCGCCAGCACGCCCATCACCATGCCCGACCAGTGCCCCGCCCGGTCGATGACGATCTTTTCCCGCTCGTCCGCCGGGGCGTTTGCTTCCCTGGGAGAGGCAATTGCGAGCCCGATCTGCGCGACGACCGACAGCACGACCACCGCGAGCACGTAGGGGATCAGCGGCCCGATCACCGGAGCCTGCGGCGCCCCCGCGACCAGCTGCGCGTAGAACACTCCGGTCGCGAGCATGATCGCCCCCATGACCCACGCGGATTTTTCCCTGAACGACATGATCGCGAATCTCCTCCGTTATGTAGAACATTTTCTACATAGGAGAGCGCGAGGCGGATGTCGAATATTTTCGACATTGCCTCCTTGCCTACATTTCTGACTCAACCAAATCGTTGGTTAGCGCTAGAAACCCAGAAGGTGGGGGAGATACAGATGCTAGAACCGGAAATTCTGCTGAAGTATGATGGCGGCGATGCAATAAAGCATACCATTGACGCGAAACTTTACGGCCAGTCCCTACAAGGGTTGGACCGTATGATATCGGATTGTCTAATTGTCTTATCGTTGCAGAGGTTGCCCAGGAGAGGAGAACGAGCACCTCTACTCTTGAAGGCACGCGAAGGCGTGCAGAGCTCTTATGGCGCGCCTCAATTGCTGCAAGAAGCCTCTCAGTTGCTCGGCGTAGGCGTCCCAATTTTGACCTCTATTGGCCCTGACATAGTCGGTTATTATGTCCATGCTGTTTTAGACCATTTTCGCGGCGACGAGAAATCTGTTGATCTGGCGATCAACAAAATGGCCGAAATGCACGAGGTCGCCCTGAAGGCGATGTCGAAAATGCATAAAGACTCGCTGTCTATTTTGAATGATCTGGATGAACGTCGCCATGCTGAGACGATGGGCATGCAGGACTTGCTGCGAAGGTCCATTGCGTCGAACGGACCGGCAGCAGCAGGCTACGTCGCTCCTGTTGGGGAATCGGTTGATACCGTGACCTTCTACGCCGGCAAAGCCCCACCAAATATTATTAGACTTGCTGATGCCGAAGCAATCCGAGACTCACAGAAAGTAGATTGGCAGCCACCAAAACAAGAAGTTTTTGTGACCGATGGCTTCAAATATCACACTAGCGAATTGAGCATTCAAAACCCCGATGACGAAGGTTTTTTGATGGCCGAAGTGAAAGATCCGGTATTTCTAGAGGATGGCAACGCGTACACACTCGCTGCACAAAAAAGAGCTAGAATAGAAGTCTTAGCCAGACGGCGATACAAGAACGGCAAGCTATCTCGCATCCATATACTTGACTTCGTACGTGAGATCACTGACCGAGCGGCCTAAAAAACGCCTCGCGCAGACTCGCTCAGTGTTTTAGGATTGCCCTAAAAGCCCCGCGCCACCGCGAAGTGCGCGGCTTCCACCATCGCCTCGCGCGCCTTGCCGTCGGGGAAGATCGACAGCGCATCCGCCGCGCGCTGCGCGAAGTGCCGGGCGCGTTCGCGGGTGGCGGTGACGCAGTCGTGGCGTTCGACCAGCGATACCGCGTGGGCGAGGTCTTCGTCCGAGGTGCGGTGGCCCAGAATGGCCGCTTCCCAGAACTTGCGTTCCTCCGCGTCGCCGCGGGCGTAGGCGAGGATCACCGGGAGGGTCATCTTGCCTTCGCGGAAGTCGTCGCCGCGGTCCTTGCCCATCTCGGCTGCGTCGGACGAATAGTCGAGCGCGTCGTCGACCAGCTGGAACGCGATGCCGAGGTTGCGGCCGTAATCGTCGAGCGCCTGCTCCTCCGCGTCGCTGCATTCGGCGACCACCGCCGCAATGCGGCTGGCGGCGGCGAACAGCGCGGCGGTCTTCGAACCGATGATGTCGAGATAGCGCTGTTCGCTGGTGGTGATCTTGCGCTGCGAGGTCAGCTGGGCGACCTCGCCCTCCGCGATGATCGCGCTGGCGGAGCTTAGGATCTTCAGCACCTTCAGGCTGCCATCCTCGGTCATCAGCTCGAACGCGCGGCTGAACAGGAAATCGCCGACCAGCACGGTCGCCGGATTGCCGAAGATGATGTTCGCGGCCGCCTTGCCCCGGCGCATCTCGCTGCCGTCGACTACATCGTCGTGCAGCAGGGTGGCGGTGTGGATGAACTCGACCGCGGCGGCGAGCTTGTAGTGGCGCGTGCCCTGGTAACCGACCAGCTCCGCCCCGGCGAGCGTCAGCATCGGGCGCAGGCGCTTGCCCCCGCCCGAAATCAGGTGCCCGGCAAGGCTCGGGATCAGCGGAATTTCGCTCTGCATCCGGTCGAGGATCACGGCGTTCACCGCGTTGAGGCCGGAGGCGGTCAGGCCGAGCATCGCATCAATCGAGGCTTCGGGCGCGCCAGAGGCTTTGCGGAGTGGGACGATCTCGGCGGTCATTACAGCGGGCCATGGCCAAGCGCCGCGATCATTTCAAGCACGATCGCGCATCGCGTGCCCACCGCACTGCCGGACGCCGGCACCTGAGATGCAGCAGTGTGGTCTTTTCGCCGCACGTCCCGCACCATTCCCGCAATCACCGCCACAAGGTTGCAGGCTGAACAAAAACCGCATAGCGTCATGTATTCAGGGAAAACGTGGAGACTTATCGATGAAGTTTGGCAAGACCTTTGCTGTCGCAGCTGCTGCAACTCTCGCTGTCGCGCCGATCGCGGCACAGGCCGACGTGCGCACCGCTGCGCCGGTTTCGGACGAAAGCGAAATGGGCGGCGGCTACACCCCGCTGATCATCCTCGCCATCGTCGGCCTCGGCATCGGTATCGCCGCTTCGGGCGGCAGCGACAGCGTCAGCAACTAAACCACACATTTTTGCCTTTTCAGGCATTGGGGGCGCGGGGCAACTCGCGCCCCTTTTCTTATCGGCTCTACGCGATATTGCCACCATTCGTCCTAAAATAGGCTCGCGATGGGAACCACTTAGCTGGCGGCACCTTATCGTTTACGGGGCTGGCGGCCATTCGGTCGCTGGCCCTTTCGCCGATAGAGTTTCTTTTGAAGGGGATTTTTACCCATGAAGTACGGAAAGCTTACCGCAGCGCTGGCCGGTGCCACGCTCGCCATCACCCCCCTCGCCGTGCAGGCGCAGACCCGCGATGCAGCGCCGGTCGAAAACGAAGACAGCCTCGCTGGCGGCGGCATCATTGCTGGTCTCGTCGGTGTGGCCCTGGTTGGTCTGATCGCGACTGCCGTGATCACCTCCAGCGACCGCGACATCAACGATCCGCCGCTGAGCGCCTAAGCTCAAGCCAACGGATTGAATACGGAAAAGGGGCGCTTCGGCGTCCCTTTTTTGTTGTGTGGAGCCCTGGTTGCCGCAGCGGGTCAGCTGCGCGGAAGCGACAGCCTTACCAGTAGCCCGCCCAGATCCTCGCTCTCCGCCAGGTCGACCGATCCGCCGTAGATTTCCGCAACATCGCGCACGATGGCGAGGCCGAGGCCAGTGCCCGGCTTGCCGGTATCGAGCCGCGCACCGCGATCGAAGATCTCGACCCGCTTTTCCTCGGGGATGCCCATCCCGTCATCCTCCACCCAGATCACGCAGCGGCGGTCGTCCGGCTCGGCATCGATCGTCACGAACACGCTGCCGCCGCCATACTTCGCCGCATTCTCGATCAGGTTGCCGAGGATCTCGTCGAGATCCTGCCGTTCGATCGCGACCTTGGCTTCGTGCGATCCGTCGATGTCGAAACGCACATCGGGATAGAGCCGCTCGACCGCGCGGCGCACCGCTTCCGCACTGTCGCGCACCGAGGTCTGCGCATGGCCCACCGCGCGGCGGCCCACCGCACGGGCGCGGGCCAGATGGTGGTCGACGTGGCGGCGCATCGTGCGCGCCTCGCGGATCACCGTATCGGCGAGGTCGGTCGCGTGCGCGGTCGCGGCGTTGTTAACCACGGTCAGCGGAGTCTTGAGCGCATGGGCGAGATTGCCCGCATGCGTGCGCGCCTCTTCCGCCTGCCTCTCCGAATGTTCGAGCAGCATGTTCAGCTCCTGCACCAGCGGCTGGACCTCCAGCGGCAGCGGGTCGGTCACCCGGTTGCTGCCGCTGGTGCGGATATGCTGGATCGCGGTGCGGATACGGCGCAGCGGGCGCAGTCCGACATAGGATTGCAGCAGCACCAGCACCATCAGGCCCAGCCCCAGGATCACGAAGCTGAGCACCAGGATGCGCCGAATCCGGTCGATCTGTTCGTCGATCTCGGCGCGTGACTGCGCGACCGCGAAGGTCCACATCGTGTCTCTGCCGGGCAGCGTCGTATCGCGCTGGGCGATCCGCAGCGGCTCTCCGCGAAACTGCCTACTGTCGTAATAGACCGGCTCGTCCTTCGCCGAAGTCCTCAGCTCCAGCGCCTCGTCCCACAGAGAGCGCGAAGGCAGCACGTCGATATTGTTCAGATCGACCGGCTCGCCCGAGGGGCTGATCTGGTAATAGAGGCCCGAATTGGGCTCCATGAAGCGCTGGTCACCCATCGGGCGGGTCAGCCACACCTCCCCGCCCGGCTGAATTTCCGCCGAGGCGATCAGCGCGGTCAGGTTGTTGTTGAGCTGGGTGTCGAAGTTGTTCTGGACCAGATTTGTCAGCGTGCGATCCAGCGCCAGCCCTCCGCCCAGCAGCAGGACGATGATCCAGATCGCGGAGATCGCGATCATGCGCCACGTCAGGCTGCCCGTGTGCGGGGCAACGAAATCGCGCGGCGGCTCCTGATAGGCCTCGCCCGCCACCCGGTCGGGCGCACGCGGATCGCGCCTGCCGGAGGGCCGCGTCAACGACCCAGCCGGCGGCGTGCCGTTACGCGCGGGGGGCGTCGGCGGGGTCGTCGAGGCTGTAGCCAAGGCCACGGATCGTTGTGATAACTTCCGCGCCCAGTTTCTTGCGGATGCGGGTGACGAAGACCTCGATCGTGTTCGAATCGCGGTCGAAATCCTGATCGTAGATATGCTCGATCAGTTCGGTGCGGCTGACCACCTTGCCCTTGTGGTGCATGAGGTAGCTCAGCAGCTTGTATTCCTGCGCGGTCAGCTTGACCGGGTCGCCGCCGCGCGTGACGCGGCCCGAACGGGTGTCGAGACGGACGTCGCCGGCAGTCAGTTCGCTGCTGGTATTGCCCGAAGCACGACGGATCAGCGCCCGCAGGCGGGCGATCAGTTCTTCGGTCTGGAACGGCTTGGCAAGATAATCGTCCGCGCCAGCGTCCAGCCCGGCGACCTTGTCGGACCAGCTGTCGCGCGCGGTAAGGACCAGCACGGGGAATTTGCGGCCTTCCTTGCGCCACATGCCGAGCACGGTCAGGCCGTCGATTTCCGGCAGGCCGAGGTCGAGGATCACGGCGTCGTAATCCTCGGTCGAACCCAGGTAGTGCCCGTCTTCGCCATCGGTCGACAGGTCGACCGCATAGCCGTTCTGTTCCAGCGTCGACTTGAGCTGCTGGCCCAGCGTCGGCTCGTCTTCCACGATCAGGATGCGCATCGGCGTGTGGTCCTTGTCACTTGGCAAGTATCTTAAACAAGGCCGCTCCTTGAAGCGAATGGCGCGTGATCGTCAACAACAGGCCCTCTTTTTCCGACGGACGCTTAGCGCGCGCGGCTCAGCACGCGGCCCGTGCGGGCGTCGATATCGACGAAGGTCACGCGGCTGTTGCGCATGAACTTGAGGCGATAGGCCATCGCGCCGGGATCGTACGCGGGGCCCAGATATTCGTAGCAATCGCGCCCATTTCCGCTGTTGGAACAGACCGGCGCATCGAGCGAGCGGAACACGATCGCCTCGATCTGGCGCAGCGGCAGCGCCCTGCCCGACTGGGTATCGCGCCGCGCCGCTTCCTGCGCCGGGTTGCTCTGGGCAAACGCGGGCGCAGGTGCGGCGACGAGCGCACATCCGAGAAGGAGCGAGGCGAGGAGCGATTTCATGATGCGCACAGCGATAGGCGGAAACCATTGAATAGCCTGTGAATACGACACGCCACCATCCGTTCAGGTTTCCGCCTCAATTTGTGAACACCCGCCTTAATTGACCGCCTCGTAGGTGACGCTGACCGTTACCCCGGTCTCCACCATCCCGGCCTGGACCGGCGGCGCACCGCCGATGCGCGATCCGGTCACGCGGATTGCGTCGGCGCTATACTCCCGTGCAGAACCCTGCACGCTTTCGGAAATCTGCAGAACCCGGACGTTGGAGTACCCGGCAACCCGCGCGTAATCCAGCGCCATGCTGCGCGCACGCTCAAGCGCGCGCTTGCGGGCTTCGGCCTTGGGGCCGGTATCGTCCGAGACCGAGAAGCTGGGGCCGTTGATATCGTTCGCGCCCGCCTTCACCAGTGCATCGAGCACCGCACCGACCTCTTCGGTATCCCTCAGCTTCACGCTGACCTGATTGGATGCCTGATAGCCGCGAAAGACCTGCTGCTGGGTCTGCTGGTCATAATCGAACCGTGCGCCCAGATTGATCCGGGTGGTCTGGATATCGCGTTCGGGGATGCCGAGCGATTTCAGCCGGTCGATCACGCCCTGCATCTGCGTGGAGTTCTGCGAGAGTGCCTCTTGCGCGGTTTGCGCCTGGTTGGTCACGCCTGCGCTGATGGTCACCGTGTCAGGCTCGACCTCGACCTGTTCGTCGACCACCAGTTCGATCACCGGCCCGGTGGCCTGAACCTGAATTTCGGCGGCGATCGCGGGGCTTGCGGCCAGAGCGGTGGCGGCAAGGACGGTGGGTACGATGGCGTTGCGGATCATCGGCATTCTCCAGACGATTGCTGTTTTCCAGCAGTTACCCGCAAGCATCGGCGTGCGGAAGGCTTGTGAGTTAGCTCTTCGCGCCTTAACTCGCCGCAACAATGGCTCAGCCTCCAATTCTTTCCTGGGAAAACCTCGGCCTCCAACAAGGCGGCCGGTGGCTGTTCGGCGGCCCGAACCAGGATAATATCGACCTGCACATCGGCCCGCGCGACCGGCTCGCGCTGATCGGGCGTAATGGCGCGGGCAAGACCACGCTGTTCCGGCTGATCGACGACAAGCTCGACGCGGATCAGGGCCAGCGCAAGGTGAAGCCCGGCACGCGGATCGTGGTGCTGGAGCAGGATCCCGACGTATCGGCTCACAAAACCCTCATGGACTTCGCACTGGGGGGCGAGAACCCGCCTGCCGAACACGAGGTCGAGGCGATTGCGGGCCAGCTCGGCATCGACATGAGCCGCGAGTGCAAGGGTGCGAGCGGGGGCGAGAAGCGCCGCGCGCAGATTGCCCGCGCGCTCGCGCAGGACCCCGACCTGCTGCTGATGGACGAGCCGACCAACCACCTCGATCTCGCCGCGATCGACTGGCTGGAGAGCTGGCTCGATCGCTATACCGGCGCCTTCGTGGTCATCAGCCACGACCGGACCTTCCTCAAGCGCCTGACCCGGGCGACGCTGTGGCTCGACCGGGGCACGATGCGGCGGAAGGAAGTCGGCTTCGGCGGGTACGAGGCGTGGGAAGAGCAGGTCTATGCCGAGGAAGCGCGCGCGGCGGAGAAGCTGGACGCGAAGCTGAAGCTGGAAGCGCACTGGCTCGAACGCGGGGTGACCGCGCGGCGCAAGCGCAACCAGGGCCGGCTGGAAAAGCTGTGGCAGATGCGCGCCCAGCGTGCCTCTATGATCGACACCAGCGGCACGGCGAAGCTGAAGCTGGCGACGGCGGAGGACTTCAAGAGCAAGTCGGTGATCGTCGCCGATCATGTCTCCAAGACCTATGGCGACCGCACGATTATCCGCGACTTCTCGCTTCGCATCCAGCGCGGCGACCGGATCGGCATCGTCGGTGCCAATGGCGCGGGCAAGACCACTCTGCTCAAGCTGCTGACCGGCGAGATCGAGCCCGACAGCGGCACCGTCGACATCGCCAAGACGCTGACCGGCGTGATGATCGACCAGCAGCGCAGCCTGCTGGGCGAAGGCCAAACCGTGCGGCAGGTGCTGGCCGAGGGCGGCGACTGGATCGATGTGCGGGGCAACCGCAAGCATGTGCAGGGCTACCTCAAGGAGTTCCTGTTCGATCCCGGCATCGTTGATACCAAGGTCGACATCCTCTCGGGTGGCGAACGCTCCCGCCTGCTTCTGGCGCGCGAGTTCGCCCGTGCGTCCAATCTGCTGGTGCTGGACGAGCCGACCAACGATCTCGACCTCGAGACGCTCGACCTCTTGCAGGAGGTCATCGCGGACTACGAGGGCACCGTGCTGATCGTCAGCCACGACCGCGACTTCCTCGACCGGACGGTCACCGTCACGCTCGGCCTCGACGGGTCGGGCAAGGTCGATGTCGTCGCGGGCGGGTACGAGGACTGGGTGGCCAAGCGCCGCCAGCCCGTGGCAGGCAAGAGCAAGGCACCCGCCAAGCAGAGCCCGCCGACGCCCCCTCCCCCGCCGAAGGCGGACAAGCTCTCCTACAAGGACCAGCGCGATTACGATACGCTCCCGACGCGGATCGAAGAGCTGGAGCTCGCCATCGCCCGGGGAGAGGAGATTCTCGCCGATCCGGAGCTGTACACCAAGGACCCGCAGCGCTTCGCCACGATCATGAAGGGCATCGAGAATGCCCGCAGCGAGAAGGACGAGGCCGAGGAACGCTGGCTGATGCTGGCCGAGCGGGTCGAGGGTTGAGCACGACAGAGACGCTGCATGCGGATATCGCCGCCTGCCGGGTGTGCGAGATCGCGCTGGGCTTTGCACCGCGGCCGGTGGTCCAGTTCTCCGAACACTCGCGCATCCTCATCATCGGACAGGCACCGGGCAGCAAGGTCCATGCGAGCGGCATTCCGTGGGACGATGCCAGCGGCGACCGGCTGCGCGAATGGACCGGCCTGAACCGCGACCAGATGTACGACGCCCAGCAGGTCGCGCTGGTCCCGATGGGCTTCTGCTACCCCGGCAAGGCGAGTGGCGGCGATCGACCGCCGCGCCCCGAATGCGCGCCGCTATGGCACGAGCGCGTGCTCGCCGCCCTGCCCGACGACCGGCTGACACTGCTGGTCGGCAGCTACGCACAGGCGGCCAACCTGCCCGAGACGCGCGGCTGGACCATGGCCCGGCGGGTCGAGCACTGGCTGGAAACCGACGGCGCCGCGTTCGATGGTGCGATTCCCCTGCCCCATCCCGCCTGGCGATCGACCCTGTTCATGCGCAAGCACCCGTGGTTCGAAGCCGATCTGCTACCGCGTCTGAGAGCGCGGATCGCCCGTCGGCTCGGGCACGCCTGACACACCTGACACACAGTCCAGGGACCAAAAAACGCGCCTCACCCGATGCGGTAGAAATCGGCCACCCGTTCCAGCGCCAGCCTGAGCACCAGCTTGCCCGAACGCGCGGGCCAGTGCAGCGCGCGCTCCGCGTCGGGCAGGCTCTCGCACGCGCAGACCACGCGCCACAGCACGTCCGAGAGGCCGCTGCCCGCCGCCGTCAGCGCGCCATCGAAGCGCTCCTTCGCCGCAAGCTGCCGCTCCGTAGTGGAAAGCCCCGCATCCGGCCCACCCTTGATCCGCACCGGGTCCCACCGCATCGTGACCGAGGGGCTCAGCTGCGCCTTCTCGTAATCCGCACGCAGACGCTCCCCCGCGTCAAACAGACGGTCGGACAGGTGCCCGCGCGCGTGCAGCCAGGTAAGCGGACTTTCGGCGAGATTGACGGTGACAGACCGGCGCCTCGCACTGGGGCCGCCGCTGCGGCGCGGTCCTTCGCTGGTCAGTTCGCGTTCGGCAAGTTCGCGCGGCATGGCAGATAGTCTCCCGGATTGATCGAGCGACGGCTTGCCAAGCGGCGGCAGGTGTAGGAAAGTGGTTTTTACCGATTTGGTGAAAGACGCACCCTAATGATAAACCGGATCCGCGATATTCGCCGCCAGAAAGGCTGGACCCTGGCCGATCTGGCGGAGGCCTGCATTCCGCCCACCACCGCGCAGACCATCGGCCGGCTGGAAACGGGCACCCGCAACCTCTCGCTCAAATGGATGGAGCGGATCGGCAGCGCGCTGGGCGTCGATCCCGAAACGCTGGTCCGCTCCGACAAGGCCGAGCCGGTGGCAGTGGTCGCCGTGCTGGGCGACAATGGCGCGCAGGCGCTGGAAACCCCGCGCGAGGCGATCCTGCCAGAGGCGATGGGAGCGACCGGCACGCGAATGGTCATGCAGGTCAGCGCAAGCACCGGGGCCTATCGCACCGGCGACCAGCTATGGCTGCGCCAGATCGACCCGGCCAAGGCGGGCCAGGCAATCAACCGCGACGTGCTGGTGCCGCGCCGTGCGGGCCGCTTCGCCTTCGGGCGGCTGGTCGACAGCGAACCGCGCCGGATCGCGCTGTTGCCCCCCGAACCGGGACAGAAGCAGGTGATCGTGGAAGACCCGGCATGGATCGCGGTCGCCGAAACGCTGGTCCGGCCATTGTGACGGGCACGCACATGAAACGGCTCCTCTCGCTCGCGACGCTCTACCCCAACGCGGCCCGCCCGCGCTTCGGCACCTTTGTGGCCAGTTCGCTGAAAGCGCTCGCCGCGCGGTCCGACTGGGAGGTGACGGTGATCAACCCGATCGGCCTGCCACCGGTCAGGATGGGCGAATATCGCGCGCTGGAGCAGGCGGCGGTCGACGGGCGCAGCAATGGGCTGAGCGTGTATCGCCCCATTTTCACCCTGCTGCCCAAGGTCGGCGGACGGCTGAACCCGGCGATGATCGCGAAAGCCGTCCTCCCGCTGGCGCGCGAGTTGCACGTGAAGCAGCCCTTCGACATGGTGGATGCGCAATTCTTCTACCCGGACGGCCCGGCCGCCGCGACGATTGCGCGTGCGCTGGACCTGCCGCTGGCGATCAAGGCACGCGGAGCGGACATTCACTACTGGGGCTCGCGCGGCTTCGGTCGGGCGAAGATGCTCGACGCGGCGCGGCAGGCGGACCGGGTACTCGCGGTGAGTGAGGCGCTGGCGCAGGATATGGCCGCGCTGGGGATGGATCGGGGCAAGATCGCGATCCACTACACCGGGCTCGACCGCGACCGGTTCCGTCCGCTGCAGAACGCGGGGCTTCGCAGGATGCTGGGCGAGCGGCTCGGCGTGGCGCTGCCCGAAAAAGGACCGCTGATCGCGACGGTCGGCGCGCTGATCGAGCGCAAGGGCCAGAAGATGGTCGTGCGCGCACTGGCGCAGCTGCCCGATACGCAGCTGCTGCTGGTCGGCAAGGGGCCTGACGAGCCGCAGCTGCGCGCGCTGGCGGGCGAGCTGGGCGTGACCGAGCGGGTCCACTTCCTGGGCCTGCTGGACCACGATCTGCTGCCGCTGGTGCTCTCCGCCGCCGATGCGCTGGTGCTGCCGTCGGCCAGCGAGGGGCTCGCCAATGCGTGGGTCGAGGCGCTGGCCTGCGGCACCCCGCTGGTGATCGCCGATGTCGGCGGCGCGCGCGAGCTGGTGCGCGGCCCGGCCGCCGGGGTACTGGTGGCGCTAAACAGCGATGCGGTGGCCGAGGGTGTGCGGATGATCCTGCGCGATCCGCCCGCGCCGAGAGATACGGCGCAGATGGTCGAGCGGTTCGGCTGGGCCGAGCACGCAGAGGCGCTCGACGCGATCTATTCGGACATCATCCGCCGCTAGAAACAGCAAGGCCGCCCGCCCCCATCGGGACGAGCGGCCTCAAGCTGCGTGATCGGATGCAGGCGTGCCGTCAGGCTTCGCCGCGGGCGACCTTTTCCTGCTGCTCTGCCTTGCTTTCCTGAGGCACGAAGCTGCTGCCCGTCACCCCCATCCAGATCAGGATCGGCGCGGCCATGTAGATCGAGCTGTAGGTCCCGATGAAGATCCCCAGCGTGATCGCGGCGACCAGGCCGAACAGGCTGGCCGGGCCGAACAGCAGCAGCGGGATCAGCGCGACCAGCAGCGTCAGCGAAGTCATGATGGTACGTGCCAGCGTCTCGTTGACCGACAGGTCGAGCAGTTCGGGCACGGGCATCTTGCGGAACTTCTTCAGGTTCTCGCGGATACGGTCGTACACGACGATGGTATCGTTCAGCGAGTAGCCGATGATCGCGAGGATCGCGGCGATGATCTGCAGGCTGAATTCCAGCTGGGTGATCGCGAAGAAGCCCATCGTCAGCGACACGTCGTGAATCAGCGCGAACAGCGCGCCGACGCCGAACTGCCATTCGAAGCGGACCCAAATATAGATCGCGATCGCGGCCATCGCGGCCAGCAGTGCCCACAGCGCGCGTTCGCGGAACTCGCCCGCGACCTTGCCGGAAACGGTGTCGTTACCGTCGGTCCGCGCGTCGGGATATTGCTGGTCGATCGCGGCAATCACCTTGTTGCCGATCTCGGTCGCCGCGCCGGGCGTGTTCTCGACATCCTCGGGCAGCGGCACGCGGATCGAGACCTGGTTGGGCTGGCCGAATTCCTGCACCACCGGCTCGCCATAGCCAAGATCGCCGACCAGATCGCGCAGCTGCGGGATCGGGGCTTCCTTCTGCTGCTGGAAGGTCAGGCGCACTTCCTGACCACCGGCGAAGTCGACCCCGTAGTTGAGGCCCATGGTGAACACCGCGACCCAGCTCAGGATCATCAGGATCACGCTGACGATGTAGAACGGCACCCGCCAGCGCAGGAAGTGGATGTTGGTGTCGTCGGGAACGAGCTTGAGAAGTTTCATGATGTTACTCGATGCCCCGTCAGATGTTGATTTCGCGCGGACGCTTGGCCTTGAGCCAGCCCGCGACCCACATGCGGGTCATGGTCACGCCGGTGAACACGCTGGTGAACAGGCCGATGATCAGGACCACCGCGAAGCCGCGGATCGGACCCGAGCCGAACAGGAACAGCAGCACCCCGGCAATGAAGTTGGTGATGTTCGCATCGTAGATCGCGCGGCTTGCCTCGCGGTAGCCGTTCTCCACCGCGGTGACGACACGCCGCCCGCGCTTTCGCTCTTCGCGGATGCGTTCGTTGATCAGCACGTTGGCGTCCACCGCCGCGCCGATCGTCAGCACGAAACCGGCAATGCCGGGCAGCGTCAGCGTGGTGTTGAGCGCGGCCATGATGCCCAGGATCATGATCACATTGATCACCAGCGCGCAGGTCGCATAGACCCCGAAGCGGCCATAGGTGACGATCATCAGCGCGACCACCAGCAGCGAACCGATGCCCATCGCGAGCAGGCCGGCGCGGATCGAGTCGGCCCCAAGGTCGGGCCCGACGGTGCGCTCTTCCACGATCGAGAGATCGACCGGCAGCGCACCCGAGCGCAGGCTGATCGCCAGCGCGTTGGCGCTGTCGGCGGTGAACCCGCCGGAAATCTGCGCCGAGCCGCCACGGATCGGCTCGTTGATGTTGGGTGCGGAGAGCACTTCGCCGTCGAGGATGATGGCAAAAGGCTTGCCCACGTTCTGCGTCGTCAGCTGGGCGAAGCGCTGCCCGCCCTGGGCATCGAACTGGATGTTGACGACATTGCCGTTGGACTGCGGGTCGACCCCGGCCTGCGCATTGACCAGGCTGTCGCCCTGAATGCCGCCCAGCCGGCGGACCGCGATGCTGCTGCCTTCGAAGGCGGTGCCGGGGGCGTAGGGATAGATTTCGCTGCCCGGAGGCGCGATTCCCTGCGCCACGTCACTCGGCAAGGCTTCCTGATCGACCAGCTTGAATTCGAGCTTCGCGGTCTGGCCGAGCAGTTCCTTGAGCTGTTCGGGGTCCTGCAGGCCGGGCACCTGGACCACGATGCGGGTGTCGCCCTGGCGCAGGATGGTCGGCTCGCGCGTGCCCAGTTCGTCGATCCGGCGGCGGACCACGTCGGTCGCGCTGTCCATCGCCTGGGTCACCGCCTCGTCGAGGCCCTGTGCGGTCGGGGTGAGCACGATCCGGCTGGTGTCGACCACGCTCAGTTCCCACTGGCGGGTCAGCCCGGTGCCGTTCATGAGCGGGGTGAGGACCTCACGCGCCCGGTCGATCTCGCTCGGATCGTCGAGCATGAAGGACAGGCGGCCGCCCCGGGTCGAGAGATCGCCGATGCGGATCTCGGGGCTCGCATCGCGCATCGCGGTGCGGACCGATTCCTCGAGATTTTCGAGCCGCTGAGCCGCGACCTGCGCGGGCTGCGCTTCGAGCAGGATGTGGCTGCCGCCGGCAAGGTCGAGCCCGAGATTGACCGTCGGATCGGGCAGGCTGCGGGGGAAAGGGATGTTCGCGATGGCGAAGAACGAGGGGATGGCGCATGCCGCCACCGCCAGGGTCAGCGCCCACAGCCAGATCTTACGCCAGCGCGGAAATTCGAGCATTGGTTGAAGCCTCTTCGCGCTCAGTCGTTGCTGGCTTTGGGCAGGATCACGTCGCCGATCGTGCTCTTCACGGCCTTGACCCGCACATCGCGCGCCAGTTCCAGTTCGACCTCGTCGTCACGCACGGCGACGATCTTGCCGATCAGTCCGCCTGCGGTGACAACCCGGTCGCCCTTCTTCAGGCCGCCGATCTTTTCCTGATGTTCCTTCTGCCGCTTCATCTGCGGGCGGATGATCAGGAACCAGAAGATGAGGATCATGCCCACGAAGGGCAGGAACTGGATCCAGGCCGGGGGCGCTGATGCGCTGGCCGCGGCGGTCATAAGGTCGAGCATGAGGGTACGGGTGCCTGTTGAAATCCGGATGTCGAAATGGAGCGTCGATGCGGCGACCGCAAGCCGGGCGGAAAGAATCCGTCCCCTGCCGCGTCACCGCCACTCCAGACCCGCGCGCCTAGCAGCCTTGGCAGACAAGAGCAATCGGCGGCGCACAGCGCCTTTCGCACGCGATTGGCAAACAGTGGCAAACGGGCATTGCCAGCTGCGAATGTCGCGCCTATAGGCCCCCTTCCACTGCTCGGGAAGTAGCGCAGCCTGGTAGCGCATCACACTGGGGGTGTGGGGGTCGCAGGTTCGAATCCTGTCTTCCCGACCAGTGGAATTACCCACCCTTACAATCCGTCGTCGCGAGACTTAGCGCCCGGTCGCCCCTTCGAACCTGCTCGGGGGGTGTGGGGGTCGCAGGTTTGGTTCTGCTTCTTCCCGACCGATGGGATCGCGCTCCATCATCACATCGCCTGCAGCGCCGGGCCTCCTGCGCCCTATTGCGCCCGTCCCGCATTGCGGTAAGCCGCGTTTTCATGAGCAGCATCACGATCACGCGGGTCGATAACGACACCAAGGGGCTCTACGTGGCCCAGGTGGAGGGTTTCGACGAAGTCGGCGAGCTCACCTTCTCGCGCGCCAGCCCCACCCTCGTCATCGTCGATCATACCGGTGTGCCCGATAGCCTGCGCGGCAAGGGCGTCGGCTCGGCACTGGCGGAGCGGGTGGTGGCGGACGCGCGCGCCGAAGGCTTCCGGATCGTGCCGCTGTGCCCCTTCTTCAAGGCGCAGGCTATGCGCCATCCCGACTGGGCCGACGTCGTCCAGTAATCCTTCGCGCACGGTTCGGCCGACCGGCTCTTCACCCGCACAAAGAGAAACGGCGCGAGGGTTGCCCCCCGCGCCGTTCTTCTTTGCCCTTACGGCGTAGCGTGTCAGAAGCCCGCGCGCACCGTGATGCCGTAGGTCCGCGGCTCGGCGAGGTAGGCCGAGAAGGTCTGCTGCGGAGCCACGAACGGCGTGTTGAAGGCGACCTGGGTGTAGTCCTGATCGAACAGGTTCTGCGCCCACAGCTCGATCGCCCACTTCTCGTCCGGGCCGCGGATACCGATGCGGCCGTTGACGAGAATGTAGCCATCCTGCTCCTTGCCATACAACAGGTCGGAGCCGGTGTTGTAGTCGCTGGTCATGCGGGTGTTGAGGTAGAACAGACCGCTCAGACCGCTGTTGCCGATCGGCGGCGTGTAGCTGAGCGATGCCGTGGTGGTGATCTCCGGCGCGTTCGACAGGTTGTCGCCGGGCAGCAGCCGCAGCGCCGGGTCCAGCGGAGCGCCGGTGTCGTTGCCGATGAGATCATCCTCATAGCTCGTATCGGCATAGGTCATGCCGAGAGTTGCATTGAGGAAGCGCGCGGGCCGCAGGCTCAGCTCCAGCTCGACACCCTTGGCGATCACGCCCGGCTGCACATCGTCGGCTGCACAGGCACCGGTGGTGGCGCTCGCATCGCGATCGCCCCCGCCCAGGCTCGTGCCGCAGGAATTGACGTTCTGGACCAGGAAGACCGAGCCATTGAACGTGTTGAGCTGGAAGTTGGAGAACCGCTGGTAGAAGGCAGCCGCCGTCAGCGTCCAGTTGCTGCCGTCATACTTGCCGCCCAGTTCAAACGCATCGACCGTTTCCTGCCCGAACTGCAGGTTGGCGGTGTTGAGCGCCGCCACGTTGAGCGCCAGCGGGTTTGCCAGCGCCGAACGGTCGAGGTTGAACCCGCCCGCCTTGTAGCCGCGCGAATAGCTGGCGTAGGTCAGCAAGCGATCGGTCGGCTTGAACGAGAGGATCGCGGTTCCGGTGAACTCGTCCTCGTCGCGGCTGTCGGCGATCGAGACCCCGTCCAGTTCGCTGGTGCTGTTGCCCTGGCACGAGAGCGAGATGAGGCCGCCCGCGAGACCCGCCAGCGCCGGAACGCCGAGCAGAGACCCGAGCAGCGCACGGTTGGCCGGGCAGGCCGTGTTGTCGTTGCCGAAGGTGGCCGAGAAATCCTTGTTCTCGTTGGTGTACCGCAGGCCGAGCGTCAGGTTGAGCCGGTCGGTAATGTTGATGATGTTGTGGGTGAACAGCGCCCAGTTGGTGCTTTCCTGATTATACAGATCGCCCGTGCTGCCCCGGTCGCTGACGGTCGCGAGGTTGTTGATCCCCGCGATAATCAGCGGCGTGGCCGCCCCGAACGCGCCGGCACCGCCATTGGCCGCCGTCAGCGCACCAATATTGGCACCGAAGCAGTTGGCCGCCGAAGGATTGGCCAGTGCCGGGTTGATCGCCAGCGCGATCCGGCAGTTGGCGAAGGTGCCGTACTGCGTCCCGAAACGCAGGTTGTCGCGGGTTTCCAGCTTCTCATTGGCGAAGTATCCGCCGACCAGCCAGTCCAGCGTACCGTCGAAGGCTTCACCCTGCAGACGCAGTTCCTGGCTGAAGGTGCGGAATTCACGCGCACCTGCGTTGGGGCCAGGCGCACGATAGAGAATGTCGACCTGGGTGTAGTCGGTGTCCGACCCCTGCGTGTTCGAATAATCGCGATAGCCGGTGATCGAGGTCAGGCGCGCGCCGCCGAAATCCCAGTTCAGCTCCAGCGCGGCACCATAATCCTCGGTCTCGCCGGCATAGCTGCGGCCCGGGGTCACGTAGATGTCGCGGTCGAAGGTGCTCTGCGTCAGCGCGTTCGGGTTCTGGCCCAGACCGAGCAGGATGTTGACGATCGGGTTCTGGGTGCTCGTCAGCGCCGGGCCGCCATTCGGACGGGTGAAGGTATCGAGCCCCGGGCTGACCCGCGCGAGCGGAGCGAAATCGGCCTGCACGAAGGTCGCGGCGCAGCACGCCTCGTCCTTCTTCGAATAGTCGCCGGTCAGCCGGATCGAGAGCGTATCGGTCGGCTCGAACAGCAGTTGGCCGCGCACCAGGTAACGGTCGCGATCGTTCACGTCGGTGTCGTTGACGACGTCGTTGTAGAAGCCGTCACGCTTGAAATAGACGCCGTCGAGGCGCGCGGCGACCGTATCGCCCAGCGGTGCGTTGATCCCGGCTTCGATCTTGATCGCGTCGTAATTGCCGTAGGTAAAGGCACCATAGCCGGAGAATTCGAACTCGGGCGGCGCGGTATAGATGTTGATCAGGCCGGCCGAGCTGTTGCGCCCGCCGAGCGTGCCCTGCGGGCCGCGCAGCACTTCGACCCGGTCGATCGGGCCCAGCTCGCTGAGCGCGTTGCCCGAGCGCGAGCGGTACACGCCATCGACAAACACCGCGACCGAGCTTTCCAGGCCAGGGTTGTCGCCGACCGTGCCGATGCCGCGGATACGGGCCGAGCCGTTGGCTTCGTTACCGGTGGAGGAGACCAGCAGCGACGGCGCAACCTGGTTGAGTTCGCGAATGTCGCTGGCGCCCGAATTGCGCAGCTCTTCCGCGGAGACCACGTTCACAGCGACTGGCACATCTGTCAGTTCCTGCGTACGGCCCTGCGCGGTAACAACGATCGTCGTCCCGTCAGTGAGCTCGTCCTGCAGTTCGGCTTCGGTATCTTGTGCGTCAGTCGTCTGGGCCAGCGCCGCCACCGGCTGGAAGGCGAGGCCTCCGGCAAGTGCACCGAGCGCGATCGAGCGAGTCAGAATGGCTTTCATAGGTCTCCCAATCCCAATTTCCTTGCGACGGGAGACAGCACCTCAGCGCAACCGCCAAAGGCGGTGACGCAGTCGGTTATGAAGGGGGGCGCGCAGCTTTTTCGCCTGTCGCGCCCACCAATGCATGCTCTCTCCCAAGCTCAAGCATTTTGCGCCTGTTCTCGCGAAACTACAAGCGCGACCTGAGTTCGCCCTGCCAGTGTGACAGTTGCGTAACACTGTGCGGCACGCGCTTGCATTCCGTAACGTCAGTAGCCCTTGGCGGTCGCAAACAGGTCGCGCAGATGGCTGCTCGCGCCCCATGCCGCCTCCAGCACTCGCGCACGTTTGAGGTAGAAGCCCACGTCGTATTCGTCGGTCATCCCGATTCCGCCGTGCAGCTGGACCCCCTCCTTGCTGATGAGGTGCAGCGCATCGTTCGCGCGCGCCTTGGCGAGCATCGCCGCCTCGGTCACCGCGAACCCGCTGTCGAGGGCCTGCAGCCCGCCTTCGACTGCCGAGCGGGTCATTTCCAGTTCGCTGTAAAGGTCCGCCATCCGGTGCTGCAGCGCCTGGAAGGAACTGAGCACCTGATTGAACTGCACGCGCTGCTTCAGGTAGTCGAGCGTGGTGTCGAACACCGCCTGACACATGCCGAGCATTTCGGCGGCGGTCAGCACCCGCGCCCGGTCGAGGATCTTCTGCGCCAGAGCATCCCCGCCAGCGGCCAGTTTCTGCGCAGGCGCATTGTTGAAATCGACCTCCGCATGGTCGCGCATGTCGGCCAGCGCGCGGCTCGATAGCGTGACGCCCTGCCCCTGCTCGACCAGATAGACGCCATCGCTCGCCAGGACGACGAACAGCCCGGCGCGGCTTGCCTCGTGGACAAAGGCCTTGGTCCCGGTCAGACGCCCGTCGTGCACGCTGGCGCTCGCCTTCAGTCCGGCATGGCGCGGTCCTTCATCGAAGGCGAGCGTGCCGATCAGTTCGCCGCTCGCGAGCCGAGGCAGATATTGCGCCTTCTGTTCATCGCTGCCGCCCAGCACGATCGCCGATGCGGCAAGTGCGGAGGCGATCAGCGGGCTCGCGGCGAGGCTCTTGCCCAGTTCCTCGACCACCAGGCCAAGGCTCATCCAGCCGAAATCGCTGCCGCCGTGCTCTTCGGGGATGATGATCCCCGCCCAGCCCATCTCGGCCATCGCGCCCCACGCATCCGCGTCGAACGGCTCGCCCGCGTCGCGCACCTTGCGCCAGGCACCCACCGGATGCTCGTTCTTCGTCCACTCGCGCGCCATATCGCGCAGCATTTCCTGTTCGTCGTTGAGAACCGCCATGAGTCCCGCTCCCCTTACTGGTGGTCGAGCATCCCGAGGATGCGCTTGGCGATGATGTTGTTCTGGATTTCGGTCGACCCGCCGTAGATCGTCGTCGCCTTGCCGAAGAGCCAGGCGCGCGTGCCGTCGAGTTCCTTCTGCTCGAAGCCCTCGCCTTCCCAGCCGAGCCCGCGATAGCCCTGGATCGCGATCATCAGCTCGGCGCGTTCCTGGCCCAGCTTGGTGCCCGCCTTCTTGAGGATCGAGCTGATCTCCGACACCCCGCCCTGCGCCTTGCTTTCCTCCATCGCGCGCCGCGCGGTGAGCAGGAAGGCGTTCCAGCGCATCTCGAAATCGGCGATCTTCACGCGCAGTTCGGCGTCGGCCAGCTTGCCGTTCTCATCCAGCCCGATGTAGCGTTCCGCCACCTTGCCAAGCGGCTGCGAATTGAGCGCGGCGAGCGCGCCGCCGCCAGATAGATTGGTCCGCTCGTGCTGGAGCAGCTTCTTGCCAATCGTCCAGCCCTGCCCTTCCTCGCCGACGAGGCTTTCCTTGGGCACCTGCACATCGGTGAAGAAGGTTTCGCAAAACGGGCTCATGCCCGAAATCATCTTGATCGGCTTCACCTCGACACCGGGCGCGTGCATGTCGATCAGCAGGAACGAGATGCCCTTGTGCTTGTCCGCACGGCTGGTGCGCACGAGGCAGAAGCACTTGTCCGCCCACTGGCCGCCGCTGGTCCAGGTCTTCTGCCCATTGACGAGGTAGTGGTCGCCCTTGTCCTCCGCCATGGTCTGGAGGTTGGCGAGGTCTGACCCGGCATTGGGTTCGGAATAGCCCTGGCACCAGCGGATCTCGCCCTTGCAGATCGGCGGGATATGCTCGTGCTTCTGTTCTTCGCTGGCGAATTCGAGCAGCGTCGGGCCGAGCATCATCACACCCATCCCGCCGATCGGGTTCCATGCCCCGACCTTCGCCATTTCCTCTTCGAGCGCGCGAGCCTGCTTCTTGGTCAGCCCGCCGCCGCCATATTCCTTCGGCCAGGTGGGCGTGCCCCACCCCTTCTCGCCCATCGCGACGCGCCATGCCTTTTCCGCGGGGCTTTCTTCGCCCGCTTCCTCGACACTGCTGAGGAGGTTGTTCTTGCCGCGCAGTTCGGGCGGAAAATTCTCTGCCAGAAAGGCGCGTACTTCCTCGCGGAAGGCGTCCAGGTCGGCTTTAGCTTCGGGTTCGGCGACGCTCGCCATGTTCACTCTCCCATACCGGCTGTTATGGGCGCGACACTGGCGTAGGTTTACGCTCGCGTAAAGTGCTTTCTCGGTCGCCTGATGGAGGAGCGCGCTCCTTCCGGTGCGCGTCACCCCTCGGGTCGCGCGGCCGCTCCGTTGAGCAGGTGCTCTTCGAAATACATCCGCAGCGCTTCGGTGGAGGAGCAGGCCCCCAGCTTGGAGAGCATGTTCGCGCGGTGGATTTCAACCGTGCGCGGGCTGATCCCCAGTTCGATTCCGATCATCTTGTTGGAATGGCCGCCCGCCATGCGCGACAGCACCTCGCGCTCGCGCCGGGAAAGGTGGGCCAGCCGGGTGCGGGCCTCAGCGGCACGCTGTCGTGCGGCGGCATAGGGGCCATTCCCGTCGCCCAGCTGCTCGATGCTGCGGAGCAATGCAGCGGTGTCGAGCGGGAGCGAGAAATAGTCGTACCCCCCGCCGCGAAGCACCGCCGCCACCCGCCGCAGGCTGGGCCGGGTGGCATAGGCGATCACCGCCAGCCAGCATCCTTGCGAGCGCAAGTGTTCACATACGCCGAGCGCCATCGGCGTGTCGTCGCCCACCAGCACCACCAGTTCGTCGCCCACGCGCCGCGTCACGAACTGGTCGAGCGTGTCGAACGGCTCTGCGATGACGCCCGCAGTCTCCACCTGTCGTGCAACCCGATCGCGCACTTGCTCGTCCGCGTCGATAACCGCCAATGCCCCTCGCATTTGCACCCCCTGCTGCGCGTTACCCCTTAAGCGTCGACCGCAGTCATCCGCGTTTTCCCGCTTCGCAGAAATACTAGGTGTTGCGGATATGGAGTTATTCGAGGGGCTTACTCACCGTCCAGGAGAGCCAAGGCCTAGGTATCCATGCGTAGGACAGATGCTCGATTTCGGAGATGAATGCCCCGTCGGCTCTGCCCGGCGCGCAATTGCCCCCTGCATCGACTCTGCTTTTGAGCAGTTCGGACATCGGTGCGTGAACATCGCGCACGGCACGCAAATCGCCCGCCTGCCTTAAAAACTTGGAAAGAGGTTGCCGGGTAGGCTCGCGACCATGTCAGGCAAGCACCCTGCCCCCAGCCCCCGGGCCGAGCGTCACACCAGTGCGGCGCGCATCGGGCCGGCGCGCGTCAGGATCACCGCCATCGAAGGCGGCGCGTCGACGCCCGTCCTCGTCACCGGCGGCGCGGGCTACATCGGCAGCCATGCGGTCCACGCGCTGCGCGACGCCGGTCGTCCGGTCGCGGTGATCGACAACCTGTCGACCGGGTTTCGCTTCGCAATACCCGCCGATGTCCCGTTCTACGAAGGCGATGTCGCCGATACCGCGCTGCTCCAGCGGATCTTCGCCGAACAGGGCACCGCCGCGATCATGCATTTCGCAGGTTCGATCATCGTGCCGGAATCGGTCGAGCAGCCGCTGCGCTATTACGACAACAACACCGGCAAGAGCCGCACGCTGATCGAAGCGGCGGCGAATGCGGGCGTACGCCACATCCTGTTCAGCTCGACCGCGGCGACCTACGGCGTGCCCGATGTCAGCCCGGTGACCGAGCAAGTGCCGACGGTGCCGATCAACCCTTACGGCTGGTCCAAGCTGATGACCGAACAGATGCTGGCGGACACCGCCGCAGCCTGTCCGCTCAATTACTGCGCGCTGCGCTATTTCAACGTCGCGGGGGCCGATCCCAAGGCACGCACCGGCCAGTCGACCACCGGCGCGACCCACCTGATCAAGGTCGCGCTCGAAGCCGCGCTGGGGCGGCGCGAGGCGGTGAGCGTGTTCGGCACCGACTACGACACGCCCGACGGCACCGGAGTGCGCGACTATATCCACGTCAGCGATCTGGCGGCGGCGCACGTGCTCGCGCTCGACGCGCTGATCGCCGAACCAGAGCGCTCGCTGACAATGAACTGCGGCTATGGCCGCGGATTCTCGGTTCTCGAAGTGCTCGACGCGGTCGATGCGGTCATCGGCGGAAAGCTCGTGCGCCGGTTCGAAGGGCGGCGTGCGGGCGACCCGGCGATGCTGATCGCGGACAGTTCCAGGCTGCGCGCGACCGTGCCGTGGGAGCCGCGCTACGACCGGCTGGAAACGATCATCCGCCATGCGCTGGCGTGGGAGGAAAAGCTCGCCACGCTCGATCGCGAGGATCATCGCAAGATCGGCTGACCGGCCCGCTGCGGGCGCGCAAATCCTACACATTATCGCTGTCCTACAAGGGTTTGGCGGGCGTAGACGACGCGAGTCGCTGCCCGTTTGCCGTCCGTCGCATCGCCCCCGCGGTGCGGGCGCGGGTGCGCGATTTCCCTGTCGGAGATGCCCATGCCCCAAGCCCTTCCCCCGTCCCCGCCCAAACCGATCCAGACCCCCGCGCCTTACGTCACCCCCTCCGCCGTCGCTTTCGAGCGAGCGGGCGAGGCGATCACCGCCAGCGCCGCCAGCCCTCTGCCGATCGGCGAGGTCAGCTACCGTGCTGCGCGCCCTGCGGCGCTCGACAGCGTGCTGGAGCCCGGCCGCGCGCTGGCGATCGTCGCGCAGCAGCCTGGTCGGCTGTCGCTCACGCTGGAAGGGGGCGGCACGATCGATCTGCCGGTCGAACCGGGCCTGACCGTGCTGCCCTTCGCGGTGGCCGGGATCAGCGCCGGTGCCCCGGACTTCGCCCCCGCCCTCACCCTGCTCGACTGACGGAGGCACGCACCATGCTCCAGACGATCCAGCCCCGCCTCGCCGCCAATGCGGCGCAAGCTGCGTCGACCGCCGCCGCCAACGGTTTCGGTCACATCAAACACATGCTCGACCAGGGGCGCGATGTGTCGATCATCAACTGGTCGGACAGCCTGTCCAACTCGCGCGAGAACCCGCGCGAGTTCATCTTCCGCCTCGCCGACGTAATTGCCACCCACCCCAGCCAGCCCACGGTGCTGGTCAAGACCTGGGCCGACGGCAGCTATGGCGCGGCAACCACCGATGCGGTCGGGAGTGGGCCGACCGTGCGCATCCGCAACTTTGCTCTGCCCGGCGCTTTGCTGGCCAATGGTCTCGGCCCGCTGTGGCGCTATAGCGGGCTCGCCGACGACACGCCCGATCTGCTGACCATCTGCCACGGGCACAATCATGTGGTCGGCGCCACCGACGAACAGGTGCTGGGCGAAGTCCTCACCGCCCTGGAATACTATCGCCTCGCCCATCCGGGCGTGCCGATCGTCGCGCTGCTGCAGAACCCGCGCGCGGACGGCTCCGCGATGGACCGTGCGGTCGATGCGTGGCGGCGGGTTGCGCGGCTGCGCGATATTGCGCTGATCGACTCGCACACGCCCTATCTTGCAGCGGGCAAGCCGTCCGCGTGGTTTGCCGATGGCGATCCGGTGCACCCGAGCGACGCGGGGATCGAGGCGGCATGCCTGCCCGCGATCCGTGAGTTGTGGGATAAAGCCCCCGCCCGCCCCGCCTTCGGTCCGCCGTCGACCCTTTGCGGGCTCGACCCGGCGCTCAACCTGATCCCCAATGGCGACTTCGCGCAGTTCGACGGCGCAGTGCCCGATGGCTGGGTGGCTGCGTCGGGGGTGACAGCGAGCAGGGAGACGGGGATCGTGCGCGACCGCGCTCTGGGCCATTCGCTCAAGCTCACCAGCACTGGCGGCACGGTGTTCGTCAACCGCATATCCTATACCCTGCCCAATTACGGCCACGCCTTCCTGCGCGGCAAACCGGTCTCGCTGCTCGGCTGGGTGTACAAACCCACGGGCGCGCCGCACACGCTGGGCGCGATCACGCTGGAGGCGCTGGCCCCTGCGGGCGGATCGGCCGCCTGCACCACCCGGCCGCTTGCGCAGGATCAGGGCAATGCCTGGGTGCCGTGGGCGATCTGCGGGCTGATGGTGCCCGAAGAATGCTACGAGATCACCGTGCGCCTGCACCACGACACGGCGGCAGCTACCGCCAGCCAGCCTGTGTATTTCCAAGGGATCACGCTGGTGCCGGGCTACCTCCCGCGCGGGCTGTAGAACCTCCCGCGCACCTCGGCCCTAGCCTTCGAAGTCGGCGACCTTGATGGTCCGCCGGATCTCTTCCGAGGCGGGGCCGATCGCCGCGGGCTGGCGGATGCCGGGCAGCACGCACACATCGTAAAGCTCGGTCACGATGCCTTCGAAGTTCATCGAGTGGACGATGCTGCCATTCGTGGTGTCGATGAAATAGAGCCCGGCGCGCGGGCTCATCTTGCGCTCGGCCAGTTCCTCGTCGAGCTTGAGCCCGCTGAAGGTCTTGTTGTCGCGCGGCAGCGACATGCCGACCACCGCGATATCGCCCATGAAGGCGAGTCCGCGCAGATAGCCGGGGCAGAAAGCGACCGGGACGAACGCGCCCTTTTCCATATCGACATAGCCGAACTGCCCTTCGCCACTATTGTGCAGCCACAGCCGCCCGTCGTGCCAGCGCGGAGAGTGCGGCATGGACAGGCCTTCGCACACCACCTTGCCGCTCTCGATCTCAATCACCACGCCGCCGTCGCGCCGATGGCCGCGCCACCCGTCGAAGGTGTCGGACTGGCTGACGGCGGTCACAAAGGCGGGCTTGCCGTCGCGCATCGCCAGCCCGTTCAGGTGGCAGCGATCCTCGGGCAGCAGCGTGCTGATGAAGTCGGGCTTCCACACCGGCTGGAAGCTGTGATCCGGATCGGGCCGCGCAAGGCAGTTGAACAGAGTGTTGGCGAAGATCGGCCGGCCATCGGCGTCGATCCCCAGATCGTGCATGTCGATATCGCCGGTGACGTAACTCATCCGCGGCGCAAGATAGAGATCCGCGCCCTTGGGCCCTTCGCGACCCGCATCGAGGATGTCGGCATAGCGATAGAGCTGCGCATCGCTCGACACCCACATCTCGCTGGCGCGCCCGGTTTCGCGGTCGGTCCCGACGGCCATCCCCAGGCACCGGCCGATGGTGCGGTTATAGCTCCAGAACTGCCCATCCTTGTCGACGCCGAAGAAGATCACCTTGCCCACCTGGTAGGTGGTGATCGCGATGCTCGCCTTCTGCGTTGCCAGCCAGGCGGAAAACCCGCGCGACAGATCGACCGCGAACTTGGGTTCCTGGGAAGGTGCGCCCTGCGTCATCATTGGCCTTTCAGATAATCGTGATGCCCGGCGGCACTGCCCTAGCCGAGAGAGGCAACAGGGCAAGGCCGGTTCGGTGCGCCTTACAGCAGATGCATGGGCATTTCGTCGACCGGCGAGCCGAGCGCGACCGGCCCATGCTGCACACCGACCTGATCGAGAGGCTGCTCCACGAACATTCCCGCCGCGAAAGCGGGCGCGCCATGCACCTGCCCCAGATCGCCCGAACCGGTTGCAAACAGATCGCCGTAGAGCGGCAGGTCACCGACGTGCACGCCCAGGCCAGCGGCTTCGCCAGACATGCCGGAATAGGCGTTGAGGACGTTCATCATCAGCGCATCATCGAACACCATTTCGCCCGGCATCAGGGCGCTGGCGCTGGCGACGGGTTCGCTCGACGGCTGCCAGTCGAGGCCCGGTGCCGCATCCTCTCCCACGCCGTAAAGCGTGCCCGGCAAGGCCAGGCGCTGGTGGACCCCGAACCGCGTCGGGCCAGACAGGTCGATCATCCCGCCATTGCGCACGAGATCATATCCGCTGTCGAAGGCGAAATGCTGAACGGTGCCGCTGTCTTCCGACAGGACCGAGGCGGGCGCGGCATTGACCACCCCATTCTCGACCGTGACCCCCTGCTGGACCAGCAGCCGGGCATTGCCGCGGATATAGGTCGCGTAGGTGGTGCTGCCGACGATCACGTCCGCCGCCACGACCCAGCCGCTTTCGGTGATGAACACCGTATCGCCCGCATCGCCGCCGACCCGCAGAGTGGTTTGCCCGCCGCTGGTATCGTCGGACAGCGCGAGCACCGCCAACCGGTCCACCCTCAGGCTATTATCGCCGAGACTGCCGAGATTGATCGCCTCGATCGAGTCGATCCGGGACCGCAAGGCATTGCCCGTCAGGTCGAGGGTCAGCCCCGATCCGCCCAGCCCCAGCGTGTCATAGCCATTACCGCCGCGAATATCGGCGAAGGCCAGGTCCGCAACCGCGATGAAATCATCGCCCGCGCCGCCACGCATCACATCCGCGCCGCCATTGCCGATCAGCGAGTCGTTGCCCGCATTGCCGATCAGGTTGTCCGCACCTGCCGTGCCGGTGCGGACGATCGAGGTCGTGCTCTCGGTGCCGGTCGCGCCGCCGAAGACGATATAGGCCTCGCCCGCGGCATCGCCCCCGTCATCGCCGCCAGTCGCGCCGACGATCAGGTCGTCGTAGCCATCGCCGTTGAGATCGCCACCGCCCGAAACCGACTGGCCCGCAGCGTCGCCCGCTGTGTCACCCTGGATGATGAAGCCCTGCCCCGCAGTCAGGTTGGTCAGGTCGAGCACCTGACGACCGCTGACCGCCGTGCCGAAGCCCCCTGTCGAGCCGTAGATGACATACGCCTGGCCCGCACTGTTCCCGCCGAGGTCGCCCCCGCCCGCGCTGATGATCAGATCGTCGAGCCCGTCGCCGTTGACGTCGCCTGCGCTTGCGACGGACTGGGCGGCAAAATCAAGCTGGGCATCGCCCTGAATGATGAAACCCTGAGCGGCGGTGAGCGTGGTCAGGTCGATCACCTGACGGCCTGCGACCGTCGTGCCGAAGGTGTCTCCGGATCCGAAGATGACATAGGCTTCGCCCGCATAGGTTCCGCCATCATTGCCCCTCGGCGTGCCCACGATGAAATCGTCGTAGCCGTCGCCGTTGATGTCGCCCGCGCCGGAAAGGGCCATCCCGCTCCGGTCGCCGGCCGCGTCGCCCTGAACGATGAAGCCCTGCGCTGCGGTCAGGTTGGTCAGGTCGATCACCTGGCGACCGTTCACATCGGTGCCGAAGCCGCTCGCGCTGCCGAAGACGACATAGGATTCACCCGCGCCATTGCCGCCATCATCGCCGAACAGCGCGCCTACGGCCACGTCGTCGTAGCCATCGCCGTTCACGTCGCCGAGGTTCGAGACGGCGAAACCGGCTGCGTCACCCGCGGCATCCCCCTGGATGATGAAGCCCTGCGCGCTCGAAAGGCTGGTCAGGTCGATCACCTGCCGCCCGCCGACATCGGTGCCGAAGCCGCTCGCGCTACCGAAAATCACGTAGGCTTCGCCCGCGTAGTTCCCGCCATCATCGCCGGCCTTGGCACCGACGATCAGATCTTCGTAGCCATCGCCGTTTATGTCGCCTGCGCTCGAAACCGACACCCCGGCGGCGTCGCTCGCTGCGTCGCCCTGGATGATGAAGCCCTGCGCACTTGTGAGCGTGGTCAGGTCGATCACCTGCCGCCCGCCGACACTGGTCCCGAAACCGCTCGCACCGCCGAAGATCACGTAGGCCTCGCCGGCATAACTGCCGCCGTCGCTGCCCTGCGGCGCGCCGACGATCAGGTCGTCGAAGCCATCTCCGTTGATGTCGCCCGCGTTCGAGACAGCCGAACCCGCCAGATTGTAGTTGGTATCGCCCTGGATGATGAAACCCTGCGCGCTCGTCAGGCTGGTCAGGTCGATCACCTGCCGCCCGCCGACATTGGTGCCGAAGCCGCCAGCCGATCCGAACACGACATAGGCTTCGCCCGCCCGGTCACCGCCATCGTCGCCATAGCGCGCACCGACGATCACATCGGCGAAGCCGTCACCGTTGAGGTCGCCCGCGATCGACACGGCATAACCCGTTTGGTCCTGAGCGGTGTCGCCCTGGATGATGAAGCCCTGCGCTGCCGAGAGCGTGCTCAGATCGATCACGTTTGCCGGGGCGTTCGGATCGCTGGTGGCCACGGTGACGCCCTGCCGGATCAGCAGATTGGTATTGCCGTTCTCGTACAGGTTGTAGGTGACCGCATTGATCACCTGCGTGCCGTTGGCGGTGAAACCGTAGGCATTCACTACATCGCCCGCATCGCCGCGGACGATCAGCGTCGCCTCGCCACCCGATCGCTGCTCGGTAATCCGGCGGATCGCCATCGCGTCGACCGTGAGGCTGTTATTGCCGCTGCCCGTCAGATCGATCACCTCGATCGAGTCGATCCGCGAACGGACGGCGTTGGTCGTCAGATCGAGCGAGAGGCCCGATCCGGCCAGCGCCAGCGTATCGCTGCCATGACCGCCGCGGATATCCGCGAAATTCAGGTCGGCCACGCTGATCGTGTCGTTGCCCGCGCCGCCGCGGATCACATCCGCGCCGCCGCCGCCGGTCAGCGTATCATCGCCCGCATTGCCGATCAGGTTGTCCGCACCTGCCGTGCCGGTGCGGGTGACTGCGGTCGTGCTCTCGGTACCGGTCGCGCCCCCGAAGATGACGTAGCCTTCGCCGGCATTGATGCCGCCGTCGTCGCCGCTGCGCGCCCCGACGATCAGATCGTCGTAACCATCACCGTTGACGTCACCCGCCGACGATACCGAGCTACCCGCCTCATCGGAGGCCTGATCGCCCTCAATGATGAACCCCTGTGTCGAAGTCAGTGTGGTCAGGTCGATTACCTGGCGACCGTTCACATCGCTGCCGAAACCGTTTGCCGTACCGAGCACGACATAGGCCCGCCCTGCGTTAGGCCCTCCCTCGCTGGCCGTTCGCGCAGCAATGATCAGATCGTCGAAACCGTCGCCGTTGACGTCGCCCGCCGAAGATACCGAATAACCGGTCCGGTCGTTGGTAGTATTGCCCTGGATGACGAAGCCCTGCGCCGCGGTGAGCGTGGTCAGATCGATCACCTGGCGGCCGTTAATATCGCTCCCGAAACCGCTTGCCGCGCCGAACACGACATACGCTTCGCCGGCGCGATCGCCGCCATCGTCGCCGAAGGGCGCGCCGACGATGAGATCATCATACCCGTCGCCATTGACGTCGCCCGCCGAGGATACGGAGAAACCGGCCTGGTCTATCGGATCATCGCCCTGGATGATGAACCCTTGCGCTGCGCTCAGCGTGGTCAGGTCGATCACCTGCCGTCCGCCGACATCGGTGCCGAACCCGCTGGCCGTGCCGAACACCACGTAGGCTTCGCCCGCATAAGTTCCGCCGTCGCCACCGCCGATTGCGCCCATAATCAGATCGTCGAAACCATCGCCGTTGACGTCGCCCGCCGAGGAAACCGAGTACCCGGCCCGATCGCTGATATCATCGCCCTGGATGATGAAACCTTGTGCTGCGGTGAGAGACGTAAGGTCGATTACTTGGCGGCCGCCAATATTGGTTCCAAACCCGCTGGCCGAGCCGAATACGACGTAAGCCTCACCTGCGTAGCTGCCGCCGTCGTCGCCGCCATAAGCACCGACGATCAGGTCGTCGAAGCCGTCACCATTGATATCGCCCGCGGAGGAAACCGAGTACCCGGCCCGGTCACTTACTACATCGCCCTGGATGATGAAGCCCTGCGCAGCGGTCAGCGTGGTCAGGTCGATGACCTGCCGACCGCCAACATTTGTGCCGAAACCATTGGCCGAGCCGAATACGACATAGGCTTCGCCGGCACCGCTACCGCCGTCGTCGCCGCCATAAGCACCGACGATCAGGTCGTCGAATCCGTCGCCATTAACGTCGCCCGCCGAAGACACCGAACGGCCGGTTACGTCATATCCCGTATCGCCTTGGATGATAAAGCCCTGCGCAGCGGTCAGCGTGGTCAGGTCGATCACCTGGCGGCCGTCCACATCGCTGCCGAAGCCGCTCTGCGTGCCGAACACCACATAGGCTTCGCCTGCAAAGCTGCCGCCATCGTCGCCGCCCGTGGCGCCAATAATCACATCCGCGAGGCCATCACCATTGACGTCGCCCGCCCAAGAAACGGATCTGCCAAGAGCGTCCGAAGCCACGTCACCCTGAATTATGAACCCTTGCGCGCCGGTCAGCGTGGTCAGGTCGATGATCCGCTGTTCGACAACGTCGTTGACGGTGACCGCCACCGACTGATCGGTCGTGTTGGTCCCGTCGCTGGCGGTGACGGTGAAGTTGTAGACGTTGTCGCCACCCGCATCCGCCGGGTTCTCGTAGTCCGGCGCATTGCGGAAGGTCACCACGCCGGTGCTGGCGTTGATGGTGAACAGCGCTGCATCCGTGCCGCTGATCGCAAAAGTCAACGCGGTGCCGTCGGCATCCGTCGCAACGGCGGTATAGGCGGCGGTCTGGTTTTCCGCCACGCTCGCGGTCGCGCCGGAGGTGAAGACCGGGACGGCGAAATTGCCCGAGAAACTGACGCCCTGCTCTACCAGCAGACGCGCGGCCCCGTTGGTGAACACCTGATAGGTGGTTGCACCCTGAACCAGATCCGGCGCGCTCGTCCAGCCGAGCTCATTGAGCGTGACCGAATCGCCCGCATCGCCGGTGACAATCAGCGTGGTGACCCCGCCGCTGGTGTTGTCGGACAGGCCGAACACCGCGAGCCGGTTCAACGTCAGGCTGTTATCGCCGCTGCCGGTCAGGTCGATCACCTCGATCGAGTCGAGCCGCGAGCGCGTTGCGTTGGCGGTCAGGTCGAGCGAGAGGCCCGATCCGGCCAGCGCCAGCGTATCGCTGCCATGACCGCCGCGGATATCCGCGAAGGTGAGGTCCGCAACCGAGATCGTATCATTGCCCGCACCGCCGCGGATCACATCCGCGCCGCCGCCGCCGACAAGCGTGTCGTCGCCTGCATTGCCGATCAGGTTGTCCGCGCCTGCGCTGCCGGTGCGGGTGACTGCGGTCGTGCTCCCGGTGCCGGTCGCGCCGCCGAAGATGACGTAGCCTTCGCCGGCATTGATGCCGCCGTCGTCGCCGACCCGCGCACCGACGATCAGGTCGTCATACCCGTCACCATTGATGTCGCCAGCCGTGGAGACCGCCCTGCCGGCCTGGTCGTACCTCTCATCACCCTGAATGATGAAGCCCTGCGTTTCGCTCAGCGTCGTCAGGTCGATCACCTGACGATCGCCGATTTCGGTTCCGAACCCGGAGGCCGAACCGAATACGACATAGGCTTCCCCGGCATAGCTAGCGCCATCGCTGCCCAAGGGGGCTCCGACGATCAGATCGTCGAGGCCGTCGCCATTGATGTCACCCGCGGAGGAGACAGAGAATCCGGCCCAGTCTCTCAACACATCGCCCTGGATGATGAACCCCTGCGTCGCGGTCAGCGTGGTGAGATCGATCACCTGGCGACCGCCGATATCGGTCCCGAAACCGGAGGCCGAGCCGAATACGACATAGCCCTCGCCTGCGTCATTGCCGCCATCATCGCCGTAGCGCGCCCCGACGATCAGATCGTCGTAGCCATCACCGTTGACATCGCCCGCCGAAGACACCGACCAACCGGAAAGGTCTCCCTCAACATCGCCCTGGATGATGAAACCCTGCGTCGCGTTGAGCGTGGTCAGGTCGATCACCTGGCGGCCATTGACGTCGCTGCCGAACCCGCTCGCCGAACCGAACACCACATAGGCCTCGCCTGCATTACTGCCGCCATCATCGCCATAGCGCGCCCCGACGATCAGATCGTCGTAGCCATCGCCGTTGACATCGCCCGCTGAGGACACCGACCAACCGGCGTTGTCACTGGCTTCATCGCCTTGAATGATGAAACCCTGCGCGGCGGCGAGCGTGGTCAGGTCGATCACCTGGCGGCCATCGACGTCGCTGCCGAACCCGCTCGCCGAACCGAACACCACATAGGCCGCGCCAGCCCTCGAACCGCCATCGTCCACGCCCGTTGCCCCGATGATGACATCGCCATAGCCATCGCCGTTCACATCGCCGGCCCACGAAACTGCGGTGCCCGCACTGTTGTTCGCCGTATCGCCCTGGATGATGAAGCCCTGCGCCGCCGTCAACGTAGTGAGATCGACAACCTGCCGGCCATTAACATTGGTTCCGAAGCCGGATGCCGTGCCGAACACCACATAAGCCTCGCCCGACAAGCTGCCGCCATCGTCGCCGCCAGCTGCCCCGACGATCAGATCATCATAACCGTCGCCATTGATATCCCCAGCAGATGAGACCGTCCCCCCCGCCCGGTCGGCAGCCGAATCGCCTTGGATGACGAAACCCTGCGCCGCGGTGAGCGTGGTCAGGTCGATCACCTGGCGACCATCGACATCGGTGCCGAATCCGCTTGCAGAGCCGAACACCACGTAGGCCTCGCCAGCAACAGAGCCGCCATCGTCGCCGTCAGGCGCTCCCACGATCACGTCGGCATAGCCGTCACCGTTTAGATCGCCCGCAAACGAAACCGATGTTCCGGCGTAGTCATGCGCCGCATCGCCCTGGATGATGAAGCCTTGCGCGCCGGTCAGCGTGGTGAGGTCGATGATCCGCTGTTCGAGAACGTCGGTCACGGTGACCGCCACCGCCTGATTGGTCGAATTGGTCCCGTCGCTGGCGGTGACGGTAAAGTTGTAGACGTTGTCGCCACCCGCATCTGCCGGGTTTTCGTAATCCGGCGCATTGCGGAAGGTGACCACGCCGGTGGCCGCGTCGATATTGAACAGCGCGGCGTCGACGCCCGAAATCGAGTAGAGGATGATGTTGCCATCGGCATCGGTCGTCGTCGCGGTGTAGGCGGCGGTCTGGTTCTCCGCCACGTTCACGGTCGCGCCCGAGGTGAAGACCGGGCTGTTATCGTTCGCATTGGTGACGGTGAGCGCCACTGCCTGATCGGTAGAGAAGCGCCCGTCGCTCGCGGTGACGGTGAAGTTGTAGACGTTGTCGCCGCCCGCATCCGCCGGATTTTCGAAGTCGGGCGCATTGCGGAAGGTCACCACGCCGGTGCTGGCGTTGATGGTGAACAGCGCCGCATCGGTGCCGGAGATCGAGAAGGTGATCGCATTGCCGTCGGCATCGGTCGCGCGCGCGAGATAGGCGCTGGTCTGGTTTTCCGAGACGCTCGCGCTCGGACCGCTGGTGATCACCGGCGCGCTGCGGTTGGGATTGACGCCCAGCGCCCCATAGACCGAACCGGGCCCGAAGCCGACGATATCCGCGACGCCATCGCCGTTGAGATCGGCGAGAACACGCGGGAAGCGGCTTTCGGAAGACCAGCCGCCCGCTTCGTCGCTGCCGCCGAAGCCCTGGATGGTCATCACCGGATCGGCGAAGGTCCCGTCGCCACGCCCGACGGCGACGTAAACTCCGTTGGACCCGAAGCCGACGATATCGGCGAACCCGTCGCCGTTCACGTCGCCGACGCGCCGCGGATAGGTGTCGTTATTGACCCAGCCGCCTGCCGCCGCATCCGCACCGAAGCTTGCCAGCGCGAAGCTCGCGGTGGCGAAGGTGGCGTTTGCCTGGCCGAAGGAGACGTAGACCCCGTCGCGGCCGAAGGCGATAATGTCCGCCCGGCCATCGCCGTTGACGTCGGCCAGTTCGCGGGGGGTTTCCTGCTGCCAGATCCATGCGCCCGTGCCGTCGCTGCGGCCGAAGCCCGAATAGGCAGACTGGCTGGCTGCGAAGGTGCCATCCGCCTGGCCGAGCGAGACGAACACGCCTCTCCCGCCGAAGCCCACGATATCCGCCCGGCCATCGCCGTTCACATCGCCGATCATGCGCGGGTAGGCATCGTTCGAGAACCAGCCGCCGCCCGCGTCCGCCGCGCCGAACCCTTCGATCGCGAGGAAGACGTTGCCGAACGCGAGCCCCTGCCCGGAGCCGGGTGCCTCGCCCAGCGCAACGAAGACGCCGGCGGAGCCGAACCCGATCAGGTCGGCCCGGCCATCGCCGTTCACGTCGGCGATTGCGCGCGGATAGGTGACGCTGTCCGCCCAGCCGCCCGCCGCATCGCCGAACCCGAAGCTGTTATAGGCAAGGAAGGCCTGCCCGAAGCCACCCTGCGAATCCGCCAGCGCGACGTACACGCCTGCCTCGCCGAAACCGACGATATCGGCACGCCCGTCGCCATTCATGTCCGCCATGGTGCGCGGGGCGGTCTGCTGGTCCGACCAGCCCCCCGCAGACGGCAGATAGCCGAAGCCGTCGTAAATGGCGGTGGTATCGCCGAATTCGGCCTGCGCGGGCTGTGTGGGTACTGGCTGGGGCAGCGGAGCGTACACGGTCGAAAACGGATCGGCCTGCCAGTCCGGCAGACTCAGCGAGGTCGTCTGACGACTTGCATACCAGCGTTCGCCCGTAAGATCGGTCCACTCACCGGAAACCTGCCGGTCGATGGCCTGAGCGCCGATACCAAGGTTCACATAGGAATCGAAACGCCCGAAAGACCGATATGCCACTTAATTTCCCCTCCGACCCACATCTAACGCATGGAGGGGGACACACCAGCACGCTCGCCGGGCGCCCCTCCACGCGAAGACCGCGCGACCACGACCCCCTTTTCGCAACAGCAAGGGATACCGTCTAAGTCGAAGGGCAAATAATCCTTAATAGAAACCTATGGCAACTGGGTATTTCGCCCAGTACGGGCGTTTTACCGCAGTGGTGCGAGGTCAGAAGGCATGCATCGCGGCATGCTCGACGACCGCCGCCATCTCTACCGGCAGGGGTAAGGGCCCACGCGGGTCGGGCGCAGCTTCGGCACCTGCGAAAACCTCGGCCCAGTCGGGCAGGTGATCGCCAGCGCCGGACTGACCTTCCTGCCCGCTCTGGCGCACCCACCCGACACTGGCGCGCGCCACATAGGCCCCCGCCCCGCCGAAGCCGACCAGATCGGCCAGTCCATCGCCGTCGATATCGGCGACGAAGCGGGGAAACCGGTCGTTGCTCGACCAGCCGCCACCGGCATCGCTCTGCCCGAAGGAATCGACCATCCGCGTGGTATCGCCGAAGGTGCCGTCGCCGCGCCCCAGCGCCACGTAGGTGCCGTCTCCGCCAAAGCCGATAATATCCGCCACCCCGTCGCCGTTCACATCGCCCAGCGTGCGGGGATAGCGGTCTGCGGTCGACCAGCCGCCGCCAATATCGGCATAGCCGAAGCCCGCAATGCCGAGCATCATGCTGCCAAAGCTCCCGTCGGACTGCCCCAGCGCGACGTAAGTGCCATCGGCCGCGAAGCCGACGATGTCCGCGCGTCCGTCATTATTCACATCGGCAAGCACACGCGGGAAGCGATCGTCCGACAACCAGCCGCCGCCCGCATCCGAAGCACCGAACCCGTTCAGCGCAAGCTGCGTCGCGCCGAAGCTGCCATCCGACTGGCCGAGCGCGACATACACGCCCGCGCCGCCGAAGCCGACCAGGTCGCCGCGCCCGTCGCCGTTCACGTCCGCCACGGTTCTGGGGTAGGTATCGCCGCTGGTCCAGCCGCCCGCGGCATCGCTCGCGCCGAAGCCTGCATAGGCGAGCGTGGCGGGCCCGAAAGCGACCGCCTGCCCCGATGCCGGAGCCTGGCCGAGCGCGATCGAGACGCCCGCCGAACCGAACCCGACCAGATCCTGCAGCCCGTCGCCGTTCACATCGGCAATGGTGCGCGGGTAAAGATTGTCGTTCGCCCAGCCGCCCGCAGCATCACTCGCGCCGAAGCCGCTATAGGCGAGGAAGGTCTCCCCGAAGGTGCCGTCACCATTGGAAAGCGCCGCAAACAGCCCTGCACTGCCGAAGCCGATCAGGTCCGCCCGGCCATCGCCGTCGATATCCGCCACGCCGCGCGGATAGGTCGTGTTGTCCGCCCAGCCGCCTGCCTCGGGCGCGTAGCCGAAGCCTGCGTAGCCCAGGCTCACCGGACCGGTGGTTATTTCCTGCACATAGGTGCCGTCCGAAAACCGCAGCTGCTCGATACGAACCAGATCGTCGGTCCCGTCCGGCCCGGAGACCCGCACATGCCCGTTCAAGAGCTGTGTGATCGTATATTCGCTGCGCCTGCCACCGAATACTGCGGTATCCACCCCGGCACCCCCGTCGAGCACGTCATCGCCGCCCTCTGCGCGAATAGTGTCGTTGCCCGAAGTCCCGATGACGGTTTCGTTGCCATTTCCTAAGCGCAGCACCGAGACTTCTTCGATCCCGGTAATCGATGTGCCGTCGATGAGGGTCACGGTGCTGCCCGAAGTGATGGCCGCCAGGTCGATCGTGTAGTCGAGCCCACTTTCGCCCAGCCACAGCTCCAGCGTGTCGTACCCGCTGCCGCCATCGATGATGTCGAGCGGTCGACCGATGATAAGATCGTCACCGGCGTCACCGAAGAGCTGATCGGCCACGTAGTCATCGTAGCCCGGCGACACTTCGCCGCCGTTAAGACGGTCATTGCCGTCACCACCGCGCAAAATGTCGGCTCCGCCACCGCCATAGATGTCGTCGTCTCCACCCCCGCCGTCGATCGTGTCGTCCCCGCCGGGGAAGTTGTAGGAATCTCCCTGGAGGATGTCATTGCCCGCGCCGCCGATGACGACGTCGTCGCCCGATCCGAAGGTGATGACGAACCTCTCGAAATCGGTCAGCGTGACCGCGAGGTTACCTACCCCGCCGACATTGAGCACGACCGAACCAGCGTCGGCCTGCGACAGATCGACGTTCACTCCAAGGTCGTTATGCGTGGTGAGAACCGAGCCCGCGACCCACGACACCCACATGAGGCGCATATCGACATAGGCTGTGTCGAAGCCCGCGCCGCCGTCGGCCAGGCTGTTATATCCCACATAGATCCGATCGTCGCCGCCCTCTCCGTAAAGGGCGTCTCCCCCGTCCACGATGACGAAGGGGCCCTGAAGCACGGGCCGGGTGACTTCGGCACCTTCGGCGAAGAAAGCGCGCATTCCGGAATTGGTGCTACCGGCGATCAAGTCGTTCCCGCCTCCGCCATAGGCGGTGTCCGCACCCTCGCCGGTCAGAATGATGTCATCGCCATCGCCCCCGCGAAGCGTGTTGGGGCCATCGCCGCCTTCGATGAGGGTGCCGGTCGTGGCGGTCGGACGCTCGAACGGGACGAAGATGGAATAGGCGGATGATGGCGCCAAGAATGCCGGGCCATAGCCGTGCAGATCGTCGAGCGTCAGCGGGCCGCTGGCTCCGGTTGGAAAGCTGCCGTCCGACTGGACGACCAGGAGATGGTCCCCGAACACAGCCGCCGCCCGGTCGAGTGCGGCCTGGTTCGGCATATTGTCGAGCAGATAGCAGTCGACCGCGTCGCGATACTGGTCGGCGATCGCTCCGCTTGCGCCGCCCGGCGAATTGTCGGGCATATAGGGATCGGTCGATGCGATCAGCACTGCGTCCGGATTGATAGTGTCCATCACGCCCCGGATGCGGGTGACGAACTCGGTCATCGCCTGTGCCTGCGCGGCAAGTTCGGCGCGAGCGGTGGCGGTGGCAGGCTCTCCGTTCAGCGTGACATAGCGCTGGTAGTAAGTGTTCACATCATCGAGGAAGATCGCGTTGAAGCCACGCTCTGTAAGCAGGAACGTGACCTGATCGACCACGATCTGCTGCCAGTCCGGATCGGTGAAATCGACCAGCCGCCCGAAGCTGTTGGTGGGTGCGCCCTGCAGGAAGGCAGGCGCCGTTGCGGCGACTGGATTGAGATCATCCTCGCCCGCGCCGTAGGAGCCCGCCGAGGTCCAGCCGGGATTCCAGTATCCGCGCACCGCATCGGTCACGCCGACATTGACGTAGCCTGCGACCAAACGGCCCTGCGCGATCAGGTTGGCGATCTCGCCCGGGGTGAGATGTTCCGTGATCAGCGGCGAATCATCGCCATCACCCTCGGTGATGATGAGATCGGCATCGGCCGACAGAAGGTCGGCATAATTTACGTTCGAATACTGAATGATGAAGCTTGAAACTGGCATGGTTGCCCCCCGACACCAACCCGGCCCCCCGCCGGGTCCATCATCGCAGGTTTACCATATCCGGCCGCCGACCGACGCGAAAAATGGTCCGGCGTGACGGTTTCGCAGTGGGGAAAAGCCGCCGGTTCGGAGCCAAAAATTCCGCGTCGCGATCGCTCAGCGATGGGTTCGATCGGTCCCCATATGCCCGTCCCTGGCCTCGCCCTGTGATCCCCCGTGCATGCGCCCGCCAAGGTCGGACATGATGTACCACGTGCCGCCTGCCATGATCGCCAGCAGGCAGACCGAGAACAGCACCAGCAGCAGATCCTCCTCTGACTGTGCATCGGCGAGGCTGAGATGGAGGAAATTGCGCAGGTGCGCCACAATCTGGACCAGCGCCGCACCGCAGATCAGGGCGATCTTCCATGTCGTCGGCAGATCCGACAGCAGCGCCGCAAACGCGCCCACGGTCAGCAGCAGGCTGATCACGAAGCCGGTCGCATAGCTCCTGATCTCGCTGGCCGCGTTACCCTGCGGATCGAGCTCTCCGGTGTTGGGCTTCGTCATGCGAGGGGCACCAGGAACACGAGCGAGAAGATCCCGACCCAGATCAAGTCGAGGAAGTGCCAGAACACGCCGAGCATCGACAGGCGCACCTTCACCACATCGTCGAGCCCGCGTGTCGCAATCTGCCCGATCATGGCGAGAATCCACACGATGCCGGAGAACACGTGGAGGCCATGCAGCCCGACCAGCGCCCAGTAGGAACTGAGCCAGCCGCTCGCCTGCGGCACGCCGCCCTCGCCCGCCTGGGCGATGAAATCCTTCACTTCGAAGAACAGGAAGCCCGCGCCCAGCAATGCGCACACCAGCAGCCAGGCGATGATCCTCGCGCGGCCCCGATCATATTTCAGCGCCAGCGACACGCCCGCATAGGCAATCCCGCCGACCAGCAGGAAAGCGGTCTGGATCGCCACGCTGGTCAGGTCGAACAGGTCCTTCGGCCCCGGCCCGCCCGCCATCCCTATGGGATCGAGATACGAAGCGTAGGAGGCGAACAGGATGCCGAAGATGATGAGGTCGCTCATCAGGAACACCCAGAAGCCGAACACGGTCTTTTCGGCGTCTGCGTGCGCCTCCCCATGCGTCGCGCCGAGGTTGAGTCCCGGGTAGAGGCCGTTGCCGCTCATCCTGCGAACTCCGAGATATCGGGGACGCCGCGATTGCGCTGCGTCTCTTCGTCGGCGCGGGTTGCGGCGGGTAGGCTAGCGACCAGCTGGCGGAACCGGCTGTCAGCTTCGGCAACCTGCGCCGCCGGAACGATCCGCGGCTCGATTACCCGCATCGCGCGAAGGATCAGGAGGCCGGGGATGGCAAGGGCGCCGAGGATCGCGAGCCACCAGATGTGCCACACCATCGCAAAGCCGAGCAGGAAGGCCGCGACCGCGATCAGCAGGCCGTGCGCGGTGTTGGCCGGCATTTCGATGTCGGTGTACTCGGCGGGGGCTTTCCACGGGTCGCCCGCGCGCTTCCTCTCACCCCAATCGTGGCGTGCATGCACCTGCGGGATGCAGGGGAAGGTCCATTCGGGCACAGGCGCGGGGGTCGACCATTCGAGGGTCGAGCCGTTCCATGGATCGCCGCCGGGAACAGCGAGAGCCGCGCGGTGGCGGTAACTGGTCCAGAACGTCCAGATCAGGCTGGCGAGCGCACACAACATCAGCACCCCGCCGAACGCGGCAAGATACATCCACGGCAGGAAATCGGGGTTCTGGAACGTCGGCGAGCGGCGCGGCATGCCCATCAGGCCGAGCACGTAGAGCGGCATGAAGGTGAAGACGAACCCGCCGACGAACAGGAACGCGGTGCGCCGCCCCCACGTCTCGCTCAGCCGGAAGCCGAAGGCCTTGGGGAACCAGTAGTGAATGCCCGCCAGCATGCCGAAGAGCACGCCGGGAATGATCACGTTGTGGAAGTGCGCCACCAGGAAGGTCGAGTTGTGCACCTGATAGTCGATCGACGGATTGGCGAGGATGATGCCCGATAGCCCGCCGATCACGAACAGCAGGAAGAAGCCCGTGAGGTAAACAATCGGCGTGGTGATACGCACGCGGCCGCGCCAGATGGTCGCCATCCAGTCGTAGATCTTCACGCCGGTCGGAATGCCGATCACCATCGTGGCGATGCCGAAGGCGATGTTCACGCCCGCGCTCTGCCCCATGGTGAAGAAGTGGTGCAGCCAGACGGTGAAGCTGATCACCGCGATGCACATGCTCGCAATCACCAGCGAGGTGTAGCCGTAGAGCCGCTTGCCCGAGAATGTGGAGCTGATCTCCGAGAACACGCCGAAGGCTGGCAGGATCAGGATGTAAACCTCGGGATGACCGAACATCCAGAAGATGTTGGCGTAATTCATCATGTTGCCGCCCGCTTCGTTGGTGAAGAAGTGGAAATCGGCATAGCGATCGAGCGCCAGCATCGCGCTCGACACTGTCAGCGCGGGCATGGCGTAGATCAGCATGATGGCGACGCACAGGCTCGTCCAGCAGAACAGCGGCATGCGCATCAGGTGCATGCCCGGCGCGCGCTGCTTGAAGATCGTCACGGCGAAATTCATGCCCGTTAGTGTCGATCCCATGCCCGAGATCAGGATCGCCCACAGCCAGTAGTCCACCCCCTCGCCCGGGCTGAAGATCTTGCCCGTATAGGGCGGGTACATGGTCCACCCGCCAGTGCCGAAATCGCCGATCAGCAGCGAGATCATGACCAGCGCCGCGCCCGACGCCGTCAGCCCGAGACTCACCTGATTGAGCACCGGGAACGCCATGTCGCGCGCGCCCAGCTGTTGCGGCAGGACGAAGTTAATCAGCCCGATCAGCAACGGCATCGCGACGAAGAAGATCATGATCGTTCCGTGCGTGCTGAACAGCTGTGCGAAGTGATCGGGCGCGACCAGCCCGCTCTCGGGCGCGCTCAGCGTGCCCAGCGCGCTCGCCTGATGGGCGCGCATCACGAAGCCTTCGATGATGCCGCGGGCCAGCATGACCAGCGCGAGCGCGATATACATGATGCCGATCTTCTTGGCGTCGGGCGATGTCAGCCAGTTGCGGTAAAGCGAGCCCCACCAGCGCATGCGGGTAAACAGGGCCACCGCGGCGATCGCACCGAGGACCAGCACGCTCGCCGCGAAAGCTCCGATGATCGTACTGGTGCCCGGATGCTGCAGCACATCGGTAAAAGGCGTCACGCTCCAGTCGAGATTGCCGAAAATCGGGCTGGTCTGACCGCTCATTCTCCGGCACCCGTCGCGCCGGTTTGCGGCAGCCCGATACCGCCCCAGCGCCCCGCCCCGCCGCCATGATACTTCGCGACGATCTGTCCGAACATGTCCCGCTGGCCCAGCGTCATGACGATCGGCTCGGCGCTCTTTTCCAGCCCAAGATCGCCGCGCGCATCGGCCAGCACGGTGCGTCGGCGCAATGTGGCATAGGTCGCTTCATCGAGTGTCGGGCCGCTGTCGCCGCGCGCGATCCACGCAGCGTAGTCGTCCGGTTCGAGCGCGCGCAGCGTGAATTTCTGGCGGCCGAAACCGTCCCCATTGAACTGCGTGTTCTCGCCCTCGGCCTTCCCGGCGCGGGTCGCGGCGAAGTTCAGCTTGGTCGTCATTCCCGGCATTGCGTAAATCTGCCCGGTCAGCGGCGCGATCAGCAGGCTTTGCATCACGGTATCGGTGGTCAGCGTCAGCTCCACCGGGCGCCCGACCGGCACGACCAGTTCATCGACCGTTGCGATGCCCTCTGCCGGATAGATAAACACCCATTTCCAGTCGAGCCCGATGGCCTGCACCTGCAGCGGGTCGGGGCCAAGCGGCTCGTAGGGGTCGAGCTTGTCCGTAGAATACCACAGCCAGCTGGCCAGCACGATCACGATCAGCACCGGCACGCCCCACAGGGCATATTCGAGCTTGCCGGAAAATTCCCACTCGGGCGCATATGCGCCGCGCGGCTTGGCATAGCGGTAGCGCCACAGGATCAGGGGCACCCCCACGAGTACAGGGAGGATCACGATCATCGTGATCCCCACCACCCGCATGAGGTGGGTCGCCTGCTCCTGCGCGACGGGCCCCATCGGCTGGAGGAAGCTCTGCTGCAGCGCGCCGGACGCCAGAGCGGCGTCCGTGGCGATCAATGCAAGCAGACAGCCTGCGGCCAGTCTGGCCCAAGACATAAAAACCTAGCCCCCGGCTTCCCCGTGAAAGCCGTCCAAATAAAGACGCCCAAATTCAGGGACAGCGCGCCGCCACGATGACGGCGCGCTGTCGATTACTGTGCGTCGGAACCCGTCGCCGCGTCGGAAAGCTTGTTCTGGAACTGGGTCGCCGCCTCGCGCATCCCCGCCTCGTCATCCGCTTCCAGCGCATCACGCGCGGACTCGATATCCTCGGTCAGGGCCGGACGCATGTCTTCCGGAAAATCGGTCAGGTTTTCGCTGACGAGGCTGTCGAGATCTTCGAGCACCCTGACCGCTTCGTTCGGGTCCAGGTCACCCGAAGAGAGCTTCGCGGCGAGCGCAAAGGCTTCGTCGCGCGCTTCGGAGGGCGTGGCGGCGGTCCCGTCGAAACCGGGCTGCGCGACCGTTTCGGCCTGCGCCTCTTCTTCCTGCTTTTCCGCCGGGCTCTCGCAGGCCGACACCGCGAGGGCCAGCGGCAGGGCAAGCAGGGCGTATTTCATCTTGAAGGTCATCATCGTTTTCCTGATTTTGCACGGGCGCAGCCCCGCGTTGAATGGCGCGGTGAGGGTAGCCGCATGGCAGGTCATCGCAAGAAATTGTTCCGCAGCAGATCGACGACCTCCTTCGTGCGGCCGTCGAGCACGGCTTTCACGCCGAACAGGGCGGTCGATGCAACCTGAGACACCTCTACCCTGGGCGGCATGACCAGTTCCATCTGGTTAACGTGAACGTCCAGCAACGCAGGCCCATCGTGCCGCAGCCATGCATCCATCGCCGCGTCCAGTTCGCCTGCCTGCTCGACATGCCATCCGGCGAAACCGCACGCCTCCGCCAGCTTTGCGAAATCGGGATTGTGCAGCCCGGTGAAGTGATCGACCAGCCCCTCCACCCGCTGTTCCATCTCCACGAAGCCGAGCGTGTTGTTGTGGAACACCACCAGCTTGAGCGGAATATCCTCCTGCACCAGCGTCAGCAGGTCACCCATCAGCATGGTCAGCCCGCCATCGCCGCACATCGCGATCACTTGCCGATCGGGGTAAGCGAGCTTCGCCCCCATCGCCTGCGGCATCCCGCTCGCCATGGTGCCGTGCAGCAGGCTGTTGAGGAAGCGCCGCTTGCCGTTGGCCTTCAGGTGCCGCAGCATCCAGACCATCGCGGTGCCGACATCGGACACGAAGATCGCATCATCCGCCGCCTTCGCGTCGAGCATGTTGGCGACGTACTGCGGGTGGATCAGGTCTGGATCAGGCTCCTCGCCCTCATGGTCGTAACCCTTGAGGTCTTGGGCCCACTGCTTGAGCTGCGTCTGGAGGTGGCTGTCATCCGACTTGGCCGCGACGAGCGGGGTCAGCGCGGCGAAGGTCGTCTTCGCATCGCCAACCAGCCCCATGTTGATCGCCGAGCGGCGACCCAGATGCGTCGGGTCGATGTCGATCTGCACGATCTTCTTCGCCTCGGGGTAGAACTGGGTGTAGGCAAAGTCGCAGCCAAGCGAGATGACCAGACCGGCATCCTCCAGCGCTTCCACGCCCGCCTTGTTACCAAGAATGCCGTTCACCCCGACATTGTAGGGGTTGTTGGGCTCGAGAAACTCCTTCGCGCGCGTCGTGTGCACCATCGGTGCCTTCACCTTCTCGCAGAAGGCGATGATCTCCTCGCGCGCATCACGGGCACCGATCCCGGCATAGACCGAGACCTTGCTGGCGGCATCGACCATGGCGGCCAGCTCGGCCATCTCGGCGTCGTTCGGGCGGCTGACCGGCTGCGGACGATAGACCTCCCAGTCCATCGCATCATCGTCGGTCTCGGTGAACATGTCGCCGTTGACGATGACGACTGCCACGCCCCGTTTGGTCAGCGCGGCCTGCGCGGCCTTGGTGACAATCCGCCGCGCCTGCGAGGGGTGCGAGATATATTCGCAGAAGTGCGAGTGCTGCTCGTAAATCTTCTTCTGGTCGACTTCCTGCGGGAAGTTGAAGCCTGTTTCTGTCCGAGCGACGTCCGAGGCGATCAGCACCACCGGCGCGCCGTTGCGGTGGCTTTCGTAGATTCCGTTGACGAAATGGAGCGAGCCCGGCCCGCAGGTGCCCGCGCAGACCGAGAGTTCGCCGGTCATGTAGGATTCCCCGCCAGCGGCAAACGCGCCCACCTCTTCGTGGCGGACGGTGATCCAGCGAAGATCGCTCTTGGCGACGGCGTTGGTGAAATGATTGATCGTATCGCCGGGTATCCCGTAAATCCTCTTGGCACCTGCCTTTTGCAGGGCATCGACGACGATCTCCGCCACCTTTTTCGACATGTTCTTCCTTTCATTCAGCAGGTCGGGATGCGGTGACGTCATTCTTGATCGGCGCGATCACAGCGTCGGCTTGAACGTGTCCGGGTTTGCCATGCGCCAGTATTCCGCAAAGGGGGTGTCGTCGGGCTCGCTCAGCAGCTTGCCCGGCTCCACCTCGTTCACGATTTCCGACCACGGGATCATCTGCGCGTTGTTCTTCCACTGGCGCAGGTGGCGCGGGGTGAATTCGTCGGGCGATTCAAGGCCGCAGGCGACCACGATGTCGTGCAGGCTGTCGAGCGTCTTGGACTGGAAATTGGCCACCCGCTCTGCCTTTTCGGGGATCACGAGTCCGCGCTGGCGGGCTGGCGAGCTGGTTGCCACGCCTGTCGGGCAGGTACCCGTGTGGCAGCGCAGCGACTGCACGCAGCCGAGCGAGAACATGAAGGCGCGCGCGGCATTACACCAGTTTGCGCCCAGCGCGGCATTCATCGCGATGGACGATCCGGAGAAGACCTTCTCCGACGCCGCCAGCTTGATTGTGTCCTTGAGGCCCGTGCCGATCAGCGCATTGTTGACGTAGTAGAGACCGATCCGCAGCGGCAGCCCTACATGGTCTGACAGCTCCAGCGGCGCCGCCCCGGTGCCACCGCCGCCGCCGTCGACGACGATGAAGTCGAGCGTGATACCGCTGTCGATCATCGCCTTGCAGATCGCGAACACCTCGTGCGGCATGCCGACGCACAACTTGATGCCGACCGGCTTGCCGCCCGAAAGCTCGCGCATCTTCGCGGCGAATTCGAGCATTTCGCGCGGGGTCGAGAAGGCCGAGTGGCCGGGAGGCGAGAGGCAATCCTCATGCGCAGGCACCTGCCGCGTCTCTGCGATCTCGTCGGTCACCTTGGCCGCGGGCAACAGCCCGCCATGGCCGGGCTTTGCGCCCTGGCTCAGCTTGATCTCGGTCATCTTGACGGCATCGTGCTGCGACTTGTCGCGGAAGCTTTCGGGATCGAAATTGCCGTCCTTGTCGCGTGCGCCGAAATAGCCCGAACCCAGCTCCCACACGACATCGCCGCCATGCTTGAGGTGGTACTTGGAAAGCCCGCCCTCGCCCGTGTCGTGATAGAAATCGCCGATCTTCGCGCCCATGTTGAGCGCCTCGATCGCGTGGTCGCCCAGCGCACCGAAGCTCATCGCGCTGATGTTCAGCCGCGCCGCATCATAGGGCTTGCTGCACTGGTCCGTGCCGACATGCACCCGCGTGCGCTTGGGCGCCTTGGGGTTGGGATTGATCGAGTGGCATAGCGCCTCGTATTCCTCGGAATACACGTCCAGCTCGGTGCCGAAGGGATGCGCGTCTTCCTGCTTCTTGGCGCGGGCATAGACCAGCGAGCGCGAGACCCGATCGAACGGGCGACCTTCCAGCGGACCCTCCACGATATAGCTGCGCAGGAACGGTCGCAGATCCTCGAACAGCCAGCGGAAACGGGCGGTGAGCGGGTAGTTGCGCCGCAGCGAATGGTTGGTCTGCACCATGTCCCACAGTGCGATCAGCAGCAGCGGGGCGGCGACCACGAGGCCCCAGAAAAAGCCTTCGTGAACAAACAGGCCGAGAAGGACGAGAGCGACGGTGAGCGCCAGAGGGACCCAAAAACCCAGATTTCGCTCCAGGCCCTTGTCTGCAAACAAACCGCGCACCACCATCCAAAACGCCCTTTTCCGTAATCTTTGTTAAGGCCGTAAGGACGAAGTCTGTTCCGTGTAAAGGCGCGGGCGAGCGGCTTTTTTTCACCTCGTCGAACCCGGGACATCGGCCAGACCCCGCCCGTGCAGCGGGCATGATCGCATCCTGCCCCACCTCCCCTGGGCCGAACTTCTGCTCGCACGCAAAGCGATCCCTTGTTCCGTTCTGAAAACTCGGTATGCTCGACTCCAGAACGTGCAGAAGCGCGTCGCGTGGGAGAGAAAAACGATGGCATGGGATTTCGAGACCGAGCCCGGATTCCAGCAGAAGCTGGACTGGATGGAAGGCTTCGTGCGCGAGAAGGTCGAGCCGCTCGGCCTGCTCGGCATTCATCCCTATGACGTCGAAAATCCGCGCAGAAACGCGCTTGTTCGGCCTTTACAGGACGAGGTGAAGCGGCAGGGCCTGTGGGCCTGCCACCTTGGCCCTGAACTGGGCGGACAGGGCTACGGCCAGGTCAAGCTCGGCCTGATGAACGAGATTCTCGGCGGCGCCAGCTTCGCCCCGATCGTGTTCGGCTGCCAGGCACCCGACACCGGCAATGCGGAGATCATCGCCCATTACGGCACGCCCGAACAGAAAACGCGGTATCTGGAACCGCTGCTGCAGAACGAGATCGTCTCCGCCTTCTCCATGACCGAGCCGCAGGGCGGATCGGACCCGACCAGCTTCGTCACGAGTGCGGAATTCGACGGCGAATGCTGGGTCATCAACGGCGAAAAATGGTTCTCGACCAACGGCAAGTGGGCCGATTTCCTGATCGTGATGGCGGTCACCGACCCGGACGCGCCGCGCCACGAGCGGATGAGCATGTTCATCGTGCCGGTCGACACTCCGGGTGTCGAGATCCTGCGCAATGTCGGCGTCTACGGGCAGGAAAACGGCTCGGAAAGCTATATCCGCTACACCGACGTGCGCATTCCGGCGGATCACCTGCTGGGTGCGCGCGGCGGGGCCTTCGCGATCTCGCAGACCCGCTTGGGCGGCGGGCGCGTCCATCACGCGATGCGCACCGTAGGCAGCTGCAAGCGCCTGCTCGACGCGATGAGCCGCCGTGCGGTCAGCCGCAAGACGCGCACCGGCACCATCGCCGATTACCAGAGCGTGCAGATGCAGATTGCGGACAGCTATATCGAGCTGGAGCAGTTCAAGCTGTTCGTCCTCAAGACCGCCTGGATGATCGACAAGCACCAGGACTATCGCAAGGTGCGCAAGGACATCGCGGCGATCAAGGCGCTGATGCCGAAGGTCTATCACGACATCGCGCAGCGCTGCATTCACATCCACGGATCGCTCGGCGTGTCGAACGAGATGCCGTTCGTGGGCAACCTGATCGGGTCGATGGTGATGGGCATCGCCGATGGCCCGACCGAGGTCCACAAGGTGACCGTCGCGAAGCAGCACCTGCGCGCCTACCGCGATGTCGCGGACCCGATGTTCCCCGACTATTCGCTGATCGAGCGGCGCGCGCGGGCCGAGCAGATGTACGATCCGGTCGAGGAAATTACCGAGGCGGCGGAGTGACCGACATGGCCACTACCGCGCCCTCGCCCACCTCCGCCCCGCCGATCACGCGGATTCACCGGCTCAGCTTCGGCTTCGGCGCGGTCGCCAACGGGGTGAAGAACGCCGCGTTCTCCACCTACCTGCTGCTGTTCTACAACCAGGTGCTGGGCGTGCCTGCCGCGATCGTCTCGGGCGCGATCGCGCTCACGCTGCTGGTCGACGCCTTTGCCGACCCGTTCATCGGCCGCTGGTCCGACATGACGCGGTCGCGCATCGGGCGGCGGCATCCCTTCATCTTCGGCTCCGCGCTGCCGACGGCCGCGTTCTTCGTCCTGTCGTGGTTCCCGCCAGCCGGGCTCAACGACATGCAGATGGGATTCTGGATCTTCGCGCTCGCCGCGCTCACCCGCATGTCGATCAGCGCGTTCGAGATCCCGACCAGCGCGATGGCGGCGGAACTGACGGACAATTATTCGGAGCGCACCGGGCTGTTCGGCCTGCGCTATTTCTTCGGCTATCTCGGCACTTTCGGGTTCGCCGCCTTCTCGCTCGCGGTGTTCTTCGTCGCCACGCCCGAGATTTCGCGCGGGCAGCTCAACCCCGAAGGTTACGTCAAGTTCGCGTGGCTCGGCGGGGTGCTGATCTTCATCGCGATTCTGGTCTGCGGCTGGGGCACGCTCAGCCGTGTGCCCTACCTGCGCCAGCGCGATGAGCCGGGCGAAGGGGCCACCCCCGCCTCGCACTTCAAGGAGATGTGGCAGGCGTTCCGCAACCGCGGCTTCCTCGCGATCTTCGGCTTCGGCGTGTTCAAATATACCGCCATCGGCCTGTACGCGGCAACGACCGTCTATTTCAGCACCTACGTCTTCAAGCTGAAGGCGGACCAGCTGGCATTGCTGACCTTCGACAGCCTCATCGCCGCCGTCCTCGCCGCGCCGCTCGCCCCGCGCTTTTCCCGCTGGCTGGGCAAGCGCAATACCTCGATGTTGATGGCGATCTTCGGCATCGCACTGGGCATTTCGCCGCTGCTGCTGACGCTGCTCGACAGCTTCTTCCTGCCCGGCGACCCGCGCCTGCTGCCCACGCTATTCGTAATCGGCGCGGTCTACGGCGCGATGATTGCGATCTCGCTGATCAACACCTCGTCGATGCTGGCGGACGTGGTGGAAGACCACGCGGTGCGCACCGGGCAGCATACGGCGGGCGTGTTCTTCGCGGCGTCCAGCTTCATGCAGCAATGCTCGGCCGGGCTCGGGATCATGGTCGCAGGGATCGTGCTCGAACTGTCGGACTTCCCGGCCAAGGCCGATGTCTCGCAGATCACCCCCGCGATGGAGGACAGCCTGATCGCCCACTACGTGCCCGCATCGCTCGGCCTGTGGGTGATCGGCGCGCTGTTCCTGCTGTTCTACCCCATCACCGAAGAGGGCCACCGCGAGAATGTCGAGCGGCTGAAGGCGCGCGAGGCACAGGCGCGCGAACAGCAGATCCGCGACGGCTCCTTCGGCTCCCCGGCAAGATAGGAAGGATTACGCCATGGTAACCGACCCTACAGCACCGAAACTCGGCTTCTTCACCAGGCTGCTCTACGGCACCGGCTCGATTGGCTACGGCATCAAGGACGTCGCCTTCCGGTCCTTCCTGCTGCTCTATTACAACCAGGTCGTGGGGGTACGGGCAGAGCTCGTCTCCTTCGCGATCCTGGTGGCGCTGGTGGTCGATGCGATCTCCGATCCGATCGTGGGCCAGTGGTCGGATTCGCTCCGCACCCGGCTGGGACGGCGCCATCCGCTGATGCTCGCTTCCGCCCTGCCCGCGTCGGCCAGCCTTCTGTTATTGTTCTTCCCGCCCTCCGGCATGAGCGATACGCAGATATTCTGGTACATTCTGGTGGTCGGGTGCTGCGTGCGGACATTCATCACCTTCTACGAAATTCCGAGCTCCGCCCTCGCGCCCGAGCTGACCAGCAATTACGACGAGCGGACCTCGATCGCGAGCTACCGCTATTTCTTCGCCTATCTCGGCGGGGTCGGCATGGCCTTCCTGACGCTGCTGGTGTTCCTCGCGCCGACGGAGGAATACCCGGTCGGCCAGTTGAACCCCGCCGGATACGAAACCTTCGCCATCGTCGGGGCCGCGCTGATGCTGGGCGCGATCCTGCTGTCGAGCTTCGGCACGCTGCACCGGGTCAGATATTTCAAGATGCCGCCTGCGCCGGAGAAGATCGGCGCGGTCAAGACGCTCGCCCAGATGGGACGGACCTTTTCCAACAAGGGCTTCCTCGCGATCCTGGGCTTCGGGGTTCTCAAATACATGTCGGTCGGCATGACATCTGCCCTGAACATCTATTTCGGGACCTATTTCTGGGGTTTCAGTTCCGCCCAGCTGGCCGTGCTGACGGTGGATTCGCTGGCGGGCGCATTCTTCGCCCTGTTCCTCGCGCCGATCGTTTCCAAGTGGTTGGGCAAGCGCAACGCCGCCTTCTACCTTGCGATCTTCGCGGTGATGTTCGGCAGCGCGCCCTACCTGCTGCGCTTCGCCGGACTGATGCCGGAGAACGGCGATCCAGGCCTGGTCGCCAGCGTGTTCGCCTTTTCGATGATGTTCCAGCTGTGCGGCGTATCCTCGGCGGTGCTGACACACGCGATGATCGGCGACATCGTGGAGGATAGCCAGCTGCGCACGGGCCGCCGGTCCGAAGGCCTGTTCTACGCGGCCAATACCCTCATGCAGAAATCGACTTCGGGCCTCGGCGTGTTCGCCGCCGGGATGCTGGTGGCCTTCGTCGGCATCGTGCCAGGCTCCGACCCGCGCACGATCGACCCGGAAATTCCGCGGATGCTGGCGCTGGTCTACGTGCCCACGCTGATCGTTCTCTACATCGGCGGCGCGGGCTTCCTGTTCGCCTACCGGATCGACCGCGCAAGCCACGAAGCGAACGTGGAAGAGCTGGCCCGACGCGACCGCGCGAGCGCCGTCAACGCCGACGAGATTCCCGAACCGGCGGAATAGTCCGCCGCATTTTCCAATCTTTCGAACAGACCGACCAAGGAGCAAACATGGCCACCCAGCTTGAACCCGAGGCGCGCGACAGCGTCGACGTCTTCCGCGAGGAAGTGCGACAGTTCATTGCCGACAATTTCCCCGAAGAGCTGAAGGGCAAAGGTCTCTCCATGGCAGGGGCAGAAGGCGGCGCGAAGGAAACCCCGGCGCAACAGGCATGGCGCGAGGCGATGGGCCAGCGCGGCTGGGGCACGCCCACATGGCCCAAGGAATATGGCGGCGGCGGATTGAACCGCAAACAGGCGGCGATCCTCAACGAGGAACTGGCGCGCGCGGGCGCCTACAACCCGATCGGCGGCATGGGCGTGATGATGTTCGGCCCCACCCTGCTCGAATATGGCAGCGAGGCGCAGAAGCAGGAGCATATCCCGCCGATCTGCCGCGGCGAGATCCGCTGGTGCCAGGGTTACTCCGAACCCAACGCCGGCTCCGACCTCGCCAACCTGCAGACCATGGCGGAGGACAAGGGCGACCACTACCTCGTCAACGGCCAGAAGACCTGGACCAGCGGCGGCCAGTGGGCGGACAAGTGCTTCGCCATCGTGCGCACCGATCGCAGCGACAAGCACAAGGGCATCTCCTTCCTGCTGATCGACATGGATTCGCCGGGAGTGGAAGTGCGCCCGATCACCATGATCAGCGGCACCAGCCCGTTCTGCGAAACCTTCTTCACCGATGTGAAGGTGCCCAAGGAAAACCTCGTCGGCGAGGAAGGCCAAGGCTGGACCATCGGCAAGCGCCTACTGCAGCACGAGCGCACCAACCTGTCGGGTGCTGCACCGGGCGGACGCTCGGGTGCCAGCCTTGCCGATATCGCCAAGAAGTATGGCCGGGTGAACAAGGACGGCACGCTGGCCGATCCCGTGCTTCGCGACCGGATCGCCGATTTTGAAATCCGCTGGACCAGCTTCCTCCACACCGCGCGCCGCGCGGTCGAGGAAAGCAAGGCGGCTGGCGGCGTCTCCGAAATCAGCTCCGCGCTCAAGAAACTCGGCACCAAGATGGGTCAGGAACGCGCCGAGCTGACGATCAAGATCATGGGCCTGCAGGGCCTCGGCTGGGAAGGCGACAACTTCAGCCCGATCGAACTGCAGGGCGTGCGCGCCTGGCTCTATGGCAAGGCCACCACGATCTACGGCGGTTCGACCGAAATCCAGAACAACGTCATCGCCAAGCGCGTGCTCGGCATGCTCGATCATCAGTAAGCTACTGACAGTAAGATACGGAAATAAAGACATGGCAGTTCTCAACGAAGAGCAGGAAATGCTGCGCGACATGGCGCGCGAATGGGCGACCAACGAAAGCCCGGTGACCGAATTCCGCAAGGTCCGCGCGAGCGGAGAGCCGGAGGCGTTCGACCGCGCGGCCTACGCCACGATGGCAGAAATGGGCTGGGCCGGGATCATCATCCCCGAAGAGCATGGCGGGTCCGATTTCGGATTCCTCTCCGCCGGTCTGGTGGTCGAGGAACTGGGCAAGACGCTGACCGCGAGCCCGCTGATCGCCACCACCCTCGCCGCAAGCGCGATCATGCTCGGCGGGAGCGAGGAGCAGAAGTCCAAGTGGCTGCCCAAGCTCGCCAGCGGTGAGGCCATCGCCACGCTCGCGATCGACGAAGGGCCGCATCACGATCCCGACACGCTCGAGGCGAGCGTCTCGGGCAGCAAGCTGACCGGCACCAAGGCCTTCGTCGCCGAAGCGCATGGCGCGGACCTGTTCGTGGTCGCCGCGAAGGACGGGCTCTATCTCGTCGAAAAGGGCGACGGCGTGACGCTGACGACCCGCCGTCTGACCGACCAGCGCAGCCATGCGGACATTGCGTTCGACGGCGCTGCGGCGGACAAGCTGGCCAATGGTGGCGACGACCTGCTCGACAAAGTGCTCGACCGTGCGCGCGTGCTGACCGCCGCAGAGATGCTCGGCATGGCGCAGATCGTGTTCGACACGACGCTCGCCTATCTCAAGCAGCGCGTGCAGTTCAATCAGGTGCTCAGTTCTTTCCAGGCGCTCCAGCATCGCATGGCGGACCTGTTCGCGGATCTGGCGCAGATGCGTTCTGCGGTCGAGGCAGGCCTGCAGGCGATCGACAGCGGCGCAGGCGTGTCGCGCGCGGCCATCGTCGCCAAGGCGGAGGCCAACCGCGTGATGCACACGATGAGCAACGAGGGTATCCAGCTGCACGGCGGGATCGGGATGACCGACGAATACGACATCGGCTTCTATCTCAAGCGCGCGCGGGTGCTGGAGGCGGCATGGGGCACGCGCAGCTTCCTCAAGAACCGCTTCGCAACGCTGGGCGGCTACTGAGACCTTGGATCCGCTCGAGGATCCCGAAGGACTGGACGACACGGCCGGCGCGCAGCGACGCGCGCTGGCCGAACACGCGCGCTTTGTCGATGCGAACCTGAAGCGGAACTACACCGCCAACTTCATCCATGGCGTGCTGGGCATGACCGGGTTCCGGCTGATCTACGCGCCCACCATCATCCCCGCCTACCTGCTGTTGCTGACCGGCAGCACCGCCGCCGTCGGGCTCGGCACCGCGCTGCTGCAACTGGGCGCGACGATCAGCCCGATCGCCAGCGGTTCGCGGATCGAGCATCGCAGCCACATCCTGCCCTACGCGATCGGCGTGGGATCGATGATGCGGCTGATGATCCTGGGGCTGGCGCTGACGGGCTACTTCCTCACCGGCAACCTGCTGCTTATCGGGACCTTCGCCTGCTTCGTTCTGCTGGGCTTCTTCACCGGCGCGCAGCGGGTCGCGTTCCAGATGCTGATGAGCAAGCTGATCCCGATCCGCAAACGCGGGCGGTTACAGGGCTATCGCAATTTCGCAGGCGGACTGATCGCCGCGCTGCTCGCATGGGCAGCGGGCAACTACCTGATCGCGGACAAGTGGCTGGGCAATGGCTATGCCACCACCTTCCTGTTCGCCTTCCTGCTGACCAGCGCGGGGCTGGTGGTGCTCAAGACCATGATCCGCGAGCCCGCCGCGCCGGTCAGCCGCCCGCAAATGCCGATGATGCAGCGCATCCGCCAGTTTCCCGAACTGTTGCAGGATCGCGACTTCGCGTGGTTCCTTGGCGTCCAGTGCTTCTCCACGATGGCCCGCGTCGGCGCGCCGTTCTGGACGATTTATGCGGGCATGCAGCTGGGCCTCGACGGTGCGCTGATCGGTGGGCTGAGCTTCGTGTTCCTCGGCTCGGACACGCTCTCCAATGTATTATGGGGGCCGCTGGGCGACCGCTTCGGCTTCAAGATCATCTATGTGCTGGCGCTGTGCAGTTCGGTCTCCGGGGTCACGCTGCTGATCCTCGGCAGCACCGCCGTGCCGATCTATGCCGCCTTCGTGCTGCTGGGCGTCGGCGGATCGGGCTGGATGCTTGCCTCGACCACGATGGTGCTCGAATTCGGGGAGCCGCAGGACACGCCGATGCGGCTCGCCTTCGTCACCACGCTGGAAGGCGCGATCGCGGCGAGCGGTCCGGTGATTGCCGGCCTGCTGGTGGCGGTAAGCGGGTTCCAGCCGCTGTTCTTCATCGTGCTTGCGGCGCAGATCGCGGCGCTGGGGCTGCTGATCGTAAAGGTGCGCGAGCCGCGTCACCGGGTGGGGGCAGTCTAGCGAACGGGCCGCTAGCTGCGGTTCGCCAGCATCCCTTCGCTCAGCACCGAGAGATAGGTTTCGACCGCCTCTTCCTGATCGTCGAACCGGCCCGCCCAGCGCCGCGCCTCATAGGCGCCGTTGAGCGTGGACATGATGATCTGGCTGGCGACCAGCGGATCGATCGCCCGCACCGAGCCGTCGGCGAACCCGTCGATCAGGAACCCGGCAAAACGCCGCGCGAGGCGGTTGGAGCGCATCACGACGTCCACCTTGGTCTCGCTGTCGAGCGCCTGCAGAGCGGTGGTGCGCAGCAGGGGCATGGAATCGAAGAACTGCAATTGCAGCAGTTCGTTCAGGATGCTCGACAGGCGCGTCCAGTACGATCCTTCGAGATCGTACCCCGCCATCTGCACCTTCGACAGGCGATCATAGCTGCGCTGGAAGCACTTCAGCACCAGATCGTCCTTGGCGTCGTGGTGGTGGTAGAAGCTGCCCTTGGTCACGTTGAGCGCTTCGGCAATCCGGTTGACCGATGCCCCGCGATAGCCGCGTTCGTTGATCATCACCGTCGCCGCGCGCAGGAACTCGTCGTTCTGCTGCAGCGGGCGATCCTCGCGAACGCGCCAGCCGTCATCTTCGAGGGCCACCGGATTCCACTCGCCACGCTGCGCAGGGATGCCGAAACACAGGATATCGACGATCTTGGTCTCGACCCGCGGGAAATCGAGCACCGAATAGCGCCGCGACCACACCGGCCACCACAGCATCGCCTCGATCAGGATGTGCGCCCGGGCAGAGAAGAGCGCGCGCTGCTTCTCGTCCGCAGGCTCGCCGAAGAAGGCGCGCACGTCGTTGACCACTTCGCGATAGGCGAACAGCAATTCGTCCTGCTGCTCCTGATCGAGCGAGCGGATTTCGGACAGCGCAGCCATCAGCCCCTGCTCGCCCCGCCGAATGCGGTCGCGCAACGCGACGTGCAGTTGGACGAACCTGGCGATACGTTTTTCGAGCGTATCTTCGGCCAGCGCCTCCTGCGCCATTTCCTTCAGCAGCGCGATGGTTTCGGCATAGACCGAGACGATCAGCTGGTCCTTGCGCGGGAAATAATAGGTGACGCTGGTCGCGTTCAGGCCGATCGCGCGCGCCACCTTGGTGAGCGTGGTCGCCTGAACGCCGGTTTCATTGATCAGCACCGATGCGGCGCGCACAATGGCGGTGCGCTTTTCGCCGAACTTCTTCGTTACGTCAGGCTTATTCGCCATCCGCTTCCCCCAGCATCATTTCCCGCCCCGTACACTCGCGTTTCAAGCGCCCGGTAGCAGGCTTCAGAAGAAGCTCGAAAGCTCCTTTTTCAGGATCTTGCCATTGGCATTGCGTGGCAAGGTCTCGTTTGAAAAGGCTATTTTCACCGGCACCTTGAACTTGGCCAGCCTGGCCGCGACCCATTCCTGCAATTCGGCCTCGCTCGCGCTAGTCCCCGGCGCAAGGTGGACGACAGCGGCGGGTTCCTCACCCAGCTGCTGGTGCGGGATGCCGACCAGCGCGGCGTCGGTCACCGCCGGGTGATCGTAGAGCACGTTCTCGACCTCGGACGAATAGATGTTCTCGCCCCCGCGGATGATCATGTCCTTCGCGCGGTCGGCGATGTAGCACCAGCCTTCGTCGTCCAGTCGGGCGAGGTCGCCTGTCCTGACCCAGCCGTCGATGAAGGTCTCGGCCGTCGCTTCGGGATTGTTCCAGTAGCCTTTCACCACCATCGGCCCGCGCGCCCACAATTCGCCGATCTCGCCGGTCGGCAATTCGCGGGTGCCGTCCTCGCTCATGATCTTGAGGTCGGCGACCGCGACGGGAGGCCCGCAGCTGTCGGGGCGGTTGAGGTAATCCTCGCTCGAATGGCCCGTTACCGTCGCCATCGTCTCCGTCATGCCCCAGCCATTGCCGGGCAGCGCGCCGAATTCTTCGCGGATCTTGCGCACCAGTTCGGGCGCGGCGGGCGCGCCGCCATAGGCAATCGCCTCGATACTGGAGAGGTCGTAGTTCTTGCGTTCGGGATGTTCGAGCAATTGCCAGGCAATGGTCGGCACCCCGCCGGTGGAATTCACCTTCTCGCGCTCGATGATTTGGAAGGCTTCGACCGGGTCCCAGCGATACATGAAGATCAGCGTGTTGCCCGCAGCGATAGAGCCCATCAGTCCGGCGGAACACGCGGTAACGTGGAACAGCGGAATGACGGTGAGCGTCGTCTTGGGCTGCGGTGCAGGGATTTCTTCGCCCCGGCGAAGCACCGCGCAGGCAGCACCGAACCCGCTCGACATGATGTTGGTGCACAGGTTGCGATGCGTGCCGAGCGCGCCCTTGGGCTTGCCGGTGGTGCCGCTGGTGTAGAAGATCGTCGCGTCGTCTTCGGGCAGGATCTCCACCTCGGGCAGCGCGCGGGACGGCAGATCCTTGTAAGCGGTCGGAGTGCCGATCACGTCTTCCAGCCGCGATGCGCCGGCCAGATCGCCCTCATGGCGGGTGACGAGCACGGTCTCCAGCGCCGGGCACTCGCCGCGCAGTTCGGCAATCCGTTCCCATCGCTCCTCGTCACAGACGAGCAGCTTGGTGCCCGAGTTGGCGAGGCCATAGGCGAGCTCGCCACCGGTCCACCATGCGTTGAGCGGAACGCAGATCGCGCCGATGGTGACCGCGGCGAAGAACACCACCGGCCATTCGGGCAGGTTGCGCATCGCCAGCGCGACCCGGTCGCCCTTCTCTACGCCCAGAGACTGGAATTCGTGGGCCAGCGTGGCGACCGCGCGGAACCACGCGTCATAGGTCACCCGCTCGCCCTGGTAGATCATGAACTCACGCTCGCCGTGCGTCTGACCGAGCAGCGCGATGGCGCGCAGGTTCGGCGGGGCGTTCTTCCACACGCGGGTCGGGACGCCGCGAATGTCGACCTCCTCCATCTCGAACCGCATGCCCGGCGCGGTCAGGATTGCCTGACACTCGGCACGGCTGCGCGCGGGCCAGTTTTCGGGCGGGGTCCAGCCGATCGCGGAGGCGAGGTCTTTGGGTTTCGCGGTGCTCGCCATCACAGCACCTCGAACAGGCCGGCTGCGCCCATGCCGCCGCCCACGCACATGGTCACGACGACGTATTTGACGCCGCGCCGCTTGCCCTCGATCAGCGCGTGGCCGACGCAGCGCGCGCCGGTCATGCCGAAGGGATGGCCGATGGAAATCGAGCCGCCGTTGACGTTGAGCTTGTCGTCCGGAATGCCCAGCTTGTCGCGGCAATAGAGCACCTGCACCGCGAAGGCCTCGTTCAGCTCCCACAAGCCGATATCGTCGATCTTCAGACCGAAGCGTTCGAGCAGCTTGGGGATCGCAAAGACGGGCCCGATGCCCATCTCATCCGGCTTGGTGCCCGCGACCGCCATGCCGACATAGCGGCCCAGCGGCGCGAGCCCGCGCGCCTTGGCGACCTCGGCCTCCATCAGCACGCTCGCCGCCGAGCCATCGGCCAGCTGGCTGGCGTTCCCGGCGGTAATCGTGTGCCCCTCGCCCATCACCGGATCGAGCTTCGCCAGCCCTTCCAGCGTGGTGTTGGGACGGTTGCAGTCGTCCATCGCGATGGTGACTTCGTGCTTCGAGACCTCGCCGCTCTCGCGGTCCTTCACGTCCATCATCGTGGTGACCTCGATGATCTCGTCCGCCAGCTTGCCCGATCCTTGCGCGGCGGCGGTGCGCTGCTGCGATTGGAGCGAGTAGGCGTCCTGCTCCTCGCGGCTGATCCCGTAGCGCTTGGCAACGACTTCCGCCGTGCCGATCATCGGCATGAAGATGTCGGGATGCATCTTCAGCAGCTCTTCGTCGCGCGCCGGCGGGTTCAGGTTGCTGCGGATCGCGGTGATCGATTCCACGCCGCCCGCGACGCAGATATCCATCCGGTCGACGATGATCTGCTTGGCGGCGGTGGCGATCGCCATCAACCCGCTGGAGCACTGGCGGTCCATCGTCATGCCCGCGACCTCCACCGGCAGGCCCGCGCGCAAGGCGACCTGGCGACCCAGGTTGAACCCCTGCGCCCCGCCCTGGCTGGCAACGCCGAACACGACATCGTCGATCTCGCCCCCGTCGAGCCCGGCCCGCTGGACCGCAGCCTCTACCGACCATGCCCCCAGCTGCACCGGATGGGTTGCGTTGAACGCCCCGCGAATCGATTTCGCAAGCGGGGTACGGGCGGTGGACACGATAACTGCGTCGCGCATTTTCTCAGACATTCCTTATCCCTCGTACCGACTCGTCGCGGCTTGGGTGCGATCTTGCCCTCCCGGCGCCGATCAGGCAAGCGCAGTGAGAATTTTTCTGAAAGAAGGGTATGAGCCTTCACATCGCCGCAAAATCCGTTACCCCGGCACCGATAAAGATCAGGTACGGCCTAAATGGACCGGCCAGCAAAGGAGAGCATTGGATGAAGCTGGGCAATCCGGAAGACCGGGGTTTCGACAGCGAAAGACTGCAACGGATCGACCGTTTTCTGGACGAGACCTACCTCGACACCGGGCGGCTCGCCATGATGCAGCTGCTGGTCTCGCGCGACGGACAACCCGTGCACTATTACCACGGCGGCACCTTGCGCGACGATGGCACGCCGATGCGCGAGGATGCGCTGTTCCGTATCGCCAGCATGACCAAGCCGGTCACCTCGATCGCGTTCATGCAGCTGGTCGAGCAGTGCAAGGTCGCTCTGGAAGATCCGGTATCGCGAGTCCTGCCCGAATTCGAAGGCCTGGGTGCCTACGCGGGCGGCGGGGGCGACCTGCCCTTCGCGCCGACCAGGCCGGGTCAGCCGATGCGCTTCGTAGATCTGCTGTCGCACATGTCGGGCCTGACATACGGGTTCCAGAACCGCACCAGCGTGGACGGGGCCTATCGCAAGGCCCGGCTCGACCTGTCGCGCGGCGCGATCACCTCGGACGAATATATCGCCACGCTGGCAGGTATCCCGCTGGAGTTCGAGCCGGGCACGCAGTGGAACTATTCGGTCTCGACCGACGTGCTCGGCGTGTGCGTCGAACGCATTTCCGGCATGAGGCTGGGCGATTACTTCCGCGAACACATCTTCGCGCCGCTGGGTATGGAGGACACCGGGTTCGACATCGATCCGGCCAAGCAGGATCGCCTCACCGATGCCTACGCCTACCGCCCCGGCAAGCCCGCGCGGCTGGTCGACAAGGGCGCGGAATCACGTTTGATGGAGCCGGCAAGCTTCCATTCGGGCGGCGGCGGGCTGATCTCTACCCTTGCGGATTACGACCGCTTCTGCACGATGCTGGTCAACCGGGGAGCCTATCAGGGCGGGCAGATCGTCTCGCCCAAGACGCTCGACCTAATGACCGCGAACCACCTGCCGGGCGGGGTCGACCTGACGCAGATGAGCCAGAGCCTGTTCAGCGAGGCGAACAATGCGGGCACCGGCTTCGGCCTGGGCTTTGCCGTCGTCACCGAGCCGGCGCGCACGCTGATCCCGGCGAGCAAGGGCGAATTCTACTGGGGCGGCGCCTATTCGACCGCCTTCTTCGTCGACCCGGTGGAGCGGATCACCTGCGTCTTCATGACCCAGCTCTACCCTTCCACCACGTTTCCCATCCGCCGACAGCTCAAGACGCTGATCTATTCGGCCCTCACCCACTCGAACGCCTGAAGGAGTATCGAACCGATGACATCCCCGATCCGCACAGAGCGGCACGATAACGTGCTGGTGATCATTTCCGACAATCCCCCCGTCAACGCACTGGGCCAGGCCGTCCGTGCCGGGCTGACCGATGGCATTGCCGAGGCGCTGTCCGACGATAGCGTCGAAGCGGTCGTCATCCGCTGCGACGGGCGGACTTTCTTCGCCGGCGCCGACATCACCGAGTTCGGAAAAGCCCCGCAGGGGCCGAGCCTGCCCGAAGCGCTCGACAAGCTGGAGGCGAGCGACAAGCCTGTGGTGGCAGCGATCCACGGCACCGCGCTGGGCGGCGGGTGCGAAGTCGCGCTGGCGTGTCACTACCGCGTCGCGGTACCGAGCGCGAAGATGGGCCTGCCCGAGGTGAAGCTGGGCCTGATCCCTGGTGCCGCGGGCACGCAGCGCCTGCCGCGTCTGGTCGGCGCGGAAGCCGCCCTCCCCCTCGTCGCGATCGGCAATCCGATTTCGGCCAAGAAAGCGAAAGAGATCGGCCTGCTGGACGAGCTGGTGGGCGAAGACAGCCTTGCCGCCGATGCGATCGCCTTTGCCAAGTCGAAGATCGGCCAACCGGTCCCGCGCTCCAGCGAGGACGACGCCAACCAGGACGGGATCAAGAACCCCGACATCTTCGACGAATTCCGCGCCAAGAACGGCCGCAAGATGCGCGGCTTCGACGCGCCCAACGCCGCGATCGAAGCGGTGAAGGCGGCGGGCGAGATGTCCTATGCCGAAGGCGTGAAGAAGGAACGCGAGCTGTTCATGAAGCTCATGACCGGTACGCAGTCCAAGGCGATGCGGCACTATTTCTTCGCGGAGCGGGCGGCGAACAAGGTCGACGACATTCCCGCCGACACCCCGCTGATCGACATCAAGAAGGTCGGCATAATCGGCGCGGGCACGATGGGCGGCGGGATCGCGATGAACTTCCTCTCCGCAGGCATCCCCGTCACCATCCTCGAGATGAAGCAGGAAGCGCTCGACCGTGGCACCGCCACGATGCGCAAGAACTACGAAGCGACCGCGAAGAAAGGCCGGATGACCGCCGAACAGGTCGAACAGGCGATGGGCCTCCTCACCCCCACGCTCGAATACAGCGACCTCGCCGATTGCGACCTCGTGATCGAGGCGGTGTACGAGAGCATGGACGTGAAGAAGGACGTCTTCGGGAAGCTCGACGAGGTGGTGAAGGAGGGCGCGATCCTCGCGTCGAACACCAGCTATCTGAACATCGACGAGATCGCGACCGCGACCAAGCGCCCAAGCTATGTGCTGGGCCTCCATTTCTTCAGCCCCGCCAACGTGATGAAGCTGCTCGAAGTGGTGCGTGGCGAGAAGACGCGCAACGATGTGCTGGCGACCGCGATGAAGCTGTCCAAGAAGATCGGCAAGGTCGCGGCGGTTTCGGGCGTTTGCCCCGGGTTCATCGGCAACCGCATGCTCTCCAAGCGGCAGGAGCAGGCGAACCAGCTGATCCTCGAAGGGGCGAACTACTGGGACGTCGACGACGTGCTGCTCGAGTTCGGCTTCCCCATGGGGCCGTTCCAGATGGGCGACCTCGCCGGGATCGACATCGGCTGGCACCGCGACCCGAGCAAGGTCACGACCATCCGCGAGGCGCTGTGCGCGGTGGGCCGCTTCGGCCAGAAGGCGGGCAAGGGCTTCTACGACTATGACGAAGCGCGCCAGCGCACCCCGTCGGACGAGGTGAAGCAGATCATCGCCGACTTCGCCGAGAAGGAAGGCAACGAACAGCGCGACATCTCGAAGGACGAGATCCGTGAGCGCCTGCTCTACCCGATGGTCAACGAAGGCGCGAAGATCCTCGATGAAGGCATGGCCCAGCGCGCCAGCGACATCGATGTGGTGTGGATCAACGGCTATGGCTGGCCGCTCTACACCGGCGGCCCGATGTTCTGGGCCGACACGATCGGGCTGGATACCGTGGTCGCGGGCCTCGAAAAGCACGGCCTGCCGGTGAGCGATTACCTGCGCAAGAAGGCCGAGGCGGGCGAGAGCTTCAACTAGGCTTTTCGCTTAACCGGACACAAAAAGGCCGGCGCCCCACTCGGGACGCCGGCCTTTTTGTAGTGCGCCTTAGAGTTCGCTGGGCAATTCGCGAATGTCTTTTTCGGGATCGTCGACCAGGCGCGGCTCGACGTTCAGTTCCATCACGTTGCGCGCGGCAGGCGTGTAGGCCTTCCACTCGGGCAGCAGCGCGCTCGACGGCGTGCCGGTCTTGGCGAAGGCGATCCACGCATCGCTCATCATGTCGGCCATGATCTGCGCGTCCTCTCCGATGCCGACCAGCGCCGCGCTTTCCTTCGCATTGTCGAACATCAGCGGGATGTCGAGCGTGTGCGGCGTGCGCAGCATTCCCCCGCCGATCGGCGTCTCCCACGTCAGGCGATAGACGTAGACCGGCGCGCTCGCGGTCTTCGCCTGCTGGTCTGCCAGCAGGTAGGTGCCGCGCACGAAGCGGGTGCCCATCGCGATGCTCGCCAGATGCGTGGGCGAATAGTCGGGATAGCGCTTGCGATAGGCAGCGACCGCCGCCACCGCCTGTTCGCCCATCGCCCCGGTCATCGCGTTGAGCGTGCCCTCGGTCAGCCGCCCGAACCACGGCTGTGCGGCGACGAACAAAGTCATCTCGTCCTTGTTGTAGCCGATCAGCACCGGGATATCGCGCGACTGCTCGGGCGCGGCGGGCAGGAAAGGATCGCGCGGGATGATCGTGCCATCGGCGATCGGCCCGAACTGCGGCCCGCGCCCCATCGCGCTGTCCGCCGGAGTCGCCTTGCGCACCGCCTCGACGATCTCGTCGCTCCGGACATTGCGCAGGTCGTCGAGCGTTTCGACGCCCGCCGCCGCGAGAATCTTGGCCGCGTAGTCCGCCGCCTCGGCAGGCTTGCCGCTGAACACCCCGGGGCCGGACTGGATCACCGCCTTGTCGAACAACCCATCCGCGGCAGGCATCGCCATCAGGTGGCTGACCTTCGATCCGCCGCCGGATTCGCCCATGATCGTCACATTGTCCGGATCGCCGCCGAAGCCCGCGATATTGTCGCGCACCCATTCGAGCGAGCGGACGAGGTCGAGATTGCCGACATTGCCCGAGGCTGCGAACTCCTCGCCGAACTTTTCCGCGAGGTTGAGATAGCCGAAGGCGTTAAGCCGGTGATTGACCGTGACGATGACAACGTCGCCCTTCTCCGCCAGATTGCGCCCGTTATAGGCGGGCCAGTTGCCCGATCCGTAGGCGTAGCCGCCGCCGTGAAACCAGACCATCACGGGCCGCTTCTTCCCGTCGCCCGCAGCCGGGGTCCACACGTTGAGGAACAGGCAATCCTCGTTGTCCATCTTCGCCTCAGTCGAGGTGGGGAAGATCGCCTGGATGCGGCGGGTCATTTCGGACTCGGTCGGACCGCTTGCCGAATAGAGCTGCATGCACGGCGCGCCGTAGCCGGTCGCATCGGCAATGCCTTCCCATGCCTCGGGCTTGGTCGGAGGCCGGAAGCGCAGATCGCCCAGCGGCGGCGCTGCGTAGCGCACGCCGAGGAAAGCATCGATCCCGCCCTGCTCGAGGCCCTGCACCTTGCCTGCTTCGGTCTCGACCACCGGGGTCGCGGCAGGCGGCTCGGCACTGTCCTGCGCGGCGGCCGGAGCACTCAGCGCGAGCGTGGCGATCGATGCGAGCATCATGGCATTTCGTGTCATGTAAGGTCCCTCCCCTTGATGTGTCGCCGCGCGTGAAAGGGCGGAAAGCCGCCATCGGCCCCCGCCCCCTCTCACGACTGGTTCAGTCGCTGCCGGTCAGAAGCGCAGCTTCACGCCGACCTTGAAGGTGCGCCCCTTGGCGGTGCCGATGAACGGGTCGTAGCTGTATTCGAGCCGCGCGGCGGGTGGATCGGTATCGAAGAGGTTCTCGATCCCGCCCTGCAGCTCCGCCTCGAGTCCGCCCAGCGTCAGGTCGACCGTGGCGAAGAGATCGTGGACGAAGAAGTCGCCGATCTCGCGGCCGAAATTGGTCCCGCCGAACTCGGGCGTTTCGGCGCAGAACTGCAAGCCGTCGCAGCGGTTGTCCGTCACTCCGCCGATATAGTTGCTCGACCAGGTCACGCTGACCGGATCGAACTGGAGGTTGACGTACCCGCTCGCGCGCCATTTCGACACGGTGCCAGGTGCGCGGTCGTAATTGGCATAGCCCGCCGCGTCGTAGCCCTGGCTGAACAGCAACCCGTTGAATTCGAAATCGCTGAATTCGTACTTGAGCGTGTAGGTCGCGTTTGCGCCCAGATTCAGCTGCACCGGGCCCAGCGTGGTGCGGTAGTTGACGCTGAAGTCGAGACCGCTGGTGGTCACGTCGGGGCCGTTCACCGTTTGCGTCTGCAGGCGGCTGATGTCGTTCCCGATGGTCGTCCCTTGCGTGCAGACACCGCCCGCGAAGACCACGTAGTCCACGAAAGGACTGGAGCAGTCGACCAGCTGGGTGCCGTCCTGCCCGCCGGGCGCGACATTGGCCGCGATCGCCTGGATCGGCAGGTTGGTGAAGCGCCCTTCGAACTCGTAGGTCCAGTAATCGACGCTGAAGTTGAACCCGCCGAATTCGAGGATCGCGCCCATGTTGTAGGTCAGCGCGGTTTCGGGCGCGAGCGCGGGATTGCCCACGGTGTCGGTCGCCTTGAAGTTGCCGCCCAGCACGTTGATCCCCGCCACCGCGCGCACCCCGGCGGTGCCCAGATCGGCCGGCAGCGGCCCGCGGAACGTGTCGCCAACCGAGCCGCGCAGGGCGAGGAAATCGGTCACCTGCCAGCGGGCCGAGAGCTTGGGATTGACGGTCGAGCCGACCAGCCCGCCGTAATCCTCGAACCGGACCGCGCCGGTCAGCTCGAACCCGTCGAACACCTCCATCTGCGCCTCGGCAAACAGGGCGTAGACATCCTGCGACAGGCGCGCATCGGGATATTGACCGAGGAAGGTGAACGCGCCGACCGGGAAGTTGGTGTCGTTCGGATCGTCGAGGCAAGAGCGATCGCCGTCGATCGCACACGGGTAAGCCTCGGGATCGCTGAACCGGTTGAGCGGATCGGTCGCGAAATTGGTCTGCCGGAACTGGCCGCCGAAGGCATAGCCCAGCGTCCGCCCGAACACCTCGAAATCCCCGCTGAACACCGCATCGACGATATACTGCTCTTCGGTCGCGCGCGTACCGCTGCGCTGAGAGATATAGTCAATCACCGCCTGCGAGTTCTCGTTACCCGGTACATAGGCGGGATTGGTGAGGCCCAGCGCCGGATTGCCCGGCGCGGCATTGATGAACGGGTTGAAATAGAGGCACCCGTTGGCGCCCGGCGTGGTGCCCGTGCAATCGTCTCCGCCAAAGCCGTTGAGCGCGCGCTGCAAGCGGTCGCTGACCATGTCATAGGAGAAGGCGAGGCGCGAGCTGCGGATATAGGTGCCGAAGGTCTGCAGCGACAGATTGTCGGTCAGGTCGAAGTCGAACCCGGCGGACACGCGCCACGCATCGTTGATCGCCTGCCCCCGCCCGGCTCCCCGATCGTCGAGCGGATTGCCGCCCAGCGCGAAGGGCCGGAACAGCACGATGGACGCGAGAACCGGGGTGAACAGGCGCGGCGGCGTGCCCGGCGCGAAGGTCTGCTCGAGAAAGGCAGCATAGCCGGGGTTGCTGGCGGGCACGGTGAACGCGCTCGCGCTGCCCGGGCCGTTGGGGCCCTGGGTGATCGGATAGCTCGGCGAATAGCCAAGCTCCGTCAGCTCGGTATGCGAATAGAGCGCTTCGGCGGTGAAGCGGACCGTGTCGGACAGGTCGACCAGCAGCTGGCCATAGAGCTGATAGCGGTCTTCCTCTTCGATCAGGTTGACGAAGGGGATGTAGCTGTAACGGCAGACCGGCAGCGGAGCCCCGGCAGCGCGCGGATACTGGCCCTCGATCCCGCCCAGAGATTCACACGCATCGACCTGATTGCCGTCGACCGCGAGACCCAGCGAAGTCACCCCGCGTCCGGGGATGAACCCGAGCGGCGCATAGAGCCCCGGATTGCTGAGGAAGGAATAGCCGGTGGGATTGTCCGCGTAGGGCACCTGGGTGAAATCGCGCGCGGTCGTGGGCAGTTCGGACCTGTGCTGCCAGCCGGCCCCGATCATCAGGTTGGCCGCGCCCAGATCGAACCCGGCAAGCGCGCTGAGGCGATAATTATTGTCCGACCCGTCGACGAATTCGTAATCGCCGGCCAGCTCGACACCGGTGAAATCGCGCCGGGTGACGAAGTTGGCGACGCCCGCGATGGCATCCGAGCCATAGGTGGAGGCGGCACCATCCTTGAGCACCTCGATCCGGTCGAGCGCGAACAGCGGGATCAGGTTGGTATCCGCCGCGCCGTCGCCCGGTTCGGTCGCGAAGCGGCGGTTGTTGAACAGCACCAGCGTCCGCTCGCGCCCGAGGCTGCGCAGGTTGATCGAGCCGACGCCCTGGCTGCCGCCCGCGCCGTACTGGTTGGAATCGCCGAGCACCGGGCCGACCGAGGGGAGGCTCTTGATGAACTCCAGCGGGCTGTCGATCCCGCGCGCTTCCAGCTCCGCCTGGCCGAACACGTCGACCGGCTGCGCGCCGTCTTCGCGCTGGCCCTTGATGTAGGATCCGGTGACCACAATGGTCACCTCGGGCTCGGACTCGATCTGCTCGGCAAGCTCGGGCTGGTTCTGCGCGTCGCTGTCCGGAGTGGTCTGCGCCATTGCCGCAGGCGCAAACGCCAGGGCGCACGCGGTCCCCACCATGAAGTGCGATTTACCAATCATTTCTCTCTCCCCAACATCGCCGTTTTCCGGCGTTTTTATTCGGTCGGACTATTCGTCCTTTTTGGTGGCATCCTCCTCGGGGCCGTCCGGCAGCGCGTCCGCAGGGGCCATCCGCAGTCCCGCAGTTTCGATCAGCGCCGCCGAGCCACCCGGCTGATAGGCCTGCCAGGTGAAGCCATCGGCGCACGCGAAGTCTTTCGCCCCGGGCGCCATCTTCACGAAGGCGATCCAGCAGCCGTTGACCATGTCGGCCAGCGCGCGATCGGCTGCGTCGGCGCGCTCTCCTCCCCAGCTCGACCGGTCGATCGAATCGAAGGTGAACATCAGTTCGGCCGAATGGATCGGCCCGTCGCCCCACTCGCCGGCCCGGAGGGCGGGCGTGTGGTCGAAGCGGTAGAGGAATGCCGGTGCGCCGGTGTCGCCCGCCAGCGCGGCGAGCGTGCGCGCGGCGGCAAAGCCCTTCTCGCCCCTGTTGGTGCCGACCAGCACCGGCACGTCGGTTTCCTTGCCCGCCCGGAGCGCGGCGATGGTCGATATCGGCTTGAAAGCCGGGTCCGGCGTGAAGAAGAACCCCGCGCGCAATGGCTCCGAGGCGGCGAAGGTCTGCGCGGAAATGCTGCGCAACTCGTCCGCCGTCACGTCCGGGCCGATACCGATCGTCTCCAGCGCCTCGATCGCCATGCGCTCAGCATCCGCCTTCGGGCGGTCCGGTAGCAGCAGGCTGCCCGACTGCACGATGGCCTTGTCGAACAGGCCCTTCGCCGACGGCAGCGACAGCAGGTTGACGACGATCCCGCCCCCGGCCGACTGGCCAGCGACGGTCACCTGCTCGGCATCGCCTCCGAAGGCCGCGATATTGTCCCGCACCCATTCGAGTACGGCGACCGCATCCTGCAGCGCGTAATTGCCCTGCGGCTCGTCCGGGTGCTGCGCATCGAGCGCGGGATGGACGAAGTTCGCCAGTGCCCCCAGCCGGTAATTGACGCTGACCGTGATAACGCCCTGCTGCGCGTTGGCCGTCCCGTCGTAAGAGCCGAGACTGCCCGCGCCGAGGAAGAATGCACCGCCGTGAAACCAGACCAGCACGGGCGCGCCCTGTGCATTCTCCGGGGCGGTGATGGTGAGGTAGAGGCAGTCCTCCGACTGGGCCCCGTTCACCCCGCCGAAATTCGCGACCGTGGTGTCGGTGTCGACCGGCTGGGCGCAGGGCGGCTCGTGAGCGGTCGCTGCGAGAACACCCGCCCACGGCTCCACCGGCTGCGGAGCGCGCCAGCGATTTTCGCCTGTCGGGGCAGCGGCATAGGGAACGCCTCGAAAAACCAGTACGCCGTTTTCGCGCGATCCCATGAGGGTGCCCGCGTCGACATCGACCTCAACCCCGTCGATCGGGTCTGGCATTTGAGCGCCAAGAGCCTGCGGCACCAGGCCAGTGGCAAGGACGGCCAAAGCCGCCAAAAACCGCGCCATTCTCCCCTCCACATCCTTATTTCCAACCGTCATAGCGCACCATTTACAATCTAACAACAAGCATATTCGAATATCGGGTACGATATCGAGACGGATTTTTTACAAGCCTGCACATGCCATGACGCCCACCCGCGGCATGTGCGGGCAGCGGAGCCACCGGGGCGCTGTCCTACAGCTCGCCATTCGCGCTAGGACGGGCTGCACCGGATGGCCGGAGACCGGATTCGAAAGGCGCACCCCCGGAAGGGGACGTTTTCTCCCCCTGGACAGTGTGTCAGGTGTGTCAGGCTGGCGATCGGCGCGCAGCGCTCCTGCGGCTGGACACACCGGTGACGATGGGAATATCCAAGCGACCATGGAACTGACCCGCGCCGAGCTGTTCGAACGAATATGGTCCGAACCCATGGGGTCGGTCGCCGCCCGCTATGGCCTGACCGGCAATGGCCTCGCCAAGATCTGCGACCGGCTCGACATTCCGCGCCCGCCGCGATCGCACTGGACCCGCAGCGCATCCGCGCGCGACCCGCGCCCCGACCTGCCCCCCGCCCCGATCGGCCTGAGCGAGACCTTCGCCCTCGGCCAACGGCAGCCACGCAAGTCGCCCGGCACCCGCACGCGCATGTCGGCCGAGGAGCGGCGCCAGCACCTGATGGACACGGCCAGCCAGCTTGCGCTCAAGGAAGGGCTGTCGGCGGTGACGATCCGCGAGGTCGCGCGGCTTGCCGGGATCAGCGAGACCCAGGTTCACAACTGCTTCGGCGGACGGACCGAGCTGCTGCTGGCGCTCGCGCGGCGCGAGATCGCGACCCAGGAAACCCAGCGGCGCAAGCGGATCGCGCGCGGCACGAACCATCAGACCCGGGTGATGCTTTCGACCATCGGCTATCTGCACGAAGCTGCGCAGCGCGGGCCCTTGCTGCAAATGCTGCTGCGCACGCCCGAGGTCCGCGATGCGCTGAAGCCCGAATGGGTCGCGCAGAGCAATGCGGCGCGCGCGCCGATCCTCCAGCAGCTGGTCGGAAAGCGCAAGATGGACCTGCAGAGCGCGCGCGCATCGACCGCCGCACTGGCTGCGGTCAGTCTGAAGGCGGGCGGTATCGTCGCCAGCAGGCGCGCGCCCTTCGCGATGGTCGAGGAAATCTGCCTCACCGTGATAATGGCCGGGGTCCACAGCGGCGACACCCTCGCCACGGAAGCCAGCTAGGTCGTCGGGGCGACAGCGAACCCGTCTACCGAGGCGGTGACCAGCCGTCGGCAGGTCGCATGGGCCGTATCCCGGTCGATCTCGCCACCGCGCACCAGACGCGCCAGCGCCTCGGGTATCCCGGCGGTGAGTTCGAGCAGGACGAAAGCCTCGCGCGGCGCCAGGCTGAGCGCACGGCGCGTATCCTCGGCAACGCGCCGCAGCAGGCGGCGAAACTGCCGCTGGCTCTCCGCGCCGAGCGGACTGTCCTGATGCCGTTCGCGCAGGATCAGCTGCAGGATCGGCCCGCTCTCGATCAGGTAGTCGAGATAGGCGGCATAGGCCGCGCTGGCACGCTCACGGTAACCCGCCTGTGCGCAATCCAGTGCAGGCAGAACGCGCGCCGCCAGCCGGTCCAGATGCTGGAGGAACAGCGCGTCGATGATCGCCGGAACACCGTCGAAATAGACGTAGAGGAGGCTGCGACTGACCCCGACCCGGTCGGCCACCTCGCCCAGCGAGATGTTGAGTGTCCGGCCTTCGCGGATCAGCGTCTGCGCTGCGTCGAGCAGTTGCTGCTCGCGATCACCCTCTGCCGGCATGGCTTCCATGCCCCCGCTGTGCCGCGCACTCACGAAATTGGCAAGGTCGCCACGCCCACTCTCCCACGCTTCATTACTATTGGTTTGACTGTCAGAGGCCGTCTCGGCACCCTGCGCGTCAAGAGAGGGAGAACCGGGGTGAGCGAGGGTATCGACAGGGGCATGACACGGCGCGGACTTATCAAGGCGGGATCGGCGGCGGGTGCGCTGGCAGTCTCGGCCCCGGCGCTGGCCGCTCGCCAGGCGACTGTCGCGCCGGTTTCCGGGGCACCGGAATGGCGCGAGATCACCCCCGCTCTGACCGGCTACATCGCCGGAGCGGCAAGCCATTCCATCCCCGCCGCAATCCGCGAGCGCGCGCGGCTCCACGTCCTCGATACGCTCGCCGCGATCGTGGCCTGCCAGCCGCTCGAAGCCGCAAAGCTTGGCCGCCGTTATGCCGTTGCCATGTCGCCGGGCGGCGGGAGCCCGATCCTCGCATCGCGCGAGACGGCCTCTCCGGTCGATGCCGTGTTCGCCTCGGCGATGACGGCGCACGCGGCGGAGATCAACGACTTCATCCCCTCGGCCTATGTCCAGCCGGGCCCCGCCATCGTGCCCACGGCGCTGGAGGCCGCGCGCCTCAAGAAGCGCACCGGTGCCGATCTGGTCGGCGCGGTGACTGCGGGGTACGAGATCGCGGGCAGGCTCCCCAAGGCGATCGGCACGCGCAACCTCTATCTCGCAGGGCTCGCCAACCACGGCGTCGCGCCCACTTTCGGCGCAGCCGCAGCCGCCGCCCCGTTGCTGGGGCTGTCGGCGGGGCAGGTCGATCACATGCTGGCCTATTGCGCGCAGCAGGCATCGGGCTCGTGGCAATGGCTGCTCGACGTGCGGCACGTGGAGAAAGCCTTCGTCTTCGGCGGCATGGGCGCGCGCAACGGGTTGCAGGCAGCGATGATGGCGAAGCTTGGCTTCACCGGCGTACCCGCCAGCTTCGACAACGAGAGCGCCTGGTTCCGCTGGCGCGCATTCCAGGGCGAAGGCGCAAACCACGCCTCGCTGGTCGATGGCCTGCACGAGCATTACGAATTGTCGCTCTCAGCGATGAAACGCTATCCCGTGGGCGGGCCGACACAGCCCGCGATCCGCGCGCTGCTCGACCTGCGCAAGAGCGTGATGCCCGACGAGGTGGCGAGCATCACCGTGGCCATGCCCGGCGAGGCGGCGACTTTCGAGCGCGCGAACATGCCCGCGCTCAACATCCCCTATCTCGCCGCGATCATAATGCTCGACGGGCGGCTGGATTTCGTCTCCGCGCAATCGCTCGAGCGGCAGGAGAGCGACACGGCGGCACAGGCCTTCGCGCGCAAGGTGACGGTGGTGCGCGACGAGGCGCAGGAGACCGGCGAGGGCGAGGACCGCACCGAAAGCGCGCGGGTCACGCTGGTCCGCAAGGACGGGACGCGCGAGGAACGCTATGTGCCCTATGTTCCCGGCTTCCCCACCCACCCGCTGTCGAAAGCCGAAGTGGAAGTGAAGGCCCACGAACTGGTCGAACCGGTGCTGGGCACGCGCAAGGCAGACCGTCTGGTTGCGCTATGCGACGGGCTGGACAGCGTCGAGAGCGTCGATCCGATCATCGAGCTGATGCGCTTCGGAAGCGCCTGACGACGGGCAAAAAAGGGGGAGCACCGCGCGGATGCTCCCCCAGTCGACATGAGAGGAAGCTTACTCGGCCGCTTGCGCCAGCGCTTCGCTCTTGCGGTACATCATGTGGTCGTAGTTGGTGCGGTAGAACATGTCCTTCACCTCCTCGTCGAACCCTTCGAGCGAGGCTTCGAACTTGCCGTACGGGTCCTTCGTCCCCTCGGGGTGCGGATAGTCGCTGGAGAATAGGTAGAGCTCGGGCGCTGAGTCGCGGATCATGTGGCCCACGTCCTCGTTCGGGAACGGCGTGAAGCGGACCGCGCGCTTGAGGTACTCCGACGGCATCAGGTCCATGTCCTTCAGGTACTGGTCGGTCTTGTTGAACGAGTACCAGCCGTGGTCGAGCATGCGCAGAAACTCGGGCACCCAGCCCGCCCCGCTCTCGATCACGCCACCGCGCAGATCGGGAAAGCGCTGGAACACGCCGTCATAGACCATCGCGGTGAGGAATTCCTGCGGCGCGTACCACAGGCACATGAAGTCCGGAAAACGCAGGTTCTCGCCCCCGCCGTGCAGGTCCGCCGCACGCTCGCGCCCATTGTTGCGGAACTTGGTCGGCTGGGTCTTCGTGCCCGGGCCGATATGCAGCATGAAGGGGATTTTGTTGTCCTGCAGGAACTGCCAGAACGGATCGAAATCGGGGTGCCCGGGGCTCTTGTCGCCCGCCGGCCCGGCGCTGAACATCACTGCTTTCGCACCCGCGCTCACCGCGCGCTTCGCCTCGGCAAGGCCGCGCTCGGGATCGTCGAGCGGGGTGAAGGCGACGCAGTCCATGCGCGCGTCGGCATCGCAGAATTCCTGCTGCGCCTTGTTCAGCGCGGTAGCCGCGGCATAGCGCTGGTCGTCGCTCTCCGCCCTGGTGATCGCCCCCAGCCCGAAGGTGGGAAAGACCAGCTGGCTCTGGAAGCCAAGCCAATCGAGCGCTTCGACGCGTTCCTCCTTGTCGAACCCGCCATAGCCTAGCCAGCCTTTGGCACCTTCAATGGGGTTCTCCAGCGCCTTGGCGCGTGCTTCGGGGTCGCTCTTGCGCGCCTTGGCGGCGTCGATCATCTTGACGATCCGGTCGCCGCCCTCGCGCTTCGAATAGACCTGCGAATACATCTCCTTGTACTCGCCTTCGAGATGGGCGGCGAGCCAGTCCTGCGTTTCCATCGTGTGTGAATCGGCATCGTTCACGATCCGGCCCTTGGTATAGGTCATCAGCTTCTCCCTGCGTTGCCCGTCGTACATTGTCACACTAGTTGTTACAGTGTCAACGGTGGTGAACGAAAGCCCCTGCAAAGCGAAGTTTGGCACATTTCGCCGCAGCGGCTTGCTATCGGCGGCATGGCTGAATATCCGGTATGGAGAACTTGGGGGAGGCTCAACATCGTCGATCTTGTCAAAATCCTTGCGCTCGAAGCGGTCGATACCGCGACTTTCGAAGGGCGCTCCGGCCCGGCCATGGGGCCGCGCCTGTTTGGCGGCCACGCCATTGCGCAGGCGCTGCTCGCGGCATCGGCGGTGGAGGATGGCGCCCGCCTGCCCCATTCCCTGCATGCCCATTTCCTGAAGGCCGGATCGAGCGCGCATCCCGTCCGCTACACCGTCACCCAGCTATCTTCCGGACGCAGCTTCGCGGTGCGCCGGGTCGACGGCTTTCAGGACGACCGCCTCATCTTCACCATGACCGTGTCGTTCCATGTCGAGGAGGACGGGTTCCGGCACACCGCCCTTGCGCCCTTCCCGCTCGACATCGACGCGGCGCTGGCCGGGCTGGAGGCATGGCGCAAAGGCAATGCCAAGGCGGCGAGCGTCCCGATCGTCGAGCGGTTGCAGAAGCGCCCGATAGAGATCGTCCCGATCGATCCGGGGCTGCTGTTCGGTTCCGAAGGACGCGAAGCGAAGACCGCGGTGTGGATGCGGATGCGCGAGCCGACCGGGGCCGATCCGCTGCTCCAGCGCGCGCTGCTTGGCTATGCGTCGGACATGATGTTCCTGCGCAATGCGCTGCTCCCGCACGGCATCCGGCCCGGCAGCGATCGCGTACAGGCCGCCTCGCTCGACCATGCGGTGTGGTTTCACGAGACGCCCGATTTCGACCAGTGGCACCTGTTCGCGACCGAGAGCCCGTGGGCAGGCCACGCGCGGGGCCTCAATCGCGGGCACTTCTACGATCTCGATGGCCGGATGGTTGCCACCGTCGCGCAGGAGAGCCTGATGCGACCCAGAAGTGATGCACGAAAGGACTCTCAATGAGCACGACCAAGCCCGCCCTGTTCACCTTCGTCAAACTGACGGTGGCCGACATCGACGCCGCGACCGCCTTCTTCGAAAGCGGGTTCGGCCTGAAGCACGCCGACACGGTCGACACGCCGAACTTCCGCGAACACGTGATGACCGGCGCGAAGGGTTCGACCACGATCGTCCTGTTCCACTGGAAGGATGGCCGCGCGATCGACACCGGCAACGGCTACGGCCCGGTGGGCATGGTCTCACGCGATCTCGATGCCGACCTGGCCCGCGCGCTTGCCGCCGGAGCGAAGCAGAAGGGCGAGACCGTTCAATTCGGCCCCGCGCGGATCGCCTTCGTTCGCGCGCCCGAGGGCCACGAGATCGAGATCATGCAGATGGGCGCGGCAGCCACCGCAGGCTGAGGAGGAGCGCGGCGCCCAAGGGCCGCGCTCCTCCAATCGTCAGGCCCTAGAGCCCGCGCCCCTCGGGCAGCAGCCGCTGGAGCAGTTCGCGCTCTTCCCCGTCCGGGTCCTGCACCACCTGCGGATCGAGATCGAAGATCATCGTCGCGCGGGTCTGCATGTCGTAGGTCGGCCATTGCGGAAGCGCCGGTGTGTTCGGATTGCCGGTGCGCGCGAAAGCGATCCACGCATCGGCCATCAGGTCGGCCATCCGCTGGGTCTCCGCCATCTCGGGCCCGGTATAGCTGGTCGAGCGCGCGACATTGTCGAACACGAAGGCGATATCGAGCGCGTGCGGCGTCTCCAGCCGCCCGCCTTCGACCGGGGTCTTCCAGTCGAGCCTATACATGTAGACCGGAGCGGACTGCTCGCTCTTGCGCTCTGCCTGCAACAGCGCGGTGCCGCGATAATTGCGGAAGGTCGCGACCTGGAAGAACACGTCGCTCGCGTCGTAATCGGGATGCGCCGCGCGCATGCCTGCGATCACCTCTTCCACGTCCGCATCCCCGGCAAACGCCTTGAGCTTCGCCGGAAGCTGTTCCCATGTCAGCGCAAAGTTCTCCGGACTGCCGAGGCCGCCCTGCAGGCGCATCTCGTTGTTATTGGTGCCGACCAGCAGCGGAATGTCGGCGCTCACCGGATTGGCATCGGGCGCGTAAGGCTGGCGGGTCAGCGATCGGCCATCCACCACCGGGCGATAGAACGCGCCGCGGCTGCGCGATTTCATCATCGCCGCGATGAAGTCCTCGATCGGCATGGCGGCGAGTTCTTCCACGCTGGAGGCACCGGCGGTGGCCATCAGATCCTTCGCCAGCGGCGTGCCCACGCGCGGGGTGAAGCCGGAGAGCGACATCGATCCCGACTGCGCGATGGCGCGCTGGAACAGCCCGCGCGCACCCTCCATCGCCATCAGGGTGGAGACCTTGGCGGCACCGCCCGATTCGCCGAAGATCGTGACGTTACCGGCATCGCCGCCGATCGCGTCCGCATGGTCACGCACCCATTCAAGCGCCCTGACGATATCGAGACTGCCCAAGTTGCCGCTATCGGCATATTTCGGATCGTCGGTCAGCCCGCCGAGGTACGAATAGCCCAGCGCGTTGAGCCGGTGGTTGAGCGTGACCACGACCACATCGCCCCGCTCCGCCAGCCGCGATCCATCATACCCGTTGCTCGAACCCGAACCGGTGACGTAGCCGCCGCCGTGAAGCCAGACCATGATCGGGCGCTTCTTTCCGTCGCCAAGGCCACGCGTCCAGACGTTGAGGAACAGGCAGTCTTCATTGGTGCCGACCGTGTTCGCCCACGAGGCGAAGACGGGCACATCGGGCGACGGGATCTGCGGGCATTCGCTGCCGAATCGGGTTGCCTCCAGCGGCTGCGACCACGGCTCCGGATCCGCCGCGCGCTGGAAGCGCCGCCCCTCGGTCGATGCCGCGTAGCGAACGCCGCGGAAGACGTTGACCTCCCCGTTTTCACCCTCGCGCGAGCCGACCACCGGGCCATAGCTTGTCCAAAGGAGCGGCGCGTTATTGGCCTGCGCAGCGGGCGTGTCTGCACCCGTGGTCGCGCAGGCCGACAGCCCGAGCGCGGCGGCGGTGGCAAGGCCCGCCCAAAGTTTGCGGATCGTCATTCCCCTCTCCCTGTTGTCTCAATCTTGCGAATAGTATGGCAGCGCGGTCAGGTCGGAGGCGCGCACGCCGCGCGCCCACGCCGCACGGCCGACCACGAATTGCTCTTCGGGCGCATCGGTCGGCTCGAGGCCCGACGCGCGGTAGGCCGCACGCATCGCGGCGCGTGCCTTGGCATCGAGCACGGGGATCGCTCCGTCCGGCGCAAGGGGATCATGCGGAAGCAACCCGCCATTGCCGTCCGAGAGCCACTGGTAATAGCGGCTGTGCTGCCACGGATGCCCGCCCGCGCGGATCACCGGAGCCTGCATCGCAAAGAAGTGCGACAGCGCAGGCTGTATCTGACGGGCCAGCGCATCGACCTGCGCCATGTCGCCTGCGGCAGAGGCGGCGAGCCAGCGCCTGCCGATTGGCTGTGCAGGGGTCTGCACCGCCTCGGCATTCCACTGCCCGCTCCAGCTTATGTCGAAATGACGCGCCAGCAGCGGGAGGAAATCGAGATTGACCGGCCCCATCGAAAGACGGTCGCCCAGTCGCTGGCACAGCTGCATGGTCGACGTCAGCGATACCGGCTGCGAGATCTTCACCGCCACCACGTTGTGGAGGTCGGCAATCCGGTCGTACACATTGAGCGGCTGACCTGCCGGGCCAAGCGCCGGAAACGCGCGCCGCCCGGTTGCGGCATAGAGCATGACCGGAAGCTGCGTGGCGGTAATCCGCTGCGCCATCAGATCGTGCAGCTGGTCGGCGCTGCTATCGGCTGGAAAAGTCGAGGCGAGCAGCACCAGCTGTGTACCCAGTTCCTCCAGCGCGCCGAGCAGGCGAAGGTCCGATTCCACCTTGCCGCCGGCGATGATGCCGTGGACCGGCAGGTCATCGCCCGCCTCGTCGATCAGGATGCGATGGAACTGCGTCCACCGTGGGTCGCCGGGGAGCGTCCAGTTGATCATCGGTAGCGTGCCTGAAAAGCCCTGCGCGATCGCGTGGCGCACATCGTGGCGGATCGCGTCCTCGTCCAGCGTGCGCCCATCCTCGCGGAACGTCGGCAGGAACAGGTTCATCAACCCGCGCAGGTTCGCCTTCACCCACACCCGCTGGGGCGAATCGGCCATGGGCGCAAGCCGGCCGCCAGCCGGATGCTGCGCACGCAAGGTCGACGCCGCCATCAGCGCAGCCGCCCCGGCAAGCGCACTCCGCCGCGTGATGTGCAATCGCTCCAGATCCCGCCTCTCCCACTCATCAGACCGCACATATCAAGGAACCCGGCATTTGAACAAAAACTATTCACCCAGTTTAACCGGACCTTGAAGGCATACCGCATTTACGAAAAGGGCTTAACACGCAAGTCCAATTGGTTCTAGTGTCAGCACAAACGACACAGGGAGACTCGGGGATGATGACGCGGCGACAGACACTCGGATCGGCACTCGCGCTCGGCGCTACCGCCATGGCACGGCCAGCATTCGCGGCGGGCATGTTCCCGGTTGTGGAGACGGCGCAGGGCAAGCTGCGCGGGCTGGAATCGGGCGGGGTCTCGATTTTCCGGGGCGTGAGCTATGCCGCCGACACGAGCGGCGCGAACCGCTTCATGCCGCCGCAACCGGTCGAACCCTGGGCAGGCGTGCGTGATGCGCTGCACTGGACCGACGTTGCCCCGCAAATCCCGGGCGACCGCCGTCATGTCTATGCCGACCTGATCATGGTCGATCGCAATCCTTCGGGCATGGGGGAGGACAACCTGTCGCTCAACCTGTGGTCGCCCGGGCTCGACCCGAACGCGAAGAAGCCGGTGATCGTGGTGCTGCACGGCGGCGGGTTCTATTCCGGATCGGGCAACTCGGTCGGCATGGATGGGGAGGCGATGGCGCGCTTCACCGACAGCGTGGTGATCGCGATCAACCATCGCCTCGGCGCGTTCGGCTTCCTCCACCTCGCCGAGTTCGGGGGCGAGGAGTTCGCCACTTCGGGCACGGTGGGGATGCAGGACATCGTCGCCGCGCTCGGCTGGGTGCGCGAGAATGTCGCGGCGTTCGGCGGCGATCCTGCCCGTGTGCTGGTCTACGGCCAGTCGGGCGGCGGGGCGAAGACCAGCGTGCTGATGGCGATGCCCGGCGGCAAGGGCCTGTTCCACCGCGCGGGCGTGATGAGCGGCTCTGCCCTGCGGATGATGCCGCCCGAAATGGCGAGCGCGACCGCGAAACGGCTGATGGACGCGCTGGAGATCGCACCAGGCGACTTCCGCAAGCTGCAGGAGGTGCCGTGGACCGTCCTCCTTGAAACGCAGGCCAAGCTGGAGGCCGCGGACCGCGCCAAGGGCGAGGCACCGCGATCCTTCGCGCCCGTCGTCGATGGAATCGCCCTGCCCCGCCACCCGTGGGATCCGGATGCGCCCGCCGTATCCGCCGACGTGCCGATGATCGTGTCCTCCGTGCTCGACGAGCGGGCCTACCGCATGGGCGACTTCGCGATGGACGAGGCGCGCCTGACGCAGTTCGCCCGCAAGCATCTGGGCGACAGGGCTGCCGAAGCGGTCGCCGCCTATCGCGCCGAAGACCCGGACGCCCCGCCCTTCCTGCTCGCCGCGCGGCTCGAGTCCGACCTTACCTTCCGCAAGTCGGCCTTCGCGCAGGCCGAGCTCAAGGCCAAGCAGGGCGGCGCGCCGGTCTGGACCTATCTGTGGACCCAGCCGAGCCCGGCGGCGGACGGCCGCTTCGGCGCGGTCCACGGGATCGACGTCGCGCCCAGCCTCTACAACACGCGCGGCGCGCTCAACGGCTCGAGCAAGGAGGCCAACGAACTCGCCGCGGCCATCGCATCGAGCTGGGCGGCCTTCGCTGCCAATGGCGACCCCAACAACGAGCGCATTCCTCAATGGAAGCCCTACTCCCCGCCCGAGCGCACGACGCTGATCTTCGACGAAGACCTGCGGGTGGAGAGCGATCCGCGCTCCAGCTTCCGCCAATACTGGAAACCCTGACGCCCTCGGCCTGACACACCTGACACAGTGTCCAGGGAGGAGAAAACGTCTCCTCCCTGCTGGCCCGCCCCGCAAAGCCGCAACGCCTATCGCAGCGGGATGATCGCATGCCAGTCTAGCGCGGACACAGCATGTAGGACAGCGCAATGGACGAACTACACTGTCAGGCCTTGCGCATGTGCTCTTTCACACCTGCGGGCGTCTCGAAAAACCCTTCAGCCCTCGGCGTCCTTCTGGCCGTATTGCCGGAAGGCCCCGATGATCCGTTCCATCTCGTCCTCTTCGAGCAGTTTCGGGCCACCCAGCGAGAGCGTTCCGCAATAGACCGCGGCCTGCTCCTCGATCTCCTCGGCGATCGCCATCGCCAGAGGGAGCGCGGGCGCCAGTGCGATCAGGCCATGGTTGGCCATCAGGCAGGCATAACGCCCGTCGAGCGTCTCGGCGACGCCATCGGCAAGCGCCTCGCTGCCGAAGGTCGCGTAGGGGGCGACGGGCACGTTGGCCGCGCCGCTCACCGCGACCATGTAATGCAGCGGCGGAATTTCACGGTGGGCACAGGCGAGGATCGTTGAATAGCGCGCGTGGCAATGCACGATCGCGTTCGCATCGGCGCGGCGCTGGTACAGCCCCATGTGCATGCGCCACTCGCTCGACGGGCGGGCCGATCCTTGCGCAACGCTGCCATCGCCGTCGACGAACACCATCAGCTCGGGCGTCAGGCGATCCGGCGTCACGCCCGACGGCGTCACGAACATCCCCGAGCCGAACCGCATCGAGATATTGCCCGAGGTCCCGCGGTTGAGCCCCCGCGCATCGAGCGTGCGCATCGCATCGACCAGCTGCTGGCGGGCATCGTCTTCGGTCATCGGCTGTAGTCCTTCACCGGCGTTTCGCGCATGAATGCAAGGGTCGCATCGTAATTCTCGAGCACGCCGAGCGTCCCCACGCCGAGCGCGACCTGCGCCGCGGTCGCGACACCGAAACGCAGCGCGTCCGCCTGATCGAAGCCACGGGCGCGGCCCGCGATATATCCGGCGCATAGGCTGTCGCCGCAACTTGTCGTATCGACCGGATCGATCCGGTGCGCAGCCGCGTGGATCTGCTCTTCGGGCAGGACGAGCAGCGCGCCATCGCCGCCCAGCTTGACGAGGCAGCCTTTCGCGCCGCGTGCCATGAAGCGGCGCGCGCCCTCGACCGGATCATCGGTCCCCGCGAGCGCGCTCAACTCGGCAAGGCTGGGCATGAACAGGTCGACATGCGGCAGCAGCACATCGAGATCGGTCTGCGCAGCTTCCGTCGGTGCGATCAGGTCGCACGTGGTGAACAGACCGCGCGCCTGCGCCTCCCGCAGGAAGTCCGCGCCCTTCCCCATCGTGCCGGGAAAGCCCACGCCCGCCCAGTGCACGTTGCGCGTGCGATCGAGCGCGGCCCGTTCCGCTTCGCCGACCGGCGCGAACACGCTGGCCCCCATCATGTGCCAGTTGGGGCGATCGCCATTGGGACGGATGGGCAGGACCGTGGTCGATGTCGGCCAGTTGGGATCGACCGCGAGCATGCTCGTATCGACTCCCGCGTCCTCCAGCATCGAGCGCACGATCTGCCCCTGCGGATCGTCGCCGACAGCCGAAGACAGTGCTGTACGCAGGCCCAGCGTCTGCGCGACGAAGGCCGTGCCCCCTGCGGTCCCGGCGGGAGAAAGCGCGATCTTCTCGACGATCTGCCCCGCCTCGCCCTCGGGCAGCGACTCCACCGGGCGAACCGTGATGTCGAGCGTGGTAAGGCCGACGCACAGCAGATCCAGCGGCGCAGCCATTATGCCGAAGCCGCAGCCATTGCGGTCATCAGCGGGTGCGGCGGGATCTCGTCAAGCTTGCCCGCCAGCGCGGCGAAGGCATCATCGGCGGCGGCGATCGTGTCCTCGATATCGCTCTCGGTCATCGCCGCGCACAGGAACATGTTGTGCCAGGGATGCAGGTAGAACCCGCGGGCGAGCATTTCCTGCGTCCACGCATAGCCGACGCTGAAATCGGCATCGTCGGCGAACATGATCTGCGGCATCTGGACCGGCCCCGACTGGCGCAGGGTGAAGCCGTGCTTCTTCGCTGCGGCGTCCAGCCCCTCGCGCAGGCGCGTGCCGAGCCGCTCCGACTGCTCGAGGTAGTCGCTTTCACGGATGATGCGCAGCGTCTCGATCGCCGCTGCCATCGGCACTGCGGAGAGCCAGAACGAGCCCGTCGCATAGATCGACCCGGCGCCTTCGCGGCAGCGGTTCGAACCGAGCAGCGCCGAGATCGGGTGCCCGTTGGCAAAGCACTTGCCCCATGCGCTCAGGTCAGGCTGGACGCCGAGCTGCGTCCAGCTGCTGCCCCGCGCGAGGCGGAATCCCGCGCGGACCTCGTCGACGATCAGCATCGCCCCGGTCTCGTCGCACAATTCGCGCGCACGGCGGGCATAGGCGGGCTCGGGCGCTTCCTGATCGATGAAGGCGTCGTGCTTGAAGGGCGATGCGAAGATCGCCGCCAGATCGTCCCCCGCCTCGGCCACGGCGGCTTCCAGGCTGGCGACGTCGTTATAGTCGTAGCCCTTCAGGTGCGCGCGGTCTTCGGGCACGGTCCCGGCGGGGATCGGCGTGCACCAGGGGGCCGCGCCATGATAGGCACCCTTTGCGACCAGCACGATCCGCTTGCCGGTCTGTGCGCGCGCGCTGCTCATCGCCATCGTGGTGGCGTCGGTGCCGTTCTTGCAGAACATGGCCCAATCGGCGTGGTCGACCATCTCGACCATGGTTTCGGCCAGCTCGACCATCAGCGGCGAAGGCCCGGTCATGACATCGCCGATCTCGGCCTGCGCCCGCGCTGCCGCGTCGACCCGCTCGTCCTTGTATCCCAGCAGGTTGGGTCCGTAAGCGCACATGAAGTCGAGGTAGCGATTGCCATCGACGTCCCAGACATGCGCGCCCTCCGCCTTCTCGAAGAACTGCGGGAAGCCTGCGGGCAGGATCCGCACCGACTGGTGCCCGTACATGCCGTGGGGAATGACTTTCAGCGCACGCTCACGCAGCGCGGCATCCTTGGTTCGGTTCATAACCGTCTCACTTGCCAATCAGAATTTGAGGACGGCCTGCACACCATAGGTGGCCGGATCATTATAGTTGATCTGGTCCATGGTCAGGACAGGCGAGATGTAGGTGGTGTAGCGGGTGTCAGTGACGTTCTTGCCCCACAGCGCGAGCTCGATCTTCTCGTCGGCGGAGAGCCACGAGAACCTGACATTCGCGGTGCCGAAGGGCTCCACCCGATTGGCCCGGGCATTGTCCGGGGTGAGGAAGGTTTCCGACTGGAAATTGCCGTCGGCGCGCAGTTGCAGCGAGCTACCGCCCGGCAGCGGCTGCGTGACCGTGAACCCGGCAGAGAGCGAGAAATCGGGCGCGTTGACCAGGTCGTTGCCCGCATAGTCTTCCGCCGCCAGCGCAATGAAGTCCTTGTACTGCGCATGGAGGAAGCTGGCGTTGACGAAGGCGTTGAAATAGCGCGAGGGCTGCGCCTGTAATTCGACTTCGAGGCCGTAGATTTCCGCATTGCCCGCATTGAGCTTGCGCTGCACCGGCAGCACGCCGGAGGTGTCGAACACGAACACCTGAAGGTCGCGATAATCATAGTAGAAGGCGGCGGCGTTGAAGCGCAGCGTGCGGTCCAGCAGGTCGGTCTTTACCCCAACCTCGTAGGCATAGAGCGTTTCGGAATCGAACGGCTGCAACTGCGCGGGGTCGCTGGACGAACCGCCCGCGAAACCGCCGCTGTTGTAGCCTTTGGACGAGGACGCATAGAGCATCACGTCGTCGCTCGCCTTGAACGACAGCGCGGCGCGCCACGACAGATCCCTGAACGTCTCCGAACCCTGGAAGTCGATCACCGGCACGACGACCACGTCATCGAAGAAGGCCTGATAGTCGAAATCGATGCTGTCGACCGAATAGCGCAGGCCACCGGTCAGCGTCAGCCGGTCGGTCAGCTCGACATCGGCCTGCGCGAAAGCGGCCCAGCTCTCGGTCTTCTGGGTGTAGGGATAGGCGTAATTGCCGATGGAGTTGGCCGGATCGAAAGTGCCCGGCAGATCGTTCGGATCGCGCAGGACGCGCAGGATGTCGAACGAGCTGTTGGTCACCAGCTTGTCGTGGAAATAGTACCCGCCGACGATCCAGTTCACCGGCCCGCTGTCGTTCGACTGAAGCCGGATTTCCTGGCTGTATTGCTCGGGCCGGTCGATATAGGTCGCGGTCAGGACGTTGTTCGGGCTGGCGTCGGTATCCTCCAGCGTATTGCGGCGGACCTGCTCGTAGGCGGAGATCGAGGTCAGCGTGACGCCGCCGAAATCGAATTTGCCGGTCAGCGAGGCACCGAACACGTCGACCCGCTCCTTGCCTTCAACGTCGAAGTCGCCCGAATCGATGTCGCCATCGGTATCGGCATAGCCCAGCCCGTCGAGCGGCACTCCATCGACGACGATCGGGTTGCCGAACAGATCGACGCCCGATCCGCGATGCTGGAATTGGCGTGCGTCGCCGCGGTTCTGGCCGCCGTGAACGTTCGCGCGGACGAGGACGTCCGGGTTCGGCGTGAAATCGACGATCGCGCGGCCCGCCCACATGTCGAGCGCGTTCAGTTTGTTGCCGGTCACCCGGTTCAGCATCCAGCCGTCGCGCCGCAGATAGGTGCCGGAAACGCGCGCCTTCAGCACATCGCCGATGATCGGCCCGCCCACGCCCGCCTCGGCCTGGACCTCGTTGAACCGGCCGTAGGAGATCGCGGCATTGGCGCTGAACTCGTCGGTCGGCTTGCGCGAGGAAAAGCGGATCGCACCTGCGGTCGTGTTGCGACCGTAGAGCGTGCCCTGCGGCCCTTTGAGGACTTCGATGCCCTCGCTGTCGAACACGTTGAACAGCTTGCCCGCGTTCGCGCCAAGGAAGACGTCGTCGACATAGACGCCGACCGCGCCGGTGGTGTTCGAGTTGAAGTCGCCGATCCCGACGCCGCGCAGGAACAGCGATGTGGTGGTCGAGGATGTGCCCGCCTGGATCGACAGGCTCGGGACGACGAGCGTCAGGTCGCGCGGATCGCGAATGCCGATTTCGGTCAGATCGTCGCCGCTGATCGCAGTGACGCTGATCGGCACGTCCTGAATGTCCTGCTCGCGCCGCTGCGCGGTCACAACGATGACGTTGAGCCCGCCCTGGTCGGCACCATCCGCAGTCTCCTGCGTCTCGGCGACCACCTCGCCCGCCTCCTGAGCGGCGGCAGCGGCGGGTATCAGAGCCAGCATCGAGACCGACAGGATTGCAGAGCCACGCTTCATCAAGTTCCCTCCCGAGGAATAATCGGATATTTATCCGGTTTAGAGAGCAAGCGGCAGCGAATGAGTCAATAGACTTCGGATTCCGCGACCCAAAACCCGATAAAAGATTGCTTTTTTCGCGCTCATCCGAAAGGATGCGGGCATCAGGAGGGCGCATGAGCACACAGGACATCACCCGAGCCGAAATTCGCCGACCGTCGCAAAAGCGCAGTCAGGCGCGGTTCGAAGCGATCCTCGACGGGGCCGAAAAGCTGCTGGAAAACCTGCCGCCTTCCGCGATCAGCATTCACGCCATCGCAGCCGAAGTTGGCATCTCGCCGCCTTCGATCTACCACTTCTTTCCCGAGCCACAGCTCGTGTTCAGTGCCCTTGCGGAGCGATACCTGAAGCGGTTCGAAGCAGGCGTGCTCAGCGAAGCGCCCAAGGATGTGAAGAGCTGGCAGGAACTGCAGACGCTGCAGTACCGCGCCGGGCAGAAATGGTTCAACGAACACCCCGCCGCGCGGCAGGTTCTGCTCGAAGGGCCTGCGTGGTCATCGGACATCCGCCTGCAGGATCTGGACAGCAACCTCGTCACCGCGGGCCGCAGCATCGAATTGATGACGCAGACCTTCGTCATGCCCGAAATCCCCGACCTGCATGACCGGCTGGTCGAGATCATCGTGATCAATGATGCGATCTGGTCGCTCTCGATCCACCGCTACGGCCTGATTACCGACGAGATGGAGGAGCAGGCTCGCCGGGCACGGATCGCCTACTCGCGCACGTTTCTGCCCGAATACCTGCCCCTGCGCGCCGACCGGGAGGATGCGCGTTGACCGCCGCGCTCGATCCGGTGACCCGCAGGACGCTGGCAACCTCCATCCTGATCGGCGCGTGCGCCCTGCTCGTTCTCGGCGTCCATCCGATCCTGCTTGGCGCGATGGTTGAAGAGGGCCGGATTGCCGAGGCCCAGGTCGGCAATCTCGTCACAATCGAGATGATCGCGATCGTGGTCGGCTCGCTGGCGGGTATCTGGCTGCTGCGCAAGCAGGGGCCGCGCGTGGTCATCGGCGGGGCGGGTCTGATCCTCACCGCCATGAACCTGTTCATGACCGAGCAGTCGGGCATGGCGATCATCGCTGCGTGCCGCGGCGTTGCCGGGCTGAGCGAGGGCGTGCTGGTTGCATCCACCCTCGTCGCGATCTCGCGTGTGACGCGAGTCGAGCGGGCCAGCGCGCTCTTCCTCGCGGTTCAGACCCTGATGCAGGCGGTTGCTGCGGCCTCCCTTCCCTACATCGCGCTGGGGAGCTCGCGCACCGGGACCGCGCTGCTTGTCCTCGCCTTGGTCGGCGGGATTGCCACGCTCTCCGCCCTGTCCCTTCCGCGAGAGCTCAAACCGGCGCCGTCCGACGGCGAACGCGGGGCGATCACGCCGGCAAGCCTGACCGCCTTGATCGGCGCTGGGCTGTTCGTCGGCGCGATCGTTTCGGTGTGGAGCTATTTCGGTCTCTGGCTGCTCGGCAATAGTCATGCTCCCACGTTCGAGGGTACGGCGATATCGCTGTGTCTCGTGGCCCAGGTGGTCGGCGCGCTGACCGCCGCGCAGTTCGGTGAGCGATTGCCGAACCGCCCGACGATCATCGCCTGCGCTCTCGCTGCGGCAGTCTCGACGTCGCTGTTCCTGACGGTCGGCGACGAATCGGCGGCCATTCTGGCGGTCAGCGTGGTGTTCGGCTTCTTCTGGCTGTTCACGCTGCCGTTCTTCGCCGGATGGCTGATCGAAATCGACCCGTCACGCCGGGCGGTGCTCTACATCACCGCGTTTCAGCTGGGCGGTGCCGCGCTCTTGCCGTCGCTCGCCGGAATTGCGGTCGGCAGGTTCTCGGTCGATGCTGCCATGGTCTTCAGCGCGAGCGTATTTCTGGTCCTTGCCGCCCTCGCCTACCTGAACAGGTCCGCGATCCCCCGCCCACAGCCGGATTGACCGGAAGTCGAAGGCCACGATCATGGCCGAGCCGCTCGGCCATACCTTCGTCATCGCCATTGAATCTCACCAGCAAGGTTCTATACCTAAAGGTATGGAAAAGCTTGCCACGAGAGGTCGCCCACGGGAATTCGACGCCGACAATGCGCTTGCCCAGGCCCTGCGCACGTTCTGGCAGAAGGGTTACGAGGGTGCATCGCTGAGCGATCTGACCGATGCGATGGGGATCACCCGGCCCAGCCTCTATGCCGCGTTCGGCAACAAGGAGGCGCTGTTTCGCCAGGCGCTCGACCTCTACGAGAAGGACAAGCTTGCCTATATTGGTGAAGCGGTGGAAGCGCCGACTGCGCGCGCCGTTGCCGAAACGCTCCTGCTCGGTTCGGTCGATGTTGCGACCGGCGGCGAATGCCGCGGGTGCATGGGCGTGATCTCGATGGTCGGCTGCCAGAGTGTCGAGCCTTCGATCCGCGACGACGTCAACGCCCGTGCCGAATCCGCCAAACAGCTGATCGTCGACCGGATGCAGCGCGCGATCGACGCGGGAGAATTCGCCGTGCCGACCAGCGCAACGGCGATCACGCGCTATCTGCTCGCGCTGATGCAGGGCATCTCGGTCCAGGCGCAATCGGGCGCCAGCCGAGCAGAGCTGCTGGAAGTCGCTGAATCTGCGATGCTTTCCTGGCCGTCCCGCTGACGGCTTTTTCGCATTTGCGAATAAAATACCAGGCGGTACAGAAAATCCGCTTGACCTGAACCTCAGATTACATACTTATCGGTACAGATAGCTGCGCGGCGACTCATGCTGCGTGGTGGCCGGGTGTCGTCTGCCTCCGGCTCATCCGAATTCTGCGCGTTTTGCTTCGAAAGCCAGTGCTTTTGGAGGCTGGAGCGCTTGTCTCAAGGTCAGGGGTATCCCATGTTCGACACACCTTTCGATCGCAACGCGTCCGAAGCCGCCGAAGAGCGCCGCGATCACATTTCCGACATTCTCGACGATGGCGGCCCCGAAGAAACCGTCGCCGCCCCGGAGGAGAGCGCTGCCGCGCCGCGCCGCAGCCGCCTCTGGCTTGCACTGGCGGTCCTCGCCGCACTCGTCGGCGCGTGGTGGCTGCTGGGCAGCGAGCCCGCAGCGACCGCCGCCCCTGCACCGCCCGCTGTCACGGTCGCCGCGCCGCTGCAGCAGGAAATCACCGAGTGGGACGAGTTCGTCGGCCGTTTTCAGGCCAGCAAGAGCGTCGAGGTCCGCCCGCAGGTTTCCGGCGCGATCACCCGCATCCACTTCACCGATGGCCAGTTGGTGCGCCAGGGCGCGCCGCTCTTCACCATCGACCCGCGCCCCTATCGCGCCGCGCTGGCAGAGGCGCAGGCGGAGGTTGCCCGCGCCGATAGCGCGCTCGCGCTGTCGCGGGACAATCTCGCCCGCGCCCAGCGCCTCATTACCGAGGACGCGATCGCCGGGACCGAGATCGACCGGTTGCAGGCGGAAGTGCGCAACAACGCAGCGATCCTGGCTGCGGCACGGGCGCGCGTTTCCGCACGCTCGCTGGATGTCGGCTTCACCACGGTGCGCGCGCCGATATCGGGCCGGATTTCCGACCGGCGGATCGATGCGGGCAATCTGGTCTCGGGCGGCGGAGGCAGTGCGGCCACGCTGCTGACCACGATCAACGCGGTCGATCCGGTCTATTTCGAATTCTCAGGCTCCGAAGCGCTGTTCCTGAAGGCGCGCCGCGAGGGCCTCGACAAGGGCACCCCGGTCGAAATCAGCCTGCAGGACGAGAGCGACTATCGCTGGCACGGCACGCTCGATTTCACCGATAACGGGCTCGACAGCCAGTCCGGCACGATCCGCGCGCGAGCCGTAGTCCGCAATGGAGAAGGCTTCCTCGCGCCCGGCCTGTTCGGGCGGATGCGGCTGGCGACCAGCGGCACGCGGCAGGCGCTGCTGGTCCCCGATACCGCGGTCACCACCGACCAGACGCGCAAGCTGCTGCTGGTGGTGGGCAAGGACGGAACGGTCGCCACCCGCGCGGTGGAACTGGGCCCGCTGGTCGGCAATCTTCGCGTGATCGAGAAGGGGCTCAAGCCCACCGACCGGGTGATCATCAAGGGTACCCAGATGGCGATGCCGGGGCAGAAGGTCAGTGCCCAAAAGGGCCGGATTGCGGCCTCCGCACTGGGCACGGACAAGTCGCCCGAGGCGCCCACGTCGGCCCCCGCAGCCTCGGCTAGCCTCGCCAGCTAAGCCCCCTTCGCGCCCCATCACGCCAAAGCACCACGCCCCAGTTTACGCCCCCAATTCGCGCCCGGAGTGCGTCCATGAAAATTTCCCGCTTCTTCATCGATCGTCCGATCTTCGCCGTCGTCCTCGCAGTCCTCGTGACGCTGGTCGGCGCGATCTCCTACTTCTTCCTGCCCGTCAGCCAGTATCCCGACATCGTCCCGCCGACCGTGACCGTCACCGCCGTCTATCCCGGCGCGTCGGCGGAGACGGTTGCCGACACGGTCGCCAACCCGATCGAGCAGGAGATCAACGGCGTCGACGGCATGCTCTATCAGTCGAGCGAATCCACCGGCGACGGGCGGATGACGATCACCGTGACCTTCAAGCCGGGCACCGATCTCGACGAAGCGCAGGTGCTGGTCCAGAACCGCGTCTCGATTGCCGAGGCACGCCTGCCCGAAGAGGTCCAGCGGCTCGGCATCGTCACCCGCAAGACCACGCCCGACTTCCTGATGGTGGTCAACCTGATCTCGCCCGATGGTTCGCTCGACCGCGAGTACATCTCGAACTACGCGCAGACCCGGATCAAGGACCGCATCGCCCGGCTCGAAGGGGTCGGCGATGTCCAGATGTTCGGCCAGCGCGAACTGGCGATGCGCGTGTGGATCGATCCGGGCCGCGCCGCTGCACTGGGCCTGACGGGCAGCGATATCGTCCGCGCGCTGAGGGCGCAGAACGTGCAGGTCGCCGCCGGTACGCTCGGCCAGCAGCCCAGCCCGGACTCCGCCTTCCAGCTCAATGTCGAAACGCAGGGCCGCTTCACCAGCCCGGACCAGTTCGGCGAGGTGGTGATCCGCACCGACGACCAGGGGCGACAGGTTCGGGTCAACGACGTCGCAAGGGTAGAGATCGGCGCGGCGGATTATGCCACCTCCGCCTATCTCAACGACAGGGATTCGGTGATCCTGCCGGTGTTCCAGAAGCCGGGCTCCAACGCGCTTGCCGCGGCGGAAGGCGTGAAAGCGACGATGGATGAGCTGTCGGCGGAATTCCCGCAGGGCCTCGAATACCGGATCGTCTACAACCCGACCGAATTCATCGCGGAAAGCATCGACGCGGTGCTCCACACCCTGCTCGAAGCGGTGGTGCTGGTGGTGCTGGTGATCATCGTCTTCCTGCAGAAGGCGCGCGCCTCGATCATCCCCGTGCTCGCCATCCCGATCTCGCTGGTCGGCACCTTCGCGGTGCTGGCGATGCTGGGCTATTCGCTCAACAACCTCTCGCTGTTCGGGCTGGTCCTCGCGATCGGGATCGTGGTCGACGACGCGATCGTGGTGGTTGAGAATGTCGAGCGGAATCTCGAGGCTGGCTACAGCCCGCTGGAAGCCGCTCGGCGCTCGATGGACGAGGTCGGCAGCGCGCTGATCGCGATCGTGCTGGTGCTGTGCGCAGTGTTCGTGCCGACGCTGTTCATGGGCGGCCTCTCGGGCGAGTTCTACAAGCAGTTCGCGGTGACCATTTCCGCCGCGACCATCATCTCGCTGTTCGTGTCGCTCACGCTGTCGCCAGCACTGTCCGCGCTGCTTCTGCGGCCGCACGAGCACCTGCCCGAGGACGCGCCGCGTTGGCGCAAGGCGATCGAGCGGGCGGGCGACAGGTTCAACGCCGGGTTCGAGCGCTTCAGCGACAGCTATGCTCGCCTGACCGGGCGGCTGGTGGCGATGCCCCGGCGCATGATGCTCGCCTATGGCGTGCTGATCGGCCTCACCGGGTTCGCGCTGGCGATGACCCCCACCGGCTTCGTGCCGCAGCAGGACCAGGGATACTTCGTCTCGGTCATCCAGCTTCCCCCGGGGTCGTCGACGAACCGCACCGATGCGGTGATGAAGAAGGTCGCCGAGCGTGTGCTGCCCATCGAAGGCATCAAGGGCACGGTGATGCTGTCGGGTTTCGACGGGACCACGCAGACCCAGTCCGCCAGCTCGGCCGCCGCCTACTGGGTGCTCGACGATTTCGAGCACCGTGAGGGCAAAGGTCAGTCGATCGACGAACTGATCGCCAAGGCGCAGGCCGCGACCGCCGATATCAACGAAGCGCGCCTGATGATCGTCAAGCCGCCCGTCATCCAGAGCATCGGCTCCGCCGGCGGCTTCCGCATGATGCTGAAGGACGATTCCGGACAGGGCTACCGCCAGATGCAGGATGTCGCGAATTCTGTGATCGCGCAGGCCAACCAGCAGGAAGGGCTCGCCGGGGTGTATACCTTCTTCGACACCGGCACGCCGCGCGTGAAGACCGATATCGACCGCGACAAGGCGCAGATGCTGGGCGTCGCGCCGAGCGACATCTTCGAGACGCTGTCGGTCTATCTCGGCAGTGCGTTCATCAACGACTTCAACCTGCTCGGCCGGACCTATCGCGTCACCGCGCAGGCAGATGCCAGCTATCGCGACGATGTCAGCGATATCGGCAATCTGTATGCCCGGTCCGGCAACGGAGCGATGGTGCCGCTGGGATCGCTGGCGACCGTGACCGACGCCACCGGCCCGTACCGCGTCAGCCGCTACAACCTCGCGCCCGCAGTGGCGATCGACGGCGACACCGCGCCGACGAGTTCGACCGGGCAGTCGCTGGTGACGATGGAGAAGGTCGCGGCGGAAACCGTGCCGCAGGGCTATTCGACCGAATGGACCGGGATTGCGTTCCAGCAGGCGAGCACGGGCAACACCGCCGTCTATGTCTTCGGGCTCGCGGTGCTGCTCGTCTTCCTTGTGCTGGCAGCGCAATACGAGAGCCTGATCATGCCGCTGGCGATCATCCTGATCGTGCCGATGTGCCTGCTGGCGGCGATGATCGGGGTGAACGTGATGGGGATGGACAACAACGTCCTGACCCAGATCGGCCTCGTCGTACTGATCGCGCTGTCGGCCAAGAACGCGATCCTGATCGTCGAGTTCGCCCGGCAGGGCGAGGCGCTGCATGGCCGTTCGCCGGTCGATGCCGCCATCGAAGCCGCGCGCACCCGCCTGCGCCCGATCCTGATGACCAGCTTCGCCTTCATCCTCGGCTCGGTCCCGCTCGTCATCGCCACCGGCGCGGGTGCGGAGCTGCGGCAGGCGCTGGGGACGGCGGTGTGCTTCGGCATGCTCGGAGTCACCGGCTTCGGCCTCGTCTTCACCCCCACTTTCTATGTCGTTTGCCGCGCGCTGGGCGACCGGATCGCATCGCTGCGGGGCTCGCGCCGCGCCGGTGATGCGCGCCCCGCCCTGCAGCCCGCCGAATAGGAGCATCGCTTATGACCCTTCGCACTATCCTCTTCCCCGCCGTTTCCGCGCTGGCTCTCACAGCCTGCGCGGCGGGGCCGGCCCCTGTCGCCTCCACCCCCATCCACGACAGGGAAACCGGCCCCTTCCTTTCCGCGGAGGCCGACGTCGTCAGCCCCGCCCCCCTGCCCGAGGACTGGTGGCGCCTGTACGACGACCCGGTGCTCGACGGGTTGGTCGCCGACGCACTCGCCGCCAACACCGACATCCGCCAGTCGGTCGCGCGGATCGACCGCGCCCGTGCAGCGCTGCGTGGCGCGCGCTCCGACCGGCTTCCGCAGGTCGGGCTCAACGCCTCGGCCGGATACGGGCGGACGTCCGAAGCGCAGACTTTGCCGGGGCAAGATCGCGACGGCGGGCAGTTCTCCGTCGGCGCGGATGTCGCCTACGAGGTCGATCTGTTCGGTCGGGTGAGCAGCGGCATTGCTGCGGCGCGCGGCGATGTCGCGGCGGCCCGCGCCGACGCCGAAGCGGTCAGGGTGATGGTCGTCGCCGACACCACGCGCGCCTATGCCGACGCCGCCAGCGCCGCCGCGCGGCTGCGCGTGGCGCGGTCTATCGTGGATATCCTTCAAGACAGCCTCCGGCTGACCAAGCTCCGCCATGACGCGGGTTATACCGACGGGCTGGCCGTGGCCCGGATAGAGAGCCTGCGGGAGCAGCGCGCAGCGACCATCCCCGCGATCGAGGCGCAACGCCGCGCCGCGCTGTTCGCACTCGCCACGCTGACGGGCCGAACGCCGACCGCCCTGCCCGCCAATATCGGCGAGCGCAACGTCCCGCTCGAGATCGAGGCTCCGCTGCCCGTCGGCGACGGGAGCGAGCTGCTCTCGCGCCGCCCCGACGTTCGCGCCGCCGAGCAACGGGCTCTCGCCGACGGAGCGCGGATCGGGCTGGCGCGCGCCGATCTCTACCCCCGCATCACGCTGGGCGGATCGATCGGCTCGAACGCGTCGAACCTGGGCGATCTGTTCACCGGCGGGCCGCTGGCCTTCCTGCTCGGCCCGCTGATCGACTGGGCCTTCCCCAATCGCGAGCCGGTCTATGCCCGGATCGACGCGGCGGAGGCGGACGCGGCCGAGTCGGTCGCCGCGTTCGACGGCACGGTTCTGGTCGCGCTTCAGGAGGCGGAGACCGCGCTGTCGAATTACGCCCGCTCGCTCGAGCGACGGCGGATTCTGGTTGCTGCGGTCGCTTCTGCCGAGCGCGCCGCGCGAATCGTGCGCGCACAGAACCGCGAGGGGCTGATCAACTCGCTCGACACGCTCGATGCCGAACGCACGCTGGCCGAGGCGCGCGCGATGCTGGCCGATCAGGATGCGGAGGTCTCGCGCCAGCAGATCGCAGTGTTCCGGGCACTGGGAGGCGGCTGGTCCGCCCGCTCTGGAGGCGCTTATGAAGCCGGCTAGAAATTCATGGTGGCACCAGCACCGCGACGCGTTCTTTTCCGGCATGATCGGATTTCTCGTCATGTCCGCCGTTCTGCTCTGGCCGATGCTCGCATCGGCCTAGCGGTCGGGTCGGGTCCGTAATGCCGTGGGCCTGCCCTGTCGGTCGGCGTAAGAGCTTTTTTAGATCGATCTTAACCCTAAAATTCTCATAACAACCCGGGTAAACATGGGTTTACGCAGCCGCCCACATGTAATTAAAGTACGCTTAATTAGTATGCTTAATTAAGTTGATGATCTTTATTCCTTAGATAAAACTGCACCATTCTCATCGAAATTCGAGGCTTCTTATCCATTATAGGGGCCTGAATAGTGTTGCTGTCCGCCATCGGCATCTTGCTACTGGCCTTCACGGTGCTCGATGCGCTGCTCACAATCCTGGATGCGAGCGGGCGAAGCCTGTTCTCCACCAAGGCCTATCGCTGTTTCTGGTGGATCTGGCGTCATCTGGCGAAGCTGCTGCCCGATCCGGTTGCGCAGCGTGCCCTCAGCCTCGCCGCCCCGCTGATGATCGCGCTGATGATCTCGCTGTGGATCGCAGGCGTGGTCACCGGGTTCGCGCTGATCTTCTATGGCGGCATGTCGGTCGGCGACCTGATCGAAGGCGGCGGTTCGCAGCCGAGCTTGCCCGCCGCCTTCCGCCTGAGCTGGGTGACGCTGTCGACGATCGGCTTCGTCGAGATCAGCCCGTCGAACATGATGTACTCGGTCGCGGTCGCGCTGGAAGCGTTGCTCGGCAGCGTGGTCCTGACCTTCTCGATCACCTATTTCCTGAGCGTTCACCGCAGCATTCTGGAATACGACCGCCTCGTAGCGGACCTCCATCACCGGATGGGCGGCGACCAGAGCGCGATGGCAAGCGTTGCCGATCTTCTCTCCAGAAACGACGTTGCCGGTCTCCAGAGCCTGCTGGAAAGACTGCATGACGGGGTGATCGGCCTGCACCAAGGCCTCAGCCGCTACCCGATCGTCTATTTCTACCGCCCCCGATCGCTCGACAGGAGCCTGCCGAGGACGCTCGAGGTGCTCGGCACGCTGGCGGACACCCTCACCTATTGCCATCCCGGCTTGCCGCAATCGCTGCCCGCGCTGCGCGCGCTCAAGAACGGCATGATGGATCTGGTGAGCGACCTGAGCGACGCTTACGTCCCGGTCCACGAGGTGGGCACCGCAGCGCCCGTTTCGCTGGCCGATTTCGAAGCCGCAGCGAAGGGTGCCGACTGGACCGCGCCCGCGTCGGTCCGCCGCTTCCTGAAGAACTGTCGGACGGCCAGCGCGTTTACCGATCGAGAGTTCGATCCTTCCCAATCCTATCGCGATTACCTGGGCTGGCTGCCCGCCTATCGCCGAACCGAAGCCTTCGTCGCCGCGGTCGCCCATGATCTTGGCTACGAGGAGAACCTGCGCCCGCGCCGCTCTTCCTACCTGCTCGGAGTGCTGAGCAGAGGTCCCAAACAGGGCCCGCAGTTCCTCGAATACCGGAAGGCGGATCGATGAGGGTTCCGGTCAACTATTCGGCCTGGCTAGGCCGCATGAGAATGCTGATCCACCAGGCGTTCTGGATCTTTCCGATGCTCGCCATCATCGGGGGCATCCTGACGGCGGGCTTCGTGTCGCGGCTGAACGTGACCACCTCCGCAAGCCTTGGGGGGCTGCTGACGACCGGCGGGCCGGTCGGCGCGCGCAACCTTGTGGAAACGGTCGCTTCGACCTCGCTCAATGTCGTGACGATCACCTTCTCGGTAACGATCGTCGCGCTGCAGGTCGCCGCCGCGCAATATTCGCCGCGGGTGCCGCGCCAGTTCATCAGGGACCGCGCGACCCAGCTGACGCTGGCGGTCTTCATCTTCACCTTCGTCTACTGCCTCGCAGTGCTGCGCTCGATCCGCGAGGACACGGTGGTCGTGCCCCAGCTGGCCGTCACCGTCGCATTTCTGCTCGCGATCATCAGCGTCGCCTCGTTCGTCTATTTCATCCACCACATCGTCCACGCGATCCGCATCGAGCAGATCCTGCGGCTGGTCGAACAGCGTACGGTCTCGGCGCTGTTCTCCAATTACGAGCGTCGTGAAGAGGGCGATCCCGAGCCCGATCTGCTCGACATTCCGGAACGGGCGGTTCCGGTGCTGGCAAGCTCCTCCGGGATTATCCAGCGGGTCAACGCGCAGCTGCTGCTGGACTACGCGGCGAAGCACGGTCTCGTGATCCAGTACGTCTACATGCTCGGCGATCAGGCGGTGAAGGATACCGCGCTCGCCTGGGTGTGGACCTCCGATCCCGATGGCCACCTGCCCGCCCCCGGCAAAGAGCTGCAACCGCGCATCGCAAAGACGCTGCAAATCGGGCGGGAGAGAAGCGTTCAGGCGGATGTCGCCTTCGGCCTGACGCAGCTCGTCGACATCGCGCTGCGGGCGGTCTCCACCGCGATCAACGACCCGACGACTGCCTGCGCGTCGATCCGTTCCGCCGAGATCGTTCTGGTCCAGCTGTGCAAGCACCGGCTGGGCGACCTGCTGCTGCGCGACGAGCAGGGCGTGGTGCGCGTGGCGGTGCCCCGGCGCGCGTTCGAAGCCTATCTCGACATGGTCGTCACCCCGCTGCGGCGGACGTGCCCGGCGGACATGGCCGTGATGCTGCGCCTGTCCGAAATGCTGGCCGACGTCGGCCGCGCAGCGATCGAGAGCGACGAACAGAGCGACCATGTCGCCCATCACATGGCGCTGGTCGAACGCGCGGTGTGCCGTGCGGTGCGCGAGGAAGAGGATGTCGAGAAGATCCGCCGTGCGGCGAAGGCGGTGGACAGGGCTCTGGCCGGCAAGCCGCCGAGGCTCTCGTGATGCTGCGTCCGTCGGCCTCCGTTCGCGCTGCGACCTTCTTCCTGTTCGGCGGGGTCACCAGCACGCTGTTCTACTGGGTCGTCGGCCTCGCCGTCTTCCTGCTCGCCGTCATCCTGTCGGCCCGGTTTTACACCGAAGTGCTCTGGTTCGACGAGCTGGGCTATCTCGACGTGTACCTCACCGTGGTGAAGACGAAGATCTGGATGGGCGTGGTGCCCTTCTTGTTCATGACCGGTCTGGTCGCAGGCAACATGGCGCTGGCGTACAAGCTGGCGCGGGCCGACCGGGTGATCTCCGCCGACGAGCGCAGGGTGGATGCATGGCGGCGGGCGTTCGAGCCCTATTTCCGCCCCCTCGTGCTCACCGTTTCGCTGATCTGCGGACTGGTCGTGGGCTTGCAGACCTATCCCCACTGGCAGACCTACATCCTGTGGGCGAACGGCACCGAGTGGGGCCGCAACGATCCGCAGTTCGGCCGCGACCTCAGCTATTTCATGTTCGAGCTCTCGCTGCACGTGATGATCAACCACTGGCTGTTCGTGTGCGTGCTGGTGGCCCTGCTGCTCACGCTGATCACCAGCTACATCTTCGGCGGAATCCGCCCGCAGGCGCCCCATTCGATGCTGCCGTTCCAGGTCAACCTGCACATCTCCGTGCTGGTTTTCGCGCTGATGGCGCTGATCGGCTGGGGCATGCTGCTGGAGCTGCACCTGCTCAGCTATTCCGAACGCGGAGTGGTGACGGGCCTTGGCTTCACCGACTCCAACGCCAGCCTGCTGGCCTACAAGTTCGTGGCCGCAGCGGTCGTGTCCGGCTTCGTGATGTTCCAGGTGAATATCCGGCGGCCGGGGTACATCATCCCGACGATCGTGATCGTCTATCTGATCCTCGTCGGCCTCTCGATCGTCCGCTTCTACCCCAACCTCTTCCAGCTCATCATCGTCGAACCGCAGGAGCTGGAGCGGGAGGAATCCTACATTGAGGATCACCTGCAATTCACCCGCTACGGCTTCGGGCTCGACCGGGTGGATCGACGGACCGCCAGCGTCGCGGATACCGGCAAGCTCGCGGCCATCAGCAATGATCGCCGCCTGCTGGAGACGCTGCGGCTGTGGGACCCGGCGACCCTGCTGATCAATTTTCGCGAGCTGCAGGCCTTCAGAGCCTACTACGATTTCAAGGACATCGACGTCGATCGCTACGTCATCGGCGGGGAACTGCAGCCGGTCATGATCGCCGCGCGCGAGCTCGATACCGAGCAATTGCCCGAGCGGTCGCGGCGCTGGGAGGCCGAACATCTGATCTATACGCACGGCTACGGGCTGGTCTCGGCAGACGTCGCCGGAGCGAGCGAGGCTGGCATGCCGCAGTTCCTAACCTCGGATGTTCCCACCGGCGGCAGCGGGCCGACATTCGTCCGTAACCCGCAGATATATTTCGGCGAGAGTTCTCCCGAATTCTCGATCGTGAAGAGCAGCACAATCGAACTCGGCCGCCCGCGCGAGGGGCTCAGCTTCGCCAAGCACGAATACGCCGCCGATACGGGGGTGAAGATCGACGGGCTGCTTTCCCGCCTGCTGTTCGCGATCAATTTCTGGGACATCAGGCTGGCGCTGACCACGCTGCTGACCGACGACAGCCGCGTTCTCTATCACCGCAACGTGCGCGAGCGCGTGCAGCGCGTCGTCCCGTTTCTGGAGGTCGATGCCGATCCCTATCCGGTTGCCGCGAACGGGCGGATCAAGTGGGTGCTCGACTGCTACACCACCAGCGACATGATGCCCTATTCTAAGCGCATCAATCTCAGCGACTTCTCGCAGGTCTTCCAGGGCAAGCAGGAAAGCTCAGGGATCATCCCCGCCGAATTCATCCGCCTGCTGGAACGGCGCACCAACCGTGCAAACTACGTGCGGGGAAGCGTCAAGGCCGTCGTCGATGCCTATGACGGCTCCGTCGATCTCTACGTCACCGATCCGTCCGATCACGTCCTGCAGGCCTGGCGCAACGCCTTCCCGGGAGTGTTCAAGCCCGTCGAGCAAGCGAGCGCCGCCCTGCGCGCGCATTTCCGCTATCCGCAGGACCTGTTCCAGATCCAGTCGGTCATCTGGGCGGATTACCACATGCGCGCGAGCGACGCCTATTACACCCGCGAGGGCGCGTGGCGAATTCCGAAGGATGCCGACTACATCTCGCTGCGGCGCGAGCGCGCCCGCCCGGATCACGAACAGCGCAACGTGGATCTGCGCCCCTACTGGCTGCGCACCCGCTTTCCCCAGCGGCCCGAGCCCGAATTCGCGATCGTCCAGCCCTTCACGCCGGAAAACCGCAACGTCCTGTCGGGCTATCTGGTGGGGGGAAGCGACCGGGACCGGCTCGGCAAGCTGATCTCCTACAGCTTCCCGCCGGACGCGACGGTGATCGGCCCGGCACAGGCGCAGGCGCGGATCGATCAGGACGAGCGGGTTTCCGCGTGGATGACGCTGCGCATGCAGTCCGGATCGCGGGTCTCGCGCGGACGCCTGCTGACGATCCCGCTCGATAACGCGATCCTCTACGTCCAGCCGCTGTTCGTGCAGGCGGACAAGTCGAGCGTGTCCGAACTGCTCGGCGCGCAGCTCGCCAGCGTGCCCGAGCTCAAGCAGGTCGTGATCGTCTTCGGCGACCGGGTGCTGATGCGCCCGACGCTGAAGCAGGCCGTCGCCGCGCTGTTCGGGGACGAGCCGGGCGCGACCCGAAACGGCGACAAGCCCCTCCCCTCGGACGCCCCAAAACCCACCGATGAAGCCGCTTCCGGCGAGCCTGAAAGGTAGATCCAGATGCTTACGATCGTTCTCATCCTGGCCATCGTGGTCATTCTGGCCAGCCTGATCGTGGCCGCGCTGCGCCGGCACGACAGCAACAACTACTTCGATCAGGACCGCCAACCCTTCTACGCCGAGCCGGACCGGCTGGTGGAAGGCGGGCTGCTCTATTCGCAGAAGGATTACGAGACCAAGGAAGCGCATACCTACACGGTCACACCCGCGGGCGAGGCCGGTCTGCGCGCCTGGCTGAGGGAGCCGAACAACGATCCCGGCCTGCTCATGCTCAACTACGCGGGGATCGTGGAGCCGAAGGACCCGCAGCAGCTGGCGAGCGCCCGGCGGCCGATCCACACCGCGCGGAAGGCGGAATACGAGCGTCTGGAGCAGCTGCTGATCAATCGCCCAGAATGGCGATACGCGCTTGCCGCGAGCCGCCTCGGCATCCGGTTCGAACGGGCATGTCTCGGCTTCTGGGAGGAGATTGCCACCGAGCACGCACCCGGTTCCGAACCTTCCGAAAAGGGAGGCTGAGGCATGCTCATCATCATCCTGATCATCGCCTGCATCTTCGTGCTGCTGGCCTATCTCGTCGTCACCGTCAGGCGGCACGACAAGAACGCCTATGCCGATCGCGACCGCGATCCTTTCTACGCCGAGATGGCCCGGCTGGCGGCGGCGGGGCTGCTCTACGAGGAGGAGGAGCGCCGGGTCGGTCGCCCGCGCCATTCCTTCATCGTGACCCCCGCCGGGGAGGCCGCGCTGCGCACCTGGCTGCGCGAACCCGTGAACGATCCGGGCCTGCTGCGGCTCTATTTCGCAGGGATAGTCGGCCCCGCCGACGTCGTCGCGCTGGCCCGCGAACAGGCTGCCAAGTGCCGCGAGCGGATCGAGAAATACGACCGGGTCGAGGACCTCTTCGGGCGCAAAAAAGGGTGGGACACGGAGCGCGAGCACCTCGCGCTGGGCAAGCGGTTCGAGAGCTTCTGTCTCGACTTCTGGGAAGACCAGATCGCGCAGCCGCTCAATGCGCAGCTGTTCGCCGATGACGGCGGCGAAAACGAATCTCCCTCGAACGCAAGCGAAGCCTCCGTGCAGGCCGGGCAATCCGGCCCACAGGAGGAAGACGACAGCGAGAAAGACGACTGACGACCCCGGACAGCATCGAATTGAACGCAGGAGAAAGCCATGACACGACCCGCATCACACACCGTCTCCCCCCTCGGCTACAGCCTGGCGCTGTGCCTTGCCGCCTGCGGCCAGTCGGGCTCCGCCGAACAGACGGGCTCGTCCGGTTCGTCGGGCGATGGCCAGCAGAGCAGCGACGCGCTGGTTCGGCAGGACAGCGAGGTAACGCGCGAGACGAGCACGGCCGAAATCATCCGCGATTCCGCCGACACCGGCGCGCTGCAGGATGTTCAACCGATCGAGCTGTTTACCGGGGAGACCGCCCGGCCCGATCCGGCCAGCGGCATCTACCAGAAAGGCCGCGGGTCGACCGCGCGGATTGTGTCATCGGGCACGGGCAATGCCGCGGCCATCCGTCAGACGGACGACACGGGTGACGGCGCAGACGGATCGTCCGCCACCATCGCGCTCGGCAATGACAGCAAGCTGGCCAGCAACAGCACCGCTTTTATCGACCAGCGCGGTGACAAGGGCGTCGTCTCGATCAACCTGCAGGGCGATTCCAACCTCGCCTACGGTCGCCAGCATGCCAACCTCGATGGCAGCGGAACCGGCGCGCAGCAGACGCAGACGCTGGCTGGCAATGGCCATCGCAGCGAGATCATCCAGACCGCCCAGGCCGCCACCGCCGACGTCACACTGTCGCAGGGCGCCAGCAGCACCGGACTGGTCCGGCAGGCGCAAACCGGGGCAAAGGCCTCGATCGCGATCAAGAACGGCGCGGGCAGCCAGGGCAAGGTCGTGCAGGCGGGCAATGGCCGCGGCAATAATGCCGATATCGACATCGACGGGGCCGGTAACGAAACCTCGATCACACAGCGGTCGGACGACGGCCAGCAGGAAGGTTCGGTGTCGCAATCGGGCGAGCAGTCGAGGAGCAGGATCGTGCAGGACGGAACCGGCGGAAACGTCGGTTCGATCAACCAGAACGGGGCCGATGGCAATGCCCTGATCCTGCAGCAGCAGTCGCCCGCCAACAAGGCGCAGATCGACCAGGAGGGCGCGTCTTCGCGCAGCCTGGAGGGCACGATCCGCCAGACCGGTTCGGGCGGGCGGAACGAAGCCGATATCGACCAGACCGGACAATCGCAAAGCGCCGTCATCCGTCAGGACGGTACAGGCGGCGGCAGCGTCGCCGGGATCGATCAGTCGACCGACGGGACCGACGAGAACGAAGCGATCGTCGAGCAGACCGTGGATGCACGATCGGGCACGGATACGGTCGACATTGATCAGGGTGGCAGCGCGAATAGCGCCAGCGTCTATCAGAGGCGCAGCGATGGCAGCACCGGAAGCAACGCCACCATCACCCAGCCCGGCGTGCGCGGAAAGGCCGCGATCGAGCAGGACGGACCTTCTCTCAAAGGGCAGGTCGACCAGAACGGCAATTCCAACGAAGGCCGCATCCGTCAGAAGGGTGCCGGGGGCGCCAGCGAGGCATCGATCAAGACCGGCACCGCGACCGACAACAACACGGCCGAGATCAAGCAGAACAGCGGCGGCCTCGTCGCGTCGATCGACCAGATCTCGCCGGGCAACTCCGCCACGATCGAACAGACCAATCCCTCGCCCGCGCAAGGGACGGTGGAGGCCGACATCGATCAGAGTGCCGACGTGCAGAACAGCGCCGTCATCCTGCAATCGGGATCGGGGACCGTGCGAACCGCAACGCTCGCGCAATCGGGCCGCGAGAACGACGGCCGGATCGAGCAGTCGGGCGCAGGCAATCAGGTGACCGCCAATGTCCAGATGGGCGGCAATCTCAACGTCGCAAAGCTGATCCAGAACGCGCAGGGCAGCGGATCGATACAGGCCCAGTTGCAACAGCAGGGCGACAGCAACGACATCACCTTCCGCCAGCAGGGCAGCGCGCTCGGCGCAACGCTTTCGCAGGACGGAAACGGCAACATGATCGACGTCAGCCAGAGCGGCAGCGGCTACGACATCTCCATTACGCAGAAGGGAGACAACAACCGCTTCCGCATATCCTATTCCGGGCCCAGCGCGGGCGGCGGGGGCTTTTCCGTGACGCAGACCGGCGGCCAGACCCGTGAAGAATAGCCTGATCCTCGGTGCATCCACGCTGCTGGTCTCAGCCGCCTTGCCGGGACCGTCCGTGTGCGAGGGCGCGCATCACGCGTTCTGCGCCGACGCGCAGTCCGCCGATCAGGGCGTCATCATCACACGGACCGCCCGGATCGAGTTCGAAATCGGGGAAAGCGAGCTGCGGCTGACCATCGACGACACCCGATCCGGCGCCAGGACGATCCTCGATCTGCCGTCCGTCGACGCGAACGAGGCGAAAGATACTCCGGATCGAAGGCCGGACCGGGGCGACTAGGAACCGCTTGGCTTTGCCCCGGCCTGCGCGGCACGCATGATCCGCAGCACGTTGCCGCCGGTCATCTTGCCGACGTCCGCACGCGAATAGCCCGCTTCGAGCAATCGCCCGGTCACGACCGGCAGCGATGAAATCTCCATCAGCCCCTCGATCCCGCCGCCGCCATCCCAGTCCGCGCCGAAGCAGACATGGTCGACGCCGGCGACGTCGATCATGTGCAGCAGCGCTTCCATGTAGCGGTCGAGGTCGATGTCCCAGAGCGGCTGCGTCTTGTCGAGTGCGCGCCACTTGCGGATCAGTTCGCGCTGCTCGGCGGCGGACATGCTGGCGATGTCCTCGTACTGGTCGAACAGCTCGCCGCGCTCGCCATCGAGGTTGATCTCGCTCATGAAGATGGTCGACATGCAGATCGCCCCGCCCTGCGCGGCCAGCTTGCGGATACGCGCATCGTCGAGATTGCGCGGGTGGTCGTAGGCCCAGCGCGGCGAGGTGTGCGAGAGGATGATCGGCGTGCGCGACAGCTCCAGCAACTGGTCGAACACCGCATCGGACGCATGGCTGGCATCGATCACCATGCCCAGCCGGTTCATCTCTTCCACCCACTGCCTGCCGAGCGGGCTCAACCCGTTCCACTTCGCTTCGCCGGTCGAGGAATCGGCCAGCTGGTTGGTCGAGGAATGGACCGGTCCCGCCATCCGCACGCCGCGATCGTAGAACTCCTTCAGCAGGCCCAGATCATTGCCCAGAGGATAGCTGTTCTCGATCGACTTGAACGCGATCAGCTTGCCCTCAGCCGTCAGCCTTTCGGCATCGGCAGCCGTGGTCGCGGGGCGGATGAGATCGGGGAACTTTGCAAGTTCCCGATCGATCGTGTCCGACCGGGTGCGGGCAAAGGCCAGCGCGTCGCCATAGCCTTTCGCAGTCAGCGGCCCCTGTTCGGTATAGATGACGAAGAACCCGCCATCGAGATAGCCCTTTGCCATCCGTCCCAGATCGACCTGCGCGATGTCGTTCGCTTCGGTGTGCGCCTGCGAGAAATCCCAGCCCTCGCGCCCGAAATTGAGCGGGGTATCTAGATGTGTGTCGAGCACCAGCAGATCGCGGTGGACCGCCACCGGATCGAGATTGTCCGCAGGCACCGATGCACATCCAGTGAGCGCGGTTGCGCAAAGCGCTGCGATGAGTGTGCGCTTGGTCATTCCTGTATCTCCTTGACCGGTCGAAGGTCCAGATCGCGATAGTCGTAGCTGAAATCGGCCAGCGGCGAGGCCGCTTCCATCGCCACGCGTTCGACATTGCCGCGCGCGTCGAGCCCGAAGGTCACCAGCGCGGGTTCGAGCGAGGGATCGGTGAATTCGGTTTTGAAGGTGTCGTACTGGTAATGGACCAGCCGCCCTTCCATCCGCGGATTGGTGGTGAAGTCGATCCACAACCCGCCATCGCGCTCGCTCACCACGACATCGCCGTACCAAGGGTCGCGATAGGTCGCGGCGTAGCTGGCGACGGGCAGCGAGGGGCCGACATCGGCGGGCTGTTCGTCCCTCTGCGCAAGAAATTCTCTGCCCCCTTCGAGCCGTTGCGCAACGAAGGCGTCCCACTTGGCGGGCCAGTCATTGGCCGGAAAGCCAAGATAGTGGTCGAGCAGCTCGTAGAAGAGACCGCGCCGCAGCGCCGCTTCTTCGGAATTGATCATGATCGCGATGCCGACATCCTGATCGGGCAACAGCGCCACCAGAGTGATCGCGCCGAACACCCCGCCGCCGTGCCAGATCAGCCGCGCACCGCGATAGTCCTGCACCTGCCAGCCCAGCGCATAGGCAGTGTAGTTCGGATTGGCCGGAGCGAGATCGCCGGGCCAGTCCTCGTTCGGCATGGGCGTAACGGGCGTCCACATCTCCTTGGCAGCCGCCTCGCTGAACAGCCTGCCCCCGCCCGGCATTGCACCATGCGCGAGCTGGATCTTGAGCCACTGGGCCAAGTCGGTCGCGCTCATTGCCAGACCACCGGCGGGCATCGCGTTGCGCCCCAGCTCGTCGCGCTCGTCGAGAACGACGTTCGGCCCCAGCCCGCGCAACGCTCCGGTTGTGCGAGCATGGGGCCTTGCGCGGTTTTCCACGGCGTAGCGCGTGTCGTAGTCCGATGTGGAATCGGCCATACCGCCCGCCCGCAGCACGTCCTCCAGAACATACTGCTCCCACGTCCTGCCGGTGACCTCCTCGATCAGCTGGCCGGCCACGATGTAGAGGATGTTGTCGTACGCGTAGGACGAGCGGAAGCTGGTCGCGGGCTCGATATAGCGGAGGCGTTCGACCGTTTCCTTGCGCGACAGATTGGAGCGGGGAACGAACAGCAGGTCGCCCGCGCCCAGCCCCAGCCCGCTGCGGTGGACCAGCAGGTCGCGCACGGTCATCTCGGCGGTCACCCACGGGTCGTTCATGCGGAACCACGGCATGTGGTCGATCACCTTGTCGTCCCACGACAGCCGCCCTTCATCGACAAGGGTGGCGAGCGCGGCGACGGTGAAGGCCTTGCCGGTCGATCCGGTCGCGAAGATCGTGTGCGCATCGACCGGCGCCCGCTCGCCCTGCTCGCGAACGCCCCACCCTTGTGCGAGCGTGGTCTCTCCCTGCTCGACGATGGCGATCGCGATGCCCGGCGCGCCGGACTCTTCGCGCAACGCCTCGACGCGCTGCTCGAAGCCCTCGGGCGGTGCGGCCTGCGCGGCTGGCGCGAAGGCGACGAGGATCAGGGCCGCAGCGTATGGAATCGTCCTAGGCATGGTCTGCTCCGGTTGCTGGAGTTCGTGGGCCACGGGCGGACCAGAGCCGGTAGGCCCCGATGGTCAGCAGCGGCAGGATGAAGGTGGCGAGGAAGACCCACGCCATGATGCGGTAGCCCTGGGCGATCAGGTCGACGAGGCCGATTGCACTGGCGACGAACATGCACCCGGTAAGCACGCACAGCGTCAGGGTGACGCGGAACCACGGCGACACGGGCCGCTCCGGATCGTCCCTGCGCCGCCACGCGACCGCACGCTCGTTTAGCGCGTGGATCACGCCCACGCCGCTTTCCAGCAGTGCGCCGAACACCATGATCTGGAACACGAAACGGAACGCCGGGCTGCCGAGCCGCTGGAGCACGTAATCGGACGGCAGCGTCTCACCCAGAATAGCGGGATAGAAGCCGAGCATTGCGATGAGAAACGCCAGCGCGGGCAGCATCGCCATCGGCCCCGCGATCAGCCCGGCGACCAATGCCTGACGCCGGGACGTCAGGTGACGCAGCACCGGCAGGATCATGATCGCCGCGACGATATTGTAGACGCCGTAGGTAAGGCCGTTGACCGGCCAGCCGGGCTCGACCGCGGCCCCCGCGAACGCGTCGTCCATCTGCCCCCCGACCCGGCTGAGCGCGAGGACGAGGAAGATGGCATAGACGAGGTAGAGGAAGACCGAGACGTATTTGAACATCATCTCGACCGCGCGCTCCCCCAGCCCCGCGACCAGCGCGATCAATGCGGCAAGCGCCAGCGTGCCGACCAGAGTGGGGAAGCCGAACAGGCTCGCCCCGACCTCTCCGGCAGCGGCGCCGAACACCGCCAGCAGCAGCACCGAGAACAGCAGGAAGCAAATCTCGAAGATAATCGCACCCCGTCCCAGCAGGCGCGTGGTGAAGGCGCGGTAGTCGTATGACCGGGTCTGGTGCGCAAAGGCGAATGTCAGCGCGGAAACGACCGCCCAGATCGCGGTCGCCAGCGCCATCGCGAGGAATGCTCCCCACGGACCCTGGCTGAGGAAATACTCCACCAGTTCGCGGCCCGTCGCATAGCCGCCGCCGATGATGACCCCTTTCAGAGCGAAGGCGGGCAGGAGGTAACGCTGGAAAAACGTCCCCCCGCCCTCTTCGCGCTTACCCATCATACCAGGCAGCTATCGATCAGGCGCTGGAAAGACCGCCCGCCGCGGATCGGATCGGCCACCGGCATTCCGTGCAGCCGCTCCGAATGCTGGGCGAGCACCCTCTCCGCCTGATGCTCGGAGAAGCTGGAGGTGTTCATGCTGATCCCGGCGCAGCGGATCGCGGGATTGGTGAGCGAACCCAGCCGGATGGTGATGTCGATCACTTCCTCGACGGTGGGTAGCTTGTACCCCTCCAGCCCGATGATCGTCTCGCGGGTGGGATCGTGGCACACCACGAAGACGTCCGGCTGGCTGCCGTGCAGCAGGCCGAGCGAGACCGCCGCATAAGCCGGATTGAACAGCGATCCCTGCCCCTCGATCACGTCCCAATGGTCAGGCGGCGCATCGGGCGACAGGACTTCGGCAGCACCGGATTCGAAGTCGGATACGACCGCGTCCATCGGGATGCCGCTGCCCGAAATCATGATGCCGGTCTGGCCGGTCGCGCGGAAATCGACGTCCTGCCCGCGCTGGCGGAATTCGCGGGAGATGGCGAGCGCGGAGTATTTCTTGCCCAGCGCGCAATCGGTGCCCACGGTCAGCAGCCGCTTGCCCGATCTCTTGCGCCCTGTCCCGACCGGAAGATCGGGCGGCGGACGGCGGATATCGATCAGGCGGCGGCCGGTTCGCTTCGCGGTTTCCGCAAGAATGGGAATCGACCCCAGCGGAGTATGCAGGCCGCTCACCACATCGAGGCCCGCTTCGAGCGCTTCGGCCAGCGCGCCGCGCCAGCTTTCGGGGATGACCCCGCCCTGATTGGCGACCCCGATGACCACCGATTTGGCCCCCGCGCGGGCGGCCTGTTCCGGGCTCATCCGCTCCAGCCCCGCAGTCACCGTCGCGCCTTCGACCGTCAGTTCGCCGACGCACAATTCCGGTGCCCAGTCGACCAGGCCGAACGCGGTCTTGGCGAAGTTCTTCTCCGTGATGTCTCCCAGAAACAGCAGATAGGGTTTGGGGAGCACCGTCGTGTGCGCCTGGTGTTGGATCGGTGCGTTCATTGCGCCCGGCCGATCAGAATTCGGCACCGACCGTGACACCGAAGGTGCGCGGTCTGATGGGGGCGGCAGACAGCGTCGTGCCCGGACGCAGCAGGAAGCTGCCCAGACTGGTCAGGCCGCGCGAATCCGTGACATTGCGCACGTAGGCATTGATGCTGAAGCCATCCAGCCGCACCCCTGCGCGCAGATCCGCCGTGGCGTAGCCGTCCAGTTGCAGGCGGTTGCCGAAGGTGGCCTGATAATTGGGGTCGAAATTACCCTCTCGATCGCTGATCAGCGTGACATTGCCGCCCACGAAGGCGGTTGCCCGGTCCCCGACCGACCATTCGTAATCGGCCGCGAGATTGGCCGTCCACTCGGGGGCATAGGGCAGGCGGTCGCCCGCAAAGCCGCCATTGCCGTCCGGCAGATCTTCATCGAGGCTTGCGTCGTTATACGCAACGCTCGCGACGAGCTCGAAGCCGCGGGTCGGTCGCAGGGTGGCAGTGACTTCGGCCCCCTTGCTCGTCGCGGTATCGCCATTGCCGTCTGCATTCACCGGGCCGATCGCGGTGTTGTAGGTGACCAGCACCTGGATATCGCTCCAGTCCAGATAATAGACCGACGCGTCGATCGAGAAGGTGCGGTCCGGCGTCTCCGCCCTCACCCCTGCCTCGTAGCTGATCAGCGTATCGGCGTTGAACTGGGTGGGGAAATTCGGCCCCGCTCCGGGCGGCACCACGTTCGGCCCGCCGGGTCGATAGCCCTTCGCCACGCGCGCATAGAGGGTGGTGAAATCGGAAAGCTCGAACCGCGGCGCGACCGACCATGTGAAGACGTCTTCGGACGAATTGCCCGCGACGATTTCGGGCACATCGGCGGGGTCCGCGCCCGACAGCACCAGCAGCGACCCGTCGAGGATCTGGGACGTATCCTGCTCGTTATGGCTGTAGCGCGCGCCGGCGGTGATATCGAACCGGTCCGACAGATAGAGCGTCACGCTGCCGAAGGCGGCATATTCCTCGTATTCGGAATCCAGCGTCGCGGTCAGGAAGTCGTCGTAGACCAGCCCCGGCGCGAGTTCGAGCGTGGGATCGAGCAGGCGCGGATCTTCGAGCGGGAACGGCATGTACGCCTGAAGGAGAAGCCCCTTCTCCTTCGTGTAATACCCGCCGACCAGCCATTCGAAACGGTCACTCGCGGCGGAATCCAGCCGCAGTTCCTGCGTGAACTTCTCCTGCGACGCGGACGCGGGGAATACGACCCCCAGCGGCCCGGCATCGGGATAGAGCCCGCCGTAAATGGCGTCCGCAATGCCCGGCAGCTGGTAGGTGACGTCGTAGGCCTCTGCCTGGTCCAGCGTTGCGTAACTGGTCACCGAGGTGAGCGAGGCGGGCCCGAAGTCCCAGTCGATCGTGCCGCTGTAGAGGCGGTAATCGACGTCGTTTTTCTCCGGGTAATATTCCGTGCGGACGAGGCGACCGTCCAGCGCATCGCCGGTCGCCGGATCTTCCGCGATCGGTTCGTGCGTGACCGGGTCGACATCGAATGCGGCTTGCGAATTGGCGCGGATATTCTGCGCCAGCGCGGTCAGGCGGACCGAGAAATTGGTGGTCGGCTCGAACAGCAGCGATGCCCGCCCGCCGTAGCTTTCGAAGTCGTTGGCGTCCTTGCGGTCGATCCCGATCGTGTCGATGAAACCGCCCGACTTGCGGTAGTATCCGCTGGCGCGCACGGCCAGGCTGTCGCCCAAGGGCACGTTGACCACGGCATTGCCGCTGTAGCCTTCGCTGCCGCCGTCGGTCAGTTCGAACCCGGCGCGAACCCGCGCCTCGAACTCGCCCAGCTTGGGCCTCACGGTCACGAACTTGACGAGGCCACCCAGCGAATTGGCGCCGTAGAGCGTTCCCTGCGGGCCGCGCAGCACTTCGACCCGCTCGATATCGAAGGTGTCGATATCGCCTGCCAGCACCGCGCCATTGGCCTGCCCGGTGCTGGGGCTGAAGGGCGTTTCATCGACATAGATCGCAGCCGTCGGGCTCGCCCCGCCGGTGTTCACCCCGCGCAGGATGACGCGGGTCTGGCCGGGGTTGGACTGTTCGAGGCTGAGGCCGGGGACCTGCGCAGCGTAATCGACGAAGCTGGTCGCCTGCTGCTGCTCCAGCTTCTCACCACCGAGAACGGAGATCGACTGCGGGATTTCAGCGAGAGTCTGCTCCCGCTTCTGCGCGGTGACGATGATCACATCGCTACCATGCGTGGCGGTTTCCTTCCCGGCCGTGTCCGCTTCCTGCGCATGGGCGGTAACGCCCGATGCCAGCATGGCGATGACCAGTGCACTGCTGCCGAACCGCAAAGACCTCATGATGATTTCCTCCCACCCCCTAAGGGGCCCCTCGTGTTGCCGCCGGTCTGGAGACCCGAAACTTTCACAATGAGACACTATTGTCCTGATCGGAGAATTGTCAACCTGTCAGAGACAACTCTTCAGGATAGCCCCATATCTGCGCGGAGCAGGCGATCCGCCCCGCCGAATATTCCACCGATGGGCTGCGATCCTTCTGCAGGAAGGTCGGCCCATCGAGGTCGACGATCTGGCACAGCTGCCCGACGAGGTAGGACGGCGCCATCGAAAGGCTGGTGCCCATCATGTTGCCGACCATCACATCGAGCCCCAGCGCCTTCGCCCTGCGCGCAATGGCGAGGCCTTCGGTCAGGCCGCCACATTTATCGAGCTTGATGTTCACCACATCGAACCGCCCGGGCAGATCCTCGGTATCCGCGAGCGTCAGCGCGCTTTCATCCGCAGCAATCGGGATCGGACTTTCGAAACCGTCGAGGTCGCTTTCGCGCCCGCGCCGGAGCGGCTGCTCGAGCAATCTGACGCCTACCGCTTCGAGTTCGGGCACCAGCAGGGCAAGCTCGCCAATCTCGTACCCCTGGTTGGCGTCCACCCCCAGCCATGCATCGGGCCGTGCCTGCCTGATCGCCTTGAGCCGCGCGACATCGTCGTCCAGATCGCCGGTCAGCTTGACCTTGACCGGCGCATCGGGATCGAGGGCCAGCGCGGCCTGCGCCATCACCTCGGGCTCGTCCGCGCCGAGCGTCAGTGTGGAGAGCAGAGGCCGGGGCTCGGCCAGTCCGGCGATCTGCCACACCGGCCTGCCCGAAAGCTTGGCCTCCAGATCCCACAGCGCGCAATCGATCGCATTGCGTGCCCCGCCCGGCGGCATGAGCGCCTGCAATTCCTCCCGCGACGCCCCAGCCTCCACGGCGCCGCGCGCCGCCTCGGCCTGCCGGACCATGTTGTCGACATCGTCGCCGAGGTAGTACGCGCCAGCCCCCTCGCCCCTGCCCTCACGATCGGCCTCCTTCACCGATGCGACGAGCACCGCGGTCTTCTCGAACACATGGCCCGAAATGCGGAACGGCTTCTTGTAGGCGAACTCCTCGACCGAGAGCGCGAGGGCCCTGCTGCGTTGCTCCGGCGAATGCATCAGTACGCCATGCTATAGCCGTAGAGGTTCTGGGTGATGGTGACCCAGCACAGGATCGCACCGGCAAACACCAGCAGCACCGCGCCAAGCTTCATCGTCCAGGCACGGCCACCCCTGAAGCACAGGACAAGGTGCCAGATGGCGGTTCCCAGCAACCCGAAGGCCGCAATCGGCGTGAACGTGCGCAGCAGGTTGAGCAGCCAGTCGAGCTGTCCACCCAGCGCGCCGCTATCCGCAGAGAAGGCCTGTACCAGCATCACCCAGCCGAGCACCACCGCCAGCACCAGCCAGCAGAAGGCACGCGTCACCCGGTAGGCGAGCAGCGAGCGCTCGGTCAGCGCAAACTCGGCCTTGTACCTGCGCCGCACGATCGCACGGATCGGCCAGGCCAGCGCCGCCACTGCGACGATGCCGAGCGCGATCAGGAGCGCGGGTAGCAGCCAGGCAGGGTTGGTCCCGGCGGGCGCAGGCGTCAGGACCATGAACGGCGAGACCACATCCATGCTGACGCGCACGACCTTGCCGTCCTTCACCTCGGCCGCGATGCGCTCGCCCGAATTGATGTCGCGCCACAGGAACGGTTCGACCTCCACCCAGTCGCGCGTACCGGCGGACACGAGATCAAGACCGGGCATGCTGATCTTGCCGTCGGGACCGACGACGATCTTGGTCGCGTTGAGAAGACCCAGCACCGAAAGCCAGTTGGTAAAGAAACCACGGCTGGAAACGTATGTCCCGGCGAGCATCTGCGCGTGTTCGCGGGCAGTCTCCTCGTCGATTGGCGTCACATCCGCAGGGTCTTTGGCGGCGGGGAAATAGCGGTTGGCGAATTCGTGGATGATCGTCCCGCGAAGCCCGTAAGCCGCAGCATCCTTGCCCGCCGAGTTCATCGAGATGAACATGCCCACGTCGCTGCCCGGGAACAGCCACAGGTCGCTGTGGAAGAAGTCGGTGTCGCCGCCGTGGCTGATGCTTCTGCGGCCGTTGATCCGCTGTTCGTAGAAGCCCAGCGCCATCGTGTTCAACGGGCCGAGACCCGGCGCGCGGTAATCGTGCATCTGCTTCGCCGTCTCGGGCTTGAGCAGCGGGCCGCCGTCTTCGAGATGCGCGATCATGAACTTGGCCATGTCCGCCCCGCTCACCGAGAAGCTGCCGGCCGGTTCGGGAATGACGATCTCGAACGGCTCTGACGCGCCGAACATCTGCTGGTAGCCGCCCGAGGCAAACGGCTTGAGCCGATCGGGCAGAGGTTGCCGCGCGCTCGCATAGCTCATGCCGAGCGGCCGGAAGATCTTCCCTTCGATATAGGAATGGTAGGGCGTGCCGCTGACCTGCTGGACGATGTAACCAGCCAGTGCGGTTGCGTAGTTCGAATAGGCAGGCGTCGTTCCCGGCGCGAAAACGCGCGCGGGCAGCGCCTCGCGCACATACTCGTCCAGCGGAAGGAGATCGTCCGGATCGCTGGAGATCAGATGCCGCACCGATTCCTCGAAACCGGCGGTGTGCGTCATGATCTGGCGCAGCGTGATCGGCTTGCCGTCGTAGGGGGGAATCTCGAAGTCGAGATATTCGTTGACGTCGGTATCGAGGTCCAGCCGCCCCGCTTCGACCTGCTGCATCACCGCGGTCCAGGTGAACAGCTTGGAGATCGAACCGATGCGGAACAGCGTGGTGTCGGGGTCGACCGGCTTGCGCTTGGCAAGGTCGGCATAGCCGTACCCCTTGTTCGCCAGCACCTTGCCGTCCTTCACGACGGTCACCACCGCCCCCGGGATATCTCCGTCGGCCAGCGCATAGGGCATCAGCCCGTCGAGCCAGGCACCGACATCCTCGGGCGTCATCTCGACAGCCTGCCGATTGGTGGACCCGGCGGGCGCGCTTTGCTCCGGCTCATCCGCCAGCAGCGCCTGTGGAGTCAGTCCCAGCAGCGGCACCAGACTCAGCAGTGCCAGCGCCATCGCGAGCTTCTTGACCATTTCCCGTCCCCTTCTTCGACCATCGCCCGGCTTGCGGGCGAACGCGTGTCGTTTTACGCTATAACAATAGCAGTCCTCGTCGGGACATAATGATCCTGATTAGAAAATTGTCAAATGAAGAGATCGAAACGCCATGGTGGCCCCGAGTAAGCGCCCGACCCTCGCCGACGTCATCAGGGGCATTCGCAACAGAAATGGCTGGACGCTCAAACAGATGAGCGACAAGTGCGGCATCCCTGTCTCGACTCTCTCCAAGGTCGAACATGGCCGGCTGACGCTGACCTACGACAAGCTTCAGCAGGTCAGCGATCGTCTCAACCTGCGAATGTCGGATCTGTTTGCGGAGGAGAATGACGATTCATCCGCGAAGGTGACCGGCAGGAGATCGATCGGCACGATCGAGAACGCGGTTCAGGTCACCACCGACAATTACGACTATCACTACCTGTGCACCGACCTGCGCCAGAAGCGGATGATCCCGATCATCACACGCATCCGCGCGCAAAGTGCGAAGGAATTCGGCGACCTGGTTACCCACCACGGCGAGGAATTCGTCTTCGTGCTCGAAGGCGCGATCGAGGTTCACTCCGAGTTTTACGACCCGGTGACCCTGACGCAGGGCGAGAGCATCTATCTCGATTCCTCGATGGGCCACGCCTACGTGACCGCCGCCGACTGCGAAGAGGCGGTGGTTCTGGGCGTATGCTCAAGCCCGGACGAGGGGCTTCTCGATTCGCTTATGAACCTGCGCGCCGGAGCAGGCGACTAAGCACTCGGCTCCGCCGCAAAGCACCACCGCGACTGCTTGGGTCCAGATCGCGAAGGGGGTGCCCGCCCCGCGGGCACCCGCGCTGCAATCAGTCCAGCAGCATTTCGCGCAGGAAGGCGATCTGCGCGCCATCCGAGACGCGGCTGTTTCCGCTCTTGTCGAAACCGTGGCCTTCATCCGTCGCGAGCACGTATGACACGCGCACGCCGTTGGCGCGGATCGCGGCGATCATGTCTTCGGACTGCTGCTGCGGCACGCGCGGATCGTTGCCGCCCTGGATGAACAGCACCGGCACCGTGATCCGGTCCGCGTTCTGCATCGGCGAGATTTTCTGGAAGAACGCCGCGACCTCGGGATCGCGCTCGTCGCCATATTCGCGCCGCCGGTTGTCGACGCGATAGGGCTCTGTATTCTTCATGAAGGAGGCGAAATCGGACACGCCGAAGCGCGAAATGCCGCCCTTCAGCCGATCCGAATATTCCACCAGCGAGGCAAGCGACACGAACCCGCCGTACGATCCGCCCGCGACGACCACGCGCGAGGCGTCGAGATCGGGCTGCTCCTCGATCCAGTCGAGCAGCGCGCCGATATCGCGGATCGCGTCGGCCCGGCGGGTCGTCTCGTCGAGCTGTTCGAAGGTTTTGCCATAGCCATCCGAGCCGCGAATGTTCGGGCGCAGAACGGCGATGCCCATCTGGGTGACGATGTAGTGGTAGAACCGGCTGAAGCTGGGGCGCGACTGCGATTCCGGGCCGCCATGGGCGAAGATCACCACCGGCGCAGGATTTTCAGGAGAAGCGCTCGACGGGCGATAGGCCAGCAGCGGAATGCGCCGCGGTGCATCCCCGTCCATGTCGAACGTTTTGTAGGTGGTCAGGTCCGGCACCAGCGAGGTCATCTTCTGGTTCGGCTTGAAACCGCCCGTCCACGGCTCGAACGCGCCCGTGCGATAATCGTAGAGCCCTGAACGCCATGGAACTTCGGGCTGCGACACGCGCATCGCCAGCATCTCGCCATCGGGGGAGAAACGCATGCCGGAGACCACTCCGGGCGATTTTTCGGAAGGTCCGGCGACCAGCGCCAGCCGGTTCATGTCGATCACCACGATCGTCGACAGCCCGTCGCGGTTGTAGGAAACCGCCATGCGGCTGCGATCGGGCGAGACGGCGATGCTGTCGATGTCGAAGCCGACATCGCTGAGCACGGGGATCAGCTCGCGGGTTTCGCGATCGTACCGCATCAGCTCGATGAATTCGGAATAGGCGTTGCTGGTGAAGAAGATGTACCGGCCGTCCGCCGAATAGGCGGAGTCCTTGACGTCCTCCTCCGCGCGGACCAGAATCGTCTCCTCCCCGGTATCGAGGTCGATTTCGGACAGTTTGAAGCCCTCGTCCGCCGGGCCCTCGGCCAGCAGGTGGCGGCCATCGGGGCTGAAATCGTCCGGGTAGAACGGCGCATTGCCCCGCCCGAGCACCTGCGGCGGCTGATCTGCGCAGGCGGCCTGCACGATCAGCTGCCACACGCCCGTGCCGGCTTCGGCGCTCGCATAGGCGATCCGGTCGCGCGTGTCCGACAGGATGACCGATACATTGCGCGACTTGCCGGGTGACACCTTGTCCGCGTCGAAGGATCGTCCATCGGTCAGGTAGACGGCGCTGTATTCGTCGCCGTCGCTGTCCGAGGTGAAGACATAGCCGTCGCGCCCGCACACCGATGCGGGTTGCGCGCTCGACAGGCTGAGGCGCGGCAGGTCGAGCAGCTTGACGTAGTCGCCCTTCACGCTCGACCGGCGGTAGAGATCGCCGCGATAGGCGAACAGCAGAGCGCTGCCATCGTGCGTCCAGCCGCGCACGGAATAGCTGTTCTGCGTCTGCATGTGCCCGGCGACCTCGCGCCCGTCGTACACGACCGACTGGGGCACGTTTTCAAGGAACAGATTGTCACCGAACTGGCGCCGTTCCTGCGCACCGGCGGGTGCGGCGGCGAGAAGCAGGCTGGCGAGGGTCAGGGGGACTGGCAACCGCAAGGGGGGTGACTCCGTGGCAGTTCGGGGGATTTGCGGCGGATGGCCGAAAAGGAGGAGAGCCGGGCAACAGCCTGCCCGGCTCTCCACTCGATCGCTCGTCAGAAAGCCAGACGAGCGCCGAGGTAGAATTCGCGTCCGTCGAGATCGTTGAGCGAGGACACGATGTTGCGGCTGTTTCCGCTGTCGAGACCGCTGGGCAGGAACGGCCCCAGATCGTCGAACACGTTGTTCACACCGGCATAGAGGCGAACCGTCGGACGGCGGCGCAGCGTGTAGCCGATGTAGAAGTTGTGATAGGACTGCGAACCGATGCTGAAGTAGGCAGGATCGCCCGGCACCACATCCTTGTCGTCCACGCCGCCGCTCTTGAACAGCGTCGTCCATGTCAGGCGCAGGCCCTCGTGCTCCCAGCCGATCTTGGCGCGGAATTCGTCCTTCGGATTGCCGATGATGCCCAGCGTGTCTTCGGTCTGCGGCCCGTCGATCGCCTGGAAGGTGTACGAATCTTCCAGGTAGTGGGTGTAGATCAGGCCGAAGTCGAAATCACCGGGCAGACCGCCAATTTCCCAGTCGTAGCTGAGCGTGGTGTCGATCCCCGAAGTCTTGTAGCTGTCGAGGTTCTCGGACTGGTTGATGACCTCGCGCACCGCGCCATTGGCCGGATTGCGGGTGATCGTGTCGCAGAAGCGATTGTTCGGATAATTGTCCGCAGTGTAGCACAGCTCGGCTGCGAGCTGGGTCGAGACCGATCCGATCGCGTCCTTCACGTTGATCTGATAATAATCGACGATCAGCGACAGGCCCGGCACGAACCGCGGGGTCAGGATGATGCCCGCCGTGAAGGTGTCAGCCGTTTCTTCCTTCAGGTTGGTATTGCCCGCATTCGGCCCGTAGACGCTGCTGCCGGAGCTGAACGCCTGCCCGGCATTGTCGGGATCTGCGAAATAGGCCTGGATGCCCGGTTCGGCGAGGCAATTGGCGGCAATCGTCGCGGCGCTCGCGTTGCTTCCCGGAGGCGGGGTGATACCGCTGCCGTCGGGCAGCAGCCCACCGCACGGATCGGTAAGCGAGTCATAGTCGCCGCGCGGCGGGGAGAAGAACTCGGTCAGGGTCGGCGCACGCTGCGAACGCGAATACTGCGCGCGGAAGCGAACGTCCGGGCTAGGGAAGAAGCTGCCGCCCACGTTGTAGCTGTAGACGGTGCCGACCGTGGAATAGTCCGCAATCCGTCCAGCGAGCTGGAGCGAAACGGTCTCGAGAACCGGAATGTCGAGCTCGGCGAATGCTTCGATCACATCGAACCGTGCATCGATATCCGGCACGCCGGTGGAGGTGGTCTGGAGGATCTTGTCCCCGCCCTGCCCCCAGGTGCGCTGGTATTCGCGGCGATATTCCACGCCCGCAGCAGCCTTCAGCGGCCCGGACGGAAGATCAAGGAGGGTGCCGTTGGCGCTGGCCAAACCGGTCACCTGCTCGCGCTCCTGCCGCAGATCGGCATTGTAGCGGATGTAGTCGGCCATCGGTTCGGTGATCGAGCCTTCACCGAAGATATTGATCGGAACGCAGCCCTCGGCGCGTGCCGCGGCGCTGGCGCAGACCACTTGGCCATCGATCGTCGTCACCTGCAGCGCATTCGCCAGATGCTGAAGGTCGATCTCGTTCAGGTCGCGCTGGTGCTGGTTGTAGGTGCCGTAGGTGCCGCTGACATTCCACTGCCAGTCGCCCCAGGCATCGCCCGACAGGCCGAAGTTCGTCCGCAGGGTCTGGCGGTCGTTGATCTTCTCGTCCCAGCCCAGTTCGTTGAAGCGCCGGTACCAGCTGACCGAGCCGGAACGGGTTTCCTCGACCTCGGCGGGAATGAACGGGTGGTTCGACGCGATCTGCGGCAGTTCGGCTTCGATGATGACGCCGTTGGCATCGTACTGCGCGTTCCCGTCGGCATCGAGGACCGCGTAGGTATCGCCGTAGATGGCCGATTCCGACGCGCTGCGGGCACTCGTCTTGATCACCGTGTACATCGCGCCTGCATCGAACGTGATGCTGGGGGTCAGTTCGTACCGCGCCTTGAGCGCGCCCGACCACATTTCGTATTCGGGCGAAAGCGTCTGCCCGGGACGATAATTGTAGCCGTCCGGATAGGTTTCGAACCCTTCCCCCGAGGTGCGGCCATCGTCCGGCAACAGGGACTGGTCGTTGTACCACACGCCCCCGATGTTCCACGCATCGTCGGATTCGAAGCGACCGCCGGGCAGGTAGGAGCTGAGGCTGGGCGTAAAGCAGTAGCGCCCCGAATCGTCGCATCCGGGGAGCAGCGATTCATCGTTGAAGTTGCCGATATCGCTGGGCACGCCCCACGACACGGCGCGGATCGAATCCGGGCGGCTTGCATCGGCGTAGATCGGGTCTTCATGCTCGTAGCTGAAGCCGACCATGATGTTACCGCGCCCTTCGGCGAAGTTCTTGCCCCAGGTCAGGTCGGCGAGGAATTCCTGTTCGCCCGAGCGTTCCGGCTTGGCGTAGCGCAGGTTGGCGTTGAACCCGTCGAAATCGTCCTTCAGCAGGATGTTCACGACACCGGCAATCGCATCGGAGCCGTAGATCGCCGACGCACCGCCCGTGGTCACCTCGATCGAGTCCACGAAACCGGCGGGGATCGTGTTCAGGCTCACCCGCTCGCCGTTGCCCGCGTTGGAGATGGCACGACGGCCGTCGATCAGCGTCAGCGTCCGGTTGCTGCCCAGACGGCGCAGGTTGATCGTGCTGATGCCCGAGTTCTGGACGCTGGTATTCGTCGTTTCGGGAGAGAGGTCGGAATCGACGCCGGGAATTTCGGCGACGATCTCCGCCAGGTCGACCGAACCGCTTTCCTCGATCGTCTCGCGATTGAAGATCTGGAGAGGAATGGCCGCCGTGGCGTTCGAACGCCGGATGCGCGACCCGGTCACCGTGATGAGGTTTTCGTCAGCCTGCGCGGGTTGATCCGCGTCGACGGGCAGCGCTGCAGGGTTTTCCGCCGCAGCGGTATCCTGAGCCAGCGCAGCGCCCGGCGCCAGTGCGATCGCCAGTGCGCCCGTGCACGACGTAACGAGCAAAACGTTTTTCATTCGACCCCCCTTATTCTTGATCGATTTTATGGATGCGGACGAAACTTTCGGACACCTCAGGTGCCCAAGTTTGCATTTCCGTTACGCGCATTAAGGCCGGGGCATGTTGCACTGCGCAAATTCGAAATTGGCCATTGCCGATGACAAAAACGCAAGACGCTGATAATCCGCGATCTTATGAATCTCAGGTGGCTGGAAGACATCGTTTGTGTTGCCCAAGAGGGACACTTTGCCCGCGCGGCGGAGCGTCGGCACATCACCCAGTCCGCGCTCAGCCGCCGTATCAAATCGCTCGAATTGTGGGCCGGAGCCGAGCTTCTGGACCGTTCGCAGCACCCCATTCGCCTCACCGCGGCCGGGGCCGAATTCGTCGCCGCCGCGCGCGACATCATCGCCCAGTCCTACGAAGCCCGGCTTGCCGCAGAGGCGCTCTCGCGCGAGTCGCGCGACGAGATCACGATTGCCTCGCTCCACACGCTGGCGCTCTATTTCGTGCCCTCGCTCGTGTCGGAGCTGCACCAGAAGATCGGGGCCTTTCCGGTGTCGGTGGTTGCGGAGACCCGCACGGTGGAGGAGTATCTCTCGTCCCTGAGCGAGCAGCGGACCGATTTTTTCATCAGCTATTCGCTGCCTTCAGGCTCGGAAGACATCGATACCGACGTGTTCGAACAGAAGGTCATCGGTCGCGACCGGCTGATCCCCTATGCCCATGCCAGCATCGCAGATCTGCAGCTGGACAGCGCGGACGGCCCTCCGATCCCGTATGTCGGCTATTCGGGCACGGCGATGATGTCGTACCTGGTCAAGGAACTGATCGAAGAGGCGCCGTTTCGCCCGCGCCTGCAGACCCGATACCGCGCAACGCTGGCGGAAAGCGTCCGGACGGCGGCCTCGTTCGGTCTCGGCCTCGCGTGGCTGCCCGAAACGACCGTCAGCGCACACGGCAACGACCCGGATTTGCGTCAGATACCCGGTCCGTGGCAGGCCGGATTCGAGATCAGGATGTTCAGGTCACGCAACAACACGCGCGACATCGTCAATCGCATCTGGGACGCGGCCGACCAGTAAGTGGGCACAGGGGTCGGCGATGGCGTCGGGAAGCCCAGTGGCGGAGAGGGTGGGATTCACCCTGAGCTGGCACGTCGTTGGAAACGAGGTATTTATATGCCCCAATGTGTATGCGACAACATTTGGGCGTTCGGGCGGCCTATGAACTGGGTGGCGGCCTCGAAAATGGCGAACGCGCGCGGATTTTCGAGCGCCAGCATTCCTAGATATTGTCCAAGGCTTGGAACACGTTATCGGATATGTGGACTAACCGAGAGCTCGCCACTGGTCTCCAGCACAACCCTGCGTGCGCCAGCGAGATCGGCATTGCCGCCCGCAGCGTAGCTTGACTTGCCCCCAAGAGTGTCGAGATTGATGAAATGCCGCGCGTGATATTGTTCAATAAGCCGTATGGCGTGTTGTCCCAGTTCACGGACCGGAGAAGCCAAACGCGGCGGCAAACCCTGTCCGACTTCATCGATATTGCAGATGTGTATCCCGCTGGCAGACTGGATCGAGACAGTGAGGGGCTGCTGTTGCTTTGCGATGACGGTCAACTGCAGGCCCGGATTGCGGACCCGCGTTTCAAGCTGCCGAAAACCTATCTGGTGCAGGTTGAGGGGGAGCCTGACGAAGCCGTTCTAGATGAATTGAGAAAAGGCGTACGGCTCAAAGATGGCCTGACCCGGCCAGCCAGTGCGGAGCGCATCGCAGACCCACAGCTATGGCCGCGCGATCCGCCCATCAGAGTTCGCAAATCGGTGCCGGATAGCTGGATCAGGCTTACCATCCGTGAAGGAAGGAACCGGCAGGTACGCCGCATGACAGCCGCGGTCGGCCACCCCACGTTGCGGCTGGTGCGGTGGTCTATCGGCGATTGGACGTTGGACGGATTAC